>JAZQTC010000037.1:0-9810 GCA_045630405.1 Acutalibacteraceae bacterium
CTGCCGACGTTTTCTCGATCTCCCGCGCAAGCAGGAGCTTAAGGGCGTTATCAACCGTATGCGGGAAACGGATTACAAGAAGGAATAGAAAAGTATATCAAAAGGGCACGCTTAAACCGTGCCCTTTATTCTTTTTCGGCTCTATTGAGGTTTAGTATTGATAACAATATATACACAAATAGTGTAAGAATATACAACTCACATTAAAAAACTGCGGAGGTGTGCCTCCGCAGTTTTTTACATTTTGCTCTGCTTTCGTACGTTGTATTTGCCTATGCCACCAAATGTAGATTAGTAGCGTTGTCAATGATTACACGCCACAAGACATCAGAAAGCATATGATGCCATGAATATAACACGATAAACTTCGTGTTTGGTCATACATACACCCTCCTTAAAAATAGTCATATATAGTATGAAAGAAAAATATTTAAAAGAGTGATATTGCTACATTTGTATAAAAACAAATTTTGATGAAAATTTGTCAAGAATATTTTCTTTTGTTTTTATAATTTTCAAAATGAACTCTTGGAAACTAATTCAATACGACATTTTAAAAAAACAAACCATACGAGCTGTTGTATTTGGCTCGTATGGTTTATTTTTTTGCTAATTATAAAAAATATTTGAAATTGGGGTGGAAAAATGAAAAAAGGCGGATATAACAGTTGCAGAAGAGGATTTTGCTATTTTTCAACACCAGAAAATCTTGCATCCTGTGGATATGGTGCGTGTCGAGGCACGAACCACTTGCCTGCCTTTTTAATTGCTCCGGGAATTCTTTCCTCTCGGCACAACAATTTGATTCTATTGTCGTTTTTTCCATGCAAAACTGCGTATTCGTGCAAAGTTATGTATTCATCGTCTGCCAGATTTTGCATTAGTGAGATGAAAGGATTCTCGACGAGACATAGGTGATTAAAATCATTCACATAAGCAATTGTAGTTCCCGGATATAAGTCCATCGCATCGCATTCGACTGTCCAAAAGCCCTGTTGCCCTTTAAAGGTGGAAATATCCTTGTAACAAACAAAGAGCAAACGCAAAGTACGTTCGTCAGCATCAGCTATAGAACCATCATTGCACAGCAAAAGCAGTTTACTGTCCCTTTTAATTAATCGTAATTTCATAAGTGTTTATTCCTTTCAAAATATATTTGAGGTGAGTTTTTATGTATGACAATGAGTTACTTGAAAAAATGAATCAGCTATATCTCGTTTTGATACAAGAGCATAATGCAAGTAGAGCTGAGACTATCAGCGCCATAAGCCCTTATTCAAAGACTATTAATGATTATATCAAAACTGTTAGAGAACTGAAATTATATACGAACGCTCGGTTGGTAGAAGGCTTCGTGTTTAGACCTACTTTGATTTTTGATGTGAAACCCGACTATATAACGCCGAATGGAGCAACTAACCTTGAACGTATGTTACACGGTGATGCTCCGTATGATAGCGAAACAGGTCAGGTCATACAAGTACATCATATAGGACAACGGTACGAATCACCGTTTGCTGAGCTTCCACGATTTCTACATATAGGTGCGGAAACTTATAGCGTTCTGCACGACACAACAACCGAAAGTTGGCGATTAGATAAAAAGTTGATTCGATTAACCAACAAAGAGATAACAGAGCACTGGCGGAAAAGAGGTGAAAAACTTGGCTCAAGCCCATAAAATCGATTCAAAAAATGTATTAAATGCATATAACGATATGTATTTATTGCTTTCCGAACAAGACAAAACGGCTCATCGAAGATTCGTTAATGACCATTATGAGTGTAGCAGCATAGGCTCATTTTCCTTTGACGACTTTGAAAAATCCGATACTGAAGCGAAGTGCTCTGTCGCCTGCAATAAATGTGGAAGCGATGACGTGTGTAAAAACGGAAAAGACAAAAACAAACGTCAAAGATACATATGTCAGATGTGCGGAGCAACATTTGGATTATCAAACAACTCAATGGTATCAAACGTTAAACAGGATGTGGGCGTATGGGTGAAATTTATTCGCGGGATGTTAAGATGGTCAACCGTAGAAGAGCTGAGCGCTGATTGCAACATCTCCAAATTCACTGCTTTCTCTTGGAAATTACGAGTGTTTTATGCCTTGGAGATATTACAAAAACAAATTGTTCTTTCGGGTACGATTATTGCAGATGACACCAAAGTGCCCTATAACCTCAAAGGCAATCACGGTAAAGATTTTTGTATGCCGAGAAAGGCCAGGAAGCGCGGAGGAGCCAACAATATCAAAAACTCGCACAAAAACTCAATTTGCGTTCTTTGCGCTATTGATGAAAATGGAAACGCCTTCTCAAGAATAGTAGGCTTTGGAAACCCTTCGGGCGCAAGAATATCGGAGGGCTTTAAGGACAAAATTGAAGTTTCTGATAATACTACTCTGGTTACGGACGGAGCCAAATGTTTTGGACATGCAGTAAATACATATAAAATACCGAGATGGGAAAGGAAAGTAACAAAGGAAAAGGGGAAAAAACGAGTGCCCGATACATCAGGTACATATAATGTGCAGAAAATAAATACTTATCACGGCAAACTTCAACGCTTTTTGAGAAACTATAACGGTGTATCATCACGTTTTTTGCCCGGATATTTATTGCTTTTTGATTATTTGCAAAACAATAGAGATGTTGATATGTCGTATTTGTGCCGCGAAATTCTATTCACTTTAGCGCACACAAAATCGCTGACGAAAAAAGAATTGGAAAATAGATATTTCGTTCCCGTTTCCAATATTCCCAACGAAGAACTTTGGGAGCGCAGGATACCGTTGAAGGAACAGAAGATATATAAAGCTTGGATGAACAAGATGCCTATTAAAGAAATCGAACAAACTTTCAAGATAAATAGGCGGAAAATTTATGCTATCTCAAAAAAAGTGAAAAAGTACGGAAAGCATGACGAAATCGTTAATAAGGATTTTGAAGAAAAGGCCGATAAAAAACCTATCTCATATCGCGATTGGAGTATTTTTTCACGCGTCTATTGTGATAACGCTAAAATTAAAGATGTCGCGAGAGAATATGAGCTTACTACTTCTGCGATATATACAATATTGAGGAAGGTTAAAAACACTCCCGAAGGCGCAGCAATCGTAAACTCCGATGAGTGTATCAGTCCTCTCAAAAGGCGAGGAACTTTTAAAAGTCAAAAAGAAGAAATATATAGCATCTATAAATTCCTTAAAAATGCACATAAAGAAAAGAAAGATATATATGAGGTAATAGCGCGCAAATATCATTTGAATCCGAATACGCTAAGAGGAGAGATATATGAATTAAGAAAAGAAGATATCAGCGAAACTTTCCGGCGTAACAATTCAAAAGGCAAATGGAAACTGCCGCCGCATGAACATTACAAACATCTACAAGAAAGGAATCGTACCATAGTAGAAGAGCTTAACGTAGAACTGCGCGTTTGCAAAACCGGGGCATTTAAACGCATAGGGGAAAAACACGGCGTTTCACGACCTATGGCAATAGAAATATACAACAATCAAGAGAAATACTTACATGTTTATGATAATTACTTAAAAAAGCATCATGGTACTACGCGGCAGGAGCAAAATCAGGAGTGGGAGGCACCATAGCCAACTGCGAAGCGGTCATATATGTATTATTTTGATTTAACTCATTATATATCAAGTCACGTTTGTTTCCCGTTTTGTTGTTCTCTAACCAGAGAAATAAACCCAGATAGTTATTTAAATATTTTGTGGAAACACCGTTAAACGGACGTAAAAATCTGCGGAATCGCTGCTGCAAGGCATTTACATTGTTTATGTGATAAACGCCCTTGCCCTTTATGGTGGGCTTACCTTGTTGCGAAGGTAATGCGATGTGTTCAGCATTTGTGGTTTTGAAATACTGCCCGTATGCTTTCAATCCGTCGGTCATTATTATACTCTCGTCAGAGACTTTTTCAGAAAACAAGTAAGAAAGCAGAGTAAAATTCAACATTCCTCTGCAGGCTACCGTGCCATAAAAGCCTTTATTTCGCTGGACTATACATAAAACTGATGCTTTTGAACTGCTGCTCGCAATCCTGTTATCGCTACCTCTTTTGAAGGACTCACGGGGCATAACAAAATTTTTGCTTTTTTTATGGTTGCCTTTGTAGCTAATGCGTATGTACATTTCATCCATTTCTACAAGCCCATCATAATAGTTTGAGAACGATTTACGCGATAACGCATTTAATATTTTATGACGCCAAATGAACGCTGTTTGCGTGGATATGTCGCATTCAGATGCGCATTTAGTTATTGAGCCACCATTCAGCATAATTGAAATATACCTTTTCCAAACTTTAGCTTCTTTGTGAGAATTATATATAACGGAACCGACGGTATCGCCGAACGTTGCTTTGCAATCTCTGCACAAGTATCTTCTATTTCCTCTTTTATCCGTTCCGTTTTTTACAACATGCGTAGAACCGCACTTTTTACAAACCGTAGTAATCTTCTCGTTGCCGACGTTTGTGAAACTATCATGCGTGGCAGTATCATCTGTAATCTTGGCGTAGATATCTTCAACTACTTTTTCCAGTTGTTCTGCCGTGAGTCCCTCAACCAAGTCGTATATATTTTTTAACATATCAATTTTGCTTTTCATACTCACACTACTCCTTACGAGTATATTATATCGCAAACGACACAATATGTCAAGAGCTTTTGGGAAAATGTTGAAAAAATCGCCGGAATTTCTTCCGACGATAAATGGTTTTTACTTTTGTTTATAATACTGTTTAACTTCTCTTGTATGTTGGTCTCTTTGCTTCTTCACGCGCTCACATTCAGTTGTAAACCGTTTTGTGTTTGATAGTCTGTGCGCGTTTTGAAGACATGCTATTAAGTAGTCCGAACGTTGCATTCCTGAGCTTTTTATTGTTTGGTTTACCCAATCAAATTCGTCGCCGTAAAATGTAAAAGTGATTTTTTTCTTAATGAAGTACGGAGGGATAGTTTGATGGGAGTTTGATGAACGCAGGGAAACTTCTGTTGAATGGGGTTTTTGTTCATTTTTAACTTTAATATTCATATCTTCCATTTTATCATCGGCAAGATTTGAATTATTGATAATTAAAAAGTTCTCTTCAGATATTTCTTCGCCATTGTTTATGAGAATATCCGCATCGCTACCTGTTATAACATATGTAACATCCTGGTCAACTGGACGCAAACATATCTTTCCGGGTTTTACTTCCGCTGATTTTAAATCAATAGCAAACCCGGTCCCTCCAACATTAAAAATTGCTCGAATTTTGGAATAGGCTTTGTGTAAAAATTTTTTCATCGTTTACTCTCCTTTTCATTATTGATTTTTGCCACAAAATATTTTGCCTTTGTTTGTTGATATGCACATGCTCACCTCCTCAATCAACGAAGAGATTATGCACACATCGAAAGGAAAAATCAACAACAAAAATGCCGCCAAAACAGCGGCAGGAGTTTCGCAGAGTTATTTCTCAAAAGAAAAAGCGAGAAACCATCAAGGAAACTCGCATTTTAATATTTGTTTACGATATTTTTTACAATAATAGCTTCAGCTTGTTCATATTGGCGACCTTTAATTCGAACGAACTGTGAACATATCTATCCATGGTAAGTTGTATGGTGCTGTGACCTAATATAGTGCTAAGTGTTTTTACATCAAAACCGGATTCCACGGCTCTTGTGGCGAAAGTATGTCGCAAAGAGTGAAAGTTAGCGTGGGGGATATCTATCTCGCGTATATACTTTTTAAACCAATATTGCATCATTCTCGGCTCTGTGATGTGGTGTTTGGGTGTACTCAAGAAATACGCTTCTGAGTTTGGATTACGAAATGGTTCAAGTTCTTTGCTGATAAATTCTGGCAACGGTATTTTTCGTATACTACACTTGCTCTTTGGCTCGTCCTCAACAAGTTCAGTGTAGTTGTTGGCGGTTTTGCTTAAACGTTGCAATGTTTTGGAAATATAAATATATTCAGTTGTAATATCCTTCCATTTAAGTGCGCATAACTCTCCGATGCGAATCCCGCTATATAACGCGAGCAATATTCCCAACTTATAGATGTCTATATTTGTCAGAAGGTAGTTTATCAGTGTTTTCTGTTCTTCTACCGAAAGTACACGCATTTCTTTATTAGCTTGTTTTAAATAGATGATATCTATTAACGGTATACCATATTGCCTGTGAGCATATCTCAGACAAGTGTGTATGAAACCTAAAATACCGTTTATCGTTTTCGCCGAAAGCCCTTGTTTTTGTTTGTTTTCAGCATATTCCATTAGCAGCAAAGGAGAAAGACGCGTTATATGATAGTTTCCAATTTGGTTTTCTATGTGTTTGTTGATGAAACTGCTATACCGTTGTACTGTTGATAGTTTTAAGCGACATTTGTTTAACGACAACCACTCTCGGCATATGGATATCAGCGTAGATTTCTGCTTATGCACAGCTTGGGAAAACATTTTCAGGTTTTTTGCAAGCTCTTCGCGTTTTTCTTTCGCTTCTCGATAACTATGAGCATAGACTGAACCGTATTTTTTCTTTCCGTTTTCATCAACTGCTTTGACATATCTTGCCTCCCATAGGCCGTCTTTTCTGTGATATATACTATCTCCACGTCTTGACATCTTAATTATCCTTCTTTTACTGAAATATTTACAAGAATTAGGCTTAAACGAATACTAATGACTTGTTTTTATTGCAAAAAATAGTGTAAATTTATAAGAAAATAGAAAAAAGTATTGCAATATTTACCAGTATATGGCATAATATGTGCGTAATTTATTTGTCGTAGCAGAAATAACTCTGCGAAACACTGTGTTTTGAAAGGAGGTCCGTGCATTGTCAAGATTGGATGAACTTTTGGTTGAAGAATATGAACGGTTGGGAAATCAAAAAATGCGATTTCTAAAAGAAAAAGATGTTCTACCTATAGGGCATATAGTGTTCAAGAAATGCGAAGAAAAAACGTATGTCTATTTACAGCGTATTGAAAGAGGCAACGTGATAAGGGAACCCATCGCACCCGAAGATTTATCAAACGTTCAAATGAGAATACAACAGCGCAACAACATAAAAAAAGCAATTAAAGAAATCGAATTCGACCAAAAGCGAATAGCCAAAATTCTTTCTGCGGAAGAAAAACAACGTATATCAATCATATAATATCGCTGTTATTTTGCCGTTTCTATTTTTACGCTTATTATATACCGTAAACGGCATAATGTAATCAACAAATTATTAATTTTTATTTAGAGGTCATTATGAATATTTTCGAAACACTACCTGTTGTAAAAAGAATAGAAAAGCTTTGTGAAGCGCAAGAGGCGCTTCAGACTCAAATAGATAAAATTAAAAGAAAAAACACGAACATAAAATTTTCTCTATTTCGTTTCGCGCATTGGGCTACTTCAGCGCTGTTTTGGATTCTTGTGATAGGTGCATTTACAACTATTATAGAATTGTTTAAAAGTAAAATGGATTTCGATGATAAATTAATTGTTTTCATAATGTGTTCCTTGATTGCCGGTATCCCCGTGCTGCTGTATTTCATTTTCAAAGACGCACTTATTAAACACGAGCGCAAACGAGCTTATACAAAAAAAGAACAAATTGTATATAACGAACTTGAAAAACAATATATGAGAGCAGAGGATGAGATAAACTTATTACTTAGCCGTTTGCAGACATCAGAAATTCCGTATAAGTATTGGTCTTCTTATGCTTTGGAATGGATGATTGAGGCTATCAGATGTAAGCGCGCAAACTCGCTAACCGAGCTTATTAATTTGTATGAACAGTTTGCCGATGCCGAACGCAGGCACAACGAACAATTAGAAACTTTATATCGAACTCGTACCAACGTCAACGTAGATGTCTGGGTATACTAAGATTTGTTACACTTAAACATTTTTATCACACTACATAACATCCGGAGTTTATTATGAACAAGAAAGTTTTTGCTGCAATCGCTGTTGCTATACTCGTAATTATCTGCGCGATTAGCGCAATCACATTGGCGCACTGCGCCTATACAGAAGCCTCTTCTGATGCCTCCACTGAGAGCGCGGAATCCTCTGGCGCGGACGAAAGCACGGTATCGGAGCTTTCCGAAGCTTACGAAGAGGAGGAATCCCTTGCGGACCCTTCTGAGCCCTCTGAATCCTCGGCGGAAGACGTTTCCAAAGTACCCGAGGAAACGACCCCTGCGGAAACCTCCAAGGTAGAGGCTCCTTATCAGCCTGATGAGCCCTCCGAGCCTGAAGATGTTTCCATCATTGTTCCCGACGAAGAAATTTCCGAGCTCGAAGAAAGCGACCGTTTTGATGAATCTACAGAACCCGTTGGTTATTGTGTTATTACAGGAAGGATGAGTAGGGTGACATACACTACCGGAGATATTTATGGTACTGTTTCTGTTAAAGACGGGCGATATGTTGTAAAAAACACAAAGGACGGATTTGAGTTAATCGTACCAATAGGAGAAATTATTACATTAGTTTTTGCTCCTGTTGATGATTATGGCGTTTTTTCTATTTTTGTCAACGAAACACGCATGTTTGTAGATAGCCTTAACGAGTATACACTTACTTGCAACTCCGAGTCCATTCAAGTAAGAGTTATGCTTAAGGAAGTGGGCGAGAAAGCCGAGCAGTTTGCCGGTCCCATAAAAATTGTTCTTAATGGCGAGACACACTTTGTTGCATCATATGATGAAGCGAAAAAACTTCTATCTTTAAACGACCTCGAAGTCGCCGGGCCTGGATATGAGATTGTTATCTATAAAAACGGAGTAGTAGTTGCTTTTACCTCTATCGGCAATGGCATTTTTGATGCGAGTTGGGGAGGAACCATGACTGCTCAACGGATTTACAGTACATATATAGGTTCATGGTGTTCTTACTGTGGTAAACGCACGGGGCACGGCACAAACGGAACTTGTGTTAAGTATTTGCGTGATTTGACTTGTTCAACATGCGGCGAATATTGTCAATTGCTTGAATGCCACACGTGTGACGAGTAGGGCGTACTTGAAAAAAATTAAAAGCAAGGTATAAAGGTATGTTTACAAGCGGTGTGGAATTTAGCGGCATAGAAATAAATGCGATTTTAATTGTTGGCGTTTGGATACTATTAAGTATTCTTATGGTTTATACGGCTGTCGTGTGTGTTGGTATATTTAAAATGCATTACTACAACACCAACAAAGCGTGGAAAAAACATTTTTGCCGCGTATGGACGGTTCTCGCCATGTTGTTACCGATTTTGAGTGTTGTGAAAACCATCCATACTGTATGCTTGGCCGTAAACGGCTAACATACTCAATATTAACATTACTATAAAACCAAAGGAGATGATTTCAGAAGAATAAAAACAAGATGTTATGTTTATGAAGGAGAGGTAAGAGAATGAAGAAAACAAATTATTACACGCCTGCGCAGATTATAGAGCGCGCAAAGGAAAACATGGTTACTCTTGAGAGCCAAAAGGCGTTTACCGAAAAAATAGCGACGTTATTGTCTATGCATTTGGCAAAGGTGCAAGCTCTTGATTCCGGGAATTGTGATTTTAATCAGTTGCCCTGCACTTCTTGTTTTGTTGTATCGCCTACCGGCACGGGCAAATCCTATTTGCTTAAGGCTTTAACAAAAGCATCTGAGATGAACGTATCATTTGTCGATAGCACGCAGTTGACACAGACCGGATACAAAGGCTGCAATCTCGCCGAATCTTTAAGCCATATATATGCTGAAAACGTCAATTTCTTTGATGCCCCTAACGTTATCGT
>JAZQTC010000038.1:0-67811 GCA_045630405.1 Acutalibacteraceae bacterium
GTGATTTTGAATTGCATAGCATAAACGCCATAGAGGGAAGTCACCCGAATAACTTGTCCACTTGCCTGGAATATCACCGTAACCATTACTGCGAGGAACTTGAATAAACTGCCACACAGACCAAGCATAACAATCCCAGACGAGTTCGAGAAAAGCATCGTCATTGATGAGTTTTTCGTATTTATCAGTGCGTAAAACATCATACGGACTTCTCGGAATTTCAAGATAAGCCTTGCGTTTTGAAACCAACTCTTTCGGCAATGCATAGAAAAGCGGAAGCCACGCAAGATTGCTATCCTGCGGAATGGTTATTATCTGATTCGGGAGCAGAACGATAAAACTGTTTTTAGCGGTATCAGCCATAATCAATCACCACGTTTAGGAGAATATTTCACCCCCTTCACTTATATATGGAGTGAAACGAATTAAATTTTTCCTGAATTTTGAAATTTTTTCATAAAAAATGTTTTGCAACAGAAAAAACACCCTCTCACTTATATATGGAGCGAAGTTGAATGAATTTTTCCTGAAAAAACAAAAAACATTTATAACGGCAACAAACAAATGTTCATTGTTATTTTATATCAGTTTTTCTACAGTGTCAATAGGGTAAAAAGCAAAAAAGATGCAAGTTTTTTACGCTTGCATCTTTTTGGTTATCTGTTCGGTTTCATATTACCGATGTTTATGTTTGTTGTAAACACACCGTTACTACATACAAACTCTGCAACGCCGTCATATTTTTCGGCAATGGTTTTTATGCTTCTGATACCGTGACCGTGATTTATTTTGTCTTTCTTTGTTGTTGTCAGTTTGTCAGAATTAACATTACCTTTAACCGGGTTTTCAATTGTGATAATAATTCTTTCTGTTGTTGTTATCATGTCAAATGTAACAACCTTTTCTGAATTATTATCTATTTTAGCTGTTGCTTCGATTGCGTTGTCGAGTGCATTTCCGAGAATGATTCCAAGCTCCAATTCATCAATAACAATTTCCTCTGTAAGCTTTGTTGAGATATTCATCTTTATTCCTTCGCTGTCGGCATCATGAAGCTTTGATTGCAGAATCGCATCAGTTATCGGGTGACCCGTATTTACAATGTTTTTGTTCATTTCATCAAGCATATCAAAATTTGACTTCATTGCATGAAGTGCTTTATCTGCATCTCCGTCTTTAAGAATTCCCATAAGCGACAGAAAGATATTTTTAATATTATGCCTGAATGTGCGAAGCTCGTTCTGATGTCTGTAAAGTTCTTCATAGTGAGCAATCTGACTGTTGATATGAGTTTCTGTAAAGAAAAGCTTTTCTTTAGTTTTGATCAAATCGTTTTGTTTATCGATAATATAGAAAATTGCAATGTTAGCAAACATCAATACAATCGCGGTGATAAGCGTTATTATATAAAAACCTGTGTCTTTAATTTGATAACAGCATCTCAGAAAAAGAAACATTATTAATATCGATGCAATCGGAAGAAGAAATATAGAAATGAAAGAAAGTTTAAAATTATCGTTTTTTATATTGAATCGTTTTGCCTTAGTAAATAAAACAAAAATATATGAAATGAATTTTGATGTTAATGTGCAGATCGCAAAAATCAACAAATTGTTTTGCATATATGTAATATCAATTTTAAAAACAATCGAAAGTGTTGAACCAACAATTATTTCAGACAATGCTAAAAGAAGAAATATGAAACCGGAAAAAACAAACCTTAATGAAAGCTTGATATCATAAATCAATGAAACCAAAAACAAAAACAATATACTACATAATATCACCAATATTGATTCGCCTAAAAACAAATTATTGGTCACAAACTGAAACATCAAAAATAATCCGCAAAGTGAAATTGCAGCTTTCTTTTTTACCCTTAACTTATAGTTATCTTTCAGAAAGAAAATGATAATAAAAAGCTCGAAACAGTTTCCCACAAAATTTATCAGATATTCTGCCATCTTACCACTTCCATTTCCTTACAAAATTGTTATAAACAATAAGAGCATCTGCTCGTCTTCTTGCGCTCATCATAACCTCTGCACCGTTTTCAAGAACAACATCTGTTGCATTGAAACGCTTGATATACTGCATATTAACCAGATACCCCTGATGAATGAGAACGAAACCGTGTTCACGCAATTTTTCATAGGCTGATGTTATATTACCCTGCGCCTCAAACGATTCATCTGCCGTATGGATTTTCAGATGTCTTCTGTATCCCTCAACATAATAAATATCGCTGATTTTGATATTCATTCTTGAGTTTTGCCATTGCAGGGGCAGAAAGTTGTTTCGGCTCCTATATTTATTAACTGCACGGCTGAAAACATTTTCAAACTCTGTTTTGTTGATAGGTTTAACCAAAAAATGCAAAGCTTCACACCTGAAAGCATCAAACACATAATTTTTGTGGCTTGAAACAAAAATTATGATTGCTTCGGGTGATTTTTTTCTAATTTCTTCCGCTGTTTCAATTCCGTTGATTTCTGACATTTCAACATCAAGAAACACAATGTCAAATTCATTGCCTTGCGAATAACACTCCAGCAATTCCTCGCCCGAACCGAAACAGGAGAATTCGGGGATATCCGTCTGAGAGAAAAATTCACCGATGAGTTGTTTTATCTCGTCGTGCATATGTAAATCGTCATCGCAAATACAAATCCTCATACACGCTCTCCTTTATATTTTCACAATACACCATTATCATTATAAAACCAATTGCTGTATTTATAATTATAATAAAGAAAAATAAAATTGCAATCACGCATTGAAAATCGGCGATTCGGCATTCTGTGTTGAAACCGCTCTAAATAATCTATAAATTTAAATTATAAGTAATTACTGTATTTTAATTCTCGTAACATTTATTTACAAAGAAATGTAGACCAGTATGCTATGTGAATCGTAATATATATGGAGGTATTTGTATGAGAAGAATAATAAGTGTTATATTAGCAATATCCGTATTGCTTACACTTTGCAATTTTTATCAGCCTGTTAGTGCATCCACAAATACCTCCATTGAAGAATTTGCAGAGAATATGTCCGAGCTGTACTCGGAAGAAGTTGCAGATGGCAAAGAGCTTGAAGAGTCTGTAGCTTGCCGAGTTATTGTCAAAGCAACATCCCAACCCGATACATACGGATATGCAGAATGTGTGGTTGGAAGTAATAATCTCTATATTTATCAGTATTTCGATGCGGAAATAGCTAAAAAAGCTGTTGAATACTACAACAGTTTGCCTTATGTAAAGTGGGCAGAGCTTGACGGAATTGTTAAAAGCCAAGCTCTGTCTTACGGCAATTATATGATGCAGGGTGACGAAGCAAAAGAATATGTTACTGAATCAAATCTTGAAAAGGAAGAAATAATCGTTGCGGTTCTTGATACAGGTGCATATTTTGATTATCCTTTTTACAATGGTAGAGTTATTGATTCCGGCTATAACTTCAGTGATACCGGTATAAGTGATAGTGCAGAAGCTGACAACCGTCACGGTGACTATGTAGCATCTATCATAATTGACAACACTTCGGAAAATGTAAAAATATATGCTTATAAGGTTCTTGATGAATTTGGATATGGATCAAATTCCGGTGTTGCTCTCGGTATTGATATGGCTGTTGCTGACGGAGCCGATATAATCAATATGAGCCTTGGCTCCGATGAGTTTTCAAATGCGGTTTATGATTCCATAAAAAACGCCCACAGTAAAGGTGTTGTTATTGTTTGTGCTGCGGGAAATGAGGGTGACGATGTAAGTAAATATTATCCTGCATCATTTGAAGAAGTTTTTACGGTAGGCTCAATTGACCGAAACGGAAACTACAGTTTTTTTTCAAATCACGGTGAAGAAGTAGATTTCGTTGCTCCCGGTCATAATATTGAAGTTACTTCATCAAAAAAAGATTATGGAACATCTTTTTCTGCGCCGTTTGTATCAGCTGCTGCGGCAATGGTTTTATCTGTTAATCCCGAGTTAAGTATCAACGAAACAAAAAATATTTTGGTAGAATCCGCTGTTCCTTACGAAAAACTTTCTTATCATGATGGTTTTCATGTCATAAATGATTATGAAATAAACGAAGATAATAATTTTGGAGAGGCTTTTATTGCGAGTTTTAATGATGATGAAAACCTTTATTACGGTTACGGAATGCCACAGATACAAAATGCGGTTGGGATCGCTTTAGATTACGAAGACGCAATCAAGCCTGAGTTTTCTGTTGATTCAGGTACATTTCACGAAGCATTTGAAGTAACAATTTCTGCACCCGAAGGTTATGAAATCTACTATACAACTGACGAAACTTATCCTTCAAAAGATTATGCTACTTTATATTCTTCACCCATTAAAATTACAGGTACACAGTCGATAAGAGCTGTTGCATATTCTCCAGACGGAATGAGAAGTATGCATAATACGGCTGAATACAGAGTGTTATATTATGCAACCGAAAATGACTTCATGATAGATTCTGACGGATATTTAACTTCTTATATCGGCGAACTTAAAGAATTTATTGTTCCTGAAACAATAGATGGAATAACCGTAACGGGAATTCGTACAAATGGATTTAATAGCAACGATATTATCAGTGTTGTTTTTCCTGAAACATTAACTCACATAGAAGAAATGGGAATCAGATCTTACAATGCTATTTATATATCGTTAAGAGGATTAATAAATGTTGAAAAAGAAGGTGTTTGGTGTCCGAATGTTGTTGAGTTCGATGCTCCTAACATTGAATATATTGAAAGCATAATGTTGGGAGTAAGAAGTATTGAATTCACAAAATTGTCAAAAATGGGCAAAACAGCTTTCGGAGGGTTTAGTCATTTGAAATATGCTAGTCTTCCTTTAATTACTGAATTACCGTGTTTTGCATTTTCAGGATGTGATGTTCTCAGAGAAGTTAATGCCCCTTTAGTTACTACAGTAGATACCGGAGCGTTTAAAAACTGTCATTGGCTAAAAAAAGTAAACATTCCAAATGTTGAAGAATTTGTTTCAACATATCGATTTAATGGGAAAGATTCTGGTACGTTTGAAAAATGTGTTAATTTAACTGAAATTGAGTTTTCTGATGTCGTTGCAGTCGAAGATTGCAGACTGTTTTATGAATGTTACAACTTAAAGAAAGTTGAACTTCCTAACGCCGAAACAATCGGAGCAAAAGCATTTTCGTATTGCATATCGTTATCGGAAGTATATGTTCCAAAAGCTCAAAAGATAGGTAATTATGCATTTGAGGAAACATATTCCTTAACAGAAATTACATTACACAGTGCAAAGGTTCTGGGAGATTATGTTTTTAAAAATTCATCACTGAACATTTTAGATGCACCTGTACTTGAAACACTGGGAGAATATTGTTTTATAGATTATGATAATATGTGGGAAGAACCCACAGAAAACAGTACCTTTATTTTATTTTATGCTCCAAATCTCAAAACAACAGCAAACTATGCCTTTGCATATACGGGTGCATTAACTAAACTTGAATTGCCTTCTTTAACCGATTTGGGTAAAAATGCATTTTTTGAAAGCTCTGTATCGTATCTTGATGCTCCGATGCTCAAAAACACTTTAAGTTTGCCGACAGCTGAAAATTCAATAGCAATTCTTTCTTCTGAATTTTCGGAATGTTCTCTTGATGCAACGGGTTATGACCTCACAATTTACGGTACTCCCGATACTTATGCACAAACTTATGCAGAACAGTACGGGTTAACGTTTATCCCTGCACCTGCAATCATCAATGATTTGCCTGCTGAATATTTTGAAGGTAAACTGACTGTTGATGTTGCTGGATTTGACAAAATATATAGATGGTTCGGTACAAACAACGAAAACGGAACAGGAGTAAAGCTGCTAAGTTCCAGCACAGAAGAAAAAGAACTTGACCCTTCTGAACATAACTACAAATATTACTTCTGTATTGTCATAAGTAGAGATTACAAATATAACAGAGCAATAAAAACAAGTTTATGTCAAAATATGCTTTACACAGCAACTCCGATACCCGATGCAAGAATAACAATCGCTACTCCTTCAGAACATACTATTCAATACGGCGAATCAATGGTTCTTCATGCTAATGCAACAGGACTTCCTGAAGGTGCAAAAATAAAATGGAGAATTGTTGAAGGTAGCGGAGTAGAACTTGACCCATCTGCATCAGGTAAAACCTGCACCGTAACTTCAAAATCAAATGGTAACGTGACTATTGAAGCTTATGCTGTAGATAAAAACGGTAACTCAATCGTCAACAAAAAAGGCAATAGGGTTTGCGACAGAGAAGGTGTTATTTCAGAAGTTAGTCTGTGGTGGATGATTCTTTACTACATAAAACAAATATTTTCTATAACAAAAACTAAAATAAAACATTCGTCAAATACTAATTAAATTGGAAAAGGGGTATAAATATGAAGATAATAAGACACAAAAGAATTATTTCTTTTGTTATGATTTTAATTCTCTTGCAAAGTTGTTTTTGCTATGCGACAGCTATGATTTCTTCGTTTTATACCCCTTTGTCTGAAAACATAGAGAACTTTTCCGAATCGTTTATTGAAGGAAGTTCAATTGAAGAATGTGTTGAAAGTAGAGTTATAGTTAAAGCAACCCTCCAACCTGATACATACAAAGACGCAGAATGTGTTGTCGGGAACAACAATCGTTATATCTATCAGTATTCAGATGCGGAAACAGCACAAAAAGCTGTTGAATACTACAACAGTTTGCCTTATGTAAAGTGGGCAGAACTTGACGGAATTGTTGAAAGTCAAGCTCTGTCATACGGTAACTATATGATGCAGGGTGATGAAGCGAAAAAAGTTACTGTAAACAGTAACTTTTCGACCAATGAAGTGGTTGTTGCTGTTTTGGATTCAGGCGTACATTTCCAAAAAGAATATTTAAACAACAGAGTTATTGATTCCGGATATAATTTAAGTAATACAGGAACGGAAGACAGTGCCAAAGCAGAAAGTACAACTAATACTCACGGAACTTATGTAGCAAGTATTATTGTTGACAACACCTCAGAAAACGTAAAAGTTGTTGCATATAAAGTTATGAATAAAAGCGGAAAAGGCAGCCATTCATCAATAGCTCTCGGGATAGAGTTAGCGGTAGATGACGGTGTTGACGTTATCAATATGAGTCTTGGTTCTGATGAATATTCAAACACAATTTATGATGCCATTAAATATGCATATAGTAAAGGAGTTATTGTTGTTTGTGCCGCAGGCAATGATGGCGGCGATGCGAGCAAACATTATCCTGCATCATTTGATGAGGTTTTTACGGTCGGCTCAATAGATAACAAAGGACATTACAGCATATTTTCAAATCACGGTGAAGAAGTCGATTTTGTTGCACCCGGTCATAACATTGAATTCCCGGATTCAAAGAAAGTAGTTTATGGAACATCTTTTTCCGCTCCGTTCGTTTCGGCTGCTGCGGCTATGGTTTTGGCGGTTGAACCAGATTTGAAAATCAACCAAGTAAAAAAAATTCTGATAGAATCTTCCGTTCCGTATGAATCTCTTTCCTATTATGACGGATTCCATATAATGTATGGATATGAGGATGAAGAATATTTGGATCTTCGAGAGACCTTTGTTGAAGAATATATTGATGACGAGAGCCTTTATTATGGCTTCGGAATGCCGCAGATACAAAATGCCGTCGGAATTGCTTTGGGTTATGAAGAAGCAATTAAGCCTGTGTTTTCTGTTGAATCGGGCACGTATCACGATGAATTTAAGGTTACAATTTCCGCTCCTGAAGGTTACGAAATCTACTATACAACAGACGAAACCTATCCTGCAAAAGATTTCGCTACTTTGTATTCTGCTCCTGTTGAAATAACTGGAACACAGTCAATAAGAGCTGTTGCATATTCTCCCGACGGAATGAGAAGTCTGCACAACACGGTTGAATACAGGGTGTTGTATTATGCAAGTGAAAATGACTTTACTATAGATCCTGACGGATACTTAACTTCATACACTGGAAGTTTTGCGGAATTAATTGTTCCTGAAACAATTAACGGAATAACGGTAACGGGAATCAGAGAATACGCTATAAATGACGATGATATAATAAGCATTGTTTTACCGGAAACATTAACTCACATTGAAGAACGAGGACTTTCTGTTGATAATGCAATTTACATTTCTGCAAAAGGACTGAAGATCGTTGATTATGATGGTGTTTGGAGTGAGTATGTTGTAGAATTTGATGCTCCGAATCTTGAAAAAATTGAGTGTATAGTTTTAGGAAATGTAAAAACTTTATATTTCCCGAAGTTAACAAAAATCGGAGAATATGCGTTTTGCGGTTCAGGGGCAAAAGAAATACATCTTCCTTTAGTCACAGAGGTTCCTTGCGAAGCTTTTGCTCTATGCGTTTTTTTAAGAGAAGTTCATTTACCTTCGGTTATCTCTGTAGATTACGGTGCATTTTCAGAGTGTTATTGGCTGAAGGTCGTTGATATTCCGAATCTTAAGGAGTTCACAGCGACGGATGATATAGATATAGAACAAGCCACATTTTACAACTGCTTGAATTTGGTCGAAGTTGATTTCCCAAATGTCGAAAAAATTGAAGGAGAACGACTTTTTGAGGAGTGTAACTATCTGAAAAAAGTTTCACTTCCGAAAACTCAAAACATTTGTAAGAAGGCGTTTTGGGAATGTTCCCGATTAACAGATATATATATTCCTAATGCTCAGGTTATAGAAGACTATGCTTTTGCAGAAACGTATTCCTTAACAGAAATCACGTTGCCAAGTGCAGTGGAACTCGGAAATGATGTTTTCAGAAACTCTTCTCTGAAAACATTAAACGCACCTGAACTTGAAATAGTAGAAGAATATTGTTTTGCATTTTATGACAATATGTATGACAAGTATGTAGCAAACACAACATTCAGTTCGTTAAATGCACCTAAACTTAAAACAGCACCTGATTATGCTTTTGCATATGTTGATGCGTTAACTAAACTTGAATTGCCGTCATTAACTTATTTAGGTGAAAATGCATTTCTTGAAAGTTCCATATCATATTTTGATGCTCCGAGGCTCAAAAACACTTTAAGTTTGCCGACTGCCGAAAATTCAATCGCAATTCTTTCTTCTGAATTTTCAGAATGTTCACTTGATACAAATGGCTATAACCTTACAATTTACGGAACTCCCAATACTTACGCACAAACTTATGCCGAGCAAAACGGATTAACATTTATCTCTGCACCTGCAATCATCAATGATTTACCGAGTGAATATTTTGGAGGGAATCTGACTTTCGATGTCGCAGGATTCAATAAAATATATCAATGGTATGGTACAAACAATGCTACAAAAACAGGAACACCAATATCAGATGCAATCAATGCTGATTTTGACCCTACAGGACAGAATTTCAAATATTACTATTGCGTTGTATCAAGCAGTGATAACGGACATACCGGAACCGTAAAAACAAGTCTCTGTCAAAATATGCTTTATTCTGCACTTATTGTACCTTCTAACGCAAGAATCACTATTGCCTCTCCGTCAAATCGTTACCTTAAATATGGTGAATCAATAAATCTCTATGCCAATGCAACAGGACTTCCAGAAAGTGCAAAAATAAAATGGAGAATTGTCGAAGGCAACGGTGTCACTCTTGACCCCTCCGTATCAGGCGCAATATGTACGGTAACTTCAAAATCTAACGGTTTTGTAACCATTGAAGCGTACGCCGTAAACAAAAACGGTAATACCTTTGTCAACGAAAAAGGCAACAGAATTTGCGATAGAGAAGGTATTAGCTCTGAAGTAAGCCTATGGTGGATTATTCTTTACTATATAAGGCAGATGTTTGGCATAACAAAAACAGCCGTGAATTTTGCTATATGGTTATAAACAAGTTGTTATTGAATAATAAGTTGCTTTATATTTACCTGAATTTATGACAAAAAAATGTCGATTTAAAAAAAGGAGAATAACCTATGAAGAAAACAACAAAAACGATTTCAATTATACTTTGCATTATAACAATTTTTACTGCAATTCCTTTAAATGCTTTTGCAGCAGAAAGCGAAATCTGTGAGGTTAATATAACCATGCCCACTCCGCAAGCTGGAGCTGAAATTTTTGACCATGATGAAATAATTCTTGATAATGACAATTGTCGTGTTGGTTTGTTTTGCTGGGTTTCAGAGTTTGGCGGCATAGAAAATATCGTTCAATCGGATGTGTTTTTGCCTGGTTACAACTATTCGCTTTATATAACCATAGAACGAAATTCAAAAAATTGCACTTTTGCAGAGAACTGTGTTGTAACGGTAAACGGAAAACCCGTTGAGGTTGAAAGAGCTGAAACAGGACGATGTGTTCTTTTTATATATGATTTTGGAAACGCCGAAAACAATGTTAACAATCCCATTTCTTTACTTGAAATCATAGAAGGATACATCAAAGAATTCTTTAAAAAATTTCACAAATTTGTTGCTGCATTATTCGGATATTTCATTTATTAATTTCACAAGAACTAAAAAATATAAAAAAATCCATATAAGCTGACCACTAAATCAGCCTATATGGATTTTCTTTTGCTTGTAACGATTTGATGTTTGAGAACATTGATATATAAGGGCATTTTTTGCGTGGCTTTTGAATCTGAATATAAGATGACCTTCGTGGCTGAAAATGGGGTTTATGCATTACAAAAGCAAGATCTTGATTCGTAGATTTTATATACCAACAAAAGGAAAAGCCGACAACACCATAAAGATGTTGTCGGCTGAAATTTATCTCATATCAGATAACGGAGTATAGTCCGTGTTGTTTCGCAGATAATCTTCTAACTTACCGCTTAACAGTAATCTGACATAACTCATCGGCTCGTTGTAGATGAGATAATCAAGTTCGGATGTTTCGTACATATTGTTAGCATATTCATTTTCAACGGCAATACAGTCGATTGATACCATTGAGCCGTCGGTGAGTTTGACTTCAACGCAGGCGGTGTCGATGTTGAATTCACAAGACATAATTTGATTTTTCATAGCAGAAATCCTTTCTTAATTTAATAAGCAATCTGTTTGGCATCTGCCGCACTTTTAGTTTCTGCTATACTGTCTTATCGGAACACACCTTCAGCTATGTCCTTTAATTGGCGCGCTGCAAGGGATTCGAACCCCTGACCTTTTGGTTCGTAGGGGTGCGCCGATAGTGGAATTGCATTCCATTTCGCGGAACCTTGCAGAACTGTCTGACAAAAGTTCAGATCAAGAAACCAAAAGGCCAATTTCTGCAAGTGTTGATATGCTTGAATTCATGCAAAAACTCATTTTTCGTCCGTTTGTTAGAATTTTGTTAGAACAAACAACGCTGTCCTTTGCACGCAAGATTTCCTGCAGAATAAATTCGCAGATGAAAACAGAGATTATCCGACAGTATAATAACTCTTTTGTCTCTTGACAACATCGTCAAATATGATTATAATTATAGACAATTGAATATGAGTTGATAAGATACGGTTTGAAAAGTTGTACGCTGAGTAAATCAAAAGGGAAATCAGGTTCGAATCCTGAACAACCGCCATTACTGTATTTGAAGCAGAGTTTATGCTTTATAAAGTCAGAACACCTGCCGTGTCTTTTTTAGGTTAAAACACAACTTTGGTGAGAAGAGTGCAACCGATTATTCAAAAGCTGATAAGGCATTTGAAATCGTGCATTCTTTTTTTATTACCTAAAAATCACAGTGTCCACTGACTGTTTAACAGTAATAACAATGCCGTGTTGCCAACCTTTTGATATGTCTGTTGTACTCTTTCGACCTGTTTCCGGTTGAAAGAGTTTTGTTTTTTTTGTGAGGTGAAAATGTGATAACTGAGGAAAAGAAGCAGTGGGCAATTGAGCAACTGCGAGAAAAAAACAAGGAGCTTGGCAGACTTCCGAAAAAGGATGATTTTGATGTGGTGACTTTATCACGCATCAAAGCCTTTTTGGGTCCGTGGCCGAGAGCTTTGGAGACGGCAGGGTTGAAAGAACCGAAGATAATGCCCCCCAAAAATAAAAAGAAGAAAAAACAACAGACAGCTTTCAAAAAGGAGACGAACGGTAATGACTAAAAAGATTATCAGCATATTCATTGCTCTTACGATGATTTTAACCGCGATACCCTTAACAATATCGGCAATCGAACCCGATGATACAGTATATATTTCAATCAGCGATGACAGTCAATTTATAACCGACAGCAACAATGTTCCGATGGCTTTTTATCCCGTAACTTTTGATGAACTTTCCGAAGTTAATCTGAGCGATTACGGACTTGAATATTTTGAATATGATGCAGACGGTGACAACAATCCCGAACTGACAGCACTTCACCTTTATATTTATGTTCACGAAGTAATACTCGGACTCGATTGGTCTGATGTATATGTCAGCGGAAGTGCAGGAAGCATTTATTTTGCGGGCGGACTTTTCGGTTTCTCTGATGAAAATCTCCGCTATGACCTTAACGGCGCATATCCCGCAGTTGACGGTTGGGGACTTACGGCAGACCGAATTGTTCTCAACAACGGTGACTTTCTGAATATTGCTCACTACACAAGCTGGGCATTCTGGGGCGACAGTGCAACGGGATTCCGTTACTTTACCGATAAGGATGGAAATCTCAATCATGCATATACGGCAACTGTGAACGAAGAAATCGAGCTTGGTCTTGTCCGCAGTTATTCGGACTGGGCAAACGGCGGCGCAGCGGCATTTGTTGCCGAACCTTATTCTGTTGTTTATTGCGGAACTGCTTACGGTTCGCCTGCAGGTGAGCTTTTTGCCGACGAAAACGGTATGGTAAAAGTTCAATTTTCTTACCCCGGCACTTGGTATCTCTGGACAGACGGCGGTTACGGTATGGAGAACCCTGCAGATATTGTTTCTGCACCTGCGTTTACAACGGTAAACGTAAAAGGTGAAAGCCCGAACGCTGACATTGACCACAAGGCAATTTATGAAGCAACGGGTACATACATAAATTCTCTCGGCACGCCTTCTGTCGGTTCAACCGGCGGCGAATGGATGGTAATTGACCTTACCCGTTCAGGGTATGCTTGTCCCGAAGGATATTACGAAAACGTTGTTGATTATGTAAATGCAAACATCAACGATAAAGAACAGCTCCACAGAGCAAAATCAACAGATAATTCAAGAGTTATTCTTGCTCTTACTTCCGCAGGCTATGATGTAACAGATGTTGACGGTCACAATCTGCTGATTGGTCTGACCGATATGACTTATGTAAAAAAGCAGGGAATCAACGGCCCGATATGGGCATTGATTGCATTTGACTGCTATGACTATGAAATTCCCGTTAATGCAGATGCAACAGAGCAAGTAACCCGTGAAAAACTCATCGCTCATATTCTTGAAAAGCAGCTTGAAGACGGCGGCTGGGCGATGTCAGGTAATGTTGCTGACTCTGATATGACGGGTATGGCAATTCAATCACTTGCACAATATTACAACACAAATTCTGATGTTAAAACCGCAGTTGACAAAGCAATCATTTGTCTTTCGGAAAAGCAGTATGACAACGGCGGCTACGGTTCAATTGACGGTGTTTGCAGCGAATCCTGCGCTCAGGTTATTGTTGCATTGACTGCACTCGGAATCGACCCCGAAAAAGATTCACGATTTGTAAAGAACGGCGTATCAGTTGTTGATGCTATGTGCCTGTTTGCCGTTGAAGACGGCGGATTTGCTCATATTCCCAATGGCGGTATAAACGGCATGGCAACAGAGCAGGCACAGTATGCTCTTGCAGCTTATTTCCGTTTCCTTGACGGCAAAACTTCGCTTTATGATATGAGTGACGTTGATGTTTACACAAAAGATGAAAAAGCAGCCGATACAGTTGAAGCAATGATTTCCGCTATCGGCACAGTTACCGCAGAAAGCAAATCAGCTATCGAAGAAGCAAGAGCCGCTTATGATGCACTTACAGACGAACAGAAAGCACTCGTTGAAAATTATGAAACTCTCACATCAGCAGAAACAACATACAGCGAACTTATCGCTGAAAAAGAACTCAGTTTCTTTGAGAAACTTATCAATTGGATAGTTAATATATTCAATTGGGTAATCACACTTTTCCAAAATATTTTCTCATTCTGATAACTCTAAAAGTCGGCTGTTGCTAAAAACAACAGCCGACGCAACTCCCTAATTTTGAAAATAATTTGTTATATAGCAATGTATATAGACCGTCAGGAGGCAATTTTATGAAAAAGAAAAAAACAGCGAATATAGTGATGGTTGCTGTCATTATTGCTATTGCGGCAGCCGGCATTCTGGGTGTCGGTCATATCAAAGGCTGGTTTGACAAATCCGATGAAAACACCGCTGTTCTGACGGATTTCCGTGGCATCATAACCTTGCAGCGTGACGGAGTTGCCTATGCAACAACAGATGAAACCGTTCTCCGTAAGGGAGATAAAATCACCTGCGACCCCGGTGCAACCGTCAGAATTACTTTAGGTGGAAACTATATTGCTCTCGGTCAGAATGCCGATGCAGAAATAATAAATCCCGATGCTGATGAATTTGCTCTTAAAGTTAATGTCGGCGAAGCTTTTGTTAACACAAACGGTTCGTTTTCTCTTGAATTTGCTGACAAGCAGACTGAAATCAGTAATGCGGTTGCAACTCTGAGTGTCCGCAAAGGTGCACAAAGTATCAGCGTTTATCAAGGCTCTGTCGGTGAAGCAACCGAGGGTCAGATGCTCGAATGGATTGGCGATATGGAATCTGTAAGAGATTTTTCTGTTAAAAGCCTCAATGATTTCAATATCTCTCAAATCAGAAAAGCAAACGAAACAAAAACTCTTGTTTTCTCAAATGATGATCTGGATATGCTTGAAGATGAACGTTGGGAGCAGATGCACGGTTCAACAGAAACAACAACCGAAACCACAGTAACCGAAACCGTAACATCAATTCATACTGAAAAAACGACTAAAAAAGAAACAACATCTTTAACCACGGAAAAGAAAGAACCTACGGCAACTGTTCCCGAAACAACCACAAAACCGACAACAACCAAAACACAAACAACAACTGAAAAAACAACAAAAAAGAGACCTACAACAACAAGGCGATATTATTTTCCTAATAACACCACGAGCACTACAATTGAAATAAACACTACCGAAACAACAAAACCGGAAAAAACAACAAAACCAAAAGCTACAACTACAACCGAACCCGTAACTACTACCAAACCTACAACCGCTAAACCGACCACAACAAAACCATCAATCACAACTACCAAACCTGTTGAAACAACAAAAGAAAAGCTTACCTGTACTATAACCATACGCTGTGACACAATTCTCAATAATATGGATAATCTCGACCCCGCAAAAGCACCGTATGTTCCCGATAACGGAGTTATTCTCAGGGAAGTAACAGTTGAATTTGAAGAGGGCGAAACTGTATTTGATGTTCTGAACAGAGTCTGCAAACAGTATAACATTCCGATAGAATACAGTTGGACACCTATGTATGACAGCTATTATATTGAAGGAATCAACAATCTTTATGAATTTGACTGCGGCAGCGAATCGGGATGGATGTATAAAGTAAACGGATGGTTCCCGAATTACGGTTGTTCAAGCTATTATTTAACGGGCGGTGAAAAAATCGTCTGGTGCTACACCTGTAACGGGCTCGGTGAAGATGTCGGTGCAGAACGATGGGAATAATATGAAGCAAGATGCATTCTCAAAACTTCATCCTGCGGTGAATCTGCTGTTTTTCATCGGAGCAATCGCTTTCGGTGTTCTTCTGCAACACCCCGTTTATCTGCTTGCAGGCATTTTCGCAAGCGGAGTGTATTACTTGTTTCTGAACGGCAGAAAAGGAATAAAAAATATATTATTGATGATACCGCTTTTTGTATTCGTTACGCTTTTCAATCCTATTGTAAACACAAGAGGCGTAACCGTTCTTTTTACATATTTTGACAGACCTTATACCCTTGAAGCACTCATTTACGGTGTAGTCGTTGCGGCAACATTCGTGCTGATGCTTCTGTGGTTCGGGTGTTACGGAAAAGTACTGACGGGCGATAAGTTCACCTGCCTTTTCGGTAACCTTGCACCCTCATTATCTTTGCTTCTGGTTATGGTTTTCCGTATGATACCGAATCTCATTCAGAAAGCAAAGCAGATAATTGGTGTCAGAAGTTCAATCGGCAAAGGAACAGCAGAAAAATCATCAATAAAAGATAAACTGAATTCGGGAATGACGGTTATCGGTGTTCTCACATCGTGGGCACTTGAAGGCAGTATCACCACAAGTGATTCAATGCGTTCAAGAGGCTACGGCACATCAAAACGGACAAGCTTTATGATTTACCGAATGACAAAAAACGATTGGATATTAACATTTGTTATGTTTATCTTACTCAGTATTGTTATCTTTTTTGCCGCAAACGGCGGAATGAATGCTGAATTTCTGCCCGAAAGAAATATCACGCCCGTAAAAGGCTTCAACATAATCGGATTTATCGCATATCTCGGATATCTTATGATTCCGACATTATTGAACATCAAGGAGGTTATACAGTGGAACACTTCAAAATCGAAAATTTAAGTTTTTCGTATCCTGCCTCAAAAGATAAAAAATCACTCGATAACGTATCGCTTAAAATAAACAAAGGTGAATATATCGTTCTCTGCGGCAAATCGGGAAGCGGAAAAACAACTCTTCTGCGCCATCTTAAAACCGTTCTGACTCCCCGCGGAAAAAGAGATGGAAATATATATTTCAACGGCACAGAATTAAAAGAAGTTGACAACCGTCAGCAATCCTCAAAAATCGGCTATGTTATGCAGAATCCCGATGACCAGATAGTGACGGATAAAGTATGGCATGAGCTTGCATTCGGTCTTGAAAGTCTCGGATGTGATCAGAAAACAATGCGTTCACGGGTTGCCGAAATGGCGTGCTACTTCGGCATTCAGGATTGGTTTCACAGAGATGTTGCGGTGCTTTCAGGCGGTCAGAAACAGCTTCTCAACCTTGCTTCAATCATGGCTATGTAACCCGAGGTTCTTATTCTTGATGAGCCGACAAGTCAGCTTGACCCTATCGCCGCATCGGATTTTCTCAATACCGTGCGTAAAATCAACACAGAGCTTGGCACAACAGTCATCATAACCGAGCACCGACTTGAAGATATTTTTCCTTATGCAGACAGAGCAGTTGTTGTGGATTCGGGTAAAATCATCGCTGATGACACACCGAGAAATATCGGCAAACTCCTTTTTGAACAGAATAACCCCATGTTCACCGCAATGCCCACACCCGTGCGTGTTTTCTATAATGCAGACGGCATCGGTGACTGCCCTCTGACCGTCAGAGAAGGCAGAAGTTGGCTCAGTAAAGAATTTGATGCTGAACCTCAAATAAAAGAATTCCCTTGTAAAAATATTGATGATGAAATCGATAACCCTGCATTATCACTTAAAGAACTGTGGTTCAGATATGAAAAAGACACCCCCGATATTCTCAGAGGTGTCAGTCTTGAAATCCCGTCGGGAAGTATATCCGCAATAGTGGGCGGTAACGGTGCAGGCAAATCCACAACACTCAAAGCGATTTGCGGAATTTGTAAACCGTACAGAGGCAAAATCAAAGTTTTCGGCAAACCCGTAAATAAATTCAAATCGGGTGAGCTTTTCAGAAACTGCATTTCAATGCTTCCGCAAGACCCGAAAAGTCTGTTTGTGAAAAACAAAGTTTCTAACGAACTTTCGGAAATGACAAGGGATAAAAACAGAATAAAAGAAATTGCTGAAATCTGCCAAATCACGGAGCTGATGAATAATCATCCCTATGATTTATCGGGCGGTGAACAACAGAGAGCAGCACTCGCAAAAGTTCTTCTCACCGAACCGAAAATTCTTCTTTTAGATGAACCCACAAAAGGTATGGACAGTTTCTTCAAAGAAACATTTGCGGCTATACTCAACAAACTCAAAAGTCAAGGCATAACAATTCTTATGGTGTCCCACGACGTTGAATTCTGCGCAAAATATGCCGACAGAGTAAGTATGTTCTTTGACGGTCAGGTGCTTACAACCGAAACTCCGCAGAAATTCTTCGGCGGCAACAGTTTTTACACAACGGCGGCAAACCGTATGAGTAAGCACATCTTCAGAAATGCCGTTACGGCTGAAAACGTTGTTGAATTATACAAGAAAAACAAGGGAGGAACACAATGAAAAAATCAAACGTCGCAATGCTGGTTGTGTTTTTTGCTTCAATTCCTTTGACTTTGTTTTTAGGTGATAAGTTCCCCGGCAAAGGCTACTACATAACGGGTGTTCTTATCATTGTTGAACTTGCGGTTCCGTTTTTTATGGCATTCGAAAGAAGAAAACCGCAAGCAAGAGAGCTTGTTGTTCTTGCGGTTATGATTGCCCTTGCAGTTATCGGCAGAGTTGCAATTCCGATTCCCCATTTCAAGGCGGCGTTTGCGATAATTATGCTCACGGGCATCGCATTCGGACCCGAAGCAGGATTTATCGTCGGTGCAATAACCGCATTCGCAAGTAACTTTTTCTACGGACAGGGTGCATATATGCCGTGGCAGATGATGGCTTACGGTGCAGGCGGAATGCTTGCGGGATTTGTGTTTATAAAAAACAAAATCCCGAAAAAGCCGTGGATTATGGCAATATTCGGATTCCTTGCAGTTGTATTCTGGATAGGACCTCTGCTTGACACTTCTCACGTTTTTATAATGATGCCCGAAATCAGTTTCACAACAGTTTCTGCTTCTCTTGCATCGGGATTTCCCGTGAATGTAAGTCAGGGAATTTGTACCGCACTCATGATGTTTGTTTTCGGAAAACCGCTTCTTGAAAAGCTCGACAGAGTGAAGCAAAAATACGGGATGCTGGAGGATGAAAATGGGATTTGAGCTTTGCCATCCTGCGGTTAACCTGATTTATTTTGTATCGGTAATGTACGGAATGATTTGTTTCAGGCATCCCGTTTTTCTTGCCATCTCGTTTCTGAGTGCAGTTTTATACAGCATTAAACGCAACGGTATGAAAGCGGTTATTTTTGATGCTGTATTGTTGCCGTTAACAGGTGCATTTGCTCTTTATTACAGCACATATAACCACTTCGGAGTTACCGTTATTGAGCAAAATCTTATAGGAAACAGCATCACGCTTGAATCATTGATTTACGGTGTAGTAATCGGTCTTACGGTTTCAGGTGCAATGATATGGTTTTCCTGTGTTTATTCCGTGTTCACATCGGATAAGGTGGTTTATCTTTTCGGTAAAGCAAGTCCCAAGCTTTCTCTTTTCCTTTCTATTCTTCTGAGAATGGTGCCGAGAATTAAAAACGAGGCAAAGAAAATAAACACCGCACAGCGAGGAATCGGCAGAGGTATAAATCAAGGAAATATTTTTTTGCGTATTCGAAACTGCATTCGTATTTTTTCAATGCTGATTACCTGGACAATCGATTCTCTTTCTCTGCAATCCGAATCAATGCAAGGCCGCGGCAGTCTGCTTCGCGGAAGAAAAGCGTTTTCAATTTATCGGTTTGATAACCGTGACCGTGCTTATGTTATCGCTATGTTTGCAAGCATAACGCTGACGGCAATGGGGGTTGTGCTCGATCAGACAGATGTAGTTTATGACCCCAAAATAATTATCACTCCGACAACCTCAATGTCTTTTGTTTTTTATTTCGGATATGCCGTTCTATGCCTTATGCCTCTCGGCTTGGAACTTTACACGGAATACAGATTCAGAAAAGCAAGAAATAATTATATATAGATATACGACACAAACTCCGAAGAGGGCAGAAATTACTGCTCCCTTCGGGGTTGTTTTTTGCCTTGCAACAAGCTTTTATTCTAATTTGCAAATATAAATGCCTTTTTTGCGACGTTTCAGCCTCAAACCCGCCGTCTCGATCTTTAGGGGGTACCGAGTCTTACATAATTGTTATATATGGACCACGACAGGAGTAAATCCATTCGGATAATTCCGATGGTTGTGCATTCTCCGATGCACACAAAACAACCGAACATAAACAGCGGCAGAAAGACAAATTGAAAGAATCGGAGATCTTTTGATTCGTCTGAGCCGCACGACAGATGCGTATTGATGTGTTTGTTTTTGATTGTCTGAAATCAGCCCAAAACATCTTTTGAGGAACGCTCATAAAGATGTGTTTGCCTATGAACCGAAGTGCGGTGACGGCAAATATCAGAAGCTGATTATACGGCAAAAATGGCTCAATCGCATCCAATTCAATCTCACGAAACAAGTGAGATTGGAGTGATGAAAACATAGGATTGTTTTCATCACAGCAGACTGATTCTTTAAGTTTAAGTCGGTCTGTGCATAAGGGTTATCACGAAAATTACAGTGATTATTACGTGATAACCGCTTATGCAAGGTTTTTGAGAGAAATTTCTGCTCAGAAACCCTTTGGTGTGAACAGGATGGTAACCTGCTCAACCGGCCTTTTCTCGGCGGCAGATATATTTCTGCATGAAAATTGAGACATCACCGATTGATTTAACGAGCCTTTTGGCACGGGTTGGCTGAAACACCAACAGAAAAAGTTTCAAATACCACGAAAGGACTGATTGATGCAAAGAAGCAAAACAAGGTCAGGGGCAAGAGCATAACAAGACAATTGCGTGATGAAATTGAGCCGTTTATTCAGTCATGCAAAAGTTCTGTTACTCAGAAAAACTATCGCAAGTGGCTCACGGCTTTTATCCGCTATTGCCGTGAACACCACAACTGCAAAAATCACGATGAATGCTCAAAACACATTCAGGACTACTCTGACTATCTGCAGGGTAAATATAGTGCATCTACGATTCATAATTATCTTGCTGCAGTGTGCAGCTATTATGAGGTGCCGATGAGCGATATTAAGAAACCCGTACGCCACACTGCCGAATATACAAAATCCCGTTCTGATAACAGCAAAACCATTCGTGCAGACAACAACCCTGATAATCCGCGTTATAAAAGAACAATATCGTTTCAGCGTGTTGTAGGAATCAGGGCATCAGAGCTCGCCAAACTTGAGGGCAGAGATTTGATCAGAGATGAATCGGGGCATCTATGCGTTTTCGTCAAAAACGATAAGGGCGGGAAAGATAGCTTGCAGAGAATTCTGAAAACAGATGAAGAATTGGTGAGAAGCTATTTTGAAGGTGTCGGAGAAAAAGAAAAAGTCTTTCAGCCGATTGAGTTGTCAAACTCTATCGACTATCACCACATCAGAGCAGAAAATGCCAAACGCTGTTACGAGTATTATCTCAACAAGATTAACAACGAAGAAGGCTATGCAGAAAAACTGGCCGATGAAATCCGCTTGCGTTGGAAATTGTACTGCACGCAGAAACTTCATGACGGCACAATTATCCATAAACCCTTTGACGAAAAACTTATTACAGGCACATACAAAGTTAAAGGCAAAAACAAAGAGTTGGCGATCAAATACGGATTGCCGACAACATACAACAATCTTGCACTTGCGGCAGTTTCAATTTTCCACTTGGCTCACTGGAGAAACAACGTGACCGTGCAGTCTTATCTTTTATCGCACTAACCCTGAGGATACGGGAGCGGTTTGATTCCACCCAATATTATTTAAACGAAAGCACGCTTTCTCAGGATGAAAATGAAAACAACTCACTATGAGTTCAGTATAGAAAATCCTCAAAAAATATTTTTATGAGGTAACTAATATGTTTGAAAACAAAGAGCTTCTGACCGTTAAGGAAACGGCAGAGTATCTCGGAGTTTGCAGCAAAACCGTTTACAAACTCATCAAAGACGGAACGATTTTTGCTCTTAAGGTGGGCAAAAGTCTCCGTGTGCCGAAAAGCAGACTTATTGATTTGCTCGGCACAAAATAATAAAAAGGCTGAACGGAGACAATTCTTTGTTCAGCCCAAAATTCACAATTAATTTACTTTACACAGAGCGGTTTGCGCGCTATTCTTAAGTTACCAAAAGGACGGCGTTGTATAAACCGCTCAAAGGAGATGATTTATATAGGCGCTACAATACAGACCAAAGGCAACCATTATTATATCGTTGTAGACACTTATGACAAAAACGGTAAAAGAAAACCCAAATGGATTGCAACAGGTCTTGAAATCAAAGGTAACAAAAGAAAAGCCGAAGAAAAACGAAAGGAGATCGAAAGGGAATACGAATTAAAAAGTAAGCTTGTTCCATCTGACATCACGCTTGATGAATTGACACAGAAATGGCTCAACGAGTATAAAAACGAAGTTGATATAATCACATTCGGCGGTTATGAAAGCATTGCAAAGGTTCATATCATCCCTTATTTTGAAGAACACAAAATAAAGGTGAACGAGGTTACATTTGAAACAATACAGAAATATATTGACGAGAAGAAGGTGTCTGGAAACAAAATAACCGGCGGCGGTCTTTCTCCCAAAACACTCAAAAGTCATATGACCGTTTTTAAGTTGATTTTTAATCTGGCAAGAAAACAAAAAATCATTTATGATGATTGTCTGGAATTCGTGAAACTTCCGACACTTACTTACGAAAAGGTTAATTTCTACAGTGCAGAAGAAGTTCAGAAGGTTTGGGAAGCTATTAAAGATGACAGAATCTTTCATCTGATTTATGCGACAATTTATTTCGGAATGCGCAGAAGCGAAGTGCTCGGACTTCGCTGGGATGCGATAGACTTCGAAAACAAAATGCTTATCGTCAGACACACGGTTGTAATGTATAACAACAAGGTTATTGCAAAGGATTCAACCAAAACCGATGCAAGCAACAGAACGTATCCTCTGTCAGATGATATGATTGAATTTTTCAGGTGGCTCAAAGCTCGTGAGGAAGAGGAAAGAGCCGCTTGCGGTAAAGACTATATTGAAAACGATTATATCTTCAAATGGCCTAATGGTAAAACTTATGACCCTGACTATATATCAAAACGCTTCAAAAAACTTTTGAAAAAGAATAATTTAAAACATATCAGATTTCACGATTTGCGTCACAGCTGCGCAGCCTTGCTTTTGTCTGCGGGCCGTGAGCTTTATGATGTTTCTGAATGGCTCGGACATTCCGACGTGAACATCACCGCCAAATTTTACGGTCACCTTGATATGAAAAGAAAAAAGGATCTCGGCAACACTATCGGAAATTCCATAGGCTTAAAAAACGTTGTGTAGCTTGAGTCAGAAGCCCCCTTGTTAGAATTTTGTTAGAAAAACGGTGTTTCTGAGACTTTTTTCAGTGGGTATAAAAAAGCCGAAACTCCTTGATGAACAAGGAGTTTCGGTATGGTACGAGTGTTCATAACGGATTCAATGAATAAATTATTAACGGCGGTTAAATACACATTGTTTCATGCTATCATTAATAACCGAAAGGAATTGCAAATTATGAAAAACAATATTTTATCTTGTGAATTCAACATTGATACCGCCTGCGTTGAAGTCAAACTCACCGACGGTTCAATGGTGTCAATCGACTGTATTGCCGTTGAAAACGAATATGCAAACAATATGTACGAAACATCCGAACTTGACTATCTCATCTACAACGAGCCAATGAGCTATGTCAGATTATTGTTAAGCGGTAAAATGGAAGAATATCTAAGGAACAGTACAGACTACACAAATTTGTCTGATAATAGATAGTTGCAAAAATCGGCACCATACTTTCACTAGTGTGGTGCCGTTTTTTGATTCTTATTTCTTTTTTGCGAAAAAGTAGCTAAGTGAGTCGAAGAAATCCAACAAATCTTTAAATGCATCTCGAGGCAACTCATTTATGTAGTCAGACCACGAAACTTTTCCTGAGCGTGTAAGTCCGAAATATGTATGACCTTGAACATTGCATTTCATCCATTCTAAGTTATCTCTTATATGAGCAACTTTGTCATCATACTCTTCTTCAAACTTCTTAATTCTTTCTTCATTACCAGAATTATGTTTCTTGAAATATTTAATAATACCAGACTTTTTTTCGGTAAGCTTATTACAAAGATCATTGTAAACGTCGTCAATGGTTTCATAAATATTGTGATTCACTAACACTTCGGGTGAGAAAAAGTATCCTTCAATAGAGCTGAACTTAGTGATATAAATTTTATCGCTAATCTTATCAAAATATTCATTGTTCATATTTACGGACAACTGATTTTTTAGTGTGTTTGTGATAGCTTCTATGGTTTCCGTGTCAACATCTCTGATAATAGCTAAATCTTTACTCATTTTTGTTTTGTTGAGAAAGCGAAGCGTTGCGTAATATCCGATATTCGAGCAAGATTTTGTGTCTATAATTGAAATTCTTTCCAATTCGATGTTATAGTACTTGGGTAACAGACACTCCAAAATTTCCTTATCACTCTCTCCTTCTACAAATATGACATAATCGGTGTTAAGAACATCCTGGCTTGAATAACCGATTTCATTTAATATATCATCCAAATCAGCGGTTTCAATTAAGGTTACATATTTGTCTTCATCCAATTTTACCTGTCGAATCTCATGAGAACTGAATTCCCTGAGCATTAAAGGCGAATGTGTTGCGAAAAACACTTGGTTGTTTTCTGAAATTTCACTTAATGTTTTCGCCATCATTTTTTGCAACTGAGGATGTAAATACAACTCCGGTTCTTCAATTATAAATATTGTGTGTTTTGCACTGATTTCTTGAAATACTTGTAAAAGAGACAAAATATAAACACTGCGAACACCGGCACCTACATTAGAAAGTTCAATTTCCGAATCCAGTGCCGGATCATATATTTTCGTGGATATAGAAAAAGATTTATTTATACTGCTGGTTGCTTTAATATTCACCTTAAAGTCTTTTCTATAGTTTTTATTGAACCGTTCGGATATGCTTCGAGTAATAGAGGCAGAACTACTTTTAGCTCTAAAATTAACTAACTTTTGTAGTTCGTCCATCGTTAATACTGCAGCAGTTTTTTCGTTTATAGCGGTTATGCATCGTGTTTCACAGTCTGTATGGTTACAGTTCTCACATAAACCAGAACTTGATATTCCCATTGAATCCATACTGAGAATATGATTAAACATATTTGCTGTGAGAGAACGGTTTTTTCCTGACTCTTCTTCCTCAAAATTTCTTGATTCATTTATGAATGCCAAAGCAGGCAACAAACAAACGGCTTCTTTTTTATCATATGACGGTTTTAAGGAAGCTTTATCACAAGTTAACTCTAAGCTTAATTTTTCTTCAGTTATATTAAACTTGCTTTTTATTGCCTTTAGCCATATCTGCAAGTAATCTTCTTTGGTTGAAATATCGTATAACAACCCGTTATTTTGAACATCTGTACGTGCCGTTTTAAAATCGTTGAAAGAAATTTCTTCCCACTTTGTGCCTTCTCTAGCGTTATTATAATCACCCGATGAAGAAGGAACTTTCATTATCCCTATTTTACTATCAGTAAAATAATCCAATAGGTAATCATCTTCACATATAAATGTTGCGCTTATTTTTAAATCAGTACTGTTTTTATGAAAATCCTTCTCTGCTATTGTATAATTGCCCCAAAGAGCCCTTATGGCTGTTAATGCAGCACTTTTTCCTGCATTGTTCTTTCCGATAAAAGCAAGAGCGTTGTTAATGTCTGAAATGGTTTGATCTTCAATTCCTCGAAACCTCTCAATATGAATTTTAATAAGTTTCAATTTTAACTCTCCTATCTTTTTGGCTTTTTAAGTGCCGATATATTGATAATATTTTAAAGCAAAAGACTTTTATACTGTATGACACTCTATATTATATATGACAGATTTTCTGAAATGTTACGCAAAAATTTTAAGATTTTTCAAGTTTCTACCTTTTGCACAACTTGGCGTGTTCCAAATTGTGCAGAATTACGACATAAAACGACAAAAACCGCATTGGAGTTTTGAGTATGACTCCAATACGGTTTTCTTTTTATGTTTTATTTGATTTTGGTTGAATGGGGATTATGCTTTATTTTCCGCATAATATTGTGCTTGGGCGTTCCAGAGTTCGCTGTATTTGCCGTTGGGGTTTTCGAGGAGGTTTTCGTGTGAGCCGTCCTGAATCAGCTGACCGTTATCGAACACAAGTATTCTATCACAGAAACGGCAGGAAGACAGACGGTGAGAGATATAAACCGCTGTTTTATCCTTGACCATATCATTAAAACGGGAATAGATTTCGTGTTCTGCTATGGGGTCGAGAGATGCGGTTGGTTCATCAAGAATAACAAATGCCGCATCTTTGTAGAGTGCTCTTGCGATTGCAAGTTTCTGTGCTTCACCGCCGGAGATTTCAACGCCGTCTTCTTCAAAATCTTTATAAACGGGAGTTTTGAGTCCTTTAGGCATAGCTTTTACCCTTTCAAGCATACCTGCTTTTTCAAGTGATGACCATACTTTTTCTTCGTCATAATCAACACTTGCGGCAACATTCTCGCCAACAGAGAATGAGAACAGCTTAAAATCTTGGAACACAACAGAAAACAGCTTCAGATAATCTTCATAATCGTATTTTTGAATATCTATGCCGTTAAGTGTGATGCATCCCTCTGTCGGGGCATAAAGACGGCAAAGCAGTTTTATCATTGTTGTTTTACCGCTGCCGTTCATACCGACAACCGCAATTCTGTCACCAACCTTGAATTTAAGGTTGAGATTTTTGATAGCATATTTATCGGTGCCCGGATATTTGAAGCTGACATTGTGAAATTCAATGTCATACTTATTATCCATTCGTTTTTCGGTAGGAATGGTACCATAGTGCATTTCGGTTGGAGTATCAACATATTCAAAGAAATCTTCGATGTATTTATTGAGCGAGTGCATTCTTGAAAGCATAAGGCTGAAATCATTCGTATTCCACATGAGTTTCTGAATGCAAGTTGCGTATTTTACAAAACTGCCGATACCGAATGTTCCTGCTATCGCTTTGAGAGCAACAAACGAATAAATAAGTCCGAGAATAATGTAATCAATAACTTGTGTTTTTTCTCCATATTTCTTGGTTAATTCGTTTTTATCTTTTATAAGTGAAAGCCATTTTGAATGTATTTTATCTGAAGCATTTACTATAAGCTCCTGCTGATTGAAAATATGAACATCCTTGCAAGCCTTACTGTCATCAAGATAATCGCTAAGATAATAAGAATATATCTTTTTAGTAGCAGAAATCTTTTTGTTAATTATATAATCCTTGCTCTCAACATACTGAACACTTATGAATGAAAAAACACACGATATAATAATTACTACACCGAGCAATAAGGATGCAACCCACGAATCTGCAAAAGCAACAATTCCGGTAAGCGGTTTGTCGGAATGATTGAAAAACATATCAGCGACCATAATAATGCTGAAAACAATGTTTATGATATTTCGCATTATATGTGACAATCTTGAAACAAGATAAGATAGTCCACCCAAATTACGGTTATCGACAATAGCTTGTCGCTTTGCTCTAATTTCGGGATCTTCCATATTTTTGTAGTCCATTGAGAAACTTTTATTGTTGAGATAAATTTCTTCCCATTGCTGTGTTATGATTTCATTTACCCTTATTCTTCGCCACGAATACTTGCTCAGAAGTACCAGCACAAGCTCTGATATAACCATAACAGCAACCATTATTGCCATCTTTTTTATATCTTTACCGCCCGTTACTTCATCTGTAATTTCTGCCGCAAGAAAATAACCGATATACTGTGCAACTGCTAAATCAAAAGCAAACAGAAAAGAATGAAGAAAATAATTGGGAGTAAATGTTTGAATAAGTTTTATTGCTCTTTTTGTAGTGTTAAGATCTTGTTTTATAATTTCAATAATCTCTTTAATTTTCATTCTTTTCACCTGCCTTTTCGTAATATTTAGTCTGAATAGCAAACATTTCTGCGTACTTACCGCCAAGAGCCATAAGCTCATCGTGAGTTCCCGTTTCGGTAATTGTATTGTTATCAAGAAGAACTATTCTGTCGCAAAATCTTGTTGACGAAAGTCTGTGAGAAATATATACGGAAGTTTTTCCTTTTGTCAGTTCGCTGTATCGCAGATACATTTCGTTTTCTGCAATCGGGTCAAGTGCAGAAGTAGGCTCATCAAGAATAATTACAGGTGAGTTTTTATAAATCGCTCTCGCAAGCAGGAGTTTTTGCATTTCGCCGCCCGAAAGTTCTTCGGCATCATCATTTACGTTCTTAACAAGTTTTGTTTCGATACCGTTTTTAAGGCTTAAAATTTTATCTGAGAGTCCCGCAAGTTCGATACAATAGTTGATTTTTTCAATGTCTGATTTTTCAATCGGTTTCATTGAAATGTTTTCGGCAATGCTTATAGGCATAAATCTTGCATCTTGAAAAACAGCGGAAACAATTGAATAATATTCATCTCTGTTGAACTCTGCAATGTTTGTGTTGTTGATCAACACTTCTCCGTCACTTGGTCTGTAAAGACCGCAAAGCAGTTTAACAAGAGTTGTTTTACCTGCACCGTTAAGACCGACAATCGCTAACTTTTCGCCGGGTGCGATGTGGAGATTTATGTTTTGCAAAACAGCGCTTTCACTACCGGGATAAGTAAAACTCAAATTGTTGATTTTGATATCATATGGTTGTTCGCTTGGAATCGGCAAACCGTTTTCGTTCACCATTGAGTTCTTGATGTCAAGAAATTCTCGGTAATCGCACATGCTGATATTAAGTTGATGCACTGAGTTGATGCTCATACCAAGATTTGAAATCCAATTTCCGAAAGTTAAAATCGATGTGATATATAGAACAAGCTCTGAACCGCTCAAATCAGAAGTCAGACACATATAAATCAGATAAGCATAGGCACCGCCTCGGACAACTATGCCCATAAATGTTCTTACAACATCTGATATAAAATAATAAAGATAAACCTTGTTTGTCCAGAATTTCTTTTCGCCAATGAAATATTCACTCATTCGTTGCAGACAATCTCTCATATTATATAGCCTTATATCTTTGGCTATATAAAAATCTCTGGAGCTTTTGGTCATATAGTTGAGGTGTCTGTCAATCTCTGCTCTTTTATCTTTTGTGCCGTTAACAAGCTTATCTGCAACCAAATCAGCAAGAAGCGGCAACACAAAAGATATAAACAGAATAACGACTATCCACGGATTAAGTGTTGAGAGAATAACTACAAAACTTGTGAAGCCAACAATTGCAGTTATAAGTTCAAAGAAATAATCGATAAAGACATAAACACCTTCATTGCCGAGTGAGTTTTTGGCTTTCTGAAACTTGTTTTTACCGTAAGGACCTTCGAGAATTTCAAAGTCCATGTTCATAATTTTTGAACCAAGCATCATATCAAACCTATGGCTTATATCCTGTCGTTTATTTCTTGTGATTGCAAGAAATCGCTGATTATACTTTGCAGACAGTGCAAGAATACTGCTTATTGCTATGGTAACCGACAAAATTACACCAACACTTTTCCCGCTTTCAACAAGCGCAATAACAATCGGTGCAAAATATGATGTTCCCAAGCGGTAAATAATTTCTAAAGGAGTTTTTGCAAAATAAACAGGCAAAGCCCATTTATCCCAAGAATGAATGTGCCTGAATACAAATTTTAAATTTTGAAACAGATTATACCGTTTCTTCTTTTTAGATTTATTCATATTTATCACCCGTCATTAACATACCAAAAAAGCAACCCAAAAAGGTTGCTTTTGCACGAATGGTTATTTCTTTTGCACGAACGGTAACATTATCTCTGTACCGAATACTCCGTCTTCAAACTGACGGTTGACAAAGCCGTTGTATTTATCGGCAATTCTGTCAACTCTCATAAGTCCGAAGCCGTGATTTTCACCCTTTGGAGATTTGTAAGCCTTACCCTTTTTTATCGGAGTGCCAATCATTGAGTTAGTAACGTTTATGTAAAGCTGCTGCTTAAAAAGTCCGATATAAACACGAATAAATCTCTGCGTTTTGTCCTCAATCTTTTCGCAGGCTTCCATTGCATTGTCAAGCAGATTGCCGATGATAACACACAGCTCTACATCATTAACGCTGCATTCTTCGGGGATACTCGCAGTAACTTCATAGGGGATATTTCTTGCCTTGCAGAGTGCAAGCTTACTGTTGAGAATGGCATCCGCCATTACGTTGCCGGTTTTGACAACCGTATCAACAGTGTTAAGGTCAACCGTAAGTTCGCCGAGATAGTTACCGAGTTCGGTAAGATTTCCCATTTCAAGTGATGCACGCATAACCTGAATGTGGTTTTTATAATCGTGACGCCAGCCTCGCATTGTTTTGTAAATGTTCTGAACTTCTTCGCAATGCTTTGTGATAAGGTCGTTCTGATATTCAGCAATACGCTTGTCCGTAAAGTTGCGGATATATCTTCTCGTGAAAACAACCGCTAGAACTATTGCAAACAAAACACCTGCAACCGCTGCAGCAATAATCCAATAATTCATTTTATTTTACCTCTGTAAAAATTGATAAAAGCCATATTTACATCATTATACATTCGCCTTGATACGGGAATGTCTTTGCCGTTGTCAAAGACAACATCTGTTTTCGTAATTCTTGAAATATGCTGAAGATTTGCTATGTATGAACGGTGGCATTGAGCGAAACTCTCATCAAGCATTTTGGCAATATCCGAAATCGGGAGCTTAACATTGTATTCGCCGTTTTCGCAAACAACATTGCTCGAATGCCCGAAGGCTTCAACATAAATTATATCTTTCGTGTTGATTTTAAAGCTCTCGTTGTCAACGGAAAGCAGAATGAATTTTTCTTCTTTCTTCAGATTGTCGCAAGCCTTTGAAAGAACCTCAAAAAGCTTTTCTTTCTCAACGGGTTTAATCAGATAATGAAGTGCTGAAACATCGTATCCACGGGAAATATAATCGGGGAAACCGGTTATGAAAACAATCTGAACGCTACTGTTGTTCTCACGAATTTTCTCGGCAAGTTCTATGCCGTCCATCGCCTTCATCTGAATATCAAGCAGAAGTATATCGAAGTTTTTGTCTTCCTCATACTTGAAAAGAAACGCTTCCGCACTCGCAAAACCCGAAATATTAACGGCGGTTTTGGTTGCCTTCGCCCACTCCTGCGTGAGCGATGTCAGATATTCAATTTCAATCAATTCATCATCGCACACAGCAATATTGAGCATAGCAGTTGTTCCTTTCGTTAGGATAAATTTAGTATATCATACTTTTTCTTATTTGCAAAAAATATTTACTATATATGTTTGATTATCTTTGAATACAGCTCTAATGCAGTAAAATCTTGCTCGTATATTCTTTGCCAATCTTCGATGCTGAAATAGTTACAACAGTCCATATCATCAATTTCAAAAAGTCTGTAAAAATCAATTTCGGGACCGACATAGACCTGTTTATCAAAATTCAGAAAAAGAGAATCATATCTAAATTGGTCACCGGTTATGTCGATGATTGTATCGTTATCATACATAAGCCAAGCGTGAGATTGTGTGTTTTCAAAAGTTCCATCACGATACGAACCACAAATATAAGCTGATTTTATTCCGTTTTCAAGCAAATATAGAGCTAACAATTCACTCGATTTGCCGCAACAATAACGTGGAAACTCATAAAACCAACTGTAGTATTTATAATCCACATCACGAGCATATATTGTTTTTTCAATTGCATTGCGAAAACAAATAGCAAGTTGTTCGATTTTTTCAATCATAATATAAACACCATTTCACTCTATTGTTCTGTCAAAAATAATATCTATCTCAAAATCAGAACTTCCTTCTTTTTCTTTATACTCGGTATAGGTGTCTTCCTCCAAATATGAGGAAACAACAGAACTGGTTCCAAAAACAGATATGTTAGATGCGCTATAAACCATAGAATCGATTTTGATATCCGAAGGTAACCCTTCTAATTTTTGTTCAATTTCGGTCTCAACAGCCGATTTGATTTCAACCTCGATTTGTTCTGCAGCTTCATCCTCATCAACATAATCTTCATATCTTGCATCTTGAACAGCACCAGCTATATCAACTTTGAAATCGGATGCATCAAAACCATAATTACAATAAGCATCAATTACATCAGTTAAGCCCGTTTGAGTTTGCTTAATAAACTTTTCCCTATCTTCTTCAACAAAACACTTGTTGATAAGGTTTGTTATTTCAAGTGCTTCTTCAAAATCTAAAGCGGACAACAACTCTGACATTGTGTTATTTGTTAGTAGAGTTTCTTTGATTTTGTAGTATGAGTAAATCGGTTCCTTTAATAATTCCTCAAAAACACCAATTACGGAAGATATAAATTTACCACCTATCATCAAATAGCTTGTAGGATTTGAAATAAAACCCTTTATATTTTTGTTGTACTCAAAATCGCAAATAGAATTTTTAGCAACAAAGAAAGTAACAAAAGCATTTTTCTCTTTTTCACTATTAAAGGAAAGATTATTTATGTTTTTGTTGCGTAGTGTTTCACCAATATATTCAGCCAATTCCTGCTGAGATAACAATCTACATATTTGTTGAACATATAAAGAACGAGATACAAGAAGCTGTCTTTCTGCAGAAAAATCACGCATACGTCCATCTAAATAATCATTAACCGATGGATTAACCATAGACAGTCTTTTCTTTCCGTTAATATCTACGATATTAATAAAACTATCTGTTAGCCTTAATAATGAGGCTTCGAACTGATTGATTGTGTTGTCAACACCGGGCTCCGATAAAACTCTTTTCTCAAAACATTCTCGAACCATTTCATATTCTGAAAAACTATTCGAAAGAGAGTAGATTGTTGTTAGCAGAATGCGATCAGTTTTGCTTAGTTTTCTTTCGTACTCATCCTTCCAAATTTCTTTGGGATCATCCAAATTGCTAATAACAAATTTATAAAACTCTGAAGGCGGAATTCCTTTTAATCTATATGGGTTGCAAACAAATTCTATTAAGCGAGGGTTATAATTTTTGTGATTAATTATATTATTATATCGTTTGTTTTTTCTTATTTCTTCATAAAATAACTTATTAACCTTTGAAAAAGTTAGTTGATTATATAGTATTTTTGCTTTTTCTATTGATGGTATTGCTGACATATCAATAATAAACACCTTGTATTCATCGTTTTCAAAACTTTTAACCAACTCTGGTTTTCTTTCTTTGGCTTCTTGAAAAATTGTGACTCGTGAATTAAGGATAAGCAGTTTGTTTTTTGATATGTTAACATATTTTATCAATGCGAGAAGTTCTTCGTTTTGACTATCCTTCATTTCGAAGTATGCCTGACCAAAACAATCGTCAACAAGAATAATTTCTTTTGTTTCTGGATTTCTTGATAAAGAATTTTTTAAAGTTGTTAAATCAGAACTATTTGTTGTATATCTAACCGTATAACCTTGAGTTGCAAAATATAAAGTTAACATCTTAGATGTCATTGTCTTTCCGACTCCGGGGTTTCCGGTTATAAACAAGGTTTTATTTTGTGCTAAACAATTTAATGCTTTGTCATAAGCTGAAGTTTGGACAAAAAGATTTTTTTCTTTTTCTATGTTAGATAAAAGAACTTCACAGTCGATAAAAACACTATTATTACCAATTTCTTGTAGAATTCCTGTTGAATCAAGCCAAAGTTTATAATGTTTTTTTAAAACCTCAATATTCTGCGGTTCCTTTAGAAAAGAATCAATTTCACTCAGTGAGAGTATATTTGACGGAGAATCCATATAGTTGTCAAATAACTCGTATATTGTTTTAACATTTTCGGGCGTTAATTTTTGCGAACAGCAAATAAAGTACTTATTGGGATTTATATTTTTTACTTTTTCAACCTCTTTTTTCAAAGAATTCAAAAGAGCAGAAAAAGTTGAATTGTGATAATGCTTAACTTGAACAATAATGTTTTTTGTCGCTACATTATCTGCTAAATCTATACCACCATCTCTACCAGGAGCAAATCTATGCAATTTTGTACCAAGTTTTTGACTCATTATATCTTGACATAAATATTCAAATTCTACGTCGTTTAAATTAGAATAATTCAGCAAATTAATGCCCCCTACAACAGCTTTCTACAGAAATATTATATTGCAAAGTTATATAATTGTAAAGCGATATGTAATTTCACCTTTTAATTAAGAAAGCAAAAATTTATCTTAAGTTTGTAGTAAGTTCTTGACACAACAGAAAAACTAATATAAAATATTAACGAACATTTGTTTGGAGTGCAATTAAAATGTTTTTTTGAAATTGTAGGAAAAATATAGCCGCTTTCATTCCATATAAAGTGAGTGGAGTTTTTCTGAGGCAATAGTTTTTGAACAAAATGTAAATTATTTTGTTTTTAGGAAAAATTCATTCCGTTTCATTCCTTTATAAGTGAGAGGATAAAAATTCTTCGTAGTGAGGTGATGCAATTATATCAGACAACCCTAATATCAGTTATATCGTTAAACTCCCGAATCAGATAATATCCATTCCGCAGGACAGTCATCTTGCGTGGCTTCCCCTTTTCTATGCGTTGCCGAAAGAACTCGTGCAAAAACGGAAAGATTATCTTGATATTCCGAGAAATCCGTATGATGTTCTCTACACGGATAAATACGATTATCTCATCAACGACGATGTCTTTCTTCAGCTCATCTGGGAATCTTATGCGTGGTCGGTGTGGCAATTCATTCAGGTTCCCCGCCGTGACGGATACGGCAATATTCCCGGTAAATGGACAGATTATTCGGGTGATTTTCCGCTGTGGCGGTTGTGCTTTGTAATTCAGAATTTCTTCCGAAAGAAATTCGAATATGAAATGGACTGGAGTTTTCAGAAGCTGTATATGATGCCTATGGAAATGAAAATCCCGTGGCTTACATATCAGCAGTTCAGCAATCTTATCGGCAATCTTACGGATATGATTGTTGAAGAACAGAACTGGCAACCGATGATTGATGAAGTGTGGAAAAACCGTCAGATGGAAGATTACAGCGAACGAAAAAGTACATACAAAAGAGATTTCATCAACAAGTGGTATTGTTCGTGGGACAAAAAGAAAAGTCCGATTTTTCTTGACGAAGCAATCAAATCAGGCGAAGAAATCAGTGAAGAATTACTCGTTCAGTTACCGTCACCCCGTGAAGATTTTGAAACAAGGATTCTTTCAAAACAAAAAGTCGAAGCATTCTTTGAAACGCTCGACGGAAAAGACAAACGTATTTTGCAAATGCGAATGGACGGATGCACACTTGAACAGATTGCAAAATTTGCGGGATACAAAACACCGAGTGCCGTTTACAAACGCATACAAAAAATCGCAACGGCATACGAAGATTTTGTTTCGAAGAAGTACGGAGAATTTTTGGACATCCACTCAAAGAAAAAGAAGAAAATTAAACAAGCAGACAAAGACAGTCACGATTGATTTCGTGGCTGTTTTTTGATGCCCGAAAGGAGATGTTAAGAGTTGAAAAATTAGCAAAGAATCGAATGGAAGAACCGTAAACGACCAACGCATCGTTTTGAGAAAATCTATTGGATGAAACGGTGTTTTTTACGGCTCTTGAACCGAGAAAAAATCACGAAAATCAGCCGATATTCGGCAGAAAGGAGAATTTATGAAAACAGGTTTAACAAAGCGTCAGAAAGATACTGTTATCTGCTTCAATGAAGAAAGTGACATCATTGATGTGCGGACACACAATACGGATTTGAGAAACAGACTTTTGGAATTCAGCAAGCAATATCCAGACTGTTGCAAGCTGACAGACGATGACGAGCGAGGCGGAATGCTTTTTGAAATTCACAAAGGCAGATTGAGTTTCAGACTCACCGCACCGTATTCGGAAGAACGCAGAAACAGTTTAAACGAATATGCGAAAAAGCATGGTATAACCAAAAAATAAATGGTTGTTCAATCGTTTGACTGAAAAACCATTTTTATTTAGCGTTTAATGATGATGGTGATGATGTCCCGAGGATATTTTGTACTCTACGGAACAACTTTCCTCATGACAGCGTTCATCTTCGGTTTCAAGTTCCAGTGTTACATGGTTTATACCATGTTCAAGCAATTCTTCACGGATTGTTTCTTTTATTTTATGCGAATCCGAATTGGTAACAACGTGCATTGTTGCATAATTGCTTTGTCCGTCCATACTCCAGATATGAATATGGTGAACACCGATAACACCGTCAATTTCAGAAATGTGTTCAGCAATTTCTTTGATATCAATTCCGTGCGGTGTTTTTTCGAGAAACAAATCAATTGCTTCTTTAAGATTTCTGACAGCATTTATAAAGATAAACAATGAAACTCCGACAGACATAACAGGGTCAATAAATGACCAGTCCGTAAAACGCATAATGATTGCACCGATAAGAACAACAGTCCAACCAAGTACATCCTCAAGCATATGCAGGTTAACAGCCTTCTGATTCAACGAATCTCCGTCACGGGTAAAATATGCCGCACAAAAGTTAACGCAAACACCCACGACAGCAAAAATAATCATTCCGTTATAATTTATTTCGGAGGGATTTATAAGTCTGTTGATCGCATTATAAATAACCGTTACCGAACCAAAGAGAAGAATAAATGTTGTAATAAGACTGCCGATAACCGAATATCTTGCATAACCGTAGGTGTGTTTTTCATCGGGTTGTTTTTTACTTTTCTTTTCGAGAAAATATGAAATTCCGATTCCTGCCGCATCTCCAAAATCATGTATTGCATCGGAAACTATGGCAACACTGCCGGTGAAGATGCCTCCGATAAATTCAAAAACCGAAAAAGCAAGGTTCAGAATAAAAGCAATGAAAATATTTTTTTCTGATTTCATAATAACCTCCTGTTGACACTCTGTACACTATATTATACAATGAATATGTTACTGAACACATTGTTCGATTACATTGTAGCAACAAACATAAACATAATCAACATACGATATTGTTCTGATATTCAATACTGAACAATTTCAAGAAAATGTATGGAGGAAATATGGACAGACGGCAACGAAAAACAAGGGAAGCAATATTTACAGCTTTTATTGAACTTTTATCAAAAAAAGATTTTGCTCAAATCACTGTGGGCGAGATAATAAATCAAGCAGATATAGGCAGGGCTACTTTTTATTCTCACTTTGAAACAAAAGATTTTCTTTTAAAAGAAATGTCTGAAGAATTATTCTGCCATATCTTTGATGCTATGAATGAAGAAAAAGCTAATCACAGACATATTTTTGATTGCAATGCTCCTGAATCAGTATTTCTTCATTTAATTCAACATTTAAAGAAGAATGACAATAATATTCTTGAATTGCTTTCAAGTCAAAACAATGAATTGTTTTTGCAATATTTCAAACAAAATCTTGGTGAGCTTGTTGCAAGTCAGCTTACTTTATTTGAATCAAGGAAAAGTGAAAAACTACCTGAAAGTTTTTGGATAAACCATATAACTTCAACTTTTGTAGAAACAATCAAGTGGTGGATAGACAATGATATGAGAGAATCACCTGAAACTATAACCGAGTATTTCTTTTTGGCTGTATGATTTTTATATTAAGTGTACTTCTGTTTATTGACGAAACAAAAGAAACTGTTATCCGTCCGCAAAAACAAAAGCAAAAAAAGCAGGCATACCGCCTGCTCAAAAATATAATTGAAATAAAAAATCGAGTGTTCACAACTTGAATCCGTTATGAACACTCGAGATGGCGCGCTGCAAGGACTATTTTATTGTCTTTTTCAGGGTGTTCGACCACTGTTGCTTGTGGACTGCGAAAGCTACAGTTAACTCGACGCCCTAAAAACGCTTCCCCGAAGCGTGTTCTTGGCGGGCTTTCGAATCCCTTACAGATTAAAAAATGAGAACCATAACAAAGGTTATGGTTCTCATTTGGCGCGCTGCAAGGGATTCGAACCCCTGACCTTTTGGTTCGTAGATGCCCTATACCCTTGTTTTAACTCGTTTTTATGTGTTGTAATTTATCGTAATTTGTTTATGCTCTCTTTATATAAAAGGGAGCATTTTTTATATCTTGTTGTAATTTGTTACCACTCGACACCGATTTATTCAACTTTTTCGGAGTGAAGTTGCTTTTTTGTTGATTTTTTAACTATGACAATCAGTGTTTATTGAAGAGCTTTTTTCCTTCTTTCAATGTATCTACAAGATCATCAAAAACGACCTTACGAAGAATATCCGTAAACTTCATCTCTCGTCCGCAATAAACCAATGTTTCTTTTGGAAAATCTAAAATTCTACCGTCTTCGGCGACCCAAGGTATTTCAATCGGCGACAATTCCCCACTACGAAAATATTTTGCTATTTTTCTTATTATATCAAGTGTGTATTTTTCATCATAATCGTTATAAAGTGATGTAAAAGGTTCAAAATCATCGAGAACAAAAACCCACTCACTCTCAAGCAAAAAACTAACTATATCAAGTTCTTCCTTAAATATTTCACGTTGTTCTCCTCCGCCTAAGTAATTAAGAACTTTAACAGCTGTTTCAGAGAGCCCTGTTGTTCTCATTGTTGTTTGAATATCTTCATCCAAGCTCTTTGTTTCAGACAAGCCTAATAAATAATCAGTAGAAACATTAAAATATTTTGAAATTGCAGCAAGAATAACAACATCCGGTACACGTTCTTCTTTTTCGTAATAGCTTATACTACCACGAGAAACTCCTATCTCTTTTCCTAAATCTTCTTGGGATAAACCTTTTTCAATTCTTAGTTCCTTAAGTCTGTTTGCGAAAGTTGATTTGATATCCATACAAGCACTCCAATTGCATATATTTGTTGAATTGACCATAAACATATCAACAATTGTTGACAGCGCACAAAAGTTGAATTATAATTTGAAGTGTCAACAAAAGTCATCATCAACATCATAAAACATTGTTGATGACAAGTCAATAGTTTTTTGAAAGGAGCAAAAAAATGGCAAACAGAGATATCAGAGAAGCAGCAAAAGAAGCCGGTGTTAAGCTTTGGCAAATCGCCAATAAGCTCAATGTAAGCGAGGCAACGATAACACGCTTAATGAGAACGGAGCTTAATGCAGAGGAAAAAGCGAATATCCTGAAAATAATTGCTGATTTGAAAGGAGAGAAATGATGTTTAAATCTATCGCTGAAACTTCAAAGGCCACGGGGCTTTCGCAGCACTTCTTATATAACGGCTGCCGTAACGGTACAATTCCCTGTATTAAATCCGGCAAGAAATATCTGTTGATTCCGGATCAGGTGTTGGAGGTTCTTCGACCTCAAGTGAATTCCTCTGAAACACAGAACAAAACGGTATAATTTACTCTTTTGAGGACGTACCAAAGGCGGTGGTTAATTGAATTTCGAGGAAATATTATCTCATTTTGACGGAGTCAAACAAGTGGGCAATAATCAGTTTGTTGCACGTTGCCCGGCACACGATGACAGTAATCCAAGTTTATATATTTCTGAAGGTGACGGCGGAAGAATTCTTCTTGATTGCAAGGTAGGCTGCAAATTCAAGGATATTGTTTCGGCCGTCAAACTAAAAGAAACCGATTTCTTTAAGAACAAAAAGCAGGTGAGAAAAAAGATATCTGAACGTGAGCATGTTTATCATAGCAAAGACGGTGAAATCGTCGCCAAGAAGACGATTGTAAGCTATGAGGACGGTACAAAAGGCTGTTTTTGGCATTGCTATTCAAACAGTTCATACAAAAACGGTCTGAATGGTGTGAAAGTGCCGCTCTATAAGCTCCCGGAGCTCATCAACTCTGAGGATACAGTTTATATTGTTGAGGGTGAGAAAGATGTCGAAACTATGCAACGTTTAGGATATACGGCCACATCTTCACCAAACGGTGCAGGCTCTAAGTGGAGTTCCAAGCGATTCAACAGCTATCTCAACGACCGTGATATTGTTATTCTTTCCGATAATGACAGCGCAGGAGAAAAAGCAGCTGAAGAAATTGCGAAGGCTGTTTATCCTGTGGCGAAATCATTGAAGGTTGTTCCTTCGGCAAATATAATGCCCGGCTTAAAGCACAAAGGCGATGTATCAGACATTGCAGAAAAGCTTGGAGATACCGAAGCGAAACGATTACTTGATGCCGCCGTTCAGAGTGCGGTATTCTATATGCCAACAAACGAGCTTAAGGGTGATTTACCAAATTTTATTGTAGAGGATAAGAGAGGTAACAGGTCTGTTAATCCTGCACTGCTCGCCAAAGCCTTCAGGGAGAAGGAGCATTTTAAACTTGTTCGAGATCCTCTGACAAATTCAGCAAACTTTTATTTTTATCGCAACGGTGTTTATGCTGCCGTTTCTGATGCAACGCTCAAAGGGCACATCAAGCGGTACATAACCGATTTTGATGAAAGTCTGTTACTGATGCGAGATGTTGACGAAGTTTTTAAAAATCTCTTATCCGATTTGACTTTCGTAACCCACGATAAGCTCGATGAAAACGAAAGGATCATCAACTTTGAAAACAGTCTGTTAGATCTTGATACTTTGGAGCTTATTGAACACACTCCCGAATGCTTATCAAGCGTTCAGCTGCCGTTGCAATGGTCGGCCGAGCCGTGCGATACCCCGATATTTGATGATTATTTGAGAACGCTGACCGACGGTGATAAAAAGAAACAGAGGTTATTACTTGAGTTCATCGGAGCGATTTTTTCAAATATACGCGGCTACCGTTTTAAGAAAGTGTTGTTTCTTGTCGGCAAAGGAGATACGGGCAAATCACAGCTCCGACTCCTTGTCGAGCGGATCATTGGAAGCAATAACAGTTGTGCTGTGGATCTTGCCGATATTGAGAGCCGTTTCGGTATGGCAAATCTATATGGCAAACGGCTTGCCGGATGTGCTGACATGAGTTTCATGAAGGTTGCGCAGCTGAAGAAATTGAAACTTTTAACAGGCGGAGATTCAATAGACTTCGAGCGAAAGGGAAAGGATAAGTTTTCGGCACGGTTTAACGGCCTGTTGTGGTTCGGTACCAACGAACTCCCTCGATTTGGCGGTGACCGTGGTCAGTGGGTTTATGACCGTTTCATAATCGTTGAGTGCAACAACGTTATTTCGCCTGAGAAGCAAGACAAGCATTTATGTGATAAGATGTATGCCGAGCGTGCAGGTATCGTCAGAAAGGCTCTCATTGCCCTAAAACAAGCAATTGATAACGGCTATAGGTTCAGCATTCCCGAAAGCAGCAAAGAACTTTTGAAAGAGTATGCCGAGAGCAACAGCCCTGTCATTTCGTTCTTCAAGGAATGTTGCATTATGAGGTCTGAAGGTGTTCCGAAGGACAACTGCAGCTGTCGTAAAATGTTTGATGTTTTTAAGGCTTGGTGTGTAGATGCCAACAACGGTTATGTAGCCAAAAAGAGCGAATTTAAGAAGGAAATTGCCGAATATTTAAATATGACCATTGATGAAATCACCGTTCGTTCTAACAGTGACCGCTTTTATATTTTCACACTGACGCTTGATGCCAAGAAGGAATATTGGCGCGCTTATGGTTCAGACAGCATACCATAAGGTGACCGTGACAAAAAAATTTGTCACTAAATTTCAATTTTGTCACCGATTTTGTCACGCTGAAACCGTTGATATACAAGACTTTATCCCCATTAGTGACAAAAGTGACAAAAAAATTCAATTCGATACTCGCGCGCACACGCACGCATTATAAAATATTTTATCTCGCACGTGCGCACACGCACACGAAAAAGCAAATTCAAAAAGATGTCATTTTTGTCACGCAGAGTGCAAAACCGTTGATATGCAACGATTTTGACGTGACAAAACGAGATTTGATTTTGTCACAAATTTGTCACGAGGGTTTATTTTTTGTCACACCCCATATTTCAACACACCGCCCGGAAATATATCGAGGTGAAGACTTTTTGAGAAGATTAAGCGAAATCGACCGAATTAAGATCCAAGCTGTCAAGGACTATCTGAGCCGTTATGCAGCAACCATTGAAAATATGCGAAGCCTTGATGAGCTTAACAGCCACATATATCAGAACAAACATAATCCGGGCATCGGCGGCAGAGGTTACAGGAACGGTTCAAGCGGCAACGTTTTATCGGGCGGAGCTGCTTCGCACGTTATCAGTTCGGATTCAATGCAAAATTACAGCCAAACTCAGGCGGAACGCAACAAAACAATAATGAGGGAGTGCGAAAATGCTATTGCTCTGCTCGATGTAAGTCGGGGCAAAACCATTCTTGAGAGACGATTTCTTTTGTTGCAGCCGTGGGATAGAATTGTGTTTGAATTGAGCTTATCACGTGACACCTGCATGACCTGTTACCGTGCAACAATGATAATCATGTTTGACCTTATGGTCAGTGCAGGAATGATACAGCCTATAAACGAATAAAAAGGAGGTTGCGACAATGTCAGCAACAGAAAATATAAAACATTTTTACGAAGAAATCGACGAGTTTATTGATACTCTTAACATATCTGAAGTTGAGAAAGACGACTTCGTGTCACTTTTAAAAACGACCGTTGAAGCTGTAAGGAAAGAGGCTTTTGATGAAGGTTTCACAGAGGGCCAGGATTCGGCTAAATGCGAAATAAAGGATGCCGCTGAAGATTTGCAGAAAGCCATCGAGGACTTTATTGACGAGATATAACATTTGGGAGTTTATAACTATGTTGTGGCGGTCTAAACGGCTCCCATTGAAACGTGGAAAGCCAGGTAAACCAGGCTTTTTCGCATTATAGAGGAGCTTATTGTGTCCCGCCACAGCAAATTTTATTTTTATTTTTTACGGGCAAGTACCGCACCTTCGCAGCCCCGCAATGAAAAAATTGTTTTACAGTACCTTTTTTATTCAGAGTGGAATATTTTTAAATTGTGAAGGTGGCTTTCATCGGCGCCGACGTTGATGCAGAACTCTCTCCCGGTGATAAGGTTATTGTTTCGGAGTATGCCGGCACAGATGTTAAACTCGAAGACGGTACCATTCAATCGTCTGCCAGGGTGACATTCTCGGTGTTCTCGAGAATTGATAAACCACTTTAAAACACTCGAAAAAACTTTAATGTAGCATAGCCTTTAATACACAAAACCGTAACTTGTACTAAAAGGATCTTTTTCGTACTACGATAATACAACGTAGCTATGAACATTCCTGAAGGGTAACATCTGTCATCAAAGGTTATGTCGAGCCTGTTGTATCGAAGGGCATTGAGAAAGACCTGCAACTAAAAACAACGAACATTCTGAACACCTTAATCGTTGCAGGACACAAAGGTAGATCATACAAAAAGCCGTACCCTTCAGAGGGACACGGCCGTAATTGAATAATTATCCGCATATTGACAAAATCCGCTTTGATGTGTTATTCTTGCACCGTGGCATTACCTATACGGTAGGCGGTTACAATCTTGCCCTCAGAAATGGGGGTGATGCAGATGCAGTACATAACTCTTTCGGATTTGTTTCAATTCGCACTTGTTATTATCGGCATTATTGGACTTGCATTCAATGCAGCCCGTGAGCATAAAAAGAAATAACCGCCCCAGCGTCCAAACTTAGGCGGTTAAATCTTAACTGTTCTTTTGAGGGCGTAACCGTCTATACGGTAGTGCCACACCCTTATTATATTCCCCTTGAGGAATATTGTCAAGGGGGATATTGCTCTGAAATAAGTGTATGCGGTTATTCGGCTTTAAATGGCTGTTTAACCGCTTTTTGTTTTCGATGACCGTTTATACCAAATCAAACGCAAGCAGCGAAACTGACGAGCAGAGAGAACGGAGCGGTCTGTTTTATTCTTCAAGGACAATCAAATCCTCAATAAGGCAGTTCAGAGCCTTCGCAACCTTGGCGAGTTGATAAACATCTCTCGGAACACGGCGACCCGCTTCCCATTCCTCAAGGGTTCGGAGCGGTACATCAGACTGACGAGAGAGTTCTGACCGGGACATACCCGCCGCCTTCCTGCGTTCTTCAATCTTTGTCATTGCACATACCTCACATTATATCTATTTGTCGTTATTGTGACAATGAGGACAATCTATCAAAAAATATCTGTGTTTATCAAGCACTCTTTTTTGAGCCATTTCAATACTGACAAAATCGCCTTTATCAATTTCACGGTCAACTAAATTATCAAATTGTTCTTTGCTTGCGGGATTTATATATTTTCCCGTACCTCCACAATATTCACACTTCATTAAGTTCACCTTCTTTAACATACTCGATAATATCTCCCGGCTGACAGTCGAGCAGCCTGCAGAGCGTTTCAATATTCTCCCAAGAAACAGGGAGCTTATTGCGAAGCTTTTGAACTGTTGATTCACTTAACAGTTTATCTTTGCGTATCTGATATGTAGTAACCCCTGCTGCTTTCAGAGCAGCAAGTATATCACACTTATACTGTAAAGCCATTTCAAACCTCTTTTCTTTTATGAAATATTCGGGCGAGCTTATAATTCAAACTCTTTTCCCAGCATACTCATTATAGCACAGTTTGTACACGATTTCAAGTGTACAATATGCACGAATTTTAGCGTATATGTTTGTGCAGTATTCCATATTGACTATGAGCGAATTATCGTGTATAATTTAATTACAGGTTAAGGGAAGGCAGACGAAAGTAAGCGGCAACATAGCAGGTCACGCAAGTCAGACAGAGGACAAAAAAAAAAGAAAAGTGAGGTTTTTACAATGCCAACACAGGAATTAACCGCAAAGGTCAGAGAGCTTAAGGAACTGCAAACCTTCATTGAGGAGCTTACAGCTGAAGCCGATGCAATCAAAGACGAACTCAAAGCACATATGAAGGCTGCAGGCGCATCAGAGCTGACAGTTGATGTTTTTAAGCTCCGTTATTCCTCAGTAACAAGTAACCGCTTTGATACCAATTCATTCAAAGCCACTCACGGCGACCTCTATACACAGTATTGCAAGCCGTCAACCTCAATGCGATTCAGCATTGCATAAGAAAAGCCCTTATCTGAACGCCGACCAAAGCAACAGATAAAGGCATCAACACACCACCGGAGCGGTTGAGTACATTATAAGCTCGCCGCTCCGAAAAGTCAAGAAATATAAAGGAGCATTACAATGAGCAACAAAACAACTGCGCAGGCACAGAACATTGATGTGAGAACCCAAAGAGAACGAGATTTAGAGGATGGTATTGTAAACACCTTTCTTGCTATCGAAAGAGCCAAATACTTAATTGATGATATGACCGACGAATATTTCAACAATAACAACGAAAAAGACAAAGATGACCAACTTACAATCATTTATGGCTTCGATAAATACAGAGCCTATTCAGAGCTTATTAGTCATTCGCTTTGGGAAGCGTGTGATTTACTTCAAAAGCTCGGCGCATCACGCTTTTAATCATCCGATACCAACCACCACAGGAGCAAGCACATAAACAACACCGGGCATTGCACCACCGATGCTCGAATTCTTTTACAGAAAGGTTCACATTATGGCAAGTATATCACCGAGAAAAGATAAAAGCGGCAATGTTATTTCTTATCAAATCCGTGTCCACCGTGGCCGTGATGCTCAAGGAAAGCAGCTTAAGCCCTTCACAATGACCTGGACACCGCTCCCAGAGTGGAAACCTGCAAGGGTAAAGAAAGAACTTCAGAGGGCTGCCGCGTTGTTTGAGCAGAACTGCAAGGACGGCAATGTAACAACCGAAAAACAGACCTTCGATTCTTATGCACGATATGTTATCGAGCTTAAGGCAAGAACAGGTATAAAAGTCAGTACAACCGACCATTATATAAGGCTTTTGGCAAGAATAAACGATGTTAATTTGAACGGCATCGGACATATTAAGCTCCAGGATATTCGACCCGACCACCTTAACCGCTTTTATAAAGCGTTGGAGGCTCCCGGAACAGCCAAAACACCCGACAGTGCAACAGTAAAAGTCAAAGACCTTCGGGAACGGATTATATCAGCATCAGGAACTCTGACCCGGTTCTGCAACGACAACCATATAGGCGGCGAAACATTACGCACGTTATTGAAGGGCAAACCGATACAGGGCGACACCGCCCGGCGCATTGCAGTAGCTTTGAACTCTCTGCCTGATGAACTTTTCAGATTCAGAAAGGTAAAAGGTTCGTTGTCCGCCAAAACGGTTATTGAATACCATCGCTTTATATCAACCGTATTTGCTCAAGCCGTCAAAGAGGGCATTGTCCCGGTTAACATTGCACAGAGGGCCACACCGCCAAAACAGCAAAAAGCTGAAGCAGAGAGCCTTGAGCCCGAAGATATACAGAACTTGTTTAAGGTTCTGAGTAATGAGCCGCTCAAATGGCAGGCAATGATAAATCTGTTGATTGCAACAGGAGCAAGAAGGGGCGAAATATTCGGCTTACAATGGAAAAATGTTGATTTCAACAATAATCAGCTTTATTTGTGTGTCAACCTCTTGTATAGCCCCGAAAGAGGGATATACACCGACACATTGAAAACGAATAAAAGCCGATATGTGACCGTTGCACAGCCCGTTATTGATTTGCTGCGTATGTGGCGAGCTGAACAGTCAACTCTCCGCCTGGCACTCGGCCGAGAATGGCAAAACGGTGATTTTGTTTTCACGCAGGAGAACGGACTGCCTATGTCACCCGGCAGCTTAACAACCTATCTGAACCGATTGGAAAAGGTTCACGGCCTGCCACATATGAACCCGCACAAATTCAGACACACACAAGCATCGATACTCATTGAGCAAGGTGTTGACATTGTTACCGTGAGTAAAAGGCTCGGACACGCAAAGCCAAGCACAACAGCCGATTATTATGCTCATATGCTTAATAAAGCTGATGAAAAGGCGAACGCCGCCGTTGCCAATGTACTCTATAAGCTCAAGGCTGAATAAAATTGCTTTAACCGCTCCGATTTTGGGGCGGTTTTTGCTTGAAAAATATGTTTTTTGATGCAAAGTTGATTTTTTGTTGATTTTTCTCGGCTTTTCGGGGAGCTTATAACAAGACATAAAAAATCCGCAACCCCTTGATGTACAAAGGATTGCGGTATGGCGCGCTGCAAGGGATTCGAACCCCTGACCTTTTGGTTCGTAGCCAAACACTCTATCCAGCTGAGCTAGCAGCGCATATTCATTTTTATCGGTGAGTTCCGATTGCCAAAGTATATTATCACATCCAACACAAAAAATCAATACCTATTTTAAATTTTTTTAAAAATTTTCGTGTTTTATTAAAATTCGTTGCCTTGTTGATTTTTTATTTCGACGGTAGAATTCAATTCTAAAGCTGCGTTATTGTTTTTGCACGGCTTTTGATGTATTATGAATCCAAGCTGATCAGTCAATATCTTTTTGAGGTGATAATATGACAATTTATCTGGGCGAAAATATCAAGCGTATGCGCAAGGAAAGAGAGCTTACGCAAGAAACTCTTGCAAACTTTCTCGGCGTTTCATACCAGAGCATCAGCAAATGGGAACGAGGTGACAGCTTCCCCGATATCACCCTCCTACCCTCAATTGCATCCTTTTTTGATGTTACAACCGACGAACTGTTGGGGATTGAAAAAACCAGAAAAGAAGAAAGAATTCAGAATTACATTGATGAATACGAGGCTTTGTATTTCAAGGATACTCCGAAAGCCTTTGAAATTATTGACAAGGCAACAAAAGAATTTCCAGGCGATTTCCGCCTCATTATCCGCTATATGACGGCGCTTATCAGCACAAGAGGCGGTATATACGATAATCCAAAAGATATATATGACGAAATGCTTTCTCTCAACGAAAGCATTCAGAATCATTGTACCTCGGACAGTATCAGAATAAGAGCAAAAAGGCTTATGGGAACTTATTATAAAACCCTTAGCTACACTGAAAAAGACGACTCCTACATTGACAAAATGGAGGAAATCAACAAGGATTTGCCCGTTATGCGTGACAGCCGCGATTACACCGCAACCCATATGTATCCACCCGGAGAAAAGCACGATGCCGCCTGCCGCACAGCTATCGAGGAGCTGCTTTTTCTGCTTGACGGTGCAATCTGTAACTATTGTTTTTATAATGATGAATTTACACCTGAATTCAAAATAAACGCCGCAGAGCAGATAAATTCGGTTATGGACACAATTTATACCGACGGCAATTACGGTCAAAACTGGCACTATGTAGTATATAACTACAGTCATATAGGTTTGTGGCATTACGAAACAGGTAAAATTGAAAAAGCTTTAGAAAACTTCAGAAAATGTGCAGAGCTTGCCCGTGAATACGACCTGATGCCGGCAAAAACCGTACTTGATTCCCACCTGCTTAAGGGTGTTGAATTTGTGAAAAAGCAGCGAGGCAAAACAATGCGTCAAAGAATGAAGCATCATTTCACGGTAAATTACCCCCTCTCCGATGAATTCAAGGCATCTGCCGAATTCAGAGAAATACTTGGAATGTTAGAATAAATTCTAAAGGTCGGAAATCCGCTTGGACTTCCGACCCTTTTCTTTAATTATGCGGCTTTCTTTGCCTTTTTGTCTGCAATCGCCTTTTCAATTTTGGGATAAACAACGTCATAAAGCTTTGAGAAAATTGCATAGCCGATAAGTGCATAAACAATACCTACAAAAGCACCGACGATAACGTCTGTGGGATAATGAACACCAACATAGATTCTTGAAAGACCCATAAGGAATGCAAAAATGAATGCAGGAATTGCAACACCCTTCTTCTTGAGAACCATTGTGATTGCCATTGCAAACGTGAATGCTGATGAAGTATGACCTGAGGGGAATGAAAGTGAAGTGGGTTTCATTCTTTCAACAACTTCGGGGAATGCATAGCCTGCGTTCCATTTTTCAGCAAGGCCGGGGAATCTGTCGATTGACCAGTCAATCTTGCCGAAGAAACCAATCCAGTCAAGGTTCTTTTCTCCGTTTGTGTAAGCAATAACCTCTGCCGTTGCTTCGGGAAGTCTGGTGAGGTTATAGGGACGGGGACGCTCCATAATGGGCTTGATAAGCTCGTTGTTGAGGAGAGTCATAACAAGAAGTGCACCGAGGCACACAAGACCTGCTTTTCTTGTCTTTTTGAAGAAAAGCATTACAAGTCCGAGGATAATGAAGAAAATGCCGTCATCGCCGAGAGTTGTGATAACTTTCATGATGACATCCATCACGCTGTTGCTGAGATTGTTGAAAACAAACTCAAAAACAGACAGGTCAAAATTAAGTATCGCTTCCAAAAAAGTCATCCTTTCAATTTTATTTTCATATATTATCGCTTTTATTGACCCAAATTGCAAGAGAAAAATAAAAATTTTTCATATTTACGAAAATTTTTCCGTTAAAAGCACAAAATAATGCCTGGAGAGCCGTGGCAATACTATTGCATTTCGTACTCTGTTGGAGTATAATAATGTTAATTATACTTATAAGCGAGGATAAGAAGTGAAAACACAGATTGTCGATATAAATAACGCTGCTGAATTTGATGCGTTTACCGAAAAACATCCTAACGGTCATTTTCTTCAGACTTCACTCTGGGGCAAGGTCAAAAACGACTGGAAATGGTTCGGTGTCATCTGCAGAAACGACAGCGGTGAAATCACGGGCACAATGGGTGTCCTTCTGCGAAAAATCTCAAAACTCCCCTATCATATGATGTATGCTCCCCGCGGTCCTGTCTGCGATTTTGACGACAAAGAAACTTTTGCCGCTTTGGTCGATGCCGCAAAACAGGAAGGAAAAAAATACAACGCATATCAGCTGAAAATGGACAAAGACGTTCCTGTTGACAATGAGGATTACAGAGCAATTGCTCTTTCTCAGGGCTTCAGATTCAAAGAACGTACAATTAATTTTGAGGATTTTCAGTGCAGGTTTGTTATCCGTATTCTGCTGAACAGCAGAACGGAAGACGAGGTTTTTGCGGCGTTTCATTCCGATCACCGCAGAAAAATCCGCAATGCAATAAAAAACAACGTTGAAATCAGAATTCACGGCAGCGAAATGGCAGAAACTTTCTACGAACTTATGAAAGTAACCTGCGAAAGAGACGGTTTTGAGCTCCGTCCCGCTTCATATTTTGCTCGCATTCTTGACTGCTTCGGAGAAAAGGCAAGACTCTACGTTGCATACTACGAAGGCAAGCCCATTGCAGGTGCAATTTCCGTTCTGTGGGGCGACAAAGTGTGGTATTTCTACGGAGCATCCTCCAACGAAAACAGAAACGTTATGCCCAACTACCTGATGCAATGGGAAATGATAAAATGGGCAATCGAAAGCGGTTGCAGTATTTACGATTTCAGAGGCGTTGCAGGTGTTATTGACGAGAGCAATCCGCTTTTCGGTCTTTACCGCTTCAAGCACCGTTTTGACGGCACGTACATTGAATTTATGGGCGAAATGGATCTTATAACCAAACCTATGGCGGCTAAAATAGTTGCCGCTTCACAAGAAATAATGAAGAAATTGAGATAAGGAGACAGAGCAATGATTAATGTTACCGTTTGGAATGAAGGCGTACACGAGAAAATCAGCAATGAAGTTGCAGGCGTTTATCCTGCAGGTATTCACGGCTGTATAAAGAATTTTCTTTCTTCACAGGATGATTTCAGCATCCGCACAGCAACGCTTGCTCAGCGCCGTTGCGGACTTTCAGACGAGGTGCTTGAAAACACCGACGTTCTCATCTGGTGGGGTCATATGGCACACGACAAAGTGCCCGACAGACTTGTTGAAAAAATACATAAGCGTGTGCTTGCAGGCATGGGTCTTGTAGTTCTTCATTCAGGTCATCACTCAAAAATTTTCAGATCACTTATGGGCACAACCTGCAATCTCCGCTGGAGAGACGGCGACAGAGAAAGAATCTGGAACATCAACCCCACTCACCCCATCGCAAAAGGTATTCCCGCACATTTCAGCATTGACGTTGAAGAAATGTACGGTGAACAGTTCGATATCCCCAAGCCCGACGAAATTGTTTTCCTCGGTTGGTTTTCGGGCGGTGAAGTTTTCCGTTCGGGATGCTGCTGGAACAGAGGTCTCGGAAAGATTTTCTATTTCCAGCCCGGTCACGAAAGCAACCCCACTTTCCACAACGAATATGTTCAGAGAATTATCATAAATGCGGTCAGATGGGCAAAGCCTGCAGTTGCAGTCAGAGAGCCTGTCCCCTGCCCCGAAAAGAAGATTTCTCCCGAAGAAAGATACAAGGAGAGCAAGACAAAATAATGAACACTTTCAAGATTAAAAAGCTCAGAGAGAACGCAAAAATCCCCTTCAGAGCCACTCCCGGAAGCGCAGGAATGGACCTTTATGCCTGCATTGACGAACCCATCACACTCGGTGGCGGTGAAAAAGCAGTTATCCCCACAGGAATTGCAATTGAATTACCCTCTGCGGAGCTTGGTGCATTTGTATTTGCAAGAAGCGGTCTTGCAATCAAGCACGGCATAGGTCTGCTTAATTCAGTTGGTGTTATCGACAGCGACTACAGAGGCGAAATCTGCGTAGGTGTTATCAATCAGCTCAAAGAAGAATACACCATTCAGCCCGACGAGCGTATCGCACAGCTTGTTATTATGCCCGTTTCACTTATCACACCCGTTGAAGCAGAAGAGCTTGACGATACACAGAGAGGTGCAGGCGGATTCGGCAGCACAGGCAAGGCTTAAGGTGGCATTATGAAAAAGACAATCAATATTTTTTCAATAATTATGCTTTCTGCCATCGGAGCATGGGTCGTATCATTTGTTGCGGCTCAGCTCATCCCCCACGATGCGGCTTCTGCCGTGTTTCTGATTATTTACATAATCACTCTTCTTGTGGCGGTTGCGTTTATTCTCGGAAGCATAATCACTTTTATCACAAAAAAACACAAGGGTTTTTCAATCCCCTTGTTTGCATCTGCCTGCGTTCTGACTGCGGCTTGGATAGGCGTGCTTGTTGCAGTTATAGACTACACAATAAACGTGGGACTTAATTTCTGACGAGGTACATATCATGAAAAAAATCATAAGCATCCTTTGCGTTATTGCCATTGCATTTTCAGCTTTTGGAATATTTGCGTATGCGGAATCCAAAGATTTCAAGCCCTATGAAGACAGCCTTTTCTTCGAATACGGCGATTACGATATTCATTACAGAATCATTCCTGCAAAAGGTGAACAAAGAGGCAGAATTATGATGCTTCACGGCTTCCTCTGCTCCACCTTTGCCTGGAGAAATATGGCGGCAAATTTGTCCGAAGCTGGCTATGAATGCGTACTTGCAGACCTGCCTAACTTTGGTTTCAGCACAAGAGAATCCGACGATATAACAATTGTTGACCGTGAAATTCTCATCACAGAGCTTATGAAGTCAATCGCTCCTATGGACGAATGGATTATTGCAGGTCATTCAATGGGCGGCGGTGTTGCAACAAACATTGCCATTGAAAATCCCGTTGATGCGCTTCTTCTTTACTGCCCTGCACCCCAGAGCGAATTCCCCGAAGCAATGGAAGGCATTATGACATCGGGAATTATGAAGGGCTTTATGAATGCGTTTTTCAACTACGGAACAAAAATTGATATTCTTGTAAAGCTCATTGTTTATGCCGCAACTATGGATTGGGATTTCTCAATGAACTATGAGCTTGAGGGTCTCACTGATGCCACTCAGTATAACGGTTTCGGTGGCGGTCTTTGTGAAATGATGTTTAATGTCAAGGCAACCGACCTTGCAAACGCAGACAAAGTTGAATGCCCCGTACTCATCTGTCAGGCAAGCAAAGATATCATTATCAGCGCAGATATGAAAACACAGATGCACGAAGCTTTCCCCGATGCAACAACCTACGTTGTTGAAGGCGGCGGTCATCAGTGTATTGAAAACAGAGCAGACGAGCTTTGTGACGTAACTCTTGATTTCCTTAGAGTGGCGGGAGTAACCCGAACAATGTTTTTTATCGGATGATTTCCGCCTTTTCTTCGTTAAAATACTCGCAAATCCGTCAAAATCCCGAAACGCCGAAAAGCGTTGAAAAGATTCGCTTTCAGGCATAGTTCGGATTGCTCCCGTCACTCTAACTGATTTATTCAGTTAAAAAGTGTATTCCCAAAGCATTTCTGCCGCTGTGCAGACTTATCATACACCCTGTAAAAGCGGTTATAACCCGTCTAAATCCTGCGTTTTCAAGCATTTCTTCAATAACGTTCAGTTCAGACTTGTCCACTCCCGAATGGTAGATGAATGCCGCTGAAAATTCAATATTTTTATGAATTTCAAGCTGTTCGCTTGCATATTGCAGGCGGACGGCTTTTGTTTTTCCTCTGTATTTTTTTATAACCTCAATTCTGCCGTCAACCATTGCGGCGCAAGGTTTTACGGCAAGCAGGTTTGCACCGAATGCCGCAGCTGCAGAGCATCTTCCCGAGCGACGCAAAAAGCCAATGTCATCAAGGAGATAACTGACTTCCGACTTTGACACAAGATTGCACAGACTCAGATAAATCTCCTCCGCACTCATTCCGCTGTCACGCATTCCGCATCCCTTGAGAGCAAGCAAAGCAATCCCTCCGCCAAGGCTGAGAGTGTCAAGAACGTACACACCGTTCATTCTCGAAGATGCGATTTTTGCGTTACGGAAAGTTGAAGAAAGTGATGAACAAAAAGAAAGATGAACAACGTCAAAGCCGTCCCTGACAAGTCCTGCAAAAAAATCAAAATATTCACCGGGTGACACGGCCGAAGTCTTTGGAATTTCACCCGTTCTGTCTGCAAAATCAAATATTTCCGTTGCGTTTATATCAACACCGTCCTGCATAGGTTTTCCGCCGAAAATTACACACATCGGCACGATTTTTATATTGAATTCCGAAGCAACCGAGGGCGGTATATCAGCGGCGCTGTCGGCAGTTATGGCAACTTTTTTCATTGTTTAACCTCCGTAATTTTGGAATTAGTTTTAGCATAAAATCCAAAATTATTATTCTTTTTCAAACTCCACTCCCGTGTAATAGTGTGCAAGGATTTCTTTATAGTCAAAGCCTTGGCGCGCCATATAATCCGCACCGTACTGACTCATACCCACGCCGTGACCGTACCCCTTGCAAACCACGGTAAATTCACCGTTTTTGTATTTGATTTCAAAGCACGAACTGCGCAAATCTGCGTTTTCTCTGAAACAAGAACCTGAAATTTCTTTGCCGCAAACCAGCAAAGATGAAACGTATCCGCCGTTGTCCGCGTTCACTTTTTCAATCCATTCATCCGCATCATCGGTCACGCGAACTCCGCATTCTTCGAGGATTTTTTTGAACTCCGACTCATCAAAAACGTCTGTGCTCTGATAATCGGGTGCAAGTCTGTCACCCGGACTCTCAACGCTTATCAGATAAGGAATCGGGCTTTCCCAGATATTCTCTGCGGTCTGTGTCCGTCCCGTACTGTTGGCGTGATAAACCGCAAGCACGGTTTCACCGTCGAAGCTCATAAATTCACCAAAAACATCTTCAACGGCTGCGCTTATCTTATTTTCGTACTCTTCAAATTTTTCGCCCCATTTTTCTTTTCTGCCATCCTTGTCCGTGTAACCCTGATGAGTGTCGGGGCTGTCGGTTATGTCCGCGTCACCTGAATCCTTGTTTTCTCTGATTCGTTTTGCGTATGTATAGCATGCCACCGCCTGTGCTTTCAGTGCCTCAGTATGATACAGAGGTGACATTTCCGTTGCCACGCAACCGATGATGTATTCTTTCATTTCAACCTTGCTGACTCGTCCCGTCCGTGCAGACATAACCGAAATATACTCATCATTCATCAGATTTTCAGCAACGGATTCTGCCGTCTGCTCCGATTTGCTTTTATCCGCAGTTGCGGCAAACGGGCATACAATAATCGACAAAGTAATAATTATACAAGTGACAAGGTTTATACGCATTTTCATTATCCTTTCTTGACTTTTATATAACAAAATAGTATAATTAATCGATTATATAATAAATTAAAACATATTCAGGAGACGGAGACCAATAATATGACTACTATTGAACCCAAAGTTAACGAACGTGATATTAAAAGTTTATGCGAACAGATAAAGAAAAATAACTACATAGCCCCCTCTGACTACGAACATTTCAACATCAAGAGAGGCTTGCGTAATTCAGACGGAACAGGTGTTATGGCAGGCATCACAAACGTTTGTACCGTTGAAGGTTACTACATTGATGACGGTGAAAAAATCCCCAGAGAAGGCCACCTCTATTTCAGAGGCTACAATATGTCTGATATCGTTGCTTCCTGCATTGAGGATGACCGTTTTGGTTTTGAAGAAATTATTTATCTTCTCCTTTTCGGTCAGCTTCCCACAAAAGACCAGCTTGACAACTTCTGCAACATTCTTGCAGAATGCCGCGAGTTGCCCGAAGACTTCATTGAAGATATGATTATGAAGAACCCCTCGCCTGACATTATGAACAAGCTTTCAAGGTCAGTTCTTTGTCTTTATTCATACGACAATAATCCTGACGACACATCGATTGAAAACGTTCTTCGTCAGTGCATCAATCTTATCGCTAAAATTCCTGCAATTATGGTTTATGCATATCAGGTAAAGCGCAGACACTACTACCGCAAGAGTATGTATATTCATCCCATAAAGCCCGAATTCAGAACAGCACAGACTGTTCTCCGCTCAATCAGAGCCGATAAAACATTTACCGACCGCGAAGCAAAGCTGCTTGACATCTGTCTTATGCTTCACGCTGAACACGGCGGCGGTAACAACTCAACGTTCACAACAAGAGTTCTCACCTCCAGCGGCACAGATACTTATGCGGCTCTTGCAGGCGGCATCAGCTCACTCAAAGGCCCCAAACACGGTGGTGCAAACATCAAGGTTGCCGAAATGGTTGAACATTTCAAGGCCGGTATCAGCGACATAACAGACGAAGGTCAGGTTGCAGACTTCATAAGAAAGATTATGAAGAAAGAAGAAGGAGACGGTTCGGGACTTGTTTACGGTATGGGTCACGCTATTTACACGCTCTCCGACCCCAGAGCAACCATCCTCAGAGCCAAGGCTGAAGAGTTCGCAATGAACACCGAGTTTGAAGATGAGTTCAGACTCCTCAACCTTATCGAAAAGCTTACTCCCGAGCTCTTCAATGAATACAAGTCAACTCCCAAAAAGGCAATGTGCGCCAACGTTGACCTTTATTCAGGTCTGGTCTACAAGATGCTCAACATCCCCTCAGACCTTTTCACTCCCATATTTACTATCGCAAGAATCGCAGGTTGGTCAGCTCACAGAATTGAAGAGCTTGTTTCCGGCGGCAAGATTATCAGACCTGCATACAAAAACAACAACGTTAAAAATCAGTATATTTCCATCAATGAAAGATAAGAGGTAATTCAAGAATGAAAAACTTTTCCCTTAAAAGCGGATTCGGCACAGGCGCTGTAATTCTGGCTGTTGCCGCGTTAATTGCTCTTCCTTTGAGAACGGTTCAGTTCTTTACCGTGCTTGAAGGCGGAACGGGATTTTTCACTTCATACGACTGGAGCGTATATCTGCTTTACGCATTGCTCGCAGCCTCAACCCTTGCATTCATCGTTCTCAGCTTCTCAAAGAGAAAAAAACTTGATTTCAACCGCGATGTTGCAAAGCGTCCCGTTTCGGGCATAATTTCATTGCTGACCGCCGTAACCGTGTTCATTGACGGTCTTACCTGTGCAAACTCGGTTATGAACAGCCGCTCACCTTTGGTTGATTACACTAATTACGGCACACCCACAATCAACACAGACAAACTCATATTCGGTGCAGAGGCTTTATTTGCAGTTATTTCGGCAATCTTCTTTCTCTCGCTGGGTCTTGTTTATCTTACAGGCAAAACCAACGGCTCCGAGCATAAAATCATCTCGCTCTCTCCCGTTATCTGGTGCATTATCAGAATGGTTTACCGTTTCACTCGCACAATAAGCTATCAGAGAGTGTCCGACCTGACGTTTGAACTTATTATGCTTGCGTTTATGATTATGTTCTTTATGGCATTCGCTCAGGTCAATTCACAGATAAGCAGCAAAAACTGCGAATGGAAACTTGCAGGCTACGGTCTGACCGCCGCACTTTTTGCCCTTGTTTGCTTTGCACCCAGATTTATAATCACAGTTCTTGGCAAAGAATATATGATGTATGAATACTCAGCTGCGGAATTCTGCGACCTCGGTACGGCATTATTCATTTGCTCCGTTGTTTTCACAAGACTCACGGACAAAGCAGAAGCACCCGCAAACACTACTGTTGAAGGATAATTCACTATGTTTTTTCAGAACGTACTGATTGCAAGCGAACAGGTTGCAATTCTCTATATACTCGTCGCTGTCGGCGCAATTGCCGATAAGGTCGGCATCTACACGGAAAAGGTTGCAAAAAGCTGCACAGACTTGCTTTTTTACATCATAACCCCTGCGGTTATTGTTGAAAGCTTTCTGTCTCTTGAATATAATTCCGAAACCGCTAAAAGTCTTTTCATCGCAATGGGTTGCGGATTTATTCTGCACATTGTTTCGGCAGGCATTGCCACTCTTGTGTTTAACCGCTGCCCCATTGACGAAAGCTGTATTTACAAATATTCCTGTGCATACGGAAACTGCGGCTATATGGCTTTGCCTCTTGCAGGTGCCGTACTCGGAAGCGAGGGCGTATTCTATTGCTCGGCGGTAATTATTTCGTTCCAGATTTTCAGCTTCACTCACGGAATTTATACAATCACTAAAGGCGGAGAAAAAGTCAAATTTGACTTCAAAAAGCTTATTATCAATCCCGGAGTTATTTCGGTTATAATCGGACTCCCCCTTTTCCTTTTGTCCGTACAGTTGCCCGAAATCGTTTCAAAACCCTTAGGCTACATTGCAAGCCTTAACACTCCCGTTGCAATGCTGATTTTCGGCACTTACATTGCAAACACAAATTTCAAAAGTATTTTCAAAAACTGGCGCATATTCACGGTTGCGGTTGTGAAGCTTCTTGTGCTTCCGCTGATACTCATAACTGCGTTCAGATTTGTCGGCATTTCAGGTGCACTCCTCGTTGCCCTTTCAATTTCAGCAGGCGCACCCACAGCCAACAACACAGTTATGTTTGCCGCAAAATATGACCGCAACACGGGTCTTGCATCCCAGACGGTTGCGGTAGTCAGCTTTATTTCAATCATCACTCTGCCCGTTATGATTGCTTTGGCACAAGCTGTGGGGTGATCAGATTGAGCATAAATGCAGTAATGGACGGAATTTCACCCTTGTGGGGAGTCTGTTCATTTGACAAAATAAAGAAAGAGCTTATTGAATGCAGGGCAAAAAGCCGTATTCCGCAAAACGCAAAATCGGTTATCGTTGCCTGTTTCCCGTATCTTCTGAGCGAAGAAAACTACAAAAACACAAACATTTCCAAATATGCCGTTGTGACGGACTATCATTCAGTTGCAATCAGCCGCCTTGACTCGGCAATAAAAAAGCTGAAAGAACTCCATCCCAACGAAGAATTTGCCGCATTTGCGGATAACTCTCCCATCCCCGAGGTCAGCGTAGCTTGTGCCGCAGGGCTTGGAGTAAGAGGTCTGAACACTTTGCTCATAACCGAAAAATACGGCTCGTATGTTTTTATCGGAGAAATTGTCACCACGCTGGTAATTGACTCACCCGACCTTGCGGAGAAAACGTGTGCAGTTTGCAAAAAATGTATGGAAGCCTGCCCCACAGGAGCTATAAACATAAACGCATTCAACAAACCCCTTTGCCTTTCGGAAATAACCCAGAAAAAGGGTGAACTTTCCGAAAAAGAAAAAGAACTTATGATTCAATGCGGCTGCGTATGGGGCTGCGACATCTGCCAGGATGTATGTCCCATGAACAAAAATGCCGCAACAACAGATATAGACGAATTTATTTCCGCCCCCATTCCTTACGTCAGCGAGGGTTGCTGCCTCGACAACAGAGCATATGAATGGCGCGGAAGAAAGGTAATAGAAAGAAATATATCACTACACAAACGGTGAAAGGAGACAATTTAATGAAGCTTATCGTTGCAATCATAAACAATGACGATTCCGCAAGCGTACTCAACGAGCTTACACACAAGGGCTACGGTGTTACAAAGCTTGCCACATCCGGCGGTTTCCTTAAGGCAGGCAACTCAACCCTGCTTATCGGTACAGAAGACGAAAAGGTTGACGACGTTATTGCCATCATCAGCGAATTCTCACGCAAACGCACTCAGATGGTTACCCCCTCACCCTCATTCATCGCAGAGGGCTTTATTTCAAGAGCCGTTGAGGTCACCGTTGGTGGCGCAACCGTATTTGTAGTTGATGTTGACCGCTTTATAAAGCTTTGATATGGAAATTTTCGATATAAACAACTCATTGGAAAAATCAATATCCGCCGCACTTCATTCAAAAAGATTTCCCCACGCCGCAATCCTTGAGGGAGGCAGCGTTGAAGACAGAATGAAGCTTGCACAAAAAATTGCAGCTGCCCTTGTGTGCTCATCGGGCGGCACGGTGCCTTGCGGTGCCTGTCCCAACTGCAGAAAAGCAGAAGCAAATTCCCACGCAGATATTCTTCTGTACACAGTTGAGGATAAGCCCAAAGCATTCAAGGTTGACTACGTGCGCGACATCCGAAACAAAGCGTACGTTGTTCCCAACGAAGCTGACCGAAAGGTTTTTATTCTTGAAAACGCTCATACAATGGGTGTTGAAGGTCAGAATGCAATCCTCAAAATCCTTGAAGAGCCACCTGCATACGTGAATTTCATTCTGCTCTGCTCTTCAAAATCGGGATTTTTACCCACCGTGCTTTCACGCTCCGCAGTTTACAATCTGGGTCAGGCATATTCATCCGAGGATGCTCTCCCCCGTGAAACTGTTATTGAAGCTGCATCAGGTATAGCCAAAGCGGTTATTGCTCTTGACGACATTGAAATTGTGAAAGCAGCCGCAATATTTGAAAAAGACCAGAAATTGCTCCGAGCTGCTCTGCCCGTGATTCAGGAAATTTTTGCAGCAGCACTCAGAATAAAATTTTCAGCCCGAGAAGACGACGAATTCGGCGCGTTGCCGGGAGAAATTGCTCCAAGGCTCAGCCGTCGCGCATTGCTCTCCCTTATCGACTGTACCGACAGCCTTATGACGTCTGTACAGCTTAACGCAAACCACAATCTTATGGTAACTGCCCTTTGCACAAAACTCCGCAAAGCGGCAAACAAATCGGAGGTTTAAATATATGGCAGAAGTTGTAGGTATCCGCTTTAAAGAAGTGGGAAAGGTTTATTACTTTGACCCCGACGGACACAGCTTAAAAAAAGGAAACAGAGTTATCGTTGAAACCGTACGCGGCGTTGAATGCGGCGAGGTTGCAATGGACAACAGAGAAATAGATGACGAGCAGATTGTAAAACCCCTCAAAAAGATTATCCGCATTGCAGACGACAAGGATATTGCTCAATTCCACGCAAATAAAGCCAAGGAAAAAGACGCATTTACAATCTGTCAGCAGAAAATCGCAAACCACAAGCTGAATATGAAGCTTGTTGGCGTTGAATACACCTTTGACGGCGGTAAAATTCTTTTCTATTTCACCGCTGACGGCAGAGTTGACTTCAGAGAGCTCGTCAAAGACCTTGCCGGTGTTTTCAAAACCCGAATCGAACTCCGTCAGATCGGTGTCAGAGACGAATCAAAAATGCTGGGCGGACTCGGCATCTGCGGCAGACCTTTCTGTTGCAGTAGCTTCCTCGGTGAGTTCCAGCCAGTTACAATCAAAATGGCAAAAGAGCAGGGTCTCTCCCTCAATCCCACCAAAATCAGCGGCGCTTGCGGCAGACTTATGTGTTGCCTCAAATATGAGCAGAACGCTTATGAATACTTGCTGAAAATCACCCCCAAGCCCGGTGCGATAGTTGAAACAAACGAGGGTGCCGGCACAGTTACTGATTTCAGTCTGCTTACAGGCAAACTCAAGGTTCAGCTCCACAACAATCCCGATGCTCAGCCCAAAACTTTTGACAGAAAAGAAGTAAAACTTGTCAAAGATGTAAGAATCAAGGTTGCAAAAGAGGAAATTGAAGCTTTCAAAGATATAGAAGGATAATTTACATCAAAAACCTCTTGCAATTTTCAAATTATGTGTTACAATGTTCTTGAAAAACTGTTAAGGAGGAAGATCACTATGGCATACATCATCAATGACGATTGCATCTCCTGCGGCGCTTGTGCAGCAGAATGCCCCGTTGAAGCTATCTCCGAAGGCGATGGCAAGTATGTTATCGATGCTGACGCTTGCATCGAGTGCGGCGCATGCGCTGACGCTTGCCCCGTTGAAGCACCCAAGGCTGAATAATTAAACTTGGAACTAAACCGCTTCCCGATTCCTATTGGGGAGCGGTTTTTTCTTAAGAAGGGGAAAATAATTAATGAAATTGATTCTTGACAGAAAATCAAAGCATCAGACCTTTGAAGGCTTTGGTGCAAGCGGTGCGTGGTGGGCACAGCAGGTAGGCGGATGGGACAACCTCGACCCCGAAAGCGGAATGGCAGTCCGCGACAGAATATCCCGCCTTCTCCACAGCAAAACCGAAGGTATCGGACTTCGCACCTACAGATACAATATCGGCGGCGGCTCTGCCGAATCAAGCAGAGGTGATTATTGGGACCCTGACCGCAGAGCGCAATGCTTTGAAACTGCAGACGGCAAGTACGATTTCACCAAAGATGCAAATGCGGTTTATATGATGAGACAAGCAGCAAAAGACGGCGCAGAAGAAATCATTCTTTTCGTCAACTCCCCCATTGAGCGTCTGACCAAAAACGGAAAGGCTCACCTTGACAAAAACAAGGTTTTCCGCACTAATCTGGCAAAAAAGAATTACCTTCCTTTTGCAAAATACATTCTCGACGTCACCGAGCATTTTGTGAAAGAGGGTTTACCCATAAAATATCTTTCTCCCGTCAACGAACCTCTCTGGGTATGGAACGGAGGGCAAGAAGGTTGCCACTACAGCCCCACACAGGCTGCAAAAGTTATGCTCTGCGTTGCACGCGAATTAAGAAATAGAAAAGCTCTTGACGGAGTGATGCTTTCAGGCGTTGAAAACGGCGACATCCGTTGGTTCAACAAATCATACACAAGGGAAATGCTCAGGTACAAAGAGGTCAGAAATTGCGTTGACAGCGTTGACGTTCACTCATATTTTCTGCACGTTCCCCTGCCGTTTTTCAACAACAGACCGCCTTTCCTGCGCAGATTCAACAAATGGATGAAACGCAGATATCCCGACATCCCTGTCAAAATGAGCGAATGGTGTCATATGCAGGGCGGCAAGAATCCCAATATGGATTCTGCACTTCAGACCGCAAAGGTGATTTACGAAGATATTTCTCTGCTTAACGTCACCTCCTGGCAGCATTGGATTGCCTGCTCACGCTACGATTACTGTGACGGTCTGATTTATCTTGACGTTAAAAGCCGCAGCTTTGAAATGACCAAAAGATATTACGTAACGGGAAACTTTTCAAAATACATCCCCTACGGTGCAATCCGCTTTGACGCAAAATCCGATGATGCTGACGTTATGACTCTCGGATTTGAAAAAGACGGCAAAACGGTTATAATACTTATTAATCCCACAGAAAATGAAAAAAGCCTCACCGCTGTTGCAGATTCGCTTGTTGCTGTTACCGATAAAGAAAGCGACCTGAAAGAATACAACTCAACCAAAGGCGAAAACATAAAAATAACACCCTGCTCCGTTACAACCCTTATATTTTAAGGAGAATTGAAATGAAAATTATCTCAGCCATCGGCGACACTCTCGGCAACTTTAAAAGCCATTGGAAAACTCCGCCCAAAGGCAGATATATGACCTTCAAGGAGATAACGTCTCTTGCAGTTGGCGGCATAGGCGTCAGATTTATTACGTATTGCTACGGTCAGCTTATGCTTTCAACGGGTAATACCCTGATAGGAAACACAATAGGCATTGACCCGACTGCGCTTTACATAATCTATTTAATCAGCCTGCTTTCAGGCTTCCCTCTGACCGCACTCAGAGCAAGAATGATTGACAACACACGCAGTATGAAAGGCAAGTATCGCCCGTACATTATATCTATGGGTATTCCTACCGTGATCCTCGGTTGCCTTTTCATCTGGATGCCGTACGAAAATATGTCACTTTTCGCAAAGTGTGCAGTTGTGCTTGCTTATAACATCGGATTCCAGTTTTTCTACAATTTCTATCTCGACTCATACGACAGCCTCATCAACGTGCTTTCTCCCAACAGTATTGAGCGCTCGGACGTACTTTCAATAAGATGTGTTGTTGAAAACCTTTCTCCCTCGATAGTCAATATCATTTTCCCTCTTCTTGCAAAGCTGATAACGGGCGAAAACACCCTTTTCGACCTGAAGATTTTCAGAATCCTTTATCCTCCCATGCTTCTTGTCGGATTCTTTATTTCTCTCATCGTATATCTGAACACAGAGGAAAAAATCGTTCAGGCAAAGTCACACTACGTGAGCATCCGTTTCCGCGATGCACTTAAATCCGTTGCCAAAAACAAATATTTCTGGATCATATCCCTTGCAGGATGGGTGGGTTTCCTTGAAGGCTCATTCAACAACATTCTGCAATGGATGTACAATTATCAGGCGGCCTGCTCGGCAGCTCAGTATTCCGTTATCGTTGCAATCGCAGGCAACGCATCCTTCTGGCCAAACCTGATTGCACCCTACTTCATAAGAAGATACGGCAAAAAGAAAATCCTGATTTTCACCAATCTTCTCAGCGTAGTATTCATTCTTGCGATGCTTCCCATTGTTAAACTCACGGGCACACCTCACATCATCTGGCTTTTGCTGGGAATCACCTTTGTCAATCAGTTCATAACCTCTATGGGTCATCTGATGACTCCCAGCGTCAATGCGGATATAAGAGATTATCAGCAATACGTGACGGGCGAAAGAATCGACGGTATGTTTGCCGCAGTCGGTCTCATCGGCAACGTTATCACTATGGCAACGGGCTTTATTCTTCCTGCCATCTATGAAAAATCAGGTCTTAACGTTCAGGTTGCACAAAGTCTCGGATATGACGGCTCAAACGTGTACGACGTTCTTTTTGACCGCGGATATTTCATAAATATAAGCTCCATACTCATTGTTGCCTCGGTTATCGGTGCTCTGTTGAACGTAATCCCTTATTTCTTCTATGATTTCACGGAAACCAAGCAGAAAGCAATTGTTAACATTCTCAAAATCAGAGCGATGTTTGAGGACTACGGTAACGGCACACTCTCTGACGGCTTGCTCAAAGAAGGCGTTGAAATAATCAAAGAGGCAAAAGAATATTCTTCTCTTACTCCAGAAAACCTCAAAGAAGCTAAACGCGGCGGCAAAGAAGGTTTCAGAAACGCGAAAGATAAAAACGAAAAAATTGAAATCGCTAAGCTTGTCTGTGATGAACTTAACCGTTTTAACACAGCCGCAGGCAGAGCTGAACTTGACTTTGCAAAGTGCGTTGCCGCAGCAGGCATAAACGGTGCGTTGAAAGGCGATCTGCCAACGATAACATATATAAGTGATATGCCTTGCGGAACAAAAGAGGAAAAAGAGCTTCGCAAGACCATTGTCAGCCGCATAAGAGACATTGAAGAATCCGTAAAAACCGCCGCAAAATTCTTCCCCAACGGCATTGAAGAATTTGACACAAAAATTCTCGATTCTCTTTTTGCCGATGAACAGACAACAGAAGCAAAGCTTCTTGAGCTTGCAAAATCGATGAAAGCTGCAAAAGAAAACGGCAGCACAGACAAAATTGCAGGCATAAGAGAAGAAACGCAGGCTCTCCGAACAAAAAAAGCAAGCATCAAAAAAGAAATCAAATCCGCAGTAAAACTCAACTCGGATTATCGCAGAGCCGCCAAACCCTATCTTGATGCAACCAAGCTTATCAGGCAGGCAAAAAACTATGCAGACCTTGAAAGCATTGAGAAACTCTGTTCAGAAACCGTAAATTAAGAAAAAGCTGTCTTCGGACAGCTTTTTTTACATATTCATCCACGGATAAACATAAACTGTTCCGAGGTGAAAGATATGTGGCAAAAATTAAAACCCTACGTTATTTCGGTGGCTTTTTCGCTGGGAATCGGCGGTCTTTCGGCTTTGATAACCGCTGACAATATGGATTTATATTCCCGAATCAATCAGCCGCTGCTCGCTCCGCCGTCGTGGCTTTTCCCTGTCGTCTGGACGGTTCTTTTCATTCTGATGGGAATAAGCTCCGCAATGATATGGCAAGAGCGAGGCGAAAACCGCAGAAAAGTTGACGTTGCATTATCCGTATATGCGCTCAACCTTTTTCTCAACTTTTTCTGGAGCATAATCTTTTTTAATACGGAAGCCTTCCTTGTTGCTTTCATATGGCTTGTTGCTCTGTGGGTTGTTATACTGATAATGACGATACAATTCATCCGCATCAAACCCATTGCAGGCTATCTGCAGATTCCGTATCTTCTGTGGGTCACTTTTGCAGGCTATCTCACCCTTGCAATTTATATTCTGAACTAAAAAAACGGTATCGGAACAAATCCGATACCGTTAATTTTTTAAAAAAGCTTTTTGAACATTGTTGACTCTTCGTAGGGAATAACTTCGCCTGCGTTTTCTGCCGTAAGAGGAACGATGCAGGTGTTGTCAAGGTTAATCATATACTGAGGGAATTCTTCGTACGTCCAGACGGTTACCTGCTCATCGCTGTATGAGATAAGATCAATAAGATTATAAAAATATCTCACGTCGCTGGTGTGACGGGCATATTTTACAAACCAGGTGATGTCGGGGAATTCGCAGGTTGAAGCATCAATCTGATTGTCAGCCGAAATATGGCTCTTACCGCAGGCGCATTCCTCTGCCTGCTTGTAGTTATCGCCAAGTGTTTCGTCGGGAGCTGCACAGGTTGCACCGTAGCTCTCTCTGTCTGTTGCGATTGTGCCGTCACTCATTCTGTCATTATCCGACGTGATGGGAATAATTGTGTAACCGTATTCCGCAATAATCGCAGCATTGATGCCATCATCAAGCATTGACTGAATAACCTTTGCGCAGTTTGCCTGAACGTTGTAATGATAATAGTCGCTGTTTTCGATTATTTTGGCGTATTTAGCCTTTTTCTCAGGAGTGTCGAAGATATAGTCTCTTGTTTCCTCATAGCGTTCAAGGCTCATCAGAGCGTAAAAGCCTGATATTGAACCGATTGTTTCACAAGCGGCATCATTGAAACCGTTTGCAAAAATCTCCTGAACAAGGTCATTCACATAATTAACAACGGGGTCAATAAGTCCCATACAATAAAGGAATTCAATAACTTTGTAGATACCCTCGCTGCCTGTGCCTCTCATAAGCTCGCTCATCATTCTCATAAGAGAAACCGCGTCAAAGCTCATATTGCCCGAGAATGAGTCCTCACAAGTTGCAACGCCGTTGAAACCGCCTGCAAGGAAAATTGCGGATGCAATGTGATTTCTCTCTTCATAATTTTCTGCAATGTAGTAATACTCATGGAGATAGGTTGAAAGCACGGCAGTACCCATACTCATTGCAACAAGAGCAACCTGGTCTGCACCTGTCAGCTCCATTACATACTCAATATATTCATCAAGCTGAGCCGCAATAGTTAACATATCAAGACGCCAGTCATAAACGAAAGTATATGAATTAATATATCCGTAACCGTCTTTGAGTTCGTAGTCGCTTGTTATTTTTTTGCCTGTGTCAGGGTCAGGCACACCGTTTTCATCACAAGCAAAGTCACCGAAGATAATATCCGCAACCTCTTCGGAAATTCTGTTTACTTCTGAATAATCCTTGATAAGAATGCGGAAAGTAAGGGGCAACGCATACTTGAACACAGCTTTGACAATCGCACCTGCATCGGGACCCCAGATGCGAACGTCGTCTTCCTCTGTTTCGGTTGAAAGACCTTTATAATATTCATGCTCAAGACCTGTTACATAAACAATCGGAACATCTCTGTCAAGATTTTTCAGGTCTTCTTCGCAGGAAACCGTAACCACGTTTTTATCTGCAGTTGCATATCCGCCTGTTACACAAACGGAAAACAACATAGCTACGCACACAACAATTGCCGCAAGTTTTTTGAATACGTTTTTCATTTTATTTCCTCCTTATTTGCCGAGAATAGCTGAAAGATTGCTCTGGATTTTCATTGCAACCTCAGGTTTATTCATCGAATAGACGTGAACGTTGGTTATGCCGTTGGCATAAAGGTCAATAATCTGATCGGTGGCATATGCTATGCCCGCCTGCATCATTGCATCAGGGTCGGAGCCAAATTTATCCACAAGGCTCTTGAAGCGCTGTGGCATAAACGAGCCCGAAAGTTTGATTGCTCTGTCAACCTGATTTGCGTTGGTAATGGGCATAATTCCCGCAATAACGGGAACGGTTATCCCCGCCTCGCGTATTTTGTAAAGAAAGTTGTAAAGAAGATTGTTGTCGAAGAACATCTGCGTGGTAAGAAATGAGCAGCCCGCATCCACCTTTTCTTTGAGGTACTTGATGTCCTCGTTTTGGTTTTTGCTTTCGGGGTGAATTTCGGGATAGCACGCGCCACCAATGCAAAATTCGGGGTTGCTCGCTTTGAGTTCGCGCACGAGTTCTATTGC
>JAZQTC010000039.1:0-45433 GCA_045630405.1 Acutalibacteraceae bacterium
GATACTTCGATTATAATGATGGTTGACAGTAATTTGCAGAGAGAAAATATCTTGCCGAGTGAAAAAGCAAAGGCATATAAAATGAAACTTGATGCAATAAAAAGACAAGCTGGCAGACCGTTTAAAGAAGCAGAAAATAATTCAGCCCAAGTTGGGCCGAATTATTTTAAGGGTATTCCCAGTTCCAAAATTGTAGCAAATGAATCGGGCGAAAGCAGAACTCAAATTCAACGGTACATTCGCTTGAATGAACTATCCCCGCCCCTGCAAAAATTAGTCGATGAAGAAAAAATGGGTCTTACTCCTGCGGTTGAAATATCGTATCTGAAACCCGAAGAACAAGCTCTTCTCGTTGAAACAATAGAAAGCGAACAAGCAACACCGTCTCTCTCGCAGGCGAAACGTATGCGTGATTTGAGTAAACTCGGAAAATTAAATGATGATAGGATGCTTGATATTATGATGGAACAAAAGAAACCACCGACACGAAATGTCGTACTTAACGCAGATAAACTGAATAAATACTTTCCGAAGTCATATACAAACGAGCAGATTGAAGCGACTATTTTCAAACTACTCGATGTATGGCAAAAACATAAACAACAGAATCAGAACAGATAAATCAGACGAACTTTTAATGTAAATTAGGGTTCGTCTTTTTTTATACCCAAAACACAAAAGAAAGGAGGGGTTCGATGTAATGCTTAACAATAAAAGCAGGTGTTTTCAGGAAGACAATGAACTTTTGGAATGTTTTTACACCCGAAAGAAACACAGCCACACTAGATACAAGGAGAATGTTGAAGCATCGCTCGGATTTTTCAAAAACGAAAAGATTCAGAAGCGGATTAAATATATGACACGCACTTTCCCTGCATCATTATGGAATTCTGAAAAGCATCGCAGAAATATGAGTGAACTTGATTTTATGCTTGGTTTCCACAACTTCAGGAACACTCGACAATACTATGCTGCGATGTACCTGATTACGGTCAATGATGACCTCATTGAAAGAACTGCATATTGCTTTAACCGTGACGGAATTGATTTTTCAAAAGCTCGCCTCAAAGGAATTTCGGTTCAAAATTACGATTTGCTTATGGCAGCAAAGCAGATTTGCACCGGAAAAAGATATATTTTCCAAAACGATTTAGCTGACCCCGAAATAATTGACGATGATATTTTCAGGTTAATTATGAATGCCTACCTCATTATGCGAATGGGGATAAAAGTATTTGATAAGTAAAGGAGTGAATATGTTGAGTGAAAAACGAATGGTTGAAGGTTATGAAATAACCAAATCATTTAAAATAGGTAAAACTGAGATTATTCTCGGTGAAAAGCCAAATGCCCCCGACAACATGAATTATCTTGTTGCAAACTGTGAAAACAACGGAATTTTCACGAGATATAACGATGTTCTCATCGGTGACGATTTTACAGAACTTGCCAAAATCTTTGCCGAAAGAATTGCAACAGAAGCCGACAGAGTTATGGAAGAAAATGCAAAGATTTCCGTTGATAAAACACCGCTTACCGCTAAAGATTGCGAACCCGTTGATTACAGACAATCAATCAAAGATAAAGTTGTAGTTATTAATGCAGATGTATTTAAGCCCGAATACAGAATGTCAGTAAATCAGCTTAATCTCTGTACAGGTGGTTTCGGCTCATCTGCTAACACAAGAGGTACTGCTTGTTTTTGCACTAATCTCTGTACCGGAGAATCAGTACAGTTCAAACGTCAGGATGTTCTCGGTACTGTTGAAAAAGACAAACTCCCTGATTGGGCAAAGGAGGGTCTCGAAAAAATACAGAAAGAGCGAATCGATAAAAGTAAAGACAGAAATGCAAGATAAAAAACTATCGTAAATTAAACACCTTCAAAAAAACTGGTAGTAATCAGCAAAAAACTGAATAAGGAGGATTGAAATGTCTTTTGTCAAGGTAGTCAAAAACGGAAATTATACCGTTATCGCTAATCATTGTTTTCAAAATCAGAAACTATCAAACAAAGCACGAGGACTTTTATGTACGATGCTTTCACTACCACCAAAGTGGGACTTTACTGTCGAAGGTCTTTCTCATATTTGTAAAGACGGTCAAGCAGGTATACGCACACAGCTTGATGAGTTGGAAAAACACGGTTACCTTGTCAGAAAACGTGTTCGTAATGAACTTGGTCAGTTGAAAGATACTGACTACATAATTTACGAAGTTCCTCTAGACGAATCGCCTAAATGCGAAAATCCAACATTGGGAAATCCAATATTGGAAAACCCTATGTTGGGAAATCCTACAGAGGTAAATCAAACGCAATTAAATACTAATAAATCAATACCTAATAAAGAAAATACTTACTTAATCAATCCTCAATCAATCAAAAAGGAATGGTGGATGGCGGATTATGATGTGTGCTTAGCTTATTTGTATGACAAAATCGATATCGAATACTTTAAGGAATCTTTAAGAGAAACCGTAAAAGAAATAATCGGATATATGGCTGATGCTTTTATTTCAGAACTTCCTACCCAGCGAATTAACGGCGAAGATATATCACGAAACAGACTATTTACCAAGTTGTTAATAGTGAGAGAAGAAACGATTGAAGCAGTCATTTACAATTTCAGAAATCTTAAAGAAGAAATCAAGAATCATCGCAATTATATCCTAACTGCTCTCTACAATGCTGCATCTTCAGAAAATGTTGATGTAGAAATGATGTACAGAAAAAACAACCCAGATGAGGAGGTGAGAAAATGATTCACGGTATTATTGCTGTCGGCGGTCTTTACCTTATGCTTGGCATTGAAGTTGTAATGGGCGTAGCCGAAAGAGTTATCAGCCTCTTTTAAACTGATAGAAAGGAGTAACAAATGAATAAACACGGAATCAAGCTCTTTCGTTTGGTGATTCCGCCTTAGTGTGCCTGCGGTATTCGCAAGGCATTTTTTAACACACAGGAGGTAAACCAAAACGAAAGATATTTACTCAAGCAGTAAATCAAATAAGAAGTCAGAAGAAAGCAAAAAGAAAACAGCGACCCGCATTGCGATTGCAGTATTAGCGGCATTGCTCTTATTTCTTCTCGTCTTTCTCGGCTTTAAAGGATGTTCCGATAATCCCGCAAATCCCGCTGACAGAGGTCTTGTCTATGACAGCGAAGCCGTAAGCGGCGGTTGGGATGAAGCTGACATCGAAAAAATCAAAGAAGGTCTTAACGAAAAGGTGCAGGCAGGAATGATAAACATTTCGATGAACACCGCACCGAAGTTTGAAAACGGCTCTGCCGAAGGCAATCTTATGATAGTCAATGAAACAATCAACAATTATCCGCAGATAGTTATTATCACCCGAAATGATACCGGTGAAACGATTTACGAATCTGACGGAATTGCCGTGGGAAGTAAAATCGAAAAAGCAAAGCTCGATGTTGTTCTTCCCGCTGGTACTTATGAATGCACCGCTATGTTCCACAACGTTGACCCCGAAACGGGTGCTTCACTCGGTTGTGCAGGTGCAGAAATCGAAATTACGGTTCTTAACTGATGAACCGAACACAAATAAAAACAAAACAATATTTTTTAAACAAAAAGGAGAATTATTACTATGAAAAAGACTATTACCAAAATCCTCGCAGTAGGTCTCGCACTCTCAATGGCATTCTGTATGGCAATCCCCTCATTCGCAGCTGAAATCACTTCCAACGGCGGTAACGGCTCAACTCCCGTAAACCTTTCTTCAACCGATGACGGTACACTCGGCGGCGACCCCGCAGCAACAGCTCTTTCCGTAACAGTTCCCACCGCACTTCCTATGGCAGTCGGCACAGACGGCACAGTTACCACAGCTGACAACTGCAAAATCACAAACAATTCATTCGGCGCAGTAAGAGTTAAGTCTGCTACAATCAACGGCGAAAACGGCTGGACACTCACAGCATTCGGTGCAAAGGAAACTCTTGCTTCAGAAAAAGTTGACAGCGATCAGCTCGGCTTTGCAATGACAATCGGTAACGGTGCTCAGGTTGCAACAGATAAGTCAGATGTTAATTCACAGACTCTCATTTCTGCTCCCGTTGAAGGTTGCTATATGACCGGTGTCGGCGACACAGCAAACAACAGCGTTGCAGTAAACTACGATGCAATCGTTACTCCTCTCTCAGTTGCTGCTACTGAAGCAACAATCGCAAGCGTTGTATTCGTTGTTGAATGGGATACAGCTGCTTAATCAAAGCAAAACCAATTAACAAAGCGGCGACCAATAAAATGGTTGCCGCTTTACTATTAAGAAAGGCAGGATAATCAATGAAACATAAGAAAATAACGGCAATTATTCTTGCCCTCGCTCTCGTTTTCTCACTCACATCTGTAAATGCTTTTGCGGCATCTTATGCCAAAGCATCAGTACCCGTCAAGCTGACGGTATCAAATGAATACAGAGCCGTGAGTGTTACTGTTCCCGCTTCATTCCCGATTGAGATTGTAAACGGAACGGTTATCACAGCCGATAATGCCAAAATCACGAACAATGCAAAATACGGAAGTATTAAAGTTACTGATGTAACGGTTACGGATGGTTCATACAAAATCGGCAATTACGAAAACTTTTCGGGCAAGAAAACAGTTGCCCTCAAAATCAACGGTATTCCCACGAAAGATGATGGCTCAATGCTTATCAGCTCAACGGCATTTCCCGTTATTGCTCCGCAGGAAAGTCTGAATCTCAAATATTTCGCCAAAGTATCGAAAGACGCATCAACGGAAAAAGATGCTGAAATCGCAAAGGTGGTATTTACTATTGCAATCGCAGATTAAGGAGGTATCAATGTGAAAAAATCAAAATTCACAAAGGTTATTTCCTTTCTTCTTGCAATCGCTCTTGTCCTTTCGTCTGCTGTTGTAGTTCTTGCGGCTTCAACATATTCAACAAAAGAAACAACATATGATTGTCCCCGAACGCTGTGTTCAAAAAATCTTATGATATCAGGACCTTACGGTGATCCAAACGAAACGGTTGATAGCAATATTCCGTACTTAGGCGGAAAAACTTATCAAAACATTATGGATAATCACTATCCCACAAATAACGATTTTCATATGTATATAATCTACTGCCCAAAGTATAACTATAATGACAGTCATTATTTCCGAGATACAATGACGTTAATGTTTGCGATGCACGGATACTCTATAAAAGGATATACTCATTTAAATGCTTCTCAACATTATGTCAATAAAAAATGTGACCACGGAACTGATTTTAAAGGCACAAATGTTTATGCTTTAACTCAAGGCTTGTGTGGTCAGAATTCAGGTATGGATGATTCAACACTTGTTGAAATGGCTGATAAATATCAAGCACAAAGCGGTTGCGGAAAAGAAACTTCCGTAATCGAATCGCATACGTGGAGTTATGGTGCTTGGGAAAGTAACGGAAGCAGTTATCATACTCGCACAAAAACTTGTGTTTATTGCGGATATTCTGCGAGAGAATCGGTTAATCACAGCACCCAAACCGGATCTTGGACAAACAGTTCGGATACACAGCATAAAAGAACAATATCGTGTTCTACTTGCGGATATTCAACTAATGAATATGCCAATCATCAGTTTACATATGGTGCTTGGCAAAGCGGTTCAAACTCACAACATAAAAGAACAGCTACTTGTTCAACTTGCGGATATTCAAAAACAGAATATGCCAATCACAATTTAATAACAAGCCAACCGTTAATTTATGGTACAGAAGATGTGAACGATAGCACATATCCTCATAGTGATTACCATAAATATAAAATCACTTGTTCTGATTGTAATTATACAGATTTAAAATATGAACCTCATGAAATGTTCGTAGAAGTTGATTGGTATGATTATGACAGCATAGACCACAAGAAAATAACACAGTGTTCAATATGCGAATTTGGTGTGAGTTATTACTATCCGCATAACTATCCACTCAAACTTTTTACCTATGAAGCAATTAATGACGCAGAGCATCAGGTAATAAGGCATTGTGATACTTGTGATAGAACGGAAATATACGGTACGGAAAATCATAATTTCGTTGCCGGTGAATGGTATGAGTATAGTTCTGACAATCCCTATGATGATGAATATAACCATACTAAATATCACCAAAGAGAAAGTGTCTGTTCAGATTGTGGTAACATAAAAATCGAACACGGCGAACACGAGTGGTATTGGGTAACAGAATCTTGGAATTACAGTAATGAAGAACGACATACTCGCACCAAAAGATGCAAACAATGTGATATGGGTTGGGGATATACAGATTATCACCATTACAAAACAGCACCATATTATAATCTTCTTAATGAATCTGAACACATAAAGATTAATCCTTGTGATGAATGTGTTTATGAAAAAGAAACATTAGAAGCACATAGCTTCACGGCTTCGACTGTATATACGCAGTTTTCAGAATCACAACATCAGTTAACACAAAGCTGTATATGCGGAGAAAAACATATCTCTTATGCAGACCATATTGACCAAAACTCGGACTGCTATTGTGATAAGTGCGGTTATCTTATGACAAAGTTCTCTGTAACCGTTCCAACTACAATGGTTCTCACGATGGGAACTGACGGTGAAGTTTATTCCCCTTCAGATGTTGTAATTATCAATAATTCAACAGCGGCGGTATCGGTAAAGAAAGCCGATATAAATTCCCGAAACGGTTGGAATATCGTGCCGTATTCAACGAATATGGCAAATGAAAAAGTCGATTCTAAAAAGATCGGCTTTAAGATGAACGGTATTCAGACGGATAGCTCCGGAGCAACGGACAGTCTTTCATACGATAACAGTTGGATAATCGAAAAAGATAAATCTTCTGCGGTTGTTTACGATGCGGTTGTTTCCGCAACATCTACTCCCATTGACGAACAAGTAATTGAAATCGTCTATATTGTTGACTGGAAGGAGTGATAACCTTTGCAGGAAGAAGTTGAAAGCAAAATGGTCACACTATCCGTTAATACAACAAAGCTCACCGCAAGAACACTCAAGCAGGCATTGGAAAAGTTCCTTGCTCATCAGAGAAACAAAGCGGCTCAGCATAATCAAAACAAAGATGTTATTCCTCACGGAAAACAGACCGTAAAACAGCTTGCTGCACAGAATCAGGGTTTGACAAATATCGAAATCACCGATAAGAACATAAAAGACTTTGACCGTGTTGCAAGAAAATACGGTGTTGATTATGCCGTAAAAAAGGACAAAACAGTTAGTCCTCCGAAATATCTTGTTTTCTTTAAAGCAAGAGATACAGATGCGTTGACCGCAGCATTCAGAGAATACACAGCAAACACAATTAAAAAGAAAAACAAAGAATCCATTGCAGTAAAGATAAAGAATATAGCGGAAAAGATTAAATCACTTCCCACCAAAATCAAAAATAAGGAACGTGGTGAACGTTGAGAAATATAAATCTCAAAAAAATCATCGTTCCCAACATTCCGTATGTTGTTATCGGAATTATGGCAACAAAAATAGGTCAGGCAATAAGACTTGCGCCGGGTACAGATTTTCAAGGCAAAGCTCTCCATATAATGGAGGGCTTAACTTATGCCTTTGAAGATATTATACCGAGCTTTCATATCTTCGATATTATTGTAGGAGCAACGATTGCCGCAGGCATAAGGCTTGCAGTTTATGTTAAGAGTAAAAACGCAAAGAAATATCGTAAGAATGAAGAATACGGCTCTGCCCGTTGGGGAACTCACGATGATATTGCACCGTTTCAAGACCCCGTATTTCAAAACAATGTAATTCTCACTCAAACAGAAAGTCTGATGATGAGCAACAGACCGAAAGAACCGAAAAACGCAAGAAACAAGAATGTTCTTATCGTAGGCGGTTCAGGTTCGGGTAAAACAAGGTTTTGGATTAAACCGAACCTTATGCAATGCCATTCATCGTATGTTGTAACCGACCCGAAAGGTACGGTTGCGATTGAGTGCGGAAAGATGCTTGAAAAGGAAGGCTACAAAATCAAGATTTTCAACACAATCAATTTCAAAAAGTCCTTCCACTATAACCCCTTTTCATATATCCATTCGGAAAAGGATATATTGAAGCTCGTTACCACTCTTATTGCCAACACCAAAGGCGAAGGAAAAGCGGGTGATGATTTTTGGGTTAAAGCAGAAACGTTGCTCTACTGTGCCTTAATCGGTTACTTGTGGTATGAAGGTCTTGAAGAAGAAAAGAACTTTGCAACGCTTATTTCTATGATTAACGCAATGGAAGTCAGAGAAGATGATGAAAGTTTCAAAAATCCCGTTGATTATCTGTTTGACGAACTTGAAGCAAAAGACCCCGAACATTTCGCTGTAAGGCAATACAAGAAATACAAACTTGCCGCAGGCAAAACGGCTAAATCAGTTCTGATTTCTTGTGCCGCCCGCCTTGCTCCCTTCGATATTGCAGAAGTAAGAGAAATTACCATGTATGACGAATTGGAGCTTGATATGACGGGTGACAGAAAAACGGCTCTTTTCCTCATAATGTCAGATACGGATGCAACCTTTAATTTTCTCATCTCAATGATTTATACTCAGCTTTTTAATTTGCTTTGCGAAAAGGCTGACGATGTTTACGGCGGTAGATTGCCTATACACGTCAGATGTCTTATTGACGAAGCTGCAAATATCGGTCAGATACCGAATCTTGAAAAACTTATGGCAACAATCCGAAGCCGTGAGATTTCAGCTTGCCTTGTTTTGCAGGCACAGTCACAGCTCAAAGCCTTGTATAAGGATAATGCCGACACAATCATCGGTAACTGTGACAGCAGAATATTTCTCGGTGGTTCAGAGCCGACAACATTGAAAGAACTTTCAACGGCTCTCGGCAAAGAAACCATCGACACCTTTAACACGGGCGAAAGCAGAGGCAGAGAAACCTCGCACAGCCTTAATTATCAGAAACTCGGAAAAGAACTTGCATCAGTTGATGAACTCGCAGTCTTGGATGGCTCAAAATGTATTCTTCAGCTTCGTGGTGTCCGTCCCTTTATGTCAAACAAATATGACATAACAAAACACCCGAAATACAAGCAACTTTCCGACTATGATAAGAAAAATGAGTTTGAAATTGAAAAATTCGTGTCAACAAAACTCAGAACAAAGCCGGATGATGTCTATGATGTTTATGAAATAGATGTATCCGACGAACAACAGCAGTCACCGTAATAACGGTGGCTTTTATATATATCAAGACAAAATGTTCGTATCAACAAAAAATTATAAAAACTGAAAGGAGAAACGTTATGTAGCGAACTAAAGACACGTAAAATCTATACGTATTTTTTTAATGGCATTTTTCAACTCAGCAGTAGATGTACTGCAGACACTCGTTATTGCACTCGGTGCAGGTCTTGGCATCTGGGGTGCAATCAACCTTCTTGAAGGCTACGGCAACGATAACCCCGGTGCAAAGTCGCAGGGTATGAAGCAGCTTATGGCTGGCGGCGGCGTTGCACTCATCGGCATCACTCTTGTACCCCTTCTTTCGGGTCTGTTCGGTTAATAAAAAGACGGACAGAAATTGATTGAGTAATATCAAGCGGCTCTCGTGCTTCGGCACGGGAGCCAACCGAAAGGAGTGACTTGAGCTATGGATACGATTATTCAGGCTATTGAGGATTGGTTTAGGGAAATATTAACCGAAGGAATTACAACCAACCTTACAGGCTTGTTCGACCAAGTTAATGAAAAGGTCGGCGAAATAGCAGGACAAGTCGGCTCTACCCCGCAGAATTGGAATACTGCAATATTCAATATGGTTCACAATCTTTCGGAAAACGTAATGGTTCCGATTGCAGGTGTGATTCTCGCTATTGTTATGACCCTCGAACTGATACAGATGATTGTTGACAGAAATAACTTTCATAACGATGTTGACACATTTCAGTTCTTCAAATGGGCATTTAAAACGGCGGGTGCAGTTCTCATAGTTACAAACACTTGGGATATTGTAATGGCAGTATTCGACCTCGGACACGAAATCATAGTGGAATCTGCGGGAGTGGTAATCGGTGATACTTCAATAGATATGACCGATTTCATAACCGATCTCGAAGGTGAACTCGAAGCTATGAGCATAGGCGGACTTATCGGACTGTGGATGCAGTCAGGTATCGTAAAAATCTGTATGGGCATACTCCAAATCTGTATTTTGGTAGTAGTATTCGGAAGAATGATAGAAATTTATCTTGTCACTTCCGTTGCTCCCATTCCTATGGCAACAATGATGAACAAAGAAAGCGGACAGATGGGACAGAATTATCTGCGAAATCTGTTTGCACTTGCGTTCCAAGCATTTCTTATCATCGTTTGTGTTGCGATTTATGCAGCACTTGTTGAGAACATCACGGTTACAGATGATATTTCCTATGCAATATGGACTTGTATGGGTTACACCGTTCTTCTGTGTTTCAGCCTTTTCAAAACCGGGTCACTTGCAAAATCTATCTTTAACGCTCATTAACGGAAAGGAGAGATTTCGTGGCTTACGTTCCCGTACCCAAAGATTTAAACGCAGTCAAAACAAAGGCAATGTTCAATCTTACAAAGCGACAGCTTATCTGTTTTGGCAGCGGTGCTGTAATCGCTATACCCCTTTTCTTCCTTTTGAAATCATTTCTCAATGTCAGTGCGGCAGCTATCGTAATGATATTGGTTATGGTTCCGTTTGTTCTTCTCGGAATGTATGAAAAGAACGGACAGCCTTTTGAAAAGGTAGTTAAGAATATGGCGGAGGTTTTGTTTATAAAACCGAAACAGCGACCTTATATGACTAACAACTATTATGCCGTTCTCGAAAGGCAGGACAAGTTAGATAAGGAGGTTGAAGCGATTGTCGGCAAACAGAAAAATGACTAAAGAACAGCAGAAACAGATTGATGCTGCTGTTGCAAGAGCAAAAGGCAAAGATAAAAAGCAGATGTCAGCTCAGGACAGTATTCCGTTTCAGCGAATGTTCAAAGACGGCATCTGCCGTGTAACAGATAACTATTACACAAAAACGGTTAAGTTTCTTGATATAAACTATCAGCTTAACAACAATGAGGATAAAAACGCCATATTCGATTCTTGGTGTGATTTCCTTAACTATTTCGATTCATCGGTTAAATTTCAGCTTTCATTCATCAATCTTACGGGGGCAAAAGAAGTTTATTCCGATAACATCACAATTCCCGTTCGTGGAGATATGTTTGACGGTATCGCAATCGAATATCAGAACTTCCTCCGTGAACAGCTTGCAAAGGGTAACAACGGTATTGTAAAGACAAAATATCTTTCTTTCGGTATCGAAGCTCCATCAATAAAGCAGGCAAAACCCCGTCTTGAGCGACTTGAAGCAGATATTATCACCAACTTTAAAAAGTTAGGTGTTATTGCTACTCCCGTAAACGGAAGGGAAAGACTTAAAATCATGCACGGTATGTTCCATACCGATGAAAAGATACCCTTCAATTTCTCTTGGGACTGGCTTGCTTCTTCCGGACTTTCCGTAAAAGACTTTATCGCTCCCAGCTCGTTTGAGTTTGCAAACGGCAAAACATTCGGTATCGGCAAGAAAGTCGGTGCCGCTTCATTTCTGCAAATTCTCGCACCCGAAATCAATGACCGAATGCTTGCAGATTTCCTCGATATGGAATCAAATGTTGTGGTATCAATGCACGTTCAGTCTGTTGACCAAGTAAATGCGATTAAGACGGTAAAAAGAAAGATTACCGACCTTCAGAAAATGAAGATTGAAGAACAGAAAAAGGCAGTTCGTGCAGGTTACGATATGGATATTATTCCGTCTGACCTTGCCACATACAACAATGAAGCGACTAAACTCCTTCAGGACTTGCAGAGCAGAAACGAGAGAATGTTCCTGCTCACCTTTATCGTTCTCAATGTTGCAGACACCAAACAGAAGCTCGATAACAATGTTTTTCAGGCAAGTTCGATTGCTCAAAAATACAACTGTCAGCTTGTAAGACTTGATTTCAGACAGGAACAAGGACTTATGAGCAGTTTACCCCTTGCATACAACCAAATAGAAATTCAGCGAGGCTTGACCACATCAAGCGTCGCTATTTTTATACCCTTCACAACGCAGGAACTTTTCCAGACGAGTAAGGAAGCTCTTTATTGCGGTCTTAACGCATTGTCGAACAACTTGATAATGGTTGACCGTAAGCTGCTTAAAAATCCCAACGGTCTTATTCTCGGTACTCCCGGTTCGGGTAAATCTTTCTCGGCAAAGAGAGAGATTTCAAATGTTTTCTTCGTAACAGATGACGACATTATTATATGCGACCCCGAATCCGAGTACGGAGCATTGGTTGAAAGGCTTGACGGTCAGGTTATTAAGATTTCACCCACTTCCGAGGACTTTATAAATCCTATGGACTTGAACCTTAACTATTCTGATGACGAAAATCCCCTGACCCTTAAATCCGATTTCATTCTTTCTCTGTGCGAACTCATCGTTGCAGGCAAAGACGGATTACAGCCTGTTGAAAAAACAATCATTGACCGTTGTGTACGCCGTGTATATACGGAGTATCTTGCTAATCCCGTTCCCGAAAATATGCCCATTCTTGAAGATTTGTATAACGAACTGCGTAAGCAGGAAGAAAAAGAAGCGCAGTATATCGCTACTGCTCTTGAAATCTATGTTACGGGTTCACTCAATGTTTTCAATCACCGCACGAATGTAGATATTCGCAGCCGTGTTGTCAGTTATGACATTAAAGAACTCGGAAAACAGCTCAAAAAAATCGGTATGCTTATCGTTCAGGATCAGGTATGGAATCGTGTTACCGTAAACCGTGAAGCTCACAGAGCTACCCGTTATTACATTGACGAAATGCACCTTCTGCTCAAAGAAGAACAGACGGCTGCATACACGGTTGAGATATGGAAACGTTTCCGTAAATGGGGCGGCATACCGACGGGCATAACGCAGAATGTCAAAGATTTGCTCTCATCAAGAGAGATTGAAAATATCTTTGAAAACTCCGACTACATATATATGCTCAATCAGGCTTCGGGCGACAGACAGATTCTTGCAAAGCAGCTCAATATTTCCCCTCATCAGCTTTCTTATGTAACTCAGTCAGGCGAAGGTGAAGGACTTATCTTCTACGGCAGTACCATATTGCCGTTTACAGACCGTTTCCCGAAGGATACGGAACTGTATTCGATTATGACAACAAAGCCGCAGGAAAAAGCGGACTGATACTTTACTATAAGGAGTTAAAAATTATGAACAACGGAAATATTATCAGATGCACATTTGAATCAAAGAATTTCGGCGATATTCGTGTCATTTATGACAACAATGAGGTTTATTTCAGCGCCAGAGATGTTGGCACGGCTTTCGGTTTCAGAGAACCTACCAAATGCGTAAGCAAATACTGCAAAGCAGTTCACCGTTACCGTCACGAAACATCCGGCGGTATGCAGACACTTAATTTCATCGACTATATGGATGTCATTCATCTGCATAAGTATTCAAAGGAAGAAAACGCAAACGATCTTCTTGCATATCTCGCAAGAATTTGTATCGCTCTTAAAGAAGCGGATATGACGGTTCCCGAATTGCTTCCTGAAGAAAGCGGATATTTCAATGATGAATTCATTGATGATGACAGCTACGATGTAAGCGACGATTACTGTGATGACTGCGACTGTTATGATGAATGTTATTGCGACGGTGATTGTGATAACTGCGATGAATATTACGATTGTGAAGCTGACTGCGATGAAAACTTCGATACCGATGAAATCGAAAAGGAAATGTTGAATATTCTCGACGTTTTCAATGAAGTAACAGATGTACTCAGCATAATCGAAGAAAAATACCATGTTATTGTTGCGGTTGAAGGTATATACACCGAATATCCCAGCGGTGAAAGACACAGAGTTGCTTGACCCGTTAAAGGGGGCATTTTATGAGTAAACGAGTACCAAGACTGCAATTTACCGATGAAGAACTGAAAGCTCCCAAAGTAAAGAAAGCTGCCAAGAAAGCCGATAAAGCGGTGGATAAACTTGAAAAAGCAGAAAAGAAAATTCCAAAAAAGATATTCCACGAAGATGTGGACAAACCCAAACCCTCATCGAAGCTGACAAGCGAAGTCAAAAATGCTCCCATAAATGTTGCATCTGCGACGGTTCATAAAAAAGTTTCCGAAACGGAAGATGAAAATGTAGGCGTAGAGAGCGTTCACAAGATTGAGCAAGGTGTTGAAGGTGCGGTCAGAACGGGAAACCGAATTGAAAGAAGCCGTAAACTGAAACCGTACCGTGAAACTGCAAGAGCTGAGAAAAAGGCTGATAAAGCCAATGTGGATGCTCTCTTTAAACAGTCACAGGAACAGAATCCGCAGTTTTCATCAAACCCCTATTCGAGATGGCAACAGAAACGGGCAATAAAGAAAGAGTATGCAACTATGAAAACGGCACATAAGGGTGCGACAGCTTCACAGTCTGCATCAGCATCCGCTAAAACTGCTAAAAAAAGCAAGGAAGCGGCAAAGAAAGTAAAAGACGTTGTTGTTAAGCATAAGAAAGGTGTACTTATAGCAGGCGGCGTTGTTCTCGCCGTCCTGCTTATTTTTTCTATGTTTTCATCAGCTACCGTTTTCGTACAGTCAGGTGTAGGCGGAATGGGACTTACAAGTTACCCGAGTACCGATGAAGCTATGAAACAAGCGGAAGAAAAATATTCGGCACTTGAAAATACTCTTAAATATACCATTGATAATTACGAAAGCACACACGGTTATCACGAATATCATTTCACGGTTGATGAAATATTTCACGACCCGTATGTTCTTTTATCGACTCTCACAGCTTTACATCAAGGTGAATGGACAATCGACCAAGTTGAGGGAGATATTCAGACACTTTTTGATAAGCAATACACCCTTACCGAACAGGTCATAACCGAAGTCAGATACCGGGAAGAAACACGGTATAAAATCGAATGGTATGTAGATGACGAAGGAAATCTCATACCGCAGATTGTTTCATACAAGGTTCAGGTGCCTTACAACTATTACATTTGTTATGTCACTCTGAAAAACAATAACCTTTCACACGTTCCTTCGCAGATTATGTCCGAAGAAGAACTTGAGCTGTATTCGGTATATATGGCAACTCTCGGCAACCGTCCCGATCTTTATCCTGATTCCGAATATGTTGACAGATACTATAACACGGAATATGAGGACTATGAAATCCCTGCATCAGCTCTGACCGATGAACGGTTTGCGGCTATCATAGCCGAAGCCGAAAAATATCTCGGTTATCCGTATGTTTTCGGCGGCAGTTCACCGAGTACATCATTTGACTGTTCAGGTTTCGTATCGTGGGTATATAACCATTGCGGATGGAGTGTCGGCAGACCGACAGCGCAAGGTCTTTATGACCTTTGCACTCCCGTTTCTTCCGTTAATGTCAAACCCGGTGATTTGGTGTTTTTCAAAAACACTTACGATGCGGGCAGAACCGTTACGCACGTCGGCATTTATGTCGGCAACAATATGATGCTCCATTGCGGAGATCCGATACAGTATGAATCGCTAACCAAATCATATTGGCAGGAACACTTTTATGCTTACGGCAGACTGCCATAAGAAAGGCGGTATTATGAATCCCAAAATCCAAAAACTCAAAGATGAGAAATCAAAAAACAACGAAAAAATTGATAAACTCAAACAGAGAAATTCGGTAATTGATGACGAGATTGAAAAGCTCGAAAACATCGAAATCGTAGGTATGGTAAGAGCAATAAATATCGACATCAGCGAATTACCCGAACTCTTAAAGAGAATAAAAGAAAGGAGTGCTGCGAGTGAAGAAAACTAAACTCAAAGCGATTTTCAGCATTGTAGCCGTTATGCTTGTCATAATGGCATTTTCTATACCCGCTTTTGCTGCTGAAAGCTATTATGCTTCCGATGAAAGCGGTAACACTTCTATTCCTTCTTCCATTGACAGTATTACAATCTCAAAAACTGATGTTGATATTCCCTATACAGGTGATAAGACAAACGAACTTACTCCCAACGGCAATATGTCACTCATTGACGATTTTTTGCAGATGGGCGGATATATCACATCAGGCAAGGAAGATGAAGAAATCAAGAGCAAACAGTTTTTGACCGATACAAGTAAAAGCGGTAACACCTTCTACATTGTAATTGACCGTGACGGTGATAAAGAGAACGTTTACTTGCTCAACTTGGTTGATGAAGCCGACCTTATGGCTCTTATCAATGACGGTGAAGTAGAGGTTGCAACTTGTTCCTGCAAGGAAAAGTGCAAAGACGGCAAGGTTAATACCGAATGTGAACTCTGCAAGGTAAATCTTGCTCAGTGTGCTGTGGAAGAACAGACAACCGAGCAGACAACAGAAGATACAACAAGTACCGAAGAAAAACCCGACGAAAAGGAATCAAAGGGTAAAAGCGGTATTATTCTTCTTGTAGTAGTCGCTCTTGCAGGCGGCGGTTATGCTATTTATCATTTCAAGTTTAAAAACGGCAAGAAAACCAATACTCCCGTTTCAGAACCCGACACCGATGATGATTATGACGGCGGTTATGAGGAAGAAGAATACGTAGTAGATGAAGCCGATGACGATGAAACGGAGGCTTGATAATCTTGAAACAGCTCATTATCACCGAAAAGCCTTCTGTTGCTATCAACATCGCAAACGCACTCGGCGTTAAAAACAGAAAAGACGGTTATATCGAAAATGATAAATATATCATTACTTGGTGTTACGGTCATCTTGACACTCTCGCAAATGCCGACAGTTATGACGGCAAATATGCGATATGGAGAAAGGAAGATTTACCCATTCTTCCTGCTCCGTGGAGATTGAAGATAGCCGATAAAATCAAATATGACCATTTCAAAATCCTTAAATCCCTTATGTATCGCAAAGATGTAACCGAAATCATCAATGCCTGCGATGCGGGCCGTGAAGGTGAACTCATATTCAGAAATATGTTTAAACTTTCCGAATGCAGAAAACCCGTAAAAAGACTTTGGATTTCTTCAATGGAAGATGAAGCTATAATTGAAGGCTTCAAGCATCTCAAACCTTCAAAGTTTTACGATAATCTGTATTTCGCCGCCGATTGCAGAGCAAAGGCTGACTGGCTTGTAGGCATAAATCTTACCCGATTCTTTTCAGTTATCTATCATCGTACCCTTAATGTCGGCAGAGTGGTAACACCCACTCTTGCCCTCATCATTTCCCGTCAGGCGGAAATTGATGCTTTTGAGCCGACACCGTATTACAACATTGAGCTTGAAAGCGGTAACTTTAAGGCGAAAACCGATAAAATCGAAAGCAAGGAAAAAGCAGAAAACATACTTGCAGATTGTAAAAACTATGATTTTGCAACCTGTTACAGAGTTGCTTGTCAGGCAAAGGAAGAAAAAGCACCTTTGCTCTATGACCTTACCTCTCTCCAGAGAGATGCAAACAAGAAACTCGGATATACGGCACAGCAGACTTTGAATCTTGTTCAGTCGCTTTATGAAAAGAAGCTCTGCACTTACCCCCGTACAGATGCCCGATACCTCACAAGCGATATGGAGAAATCCATTCCCGAACTTATCAATGCTTCTGCAAATCTGATTAACAGAACAATAACCGAATATGACGAGCTGAAGGTTATTAACAATAAGAAAGTAACCGACCATCACGCCATCATTCCCACAAAGAATGTTGCAAATCTTGATCTTGCTTCACTTGATGCAGGTGAGATTAACATTCTCACAATGATTGCAACAAGGTTTTTGTGTGCAGTTTCCGAACCTTTCTACTATTTCCTCGAAAAAGCATTTATCCGTTGTGGAGATACGGAATTCACCTTTACTTACCGTAATGTAGAAAGCTACGGATGGAAAACTTTTATTGAAGAAGAAAGCGAAGATACCGAAGAACCCGAAATGCAGTTTGACATTGAGGAAGGTGACGTTTTTGAAATCAACAATATTGATTTGAAAGAGAACTTCACAAAATCCAAGCCGAATTACACCGAAGATACTTTGCTTTCAGCTATGGAAAACGCAGGAGCAAAAGAAACTCCCGAAGATGCTGAAAGAAAAGGTCTTGGCACTCCCGCAACAAGAGCTGCAATGATTGAAAAACTCATTGCTACGGGATTTGTTCAGCGAAAGAATAACAAAAAGACTGTATCGCTTGTTCCCACATTTACGGGCAAGTCACTCATAACCGTTCTTCCCGAGCAAATCCAATCTCCGCTTCTTACGGCTGAATGGGAACACAAGCTCAAACTTATCGAAAAGAGTGAAATGGAACCCGAAGATTTTATGAATGAAATCAGCGAAATGATTATTGAAATCATTGATGAGTATGCTCCCGTTCACGATGTAGATGTCTTATTCCCTTCCGGCAGAGAAATTGTCGGCAAATGTCCCCGTTGCGGTGGAAATGTTACCGAAGGCAAAAACGGTTTCCATTGTGAAAAGAACGGATGCAAATTCGCTTTTTGGAAAGACAACACTTTTTTGCAGTCGCAGGATATTTCAATCACCAAGAAAATGGCGGTTGATTTGCTTTCCAAAGGATATACGGAAATAAAGAATACTGATACCAACAGGACAGTTACTCTATCTTTCACCGATAACGGCGAAAAGGTCAGGTACAGACTGAAAAATGAATAAGCCTTTACCAAGACTTACTGAAAAACAAAGTAAAATTGTAAACACCCTTGTTAAAAATGAGTGTTGCAATTATGACGAAGGAAACTGTCTGCTTCTCGATGACGGTGAAACTCATTGCTGTCCTCAGCTAATTACTTATTCGTTATTGTGTCAGTATTTCCGCAGAGCTGTTCTTCCGTTGCGTCCGGATTTGGAAAGTGAAATATTAAGTCAAAAGCCCAAAAATGTATGCAGAAATTGCAATAAACCGTTTGAGAAAATCCATCATAACCAGCTCTATTGCACACAATGTGCTGAGTCAAGAAAGAAGTGGTCTAACACCTTATCCGCAAGGCGGCAAAGAGATAAAAAACGTATGAAAAGTAGCTTCTGAAACCGTTGATATACAACGATTCTGAGGCTCGAAAAATAAGGGGTAAAGGTAGTTTGACCTTTACCCCTGTTTTCACGGTACTTTTCATACGCTACAAAAGACAAAGGAGTACAACTTTGAACAAGAAATATACCCCATATTTTATCGGACTCGGGATATTCACTTTATTGTTTGGCATATTCGTTGAACTTGCAGTACACGAAATAAATCCCGAAGATTTTTCAGTTCCGTATTATGCAAGTGTCGAAACAACTGAAATAACAACAGTTAAACCAACCGAAATAACAACCGTTACCGTACCCGAAACAACCGCAGAGATAACAACCGAAAGAATTACAGAGAAACCCAAAACCGAAAAGTCTTCAAGCCGTTCAGTCAGTAAAAAGACAAACGGCAAGAATTTCAGAATAACGGTTTACACTCCGTCAAGTGACGGCGGTAAATGGGGTTATGCAACATCTACGGGCGCAATATCTGAACATCTTAAAACTTGTGCCGTTGACCCCGATGTAATTCCTCTCGGAAGCATAATCGAAGTAAACGGATTAACGCTCAAAGCCGTTGATACGGGCAACGAAGTGAACGGAAATGTTGTTGACATCTTTTATGACGGATCATCAAAAGAAGCTCGAGAGTGGATAAACGAGTTCGGTGAGTATCACGAAGTTACCATTATAGAATAGGAGGAATATTATGGCTGACAATACAAAAGGTGCTTTCAAGAGCGATAAAGAAAAACTGAAAGAAATTACCGACAGTATCGAAAACGGCATAAAAGAGTTGTTTGCCTCAGATAAATACAAACAGTATTTGCAGACAATGAGCCGTTTCCACAGATACAGCGTAAATAACCAAATGCTTATCTTTATGCAAAAGCCTGATGCTTCCCTTGTTGCAGGATTTAACAAGTGGAAGGATTCATTCGGCAGAAATGTCAGACGTGGCGAAAAAGGCATAAAGATTATTGCCCCTGCACCATTTAAAAAGAAGATTGAAAAAGAAAAACTCGACCCCGACACAAAACTTCCTATGCTCGATGAAAACGGGCAACCGATAAAGGAAGTTGCAGAGGTCAGTACATCAACATTCAAGGTTGTATCTGTTTTTGACGTTTCGCAGACCGAAGGTAAACCCTTGCCCGAACTCTCATCAGATTTAACCGGAAGTGTGGAACACTACGATGCTTTTATGGAAGCTGTCAAAAGAAGTTCACCCGTACCTATTGATTTCAAGCCTATTGAAAACGGTGCTGACGGCTTTTTTAGTTATGATAATCAGAGTATAACTCTGCGTGAAGGAATGAGCGAAACACAGACGGTCTGTGCCGCAATTCACGAAATGGCACACGCAACACTTCATAACTATTCAAGACGGAATAAAGATGAAACCAATGTTGAAAGAAAAGACCGTTATACCGAAGAAGTTGAAGCGGAAAGTATCGCCTATGCCGTATGTGCATATTACGGCATCGAAACGGGCGAAAACTCATTCGGCTATCTTGCTTCCTGGTCGAGCGATAAAGAACTGAAAGAACTCAAAGCAAGTCTTGAAACGATAAACAAGACTTCATCTGAACTCATTACTACGATAGACCGCAATTTCAAAGAAGTCTGCAAAGAACAAGACGTTGACCTTTCTGCAAAAGCAGACCCTATAACAGCACTTGCAACCGATCTTGACCGTTTTGCCTATGACTACGATACATACGACTATAAAGACCGTGTAAGTGACACGCAGGGTAACATTACTGACCTTGTGGGTGAAATTTCAAGCGGTAATTGTTCGGGTATTGCCGATTGGCTTCGTGGTATTGTAAACGACAATACCGAATACAGCCAAACCGCACAGTCGCTTTTGGACAGACTCACTCCGTATGTAAAAGACGAGCCTATTGCAGAGCAGCAGGATACGGCAGAAATACCCGGTGTTGAAGAAAACTCAATGTCAGAGCTTCCCGACCCGACAATAACAGTTCAGATGATGGGAAACTACGGTTACACCGACAGCAATATGCTCCCGCTTTCAAAGGACAGAGCAAGAGAACTGATGGACAGAGATGTAACAATTTACTGTCTGCATACCGATAATACCGAAGAAATGGTTGTAAGTGAAAACGATATAATTGACCACTACGGTATTTTCGGCATTGAAGTTACTGACTGGGAACGCATAAAAGCAGATGTTCCTGCACGTGACATTGAACAGAGATTCAATGAGAATCCCAACGATGCCATACTCATCTATCAGATTCCGAATGATGACCCGAATAATCTTATGTTTATGAGATATGACAGCCTTTCGGAACCTCCGAGCCGTGAGAACTATGATGCAGTTTACATGGCAACAATCGAACCGAAAGAAACATTATCGGCAACACTTGAAGCGGCTTATCAGAAATATAACGTTGACAGACCGCTTGATTTCACGGGTCACAGTTTATCGGTTAGCGACATCCTTGCCATAAAACAGAATGGTGAGGTATCATATCATTACTGCGACAGTGTAGGTTTCAGAGAGCTTCCCGATTTCAACAAAAGCAACTATCTTAAAAATGCTGAAATATCAACCGAAGATGATTACGGAATGATTGACGGCATATTGAATAACGGCGATAAAAAGCCGACAGTTGCAGAGCTTGAAGCACAGGTCAAAGCCGGCAAGAGTATTTCGCTCTTAGACCTTGCGAATGCTGTTAATGATGAAAAAAAGGAACGCAAACCGATAGCTGAAAAGCTCAAGCAGAAAACTCCTGAACAGAAAAGGCAAAGAACATCACCGCATAAAAAGACAGAAAGGGGCATTTAGTATGACCGCAGTAACCTATGATGAGCAGCAGCTCATCGCAATCCACAATGCAGGAACAAGAACGGACACAATCTCCGCACTCAAAGAAATGAGAGAATACATTTCTGCGGAAGAAACCGAACTCAAAGCTATTACCGATTCGGCAATTTCTCGTCTTGAAGAAATGACCGATGAAGAATATGCACAGCTCGACCTGATACCCGATTTTTTTTGATTAAGACAAAGGAGAATGAATTATGAAAAACAACATTAAGAAAGCAATCGCCCTCATTTTATGCATCGTCACCGTGTTTACGGTATGTGCAACAACCGCATTTGCAACGGAAGAAGATATTTCTTTCCGTATGACCAACCGCTATATGACCATCTATTACGGATACTCCGCTGAACTTACCATTTATACAAATTCAGATGATGTGTATTTCACTTCATCGAATGAGAAAGTCGCAACCGTTGACGAAAACGGTGTGGTAATGTCAAAAGGTATCGGTGAATGTGTTATAACCGCAGGTGTCGAAGGAACTGACCTTAAAGAAGAATGTACGGTAAAGGTAGAGCTTTTATGGTGGAAGTTTTTCGATAATCTCATAGCCTTTATCCGAAATCTTCTTATGGATTTATCCATAGTATCATAACAAAGTCGGGGGTGTTCTTTTGAACACTCCCGTCATTTATTTTTAGGAGGTAAAAATATGGAAAATGAAAATATATCAAAAGTCCAGCAAATTGCTCTCCTTGCAGAAGAAACAGAAAGAAATCTGACCCGTTCAAGACAGAGTTGGACTTCGTTCCTTCATACTGCCGCACGGCTCTATAAATATCCGTTTAACGAACAGTTGCTTATTTTCGCTCAACGGCCCGAAGCGACAGCTTGTGCCGATTATGATATATGGAATAAGCAGATGAACAGATATATCCGCAGAGGTTCAAAGGGTATTGCACTCATAGATACTGATACAGAACCGAGAACACTTAAATATGTTTTTGATGTTTCCGATACGGGTAAAACAGAACGCTCAAAGACTCCGTTTTTATGGGAATACAGAGATGAACATGAAAACACGGTTACATCAGCTCTTGAAAGCAAATATGACGTTTCCGCTAAAAACGGTATTGCAAATCAGCTTGAAAGTATAGCTGCACAGCTTGTTGATGAATATTGGGGAAACTTCAAACGGGATATTTTTGACATCGTTGACGATTCGTTCCTTGAGGGTTATGATGAAGATAACATCGGTATGGCATTCCGAAATGCGGCGGTTGTCAGCACAACATATACTCTCCTGACCCGTTGCGGAATAAATGCTGATGAATACTTTGAAGATGAAGATTTTTTAAGTATCTTCGATTTCAACACTTCCGATACTGTTAATTTCCTTGCAACTGCGGTCAGCGAAACAAGTGAGCAGGTGTTAAGGCAGATAGAAATATCGGTTAAAAATTATGAACGTGAAAGGAGCAAGAACAATGAGCAACATCACTTACAGTCAGAACGGAGATTATCTGATTCCGAACTTAACTCTCGTTCAGACCGAGAAGAAACCCCTCGGGAAATACGGCAGAATGAGGAAAGAATATCTCAAGAATCACCGTCCGGCTCTTTGGAACAGAATGGTATTGAGGGACACTCTTTACAGCCATCTGTTGGAGATAGACGAAGCAGCGAACAATCGCTTGGAGCAGATGATGCCCGAACTGATGAAATCAGCGGGAGTTACGGAAGAACTGAAAGAGAAAGACCCGATGAAATGGGTCGGTCTGATGAACAATCTTCAGGCTCAGGCAGAGGAGATAATTCTGACGGAACTGATTTACAGTTAAGCAATCACGATTTCGATGCCCGATGGAACGGTATCGAATATTTCCACCAAGATAAAGAAAAAAACGAGCTGATTAAAACATTTTTGGCTCCGCATAAAGAAGAAATCGCTATGTTCTATGAAAGTCATTCTGACAGAGATGAACGTAGCGATTTTATTATGTCTTTCTTTAACTCAACACCGTATGAAATGACACTCTCCAACGGTGTAAATGCAGGCTTTGAAGCCTATTCCGATGCCATCAGGTTATGGCGTAATGACGGAACAGAACTCCGTGAAGCGTGGCAAAAATGGTTTCAGATTGAACGAAGTGTTTTCGGACTTATGCTTATGGAGGAATGGACAGAGCCGCAGGCTTCGCTTTTGTCCGGTGCCGAAAAACAAATGGAACTTATCGGCACAGCAGTAAAAAATGAAGCTCCTTTGTATCTGCCGCAATCTGCTGTCGATTATGTACTTTGCGGCGGAAGCGATTTCAGCGAAGGTAAAATGCGTATTTACAGACAGTTTACCGAAAGTCTTTCAAAGGAAGAAAATATTAAATTCCTTAAAAACGAATACGGAACAGGCGGACATTCAGATGCTATCCCTTCAAGTGGATTTTGGGAAGGTCACGATGCAAAAGGCATTGAAATATCCGACCATTACAGTGTTCCACAGAGAAGAGTTTTATTAACGTGGAATTATGTCGAAAGCCGTCTTTCAGAACTTATAAAAGCTGACAGATACTTAAATCCCAAAGAAGCTGAAATGTATCCGCAATGGCTTGAAAACAGGTTGTTAAAGGAAGCTGAATGGCGAAGGGAACGTGAAATAAGCGATATTCTTCGTAATTCCGCAAATGAAAGGGAAACACCAAAAGAATACCGATATGAATATACCGTCGGTGATTCTGTAAAACTCGGCGAAGATGAATATACTATTCTTTCGATTGAAGATACCGTTGTCCTCAGTAACGTTCAATTCCCTTTGTTTTCCGAAGAATTCTCAAAAGATGAATTTGAGAAAAAGGTTAAGGAAAATCCTGCAAACAATCATTTGAGAGTAGAAGTTGAGGTTGAAAGACCTGCGGTTAATACAGAAATTGAAACAGATATTGACGATAGTAATAAACCCGATTTCTTACTTCAATATGAGCAAGTAAAAAATGATAACCCCGACAGCATAGTCCTTATGCACGTCGGAGGCTTTTATTATGCCTTTGGCAAGGATGCTGAAATTGTTTCAAAACACACAAACTATACTGCGGAGGGGAAAAATCTTTACGGTAATGTTTTTACACCTTTTTGTCAGGTGCTTGATTTTAACCTTAGCTATGTAACTAAAAGCCTTAATGAAAACAACATTGAAACTGTTGTTATGGCATTGGATAAGGGCGTTATGGACAGATATACTCCGCCTTCGTTGGCTGAAACGAAAGAAACAGAAGTATTATATAAAGTTCTTTCCGCTCTGAAAATTGACGATATTGACCTTGTTTATAAAGATAGCATTCTTATAGCTGATGACGGAGATAACGTTTGGGAAGGTCGGGAGTTTTATGAGTTCCTTGTTGATGAAGCTATTGTTTTTGAAGATGACGGTTCAGCACTCGGAATAAGCGATGATCTTCTTGGTGAGTTTGGCAAACTTGCCGAACAAAATGGTATATCTCTCCCCGAAAGAGAAACACCCGTTGATGAAAAACCTGAGGTTAGTGTAAATTCCCGAAACAGCATTATCGCTGATGAATATAACGGTCTGAAAGAACACAATCCCGACAGTATCATTCTATATCAGGTCGGAGATTTCTTTGAAATGTTCGGTGAAGATGCGATAAAAGTATCAAAACAGCTTGATTTGGTATTAACAAGCAGAGAGTTTCCGAATACCGGCAGAGTTGAAATGTGCGGATTCCCAAGACACAGACTTGAAGCATACCTCGAAAAAATCCGTGAAGAAAACAGCGTAGTAATTTCTGCTATCCCCGATGGTAAAACTGAAAGGGAATCATTTCAGATGCTCCGAATCGGTGAGAACAGCGAAATTGAAAAGGCAAAAGACTTGATTAACAAGTTTTGTCTTGATGAATACGGTGAAGATGCTGATTTCAGCGATATGAAAAACATTGATATTGCTTACACAACATTAACCGATGCGGAAATTCCCGTTCAGGTATCCGTAAATCTTGTTGATTTCAGAATTGACCGATTTATCGACAATAATCATTATGACAGCCGAAGCTATGACAGTCTTGAAGCGTTGATTAACGGTGAGCTTTACAGTTTGGATTTCGATGATTTGGTGTATATTCCCGATGATGCACTTGAATCACAAACGTTTGGGAAAACGGAAATTGATGATTTTGACGATGTTGACCCGTCTGCTATTCGTGAAAACCTTGCGGAACACGGCATAGTGAACGGCGAAGTGGTTGACACCGAAGCATTGGAAAATTCTCCGTTCATTCAGTAAGTGATGAATGATACAGAACCTTCAGGCAGATTTGAAGTCCGTCAGCTCTCTGTACCCTTTGAAGGTGAGAAATATGCCGTTTATGACAATGAAAAAGACGATTTCTATGTTACGGAAGATAATCTCACTCATTGGTTCGACACCGAAGAAGAAGCACTTGCAGATTTAGAAAGCATTTCTGCTCAGAACGATGTTATTGCCGAAATCAGAGAACCCGAAATTCCTTACAATGCCGGCGATGTTATTTATCTTGAAAATGACACACCGTATGTTATTGAAGATATAGGCAGTCACGATGTTCGTATAAGAGATACAACACTTCTCTATCCCATCAGCCGTGTCGAAAACAGAGCGAATTTTCTGCACCTGCTTGACCGGTATCCGCAGGAAGAACATTCAAAGTTTACTGCAAAAACCGTTGAAGAATTCAAAGCGGAAGATTACGGACTTCCTTACGATATTACAATTCAGACACTCAGTACCAAAGAAGAAGAAAAAGCAAAGCCGGAAAATTTTCACATTACCGACTATAACCTCGGTATCGGCGGTGCAAAGGAAAAGTTCAAAAACAATATCATTGCGATAAATCTTCTGAAAGAACTTGAACATGAAGGCAGACAAGCTACTCCCGAAGAACAAGAGATATTATCCCGTTATGTCGGTTGGGGCGGTCTTGCAGATGCTTTTGATGATACCAATGAAAAATGGGGCGATGAATACAGAGAACTTTATGTTACTCTTTCGCCCGATGAATACAGAGCAGCAAAATCATCTGTTCTTGATGCTCACTATACAAGTCCGACAATCATAAATGCTATGTATGAAGCAATCGGCAATATGGGATTTACAGAAGGTAACATTCTTGAGCCGTCAATGGGTATCGGTAATTTCTTCGGTATGCTCCCCGATGAAATGTCAACGTCAAGGCTCTACGGTGTTGAAATTGACAGTATTTCGGGCAGAATTGCAAAACAGCTTTATCCCAATGCCGATATAACCATATCAGGCTTTGAAAAAACAAGTCGCAGAGATTTCTATGATATTGCAATAGGTAACGTTCCTTTCGGTCAGACCAAAGTAAATGACCGTGAATACAATAAACTCGGTTTTTCCATTCATAACTATTTCTTTGCGAAAGCACTCGATCAAGTTCGTCCCGGCGGAATTGTAGCATTTGTAACATCACATCACACGATGGATGCGAAAACACCCGAAGTCCGTAAATATCTTGCTCAAAGAGCCGACCTGCTCGGCGCTGTCCGTTTGCCGAATAATGCTTTCAAAGCTAATGCAGGAACAGATGTTGTATCGGATATTATCTTCTTGCAGAAAAGAGAAGAACCGATGGAAATTGAACCTGATTGGGTTCATCTTGGAATGAGTGAAAACGGATTCCCGATTAACTCATATTTCGCCGAACATCCCGAAATGATTTTAGGCGAACAGTCATCAAAAAGCACACAGTACGGAGTAGATGCCTTTACCGTAAAACCCATTGAGGGTGCAGATTTGGGTGAGCTTCTTCACGAAGCGATGAAGAATATTCAAGGCTCATACAAAGCTGCCGAACTTCCCACACTTGAAGAAAGTACGGAAGTTTCAAAGGTATCAATACCTGCTGACCCGAATGTTAAAAACTATTCCTATGCCGTAGTTGACGGTGATGTTTATTACCGTCAGAACAGTATTATGGTTAAAACCGAAGTCAATGCAACCGCCAAAGAACGCATAAAAGGTATGGTTGGTTTGCGTGACTGTGTAAATGAACTCATTGATTTACAGTTGGATGAGCTGACTACCGACAGCGAAATCAGCGAAAAGCAAGCAGAACTCAATACTCTGTATGATAACTTTACGAAGAAATACGGTTTAATCAACGATAAAGTAAATAAAAGTGCTTTTTTAAACGATTCGTCATATTATCTTCTCTGCTCTCTTGAGGTTCTTGATGAAGAAAAGAAACTCAAAAGAAAAGCAGATATGTTTACCAAACGAACAATCAAACAACATTCTTCCGTAACGAAGGTTGATACCGCAGTAGAAGCTCTTGCCGTTTCAATCGGTGAACGAGCCTGCGTTGACCTCGGATTTATGGCTTCACTTATGGGTGAAGGAGCAACACCGCAGAAAATCGTTGAAGATTTGCAAGGCATTATTTTCAAAGACCCGAGAACGGGTCCTTTTGATTTGGAAAGCAATCCCGACAGAAGCTATATCGGTTGGCAGACAGCCGATGAATACCTTTCAGGTAATGTCAGAGAGAAACTTGTCTATGCAGAGTACGAAGCCGAAAAAAATCCCTTTTTCAATGTTAATGTTGAGGCTCTGACAAAGGCTCAGCCGAAAGAACTTGATGCAAGTGAAATCGAAGTAAGGCTCGGTGCAACTTGGATAGATAAAGAGATTATCGAGCAGTTTATGTTTGAAACTTTTAAAACACCGAATTATGCACAGTTCAATATGAAAGTGAAATATTCGGAATATACCGCCGAATGGAGAATTGAAAACAAATCATTCATTTCGGGAAGTGACGTCAATGCTCACGTTACATACGGTACAACAAGAAAAAGTGCTTATGAAATCCTCGAAGATTCACTTAATCTCCGTGATGTAAGAGTATATGATACTGTTATAGAAAATGGTAAGGAAAAAAGAGTTCTCAATTCAAAAGAAACAACTCTTGCACAGCAAAAACAACAGGTCATAAAAGACGAGTTCAGAGATTGGATATTCCGTGACCCCGAAAGACGTAACTATCTTGTTGAAAAATACAATGTATTGTTCAACTCTACAAAGCCGAGAGAATATGACGGAAGTCATATAGTTTTTTCGGGTATGAACCCCGAAATAAAGCTGCGTGAACATCAGCTCAATGCGGTGGCTCACATTCTCTACGGCGGTAACACTCTGCTTGCTCACGAAGTCGGCGCAGGCAAAACATTTGAAATGGTAGCGGCGGCCATGGAGAGCAAAAGGCTCGGTCTTTGCCGAAAACCGTTGTTTGCTGTTCCCAATCATCTTACCGAACAATGGGCATCCGAGTTTCTTCGCCTTTATCCTTCTGCAAATATTCTTGTTACTACAAAGAAAGACTTTCAGCCTGAGAACAGAAAGAAATTCTGTGCGAGAATTGCTACGGGTGATTATGATGCTATTATTATCGGTCATTCACAGTTTGAGAAGATACCCGTTTCATACGAAAGACAAGAACGGCTCATTCAACAGCAGATTGATGAAATAACCGAGAATATCGCTATGATGAAATATGACAGAGGCGAAAAGTTTACTGTTAAACAGCTTGAAAAGACACGCAGAAGTCTTGAAGCCAAACTTGAAAAATTGCAGTCAACCGAACGAAAAGATGATGTTGTAAACTTCGAGCAGCTCGGTGTTGACCGTTTGTATGTTGACGAAGCTCACAATTACAAGAACCTGTTTCTTTATACGAAGATGAGAAACGTTGCAGGTCTGTCAACATCAGAAACACAGAAATCTTCCGATATGTTTATGAAGTGCCGTTATCTTGATGAAGTCACGGGCAATAAAGGTGTTGTTTTCGCTACGGGAACTCCCGTTTCAAACTCAATGACAGAACTTTATACGATGATGCGTTATCTTCAGTACGATATGCTTTCGAAAAAGAATCTGACCCACTTTGATGCTTGGGCATCGAACTTCGGCGAAACAACAACGGCTATTGAACTTGCACCCGAAGGAACGGGATACAGAGCAAGAACCCGTTTTGCAAAATTCTTTAATCTGCCTGAACTTATGAATATGTTTAAGGAAGCGGCAGACATAAAAACGGCAGATACTTTAAATCTGCCGAGACCCGAAGCTGAATATCATAATGTTGTTGCCCATCCTACTGAAACGCAAAAAGGCTTGGTTAGTGAATTATCCGAAAGAGCTGCCGCCGTTCATTTAGGTAGTGTTGACCCATCGGAAGATAATATGCTGAAAATAACTTCTGATGGCAGAAAGCTCGGTCTTGACCAAAGAATAATCAATCCCGATTTCGCAGATGAAGAAGGTACAAAGGTTAACCTTTGCGTTGATAACATCGTCAGAATTTATGAAGAAGGAAATGCGGATAAACTGACACAGCTTGTATTCTGTGATATATCCACTCCGAAAACCAAAACAGCGGCGAAAGCAGAACCGACACTTACAAATCTTGACCCTATCCCCGAAAAGTCTTTTACAGTTTATGAAGATATACGGGATAAGTTGGTTGCAAGAGGAGTTAAACCCGAAGAAATCGCTTTTATTCACGATGCAAATACGGAAGAAAAGAAGAAAGATTTATTTGGAAAAGTCCGTTCAGGTAAAGTCCGTGTTCTTATGGGCAGTACATCAAAAATGGGTGCAGGTACCAACGTGCAAGACAGACTGATTGCACTTCACGATTTGGATGCACCGTGGCGTCCGGGTGATCTGGAACAGCGAAGTGGCAGAATCGTCCGTCAAGGTAATCAAAATGAAAAAGTACATATTTACCGATATGTAACCGAATCAACATTCGATGCTTACCTTTGGCAGACACTTGAACAAAAGCAGAAATTTATATCACAGATTATGACTTCAAAATCTCCCGTGCGTTCCTGCGAAGATGTTGACGAAACAACTCTTTCCTTTGCGGAAATCAAAGCACTTTGTGCGGGTGATGAACGCATTAAGGAGAAAATGGATTTGGATGTCGATGTGGCAAAGCTGAAACTTATGAAAGCGAGCCATCAGAATCAGCAATTCCGACTTGAAGATAATATTCTCAAAAACTTTCCGCAACAGATAAAGCAATACGAAGAATACATTAACGGATTCCAAGCCGATATTCAGACAGTAAAAGATAATGACCATCCGCCCGAAGGATTTGCCGGAATGACCGTTCGGGGTGATTTCTTGACCGACAAAGAAAATGCGGGTGCAGCTCTCATTGATGCAATGAAAGATGTGAAAATCTTTATGGAAACACCGATAGGTTCTTACAGAGGATTTGATATGTCATTGTCGGTAGAAGATTTCGGCAAAAAGTATGTCCTTACTTTCAAAGGCAAAATGTCCCACAAAGTAGAACTCGGCAAAGATCCGAGAGGTAATCTTATTCGTATTGATAATGTGCTTGATTCCATAACAAAGAGATTGAATGATACTCAATTAAGACTTGATAATGTTAAAACTCAGATGGAAAATGCGAAAGCCGAACTCGGTAAACCTTTCCCGCAAGAGGAAGAACTGAAAATCAAGTCTGCAAGACTTACAGAGTTGAACATAGCTCTGAATATGGATAAACCTGAAGCTCCGTCAGCGGAAAATGCCATTGCCAAAAGCAGCAGACCGTCAATTATGGATAAGTTGCAGATGGCAAGTGCAAAAAGCAAAACAACTATCCCAAAAACAACAGAAAAAAAGAAAACGGAGGAAGTTTTATAAATGGATTTGTCAATCAGACCAATCAAACCCGAAGAAATACTGTTTTCATATACTCAGTCACAAAATGACAATATTGAAAGCGGTTGTATCGGTTTTCTCCGTGGGGATTTCGACACAAGCGGCAAAGGTTTTTACTCTACTTGGGAAGATAAAGTAAAGTTTTTAAAAACAGATGAATTCAAAAGAGAATTTGATGATGTTATCAATTCTTTGCGATTCGGTTATGGAGAGCTTCTGAAAGACAGAAGCTCTCTTTCTGCTTATTGTCAAAACAATCCCGATAGAGTTATCGAAAGTAACTATACCAAAGAATACGGTTTCAGAGTTGATACCGATGAACATAGCTACATTTTGAGATGCAATCCCACCAAAGGCGATTACAACTTTTATGTTTACGCTTATGACCGTGAAACGTTTGAAAAACATCTTAATGAAATAGGAGTTGATGATTTGAGCGAAACATATAAAAAAATCCTGAACTCTGCAAAAAAATGAAAGCAGAGCAAGATAATTTTAAGGACTGGCTTATGCAACAGTCGCCCGAAGAAATCTTGAATCACGCCTACGAATATTCAGTTCGCAACGATATTCTTACTCATACGCAATATGCTGATTTGTCCGATGAATTAGCAACGGCATTGTTAAATTCGCCGTCACCATTATCGGATGTTTATGACAGATTTATAAGGGTTGAAACAGATTACATAATGACTATTGACGGCTCTATTTACGAAGCAGCATTCAGAGCATTTGAAAAAGCAGAAGCAGAAAAAGAAAAGACAATGACGGTTCTCGTTGTTGCGCCGGGAGAAAAACCGACTGTCGAAACAATCCCTATCGGACTTGAAAGTTTACAACAGCAGGTTGGCGGATATATCGAAGCGGTTTATCCGTTTGAAGAACCCGTAGGACTTGTTTGTAACGAAGAAGGTAAAATAAACGGTATGCAGTTAAACCGTGCTTTGCGTGATGATGAGAATAGCATTTATGATATTGTTTCGGGAACATTCCTTGTTGTGGGTCTTGGTGAAGAAGATTTCTGCTCCCTTACTCCCGAACAGATTGAGAAGTATTCGGAACATTTTGCAGAACCCGAAATGTTCTTTATGCTCGACGGTGAAATTCAGGCGATTCCGTATAATAATCCGAGTAAATTTCCACTTTATGAAAAGCCTTTTGCAGAAGCGAGAGACAGAGAAGAAATATCAGCATACAGACTTTCTTCAAGAGCAGACAATATGTGTAAAACTGCTATTGAAGCCGCTATCAACGATAACTATTCAGATTGCAGACTTGACCCCGAAGGTGCAAAAAAAGTTGTTGAGAATTTCGGCATTGACCGTGTGAAGAAAATTCTTGCTCTTACTTGTATCGTAAAAGATTATGACGGAAGAATATCGCCTGAGAATAAGGCTTGGGCAAAAACAGTTCGCCCGAATGATGTGAAAGATAAGATTGATTTATCTCTTGTTGTTGACGGTGTTAATCACGGTCTTACCGATATTTTTGTCAGGCAAGTAAAAAGAATAGAAACAGAACGTTCCGAAAAGAAACCTTCTGTTTTGAAAAAACTTGAATCTGCAAAAGATAATATTGTTCCATCTTCATCTACACCGAAAAAGAAAGAACAGGTGCTTTGATTTGGGTGAACTTAAAAGCATTAAGCTTAATTTTTTTGTAAGTGATACTGAAAGACAACAAATAAAAGAAAAAATGAACCTATACGGATGCGAAAATATGAGTGCATATCTTCGTAAAATGGCTATTGACGGTTATGTAATTAACCTGTACATTCCTGAACTCGGTGAACTTATATCTTTGCTTCGCAGAGCAAGTAACAACATAAATCAGATTGCAAAACGAGTAAATTCAACGGACAGAATTTACGGGAACGAAATAAAAGAAATTCAAAACCTTCAGGAAGAAATATGGAATAAAACAGATTTGATTCTGAAAAAGCTTTCTGTGTTGGACTGACATCCTTGTAAGAAATTTTGTTTTAAGATAGCATTAAGTTGAAACGGAGGTTATATTATGAAAGTTTTAGGTTTTATTGGTAAACTCTTTTTGAAAATCATTTTTGCTCCCTTGTGGCTTTTGCTTACAATTCTTATAGGGATTTTTTCAATGCTTATAGGTATTGCTGCTTGGATATTCTGTATCGTTGCAATAGTACTTGGAATAGTAGGCATATTTGTTATGATTACTGAAACGGTTAAAGATGGTTTGCTTGTTTTGTTCCTTGAGTGCTTATTAAGTCCTTGGGGAATACCAATGTTCGCTACGTGGGTATTATCAAAGTTCATCTTTTTTAGAGAATGGCTGACAGCAAAGGTTTATTAAATGGCAACAACAAAAATAATTGCGATGCACCAAAACGAAGGGCTGACGATAGCTAAAAGTATAGGCAATAGAACGGATTACGGAATGAATCCTCAAAAGACAGAAAACGGAAGATTGGTATCGTCGTTTGCTTGTGACCCTCATACAGTTGTTTCTGAATTTGTGTTATCAAAAAAACAGTATTATTCCTTGACCGGGAGAAAACCAAAGAATGACATTTTGGCTTACCAAGTGCGACAATCATTTAAACCCAATGAGGTTACTCCAGAGGAAGCTCATAAAATCGGATATGAATTTGCCGAACGGTTTTTAAAAGGTAAACACGCATTTATAGTCTGTACTCACACAGACAAAGCTCATATCCATAATCACATTTATTTCAATTCAACCACTCTTGATTGCAAACGGAAGTTCAGAGACAGATACTTTATTTCAAAAGATGTTGCAAGACTCAGTGATTTGATTTGCATTGAACACAGTTTGTCTGTTGTTGAAAATCCGCAAAGACGGAATTCTGCATATAACAAATGGGAGGGATACCAAAAGGTTCCCTCCCTTCGTGATTTGTTCCGAAACGATATTGATGAGGTTTTGAAAAACAAGCCAAAAGATTTTGATGATTTCATTTACCAAATGAAAGAGAAAGGTTATTCTGTAAAGTTTGGGAAACAAATAACCTTCTCAAATCCAAGACAAAAGAAAAACATCCGATTATGTTCGCTCGGAAAAGGTTATTCCGAAGAAGAAATCAAAGCGGCTATCCGGTGTAATAAGGTTCATCGAAAGAAGAAAAAACAACAGGAACAAAATTCTTCAAGTCTTCTCATTGATGTTCAGCAGAAACTTGCTGAAGGCAAAGGAAAAGGTTATGAGAATTGGGCAAAAGTTTTCAATTTAAAACAGATGGCAAAGACGGTTTTATATTTACAAGAAAACGGATTTGCAGATTATGATGAATTTTCAAAAAAAGTCGATGGAATGACAACTAAGGTTAACGAGCTTCGAGAAGAAATCAAAACATCTGAAAAACGAATAGAAGAACTTACCGAACTCCGAGAACAAGTTATAAATTATCTAAACACCCGTGAAACTTTTGCCAAATACAAAGCATCAGGTTATTCGAAAAAGTTTTATGGAGAACACGAAAGTGAAATCATTTTGCATCGTGCAGCAAAGAGTAAATTTAATGAACTCGGTTTGAAAAAGCTACCTACCGTTAAGTCAATAAATACAGAATATTCAGAATTGGTTGCCAAAAAGAAAAAGGCATATTCTGAATATTACTCACTCAAAGACAAACATAAGGAAATGTTGGTTCATAAATCTAATGTTGAAAAGATAATTGGTATTTCTTATGTCAAACCGAAAAACAAAAAAGATTTTTATGTGTTATAATTTTGTATATATAAAATATTTAACACCAAACTTTACAAGAGAAATCTATCATAAAAATTTTTTTGCCGCCTTCAATTGGCATGGCTTATAATTCACCGACTCAATATATGTTTTTAAATTCAACAAATACAAGTAAAATGCACAGAAAGTGGTTCAGTTATTCTTCCTATGCTCTGACATATATGTTCTGTATGCAACAAGGGCATTCAAACAAAGGTTAATCAAATGCGTGTCCATTTCGTTTATCGGCTTCTCAAGTTCTTCACCAATAATCTTATCCAGTTTTTTCTCGTTAAGCTCTAGGTTTTTGTCATTCATATATGTTCTTATCAAATTAAGACAGCATTTATACTCTTTCAAAACAACACCCCTTGATTTTTGTCTATAACTATATATGACAAAAAGTCGGGTTTGTCACGCAAAGAAACTAACCGAGTTTGCATAAAGCAAACTCGGTTAGTTTTCATTTTGAGGACAGTAAAGGTTTATGATTCTCTTTTGATTTTTCTCTGCATATTTGAGAGATTGGTAAGCGCCGCCTGATTTATTTTCTACATAAACAACAACCATATCCGAACGGTCAATCATATCTCTGTTTCTTGCCACTATAGCGTGTTTAAAATTGCAGTCCGCAGATGCTTCACAGATTTCTATTGAGTCGTAATAGCTTTCAAATGAATCTGTGTTGTTACGAAGTTCAGCTGTTTCATAAGGAAGAACAAGGATGAGGAAAATATTTTCGTTGCCTGTTTCTTTTTTTAACTTTCGGATAACAGAAGCCGCCATCAGGTCGAAATCACCGTTTCTGCCGACGAGAAACTCAAGCTCTCGGCTTTCTCTTTGCATTATAATGCGGAGAAGCTCATAAAGCTTGCCTTCAACAGCGTTATAATTTTCAATTATTCTGTGCCCAAAAAGGCTTACAGTTAATTTATCTCTCATTATCTCTCACCCAAAGGATATTGCCGATGCGCTTTTGTGCATCGGCAATATATAAACTAAATTTAGCAACAACTGATATATACACTGCCGATCAATGTGCTATTGGTATAGTCACATCTAGAACATACTTCTGTATTATATCTTTCTTGCAAGCATCTTGGGTCTGTTGCTTTGGCTTTATGTGTTATGGCTGTAATAACCGATGACTCAAGCTTGTGACCGAAGAGAGTGCATGTAAGGCCATAGGAAGATGTACTATCATCGTTGTTAAAGTAATGAGCGATAGCTTTATTACGAAATTCTTCGGTTGTGTCTGTATCAAAAATAAATTCAATTTCATTTACAGTAACGATAATCGTGTTTTCAGTTGTTTCCTCAGCATATGCGGATATTGACATCACAGAAAAAAGAGAAACGACAACCAAAACAAGTGAAATTATTCTTTTCATATCAACTATTCTCCTTTAGATTTTCAATGATTTTGAAAAGATTTTTTTGAGTATCAGAATTTACAATATAGACATTATTCTTATAAGCGAAATTTGCTTGTATACCCCGAGGTGATTCTTCGTAATATACTAAATAACCTGCAATTTCTTTTTCTGCGCAATTTAATTTTAATTTTTCCGATAAATCTTGATTGGTTTTAATTTCAATAATGTAAATCGGATTGGTAAATTGCAGGACATAACTTTCTGAATCGTCTTCAATCAGATACCAAACATTAATAATCTTTTCGTTTTCAGGTAACCAAGTGGGATATAAAATCTCAATCCCTTCGCTTTCGCTAAATTCTTTAATTGAGGAATATGTCTTGGTTTCATCAGATTTATAAAAAGTTATATTGTTTTGATTTATTGGGTTATCGTCAAGATTTTTAAAAACAGTATAACTTATTTGTCTGAAAAATTCGCTGACGGCATCGCCCGATGCAATGGCTATTATACCAAAGAGTGCAATGATCACCGCAAGAATAGCGGCTATAATAGTAAGCCTCTTTGCTCTTATTTTCTTCTTGGCGTATGAGCCTATAGCTGTTACTTTGCCTTTGAACGGTATCGCATTAACTCTTTGTTCAATTTCTGCTTTTGTAAGTTTTTGTTTTCCTTCAAGCTCCATGAGAAAATCAACGCATTCTGTTACAAGATCGCTGTCCATTTCTTTATAGTCTTTTGAGGTTTCAAGCAGAATTATTGCCATAAGCTTGTCCTTCAAAGTCTGTTTTGAAGTGGTCATATCATGTTCATTTCCCATGGAATTGTTCACCTCCAGTAATTATGATTTAATAAACGCATAACCTCCTTCATTTATATATGACGGAAATTGCGTTTTGTCACACAAAAAAATTAAATTTTTTTAAAAATTTTTATAATTTCATAAAAATAAGCAAAATTGCCATGAATATGAAGGATGCTCTTTCTTTGATTTTTAATCTGAGTCTGTAAACTCTCGTTCTTATAGCATGTTCGGAAACATTAAATGCCCTTGCCAGTTCTTCATATTGCATATGTTTAGTGTAAACCATTTCAAAAAGTTCAAGCTCTTTTTCGTTTAATGAAGAAAGAATGCTTTTTTTCTTTTCTTCGAGTTCTTCCGGAGAAACTTTATTATCTTCTTCCATTTCGTAGAGAATTTCCGTGCTTGTATGTGAGCCGAACACAGTTCCATAAATAAGCTCTTTTTCTCTCTTAGCGATGGCTCTGAATTGTTCTTTTATTTTATTGTTGGCAACTGAATAGAGCCATGCTTTTATATAATCATCTTCAAGCTCGTTGTATTTTTCTTGAAAGAAAAGGAAAATTTCCTGAGTTACATCAGCGGCATCTTCTTCTTTTTTGAGCCTCGAAAGACAAAGATGATATACATCATCATAGTATAATGTAGTAATCTCGGTCGCTCTTTCGACACTTATCAACGCATAGCACCACCTTTACTTTACAACGAATCATAAGGAATTACCCTTCCAAAAATGTGTCTATAATTGCCTCAGTAGCATTAATCACCGCTTTTTGTTCTATAATTGTAAGCTTATTTAACTTTTCAATAAAATTATTAGAGAAAATGTTTTTGTCAACAATTTCAGACTTAAAAATCAATGCATCGAGTGAAAACTCCAAAACTCGTGCAAGTTCAAACATTATATCTCTACCGGGAGCTTTCTCTCCTCGCTCGTAACAACCAATCATTCCGGTTGCAACATTAATCATTTCAGCCAATTCAGCTTGGGTAAGGCCCTTTTTAATTCTGTGATTTTTTATATACCTTCCAAGTGATTTCTTGTCCAAATCAAGCCCTCCCATCAAATATCTTTTACATTATAATAAAAATGACAAAAGCATAAAACAACCCACAGGGTTATGTTGACACCTTGTGGGTTGCTTTATGATAAATCATATAGAAAATTTTATGGTTTTGAAATTAATTAAAATAAATATTTGTTGTTTATATATAGGAATCCGACACGAAATAGTCTGCGATTTTACATATTAGCAAAATCGACGAAACTTATTATGTTCAGTATGTTATTGATTTATTATTTCGATGTAACATTATAGCAAAAGCTTTTGGCCAAAACTCACAACTTTTACATAGCTTTTTTGTTAGGTGCGTAGAAAATAAAATTTCTTGTGTGATGTTTGGCGATTTTTGTCATATACACTATAGGAATTCATTTCCTTTATATTTAATTAAAAAGGATTAAATTGGTGAATTCAAGAACAGCTAATTGTTGATTTCTTTGCTAATTTTATGTTATAATATTTATAGATTGTGAAGTGAAATTATGAAAAATGTTGACTTGCTTTTAATTAATCCTCCTTTCCATATGCGAAATGGAAGCGGCTCGATTTTTCCTCTGGGATTAGGATATCTTATTTCATCAGTTGAGGTTAAAGGCTACTCCTGGGATATAATCGACTGTACAAAAATGATAGATTCTTTTTATTATACAAATTTAATGAATTTTGAAAAAGAATTATTAGAAGAGCTAAAAAAATATTCACCTTTAGTAGTTGGTATTGGACCTTGTATAACAAGTCAAATAAAAGCTTTAGAAGTAATATCAAAATGTTGTAAAAGTGTTTTTACTGAAATTCCAGTTTTTGCTGGAGGACCCCTTGCATCAATTGATGGTCAAGAGTGGTTATTTTTTGAAAGATTAGATATAAAATATTTAGTAAAAGGAGATGGAGAAGAGGCTGTTCCTAATATAATTGAAACATTAAAAAAAGGCAAAAACATTGAAAATAGCAAGTGTGTTTCTCGCGAAGGTTACTGTTATAAAAATCTAATCGATGATATAGATAAAATTCAATTTCCATACCGAGATTTGTCTATTAATGATAAATTTTCGAAAAGACGTACTAACAAAGATAACAATACCGCTGCTATGATAACATCTCGAAATTGCCCATACAGATGTAAATACTGTGTGTCAGGTAGTTTAGGAGCTTCGCGCGTTTTTAGAAAAAGAAGTATTTCTAATATTATAGAAGAAATGGAGCTATTAAAAAATAAATATAATGTAAATGACATTGTGTTTTATGATGATTGCTTTTTTTACAGTCCACAATCAGTCAATGAAGATGTTTTTTCTTTCTGTAATTCATTATTAGAAAAGAAACTTAATGTAACATGGCAAATAGAAATGAGACCTGATCTTATTATCAACTTAAATGATAATTCAATTAATCTTTTAGAAAAGAGTGGATGTAGACAAATTAATATAGGAATTGAGAAAACCACAAGGCGTGGTCTTGATTTTCTTGGAAAAACAGTTTATGAAATTTCAAAATTAAAAGAAGCTAATCTGCATATAAAGGAAATATCCAATATAAAACTATCTGCAACTTTTATTTTAGGCGGTGAAAATGAAACAAAAAAGGATGTAATAGATTTAATTGAAGAGTCCCAAAAATTAGGGTTAGATTTTGCCCACTATAATCCGCTTTTTGTCTATCCAGGAACACCTATATATGATAAAATTTATAACGATAAAAGTATGTGGGTTGATATTATATTGAAAGATAATTTGCCTTGGGGTGAAATTGTTTATGAAAGCGAATATTTGAATAGGCAAGATCTCTTAGGTTTAGTGGATTATGCATATAATGAGTTCTACAAAGATACGGAATATTTAAAAGAACAAATGATTTTAGATCGTTTTAACATTAAATTATCGAGGTGATTTTTATAATATGAAAACTATATATGACAGGTTGTATGGTGAGTTAAAATTTCCATCCATTATTTTGGATTTACTAAATTGCCCCGGATTATTAAGACTTAGAGATGTTCGAATGGCAAACAATCAATTTGTTGCCTTTCCTTCTTTTGCTTCTACATCTCGTTATGAACACTCTTTAGGGGTTTGCCATTTAGCAGGATTATGTGCAGAATCTTTAAACCTATCCGAAAAGGAAAAGATAGAATTAATGATGGCATGTTTATATCACGATGTTGGAACACCTCCGTTTGCCCACGCAATGGAAGAAGTTCTTCAGGCGAAATATAATTTTGATCACGAACAACATTTAAGAAATGTAATATTAGACAAAACTAACGACTTCCAAGGCAATATGATTAGAGTGTTTCAGGATGAAGGGTTAAAACTAAGAAGTGTGTGTCAAAGTAAAAAAGGTCAAGAAATCGGTGTAGACTTGTATCGCATAGCTAAAATAGCTGCTGGTGACAAAAGTGAGTATTTATCACCTTTACTGAATGGCAACGGAATGGATTTAGACAACATAGATAATGTGATTCGAGCATCTTCTGCAATGGGTATTTGGGTTGGTGATTGCAAGAAGCTAGCAGAAAAATTAGCTTGTTCTTTTAAACTTAAAAACAACAATGTGTATTATGATGGGAATTCAGTTGATGATATTCGAACTTGGCAACGAATGAGAGATATTCAATACACGGCAATTTTTGAAAGCATTGATGATTTTGCATATCAAACAATGATAAAAAAGTCAATTAATCTTTTGATGAATAACAGCAATAAACAAAACTTGATAGAAACCAACTCGTGGACTTTAACTGATTCAAGTATAATTCATGATTACTTGTTAGCTAATCCCCAAAGCCGCGACATAATAAAACGAGTTTTATTATGTCGACCCTATCAATGTTTAGGGATTCTACATATTAAAGGCGATGGGGTATCAAGATATATCAACAAGCATTTGTTCGATATCGAAAGGATCTCAAGTGATTATTTTATCAATCTGCTTTCTATAAGTTCTAAAAAATTAGATAGCATTCCTACTAATGCTGTTGTTGCGAATTTCTATCCTGACAAAAGAAAACGTCAATTACTTAACAAAGCAATTAAGGATGGTCGAGAATTTTTAATTGATGAGCCGTCGTCATTTACAGAGGGTGCTTTGTTAGGTTTGTTTACTCCTTTTAGCAATTCGAATCATAGATCGTTTGAGAAAAATGGTGTTTGTGAAAGGAGACTAGTTTCTTTTAAAAAAGAAAATCTCATTGAGCTAATGAATTTATTATCTAATTCTATTTTAAAAGGTTATGAGATACGCATTTATTGAAGGTGATATATTATGAGAATTGAAGAAATAGAAAAAAATTTAAAAAGTATTAATTGGGATTTTTCGGACTATAACAGCGCAAAATATCCTTTAGATATTAATTCGATTCCATGGTATCCGGCGACTTTCATTCCTCCGATACCTAAAATGCTTATTGCATTGTTAACAAAACCTGGAGACATTGTTTTGGATCCTTTTGGAGGGAAAGGTACTACGAGCATAGAAGCAATAAGGCAGGGTCGATACTCTATATACAATGATTTAAATCCTTTTGCTACTGAAATTGCCAGTTCATTATTAAAAGCTATAAGAATATGTTTGGATGATGAAAATTTTCTCGACGAAGAAGAGTGTCTTTTAAATAAAATTAACATAAACGATGATAATCTACAAAACATTGCAATAAAATACAATATTAGTTTTGAGGTTTTTGGTTGGTATGAAAAAAACACACTAAAAGAACTTTTTTCTATTATGGAATTGATGTATTCTGAACGTGACAAAAGTGACACTATATTTCAAATAAGGAAATTGGCTGTAGCATCTATTTTGAAATCTGCAAGTTCCCAGTCCGGACATTTTACATACGTAACAGATAATTGTAAACCAGCAAATCTTATATACAGAAATGCGAAAAAGTTATATCTAAATAAGATTAAACAAATCATTTTATCTTCAAGAGATTTTATTAGACAATTTGATTTCTCACAACAAAACGTTGCTCTGTCTGAATTGATCGATAAATCTATTGTGCATTCAGGAAATGCCGAAAACCTAGGATGGATAAAAGATGAAAGTATAAATTTAGTTCTTACATCCCCTCCATACTTGTGTTCTCAAGATTATATTAAAACAATGCGTTTAACTAATATGTTTTTTCAGAATTTAGAGGGTTTTAACGAAACTCCCAAACAAGAAATTGGTGCTAGAAGAAAGAGAAGAAGCAAGTCTGAAGATGTTGTTAATGCTTTTTATTCTTCTATGCATAATGTTTTTAACAATGTCGAAAGGATTTTGGTTAAAGATGGGTTCTTTTGTTTGATTATTGGTCAAGGAAGAGCAAAGATAATTAATAATTACAACACCATTGAGCATTTATGCAATGACATTGAAAATAATTTTGGTTTCACAAAAATATGCCAGGTTACTCGGAATATCGGAAGTAGAGTAATACGAGTTGGTGGTGTTGATAAGGAAGATATAATAGTTTTTAAAAAAAGTAAGTAAAAAAATGGTGATAAAAATGGAATTAAAACCTTGGGTGATAAGTGTATTGTCAACCGATTATGATCTACACAATGAAAGAACTGCAATAATTAATCAGCTGCATGAAAAAAACATAAGAGTTTCAGCGTTTGAACTTCCTGATTTTCCAGTAGAACCCAAAATTCACTCACATGATAGTTGTTTAAGAGCTCTTGAAAGAATAGATATGGCATTGCTGATTATAAACAATAGATATGGCGGTATATATTTCGGCGATTCAACGGTTTCGATTACTGAAGAAGAATATTTAAAAGTTATTGATTCTGATAAGCCGTGCTTTGTTTTTGTTTCAAAAGAAACTTGGAACGCTAGATATCAGTATAAGAAATCGTTTAAAGCTTGGAAGGAAGATCATCCTGAAGAAAAAGATGAAAACGTATTAAAACAAAGTTTCGATCACAAACACAATGGAAAATTTGAAAATATTGAAATAAAAGTTATTGATTTCGTTGAACGTATTCAGCAAGCATATGTTCTACATCATACAAGCAACTGGATTGAACAATATGAGAATCAAACAGATCTTATTGATCGTGTTGAAGGCAAATTAAAAGGTTTATCAAGATTTTTATTAGAACAAATAGTGAAGAAACAAAAAGGAAAGCTAGAAAGACGCCATACATCTACTGGTTTTTCTCTGTCATTAGGAGATGTTTTTTCTAGAGGATACTATCTTGAACCAACCTTTGAAGTTGAGTCTGGTGTACTGTGTAATGATGGAACAACTCTAGATACTAAAATATTAAATACATTAATTAATGATTCTTCAATATTGGTTTTTGGAGAAGCCGGTTATGGTAAAACAACTATTTTAGCAAAGAGTTATTTTTCTCATGTTAATTCTTTTTTAGCAGACAGTACATACAAGATACCATTATATGTAGGGTTAAAGGCAAAAAACTCTTCTTATCACTTTAGTTTTGAAAAATATATTATTGATGCTTTTGCGGAAGATTTAAACAAACAATACTACCCTTATTTTGATTCAACTGATATTCAGCCTTATTTTTACTTTGATGGTTTTGATGAAATAGCCGAGAAAATGACTGTTGAAGAAATCGAAAGAATTAGTTCTTCGGATGTCTTTTCGCATCCTGTTTTGTTGACTTGTAGACAACAATATGCTTTACGCTATATAAACACATTTAACTTCGCAGATAAATTTAATGTGCGAGTAAAAATTAAAACTTGGAATAGTGAAAAAGCGAACGAATATATTGATAATTTTTGTAGAATAAAAGGAAAGGATGAGAAATTTTTAACTAGTGTACACGATTTGCTCACTGAGAACGAAGATCTTTCTAATATGTTAAATAGCCCTTTACTTGTAACGATGTTGTTATGGATTATTGAACAAAACAGGATGAGTGTTCCAGAGACAATTTCTTCACGAGTTGATTTGTTTAAAGCCTGTTTGACTGAACTTGCTAAAAGAGAACTTTCTAGGCTAGGTCAAAACGAAGTTGACCCATCAATTCTTATTTGTGTTTGGTCTTATGCAGCATGGATAGTTTATAAAAACAAATATAAAAAACTTCAGTCAAAGTGGAGTTCTTTGATTCCAAAACTAAAAGAAATATTACCTTCAGTTGGATTGGATTTTTCAATTTCGCATTTTGAAGCGTTGTTTGATAGTTCAGAAAATATAGTGTTCGGAACGTTCCATGAACAGTTTTTAGAATATCTTGTTGCTAATACAATTTATATTGGTTGCACAAAAAAAGAGTACCCTTATCCAGATTTTCTAAATTACGTTATGCGCCCTGAGATTAACAGATATTTTAGAGCTATATGGAAGGAATGCTCGCAAGAAGAGAAAAACACTATAATTAGTAACATACATGAGCAGTATTTGGTTAATCTAGGCAAAGATGATTTTGAATCTGTATCTAAACGGGTTCATGCAATTTATCATATAGGAAGATTAGATAGTGCCCACAGAGAAACTTTGATAAATACTGCATTCAAAAGTGAAACTCATATTTCGGTTATGCTCTCTTTATATTTTGGTGCAATAAAAATCGGGAGATTGGAAGATGAACAAAAGTTTTACGATTTGCTGAAAACAGACAAGTCGTATAATGAAGCTAACAGAGGATACCATATAGCTTATTATGCTGATAATATTATGGAAGACCAACTACCATTTAAAGATTGTCCTAATATTAAATGGGTTGGAACCTTAAAAGCTTTTTTAAGACACTTTAATAGTAAAGATATGGAACATTATTATTTAAGAAGAATTGATTTATTAACAATGGAACATTTAATTGAGGCGAGAAATAATATTGAACCATTAACGGATGAT
>JAZQTC010000040.1:0-46186 GCA_045630405.1 Acutalibacteraceae bacterium
TTCGACCCGAAAGCGAAAGATTTTAAAATGATTTTTGGCAGTTGAGGGAGCAGGAAGGCTGACGCCTTTCAATCCCGAAACGCCGAAAAGCGTTGAAAAGATTCGCTTTCAGGCATAGTTCGGATTGCTCCCGTCACTCTATCGTAAAGATAAAAATCAACTTTAAACACCGAAAATAAAATAAACGTAAAAATCAGGTCGCCGTACGGGCACTTTTCAACTTTTCTGCAGGCAGGTAAAAACTTTTCTGCAGATTTTTTTGCAATGGAGAGCAGCTTGTCGTAGTCAAAGCCTGAATACAGCTGCAATACGTCGTTAAAAGTCAACATTGATACCTCTCATGTTTTGGGATTTTTGTCAGAAGGTTCGGCTGCGTTGCAACAAATCGCGGATGAAAGCGGTTTCTTCTTTTGGAATTTTGCCGTCTGACGAGGCGATGCATATTATCAGCCTCAGAATTTCAACCTTGATTCCGGGCGGAGCAGATTTGTAGAAATCCAACGTTTTTTCGGATGCATCAGCGTCGCGGGAGTGTATGTATTGTCCGGAAAACGGAAAAGCCATAGAATCTTGGGAGCGGAAGTCCTTGATTGTGTAAATTTCATCAACAATCCTTTTTTCTTCCGGGGTGATGTTGCCGTCTGCATAAACGGCAGATAAGATAATGCTTTTCAGGATTGACTCGGTTTTGTCGGCATATTCGCTTTCGTTGGTCAAAAAATGATAAATACCGCGGAATGAGAATCTTGTGTATTTAACGAGTTTGTCAAAATCGAGATTGACGTATCTGTTCATAACGTCTTTGAACAATTCTGCGGATATATTTTCCCGTTTGTCTGAAAACGGTATCATAAAACCACTTCCGTTTCTGTCATCTTTTTCCTCTTTCAAGGAATTCACGATAGAGCTTTTCTTTATATTCGTCGGTGTATTCGTAAGTCCATAGCTGGAAAATTCCGTTAAAATCCTCAAAGGTTTCGTCGGGATAAAGTTTTGTGTTGCCGAATTTGTATGGCAGAGGAATTTCTGCGGTGCCGTTGGATGCTATGTGGTATTCCTTTGCAATTTCAACGGCAACTCTGTTTGCTTCCTGACGGGGAAATTCTTCGTCATATTTGATTTCCGTAACGGCAAAAAGTGCGCATTCTGCATCTGCCAGACGGTAGAATTCGGGTGACGTGCCTGTGTGACCGTGATGCGAAACCTGCACAACGTCGCATTTAAGGTAATCGCCCCATCTGGGCACCATCACCTTGTCGCTTTCAACGGAGCAATCGCCTGGGAGAAGCACCTTGCTGCCGTCAACGTTCAGCATAAGCGCAACGGATGTGTTGTTGAAATCCCTGAATGGGATGGGATAAACGTCTTCGTGAGTGCAAAGGACGGTGAATTCAAGATTACGCACGTAAAAACGCTGACCCGAATGCAGATTGATTTTTTTGATGTACGGTGTTTCCGCCATAACTTTTTCAAATCTTTCAAGCACCGCAATTCCGCATTCGCCCCAATAAACGTTGTCTTTGTTGTCGGCTGCAGGGAAGTTGTAGTACACGGTTTCGATTTCAATCTCGTCGCGGTGATATTCAACTATATCAAGGAATTTGCAGACGTGATCTTCGTGTGCGTGGGAGAAAAACCAGCCTGCAACAACGGGTTTTCTGCCGCCCGTCTGTTTTTTGAGGAATTCAATGATTCTTTTATCGTCGTTTACGGAATACATATGTGCGCTGTCAACGATAAAGAAACTGCCGTCACAGCAACGGATAATCAGGCACATTCCGCAGTCGATAAGGCTGTGGTCAATCTCATATTGCCAGAGGGTCACGGGATGAGTTGAGGGGCAAACCTCGGGTGCTTTTGTAAAAAGATTTTTGTTGGGGTCTGCAACAATGCGCATTCTGCCCTCGTTTTCGCAGTAATAGGCGTGGATAACTTTTGCTCCCGAATAGGTTCTGAAAACGTTGCCCTTCACCTGATTTTCGGCATAAAGAGCGTAGCTTTTGCTTATTTCAATGCATTGGCTTTCAAAATCCTGCCTTGTGCAGTCTGCAAAAAGCAGCATTTCACATCCTTTGCCGCAGTCGTATTTTTCTGCAGTAGGATTTTTTATAAGTTCAATTCCGTTGAATGTCATTGCTTTTCTCCTGTAGTAAGATTTTTTATCCATTTTTTGCTTCTGAATCTGTGAATACAGAACAGAATTTTTGGAACATCCTCGCAGATATACATTGCAATCAGCAGATAAATAAAGTCAACCTTTGCAATAAGACCCAGATAAGAGACAACAGGCACGCTGATAAGATAAAGGGAGATTATATCGTAAATAATGCCCGTTTTTGTGTCACCGCCTGCTCGGAAAGTGCCGACGATGAGGGTGTAAGGAATATTCCTGAAAGGCACCCATATGCAGTAAATCAGGATGAGTGCGGAGGCAAGCTCAAAGGTTGCCTGAGTTTCAATATCCAGAAGCGAAAGAATGGGATTGCGTGCAAAGGCGAGAATGCCGCCCGTCACAATACCTGTCAGCGGAGTCATAATCAGAAACTTTTTGGCAAGTCTGAATGCACCGCTTTCGTTGCCCTCACCGATGGTTTTGCCCGTCATAATAGAGCAGGCGTGGCAGATACCAACGAAGAAAACAAAGGCAAGTTGCTCGATGGAGCTGAAAATCGTATAGCCTGCATAGGCTTCGCTTCCTTGCCTTGCAAAAACCATTGAGTAGATGTTTGTGCCTATTGCCCAGGCGACTTCGTTAAGAATAACGGGCAGGCACACAACGGAAAACCTGCGCAGGAAGCTTGCTTTGATGCTGAAAAATTCGCTGAATTTTGCATTGTAAACACCCTTTGAAGCAAGGAGTGCCGCAAAAAGCAAAACAGACTGAACAACGGTTGCGGTAAGAGTTGCAATTGCCGCACCTCGGATACCCATTGCAGGCAGACCGAATTTGCCGTTGATGAGAGTGTAGTTGAGAAAAGTGTTGAGACCAACGGAAATGATTGACGTGTAGAGGGGAGGGTTGACGTTTTCCGTTGAGCGCAGAGCAACGCAGGTGACTTGATTGAACGCCGCAAAGGGAGCCATAAATGCAACGATTCTCATATATTGAACCGACGTGTCAATAACCGCCTGCTCGGATGTGAAAATCCTGACAATGTAGGATGGGAAAAAGAACATAGAAACCGTGAATACCGCCGCAACAACTGCACCGAATATGAGGGCAATGCCGTATGACTTGCGGATGTTTTCTTTTTCTTTTGCTCCCCAGAATTGGGCAATCATCGCCGCCGTGCCCGATGAAATGCCGAAATAGAAAAGATTCATCAGAAAAATCCATCTTGACGAAACGCCGACGGATGACACGGGAACGTTGCCCAGCCCCGTTACCATTGCAGTATCCACAAGCTGAGCGCAGGATACAAGCAGCTGCTGAAGAGCGATTGGCAGGGCAAGCTTTATCATATTTTTAAAAAAGTTTTTTTGTGAATTCATTGGTGTTTCCTCGGAATAAATATCAATCATTAATAAGTATATTGTTATCTGCATAAAAAGTCAATGAAATTAAATACGTTAAATATATATTTAATGTGCGTTCACCTATTGATTTTTGATGATAACTGCGGTATAATTTTTAATCAGGTGAAAGCCAAAATACAACAAGAAGGTGCATATTATGTCACAGTTCAACGAATTTGCAGGTGTATATTCACTGCTCCTCACACCCTTTAATTGGGACAGAACAATCAACTACAAAACTTATGAAGAATATGTTGCTTGGCAGGCAGCTTTCAAGCCCCAGCATCTTTTTGCAGTCTGCGGTTCATCAGAAATGATGGAGCTTACACTTGAAGAAAGAATCAAGTGCGCAGGTCTTGCGGTTAAAAATTCAAACGGTGTTCCCGTTTTTGCAACCGCTAACCTTGAGGTTGATTTCAACGCTCAGGTTGAAGAAATGAAAATGCTTGAGCAGCAGGGCGTTCAGGGTCTTGTTTTCGTAACAAAGGGTATGTGCGACAAGCCCGACGCAATGTATGACTATATGACTTCACTCGCTTCACACACAGAGCTTCCCATCGTTCTCTATGAGTTCCCCGGTCTCAGACCTCACCTCATGGACAGCGTAACATACGGCAGACTTGCAGAAACAGGTAAGTTTATGGGCATCAAGGACACAACTTGTAAGCTCACAGAAATCAAGCAGAAGATTGCCGTTCAGGGCGATTCAAACGTGCTTCAGGCAAACATTCCCTTCCTTTACGATTCATATCTTGCAGGTGCAAGAGGCGTTGTTGCAACTCCCACAGCCTGCGGTGCAGACCTTTTCGTAAAGATGTGGGATGAGTTCACAAAGGGTGACGTTGAAGCTGCAAGAAAGACTCATCAGCATATTATTGCTCTTGATAACTGCATCGATTCAGGATTTATGGCAAGCGCAAAGTATCTTGTAAATCTCCGCGGTATCGATATGAACTGGTACACAAGAGGATCACACGAACTCGGTGCTGCAAGAAAGCGTTCAATCGAAGTTTGGTACGATTGGGCAAAGGAAGAGGGTATTTTCCTTAAGTAATACCTGAAATAACGGGGGACGTATGAAAAAAATCAAAGCGACTGTCTGCGCCGTAACTCACGCAGGCAGAATCAGAAAAGAAAATGAAGATAACTACGACTTAAACGGCAGAATGACTTCCACGGGCGACCTGAAAAAAGGTTCAGCCTACGTGCAGAGTATGGCAGAGCCTTTCCATATTGCGGTTTGCGACGGTATGGGTGGCGAAAGCTACGGTGAGCTTGCCTCGGGAATTGCGGTTGAAACAATTGCAGCCCACGCTTCCAACGTTTATGACAGCGGCGAGGACTACAGCTTTGCCATTGCCAACTGCCTTGATGATGCCAACAGTCGTATCTGCGCCGAAATCAACGCCAAGGGCAAGCGTATGGGTACAACCCTTGCGTCGGTTTATGCCGTAAAAGGTAAGGCTTATTGCGTGAATATCGGCGACACAAGAATTTATCACTATTCAAAGGGTCTGTTGGAGCAGATAAGCTTTGACCACACCCACGCGCAGACAATTGTTGATGCAGGTCAGGTTTCTCTGGATAATATCGGTCAGATTCCCGATGCCAAGAAGCTTACCCGTCATCTGGGGATATTCCCCGAGGAAGGCGGTCTTTCGCCCAATATCAGCGTTATTGACGACGTTGATGACGGTGATGCAATTCTTCTTTGCAGCGACGGTCTCACCGATATGCTTGACGATGCTGAAATCACGTCAATTCTTTCAACTGCAGAGAATGCGCAGTCTGCGGCAAGCAAGCTTATCCGACGCGCCCTTGAAAACGGCGGCAAGGATAACGTGACCGTTGCAGTAGCATTTCTTAACGTTGAAGAAACTGCAATCTTTACTCCCATTGCGGCGGCTGTTGTAGGTGATAGTGATGCGGATTACGAGGATGAATACCGCAACAGTTTCGGCACCAACGAAATGCCCGATGATGAAAACGAGGTTTCACCCTATGCCAACGCAGACGCACGCATCCACGAGCGAGGCGCAAACAAGGCAAAGATTCTGAAGATTGCAGGCATCGTGGTTGGCGCAATTGCGCTTGTTGTTATTGCGGCTTTGTTGATAAAGGCATTTGTCGGCGGCAACGGAGGCGATGACACCACAACCGATTCAGCCACAACGGCATATCAGGACGTGATAACCTATCCTCAGTATATTCCGTCAACCAGCGAAATCGAAACCTGGAATCTTGAGTCCACAACAGAGGAATCAACAACAGAGTCCACAACGGAATCAACTACCAGAGAATCAACCACAAGAAAGCCTTCAACCACAAGACGTCCTTCAACAACGAAGCGTCCCGAAACAACAACAAGAAAACCTGCCACAACAACTCAGCCTGTTGAAACAACACAGGAGCAGGTGAGCACAACTGAGCAGGAAGCAACCTCAACAACTCAGGCAACGGTTACGGAGACAACACCCGTAACAGATGCACAGGTGACAGAAGAAGCCACCGCAAATCAGGCTCCTGCAGTCAATGAGGGCGAAGGCACAACAACTGAAAATTCAGGCACATAAAAAAGAGAGGCACCGCGGTGCCTCTTTTTATTTTGTTTTATTTGATTTTTGACGTTGCCCAGGTGGTGATATACTCATAAACTTTCTGATTTTCTTTTTCGTTGAGAATTTCGTGGCGCATATCTGAATATAATTTCAGGGTGACGTCCTTTTTACCTGCCTGCAGGAGGTCGTTATGTACCTGTCTTACACCTGCACCGTAGTTGCCAACGGGGTCGTCCTCGCCTGCAATGAGCAAAACGGGAATTTCAGGAAGCTTTGTGTACCAATCCTTTGCGGAAACTTTGGTGAGCACGGTGAAAAGGTCTCTGTAGCCTGCGGCGGTGAAAAGATAGCCGCAATATTTGTCTGCTATATATTTATCAACCTGAGCCGTGTCGGTTGAAAGCCAGTCAAAGGGAGTTCTGCCCTCGCATTTTTTGTTGTAAGGACCAAAAGCCATTTTGTTGATAAATTCACTGCGGTGTTTGCTGCCTTTGATTTTGGCAATGGCGTTTGCAAGGTGAATTGCAATGCCTGATGCAGGATTCTTTCCGCTGGTACCGCAGAAAATCGCCGCTTTTATGCTATCGTCCGTGCCGTAGCGCAGAATATATTCTCTTGCGATGAACGAACCCATACTGTGACCGAAAAAGACGATGGGAATATCGGGATAATCCTTTTTGATTATTTCTGTCAGAGTTCTTTCGTCTTCAACCAAAACGTCCCAGCCGTTTTTTTCGCCGAAATAGCCCAGCTCGCAATCGCATTTGACTGATTTTCCGTGACCGATGTGGTCGTTTGCAAAAACGGCAAAGCCTTTGAGGACAAGATGCGCGGCAAAATCCTCGTATCGCTCGCAATGTTCAGCCATTCCGTGAGCAATCTGGAAAACACCCTTCACGTTTTCTGTGGGTGTCCAGCATTTTGCATAAACGTTTGCCAATCCCGACTTTGATGGGAATGAATATTCTCTGATATCAAATTCCATTTTGTAACGCTCCTTCTGTTGTTGTTTCAGAATTTGTTGACTGTTTTATGTTTCTTCAGGGTTGTCACCAATGCTGATGCAGCAATGATTTTGATAACGTCGCCTATGATGAACGGTAACACGCAGACAGACAAGGCGGCTGTGAATGACGTTTCTGCCTGCACGGAATACCATACCGTGCCGATAAGGTAGCAGACCAACGTGCCGAGAATCATACTCAAAGGATAAATGAATTTTTTGCCTCCGAACTTTTTTGTCAGCAGACTGATTATAAGTGCACAGGGGACGTAACCGATTATGTAGCCTCCCGTTGCACCTGCTATAACGTGCAGACCGCCTCTGAATGCAGAAAAAACGGGTAATCCTGCCATACCAAGCAATATGTAGATTGCAACGGCGGTAACGGAGAGCTTTGTATCGACCGTGCAGGAAATTACGAAAATCGCCAAGGTTGCAAGAGACAGAGGTACGGTGCCGACAGGTATTGAAAATGGGGCAACCAGACAGATGATCGCTGCCAGAAGTCCCGTGATTGCAATTTTTTGTGCTTTCATTACCACTCGTTTCTGTAAAGCTATACCGCTTTACGCGCGTAATTATAATACAATGCTCTTTTTGATATTATCAACAATATCAACGCTTTTGGTGCCTGTGATACGGTAGCAGGCAAGAATTGCACCTGCTTCTGGTGTAAAGTCAAGCAACTTTACATTTCCAAAGCCGTTCTCTTTGAGGAAACCGCAGAAATAATTGCGAAAAATCTGATTGTGCTGAAAAATTCCGCCCCAGAGACCAACGGGAATATCGCTTTTTTTGTCTTTTATGAGGCTCATTACTGTCTGCGAAAGCAGCATTGCTTCGTTTCGGAGAATCTCGTGTGCGGTAACGTCACCGTTTTCGGCGCAGGAATAAACTTCCTTTGCAAAAGCGGCAATGTTTTTTCTGCTGACGGTTTTTTCATAGAAAATATCAATCAGGTCATAAACGGTGTCAGCCGAAAAATATTCAAGGCATTTTTCGGTAAGTGTTGTGGGAGGCACAATGTTTTCTGCGGCTCGGATTGCCGTTTTGATTGCACCCAGTGCGATTGAGTAGCCGCTTCCCTCATCACCGATTATGTATCCGAAACCGCCTGCGTGGCTGATTTCTCCGTTTTCGTCTCTGCAAACAGCCATTGAGCCCGTGCCGCTGATAACAAAGGCACATTCACCATCGCAATTCATCGCTTCAAGGGCAACGAAAAGATCGGAATCCATTATTACTTTATTACTTTCTATTATGCCGCCGCAAAAACGCGCTGTTTCTTCGTCAGATGCTCTGTCGTTGAGGGCGGACATACCGATAACTGCGCAGTCAAATCTTTTCTGCGAAAGGCGGCTGATGACGTCTGCCATTGCCTGACGGGCATTATCGATGCCCACAGAATAGTAATTTATGCTTTCGCCTACGGCTTTGCAAATGAAATTTCCTTTTTCGTCGTACACAACTGCGGTTGTTTTGCTTCCGCCGCCGTCAACGCCCAGGTAATATTTTTTTTTAGCCATAATAACCTCCCGAAATGAATTCAGAATGTGTTTACACTTTATACATTTATTTTTCTCAACCTGTCAATAAGTGGGTGTTAAAATGATTTTGTTGAATACAATACCGATTGAATCAGATATATCAGGAAAGGGACGAATGCTATGAGTAAAAAACTTAAACAGCCCTGCGTTATGGTCTGCGTAACTCCCCAGCAATCCTGCCAAAGGCTTATTGAAGCAGGTGCACGGATTGCACGGCAGGAAAATTTGCCTTTGTCAGTTGTCAGCGTATTCAGGGAAAGCAGCGGACTCAACGCAAACGAGGGCGGCGCACTTGAAACTCTTTTTGCCTGTGCAGGTCAGTTTAATGCGTCGATGGACGTTTATTTCAGCGACAGCCCTGCGCTGACCGTTGCAGTTTCTGCCAAAAGAAACAATGCCGCAACACTTGTGACGGGTTTCCCTGCAGAGGGCAGCAGCGGATTTATCGCAAGAATTCACGAGATTCTGCCTGAATTGCCCGTTACAATGGTTGATGAAAATTCCAATGAGTACAAAATAATTCCCGTTGACAAGGATGAACTTGAAAAAGCAAGAGAAATGAATACAAGTTCAGTTCATTGACATACCGCCGCTGAACAGGCGGTTAACCGCTTTGCGGAGCATTTCGTAAGCCTCGCCCTCAAGGGCGGGGTTTTTCTTCAGCAGCTCAGCTGCTGCGGCGTGAGTTTCGCGGATTGCTTCGCCGTCGGTCATCATATTTGCTATTTTCATTTCAGGCAGACCGTGCTGACGGGAGCCGAAGAAATCGCCCGGACCTCTCAACTTTAAATCTTCGTCGGCTATTTTAAAGCCGTCTGTGGTTGATGCAAGTATTTTCAGTCTGTGCTCGGTGATATCGTTATGAGCATCAGAAATCATTATGCAGCTTGATTTTTCCGTGCCTCTTCCGATTCTGCCACGCAGCTGATGAAGCTGCGAAAGCCCGAATCTTTCCGCATTTTCAATAACCATTATCACGGCATTGGGTACGTCAATGCCAACCTCGATAACCGTTGTAGATACAAGCAGCTGGGTTTCGCCCGATGCAAAGGAATCCATAACGGCTTTTTTCTCTGCAGGCTTCATTTTTCCGTGAAGAAGTCCCACGCGGAAGCCCTTGAAGAAGCCGTCGGTAAGATTCTCATAAAGCTCTGTTGCCGCTGTCAGCTCGCTTGCTTCGTTTTCAGCCACAAGGGCGCATACTATGTATCCTTGCCTGCCTTCGCAAAGATGCTTTTTGACGTATCCGTAAGCACGCTCTCGGATATCTCCGCCCACAAGGAATGTTTCAATTTTTTGCCTGCCTTTCGGCATTTCGTCAAGAATACTCAGGTCAAGGTCACCGTAGATAATCAGGGCAAGCGTTCTGGGAATTGGGGTTGCGGACATAACAAGAGTATGGGGATTGTTGCCCTTTGAGGTCAGAGAGCCTCGCTGATTGACTCCGAAACGGTGCTGCTCGTCGGTGACGGCAAGGGCAAGGTTTTTGAATTCAACGTCCTTTTGTATCAGCGCGTGAGTGCCGACTGCAAGGTCGATTCTGCCGTCCGCAAGGGCGGCTTTTATTTTTTTCTTTTCTGCCGCAGGGGTAGAGCCTGTCAGCAGACCGATTGTGATGTCTGTGTTTTCAAACATTTTTGCCAGAGTTTTGTAGTGCTGCATTGCAAGCACCTCGGTGGGTGCCATCAAAGCACTCTGGCATCCGTTGCGTGCGCAGTTATATATCAGTGCAGCACTTACGGCGGTTTTACCCGAGCCGACGTCGCCTTGCAGAAGTCTGTTCATAGGAACGTTTTTCTGCATATCTTCTGCCGCCTGAGCGATTGCTCTTTTCTGCGCACCCGTCAGCTCAAAGGGGAGCAAAGAAGTGAATTCGGCTGTATAATCGCCATTCATTGCCAATGCGGTTGAACGGCGGTTTTTGCTTTTGAGGCGCATAAGACCAAGTTCAAGCAGGAAAAGTTCCTCAAAAATCAGCCTTCTGCGAGACTCGCTGAGCATATCCTCATTTTCGGGGGTGTGAATATTTTTAAGCGCACTTTCAATGCCCATCAGGCAATAGCTGTTGCGTATATCCTCGGGCAGGGGATCGGGTATTGAGCCGCAGACGGAAAATGCGGTTTTTACAAGCTTCTGGATTGCACGTGAATTCAGTCCTGCGGTCTGGGGATAAATGGGTCGGAAAGCCTCCGAACCGTCGTATTCTTCAAAAACAGGGGAGTTCATTGATCTGTAATATCCTTTGCCCGTGATTTTTCCGAAGAAAAGATATTCTTTGCCTGTTTCAAGCTTCTGGGCGGCAAATTTATTATTGAAAAATATAACGTCAAGAAGCATTTCACCGTCGGTGATTTCCGTTTTGTAAAGGGTCATACCGCCTTTGATTCTTTGCTCACGGCAACGGGAGCCCACAACGGCTTTGATGCATACGTTTTCGTTAACGGGAGCGTCTGCAATGGAAGTGAGATTGCTCCAATCCTCGTAGGTGCGGGGATAAAAGGTCAGCAAATCCCAGAGGGTGAAAATGCCCAGCTTTGCCAGCAAAGCCGCTCTTTTTTCGCCCACGCCTTTGAGATATTTGATGCTTGCGTTCAGTTCCATTGGTTAACTCCGTTTTCTGCCTGAATTCTCATATTGTCTATTTTTATATCTGTCAGTTCACCGATTCTGAGTGCGGATTCAAGCACTTTGTCGGGCTGATTTGTGTGTATATGAACCTTGATTATTCCTGAATGTTCAGCTGCCGCCGTGCAGTTGCCGAATCCTGAAATGTGTTTACGGAATGCGGAAATATCCGCGTTTTTTGCTTTGTTTATCAGAAATTCCGTGCAGTATATAAATTGAATTTCCTCTTGGGGAGAGTCCTGCTCAAGCATACCCTCCATAATGTAGACAAGCCCCTGACCGCCTGCGTCAACGCAACCGTGTTTTTTCAGCACGGGGAGGAGATTGGGAGTTGTTCTGAGGGAGGTTTTTGCGGCGCTGAGTGCCTCCGCAAAGGTTTCACGGGTGTTTTTGCCTCGTGATGCCGCGGCTGATGCCTTTGCGCCTGCAAGCCTGATAACCGTCAGCATTGTACCTTCCGCAGGCTTTTCAACGGCGGCATATGCTTCGTTGCAACCTGCCTCAATTCCTTTTGCAAGGCTTTGAGCGTCAATTACGTCAAGCTCTGCAACGCTTTTTGCAAATCCGCTGAAAATCAGGGAGAATATGACTCCTGAATTGCCTCTTGCGGAGCGAAAAAGGTTACCTGCGATTATATCCGCCAGTTCGCCTGCTCCCATTTCGGGCAGATTCTTCAGCTTTTCAGCGCATCCTGTCATTGTCATGGCAAGGTTGGTGCCTGTGTCGCCATCAGGCACGGGAAAAACGTTGATTGCATTGACCTGATCTGTGCGTCGAGCAATATTTTCCGCACCGCAGATAAATGCTTTTTTAAGTATTTCGGAATTTATCATAATATATCACCCTGATATATTATGGCAGTTTTTCATTTATTTAAAACTCCAGGTTTCTATATCGTAAAAAACGTCACCGTCACAGCAGGCGTAATCCGCATTCATTGAGTTTGTGTAGGATGCCGCACCGTTTCTGTAACAGAGGGGGATGACAGGCAAATCTTCGTTGAATGTGTTGAGGAAATCCATCAACTCGCAGCCGCCCGAAAGAAGCTGGGAATATCTTGCCGCAGAGGGGCAGAGAGGGTCTATGCCGAAGCCCTGAGTGCCGCCCAGCAGGGGAGATAAATCCATATTGGGCATAAGGCGGATTTCACCGATATACATATCATATGAACCGAGCTCGACAGCCTCGGTGTAATACTGTGGCTCATATGCTTTAAGATTAACTTTGAAGCCCAGCGCAGTAAGGTAACCGACGATAAATTCAGCCGCTTCAAGCTTGAAGCCGTTTTCTTTATTGACAAGCAGAGAGACTTCTTTCTGCGTTACGTCGATACCGGACTGAACAATCAGTTCCGCAGCTTTTGTGATGTCGGTGGGAATCACAAGGTCTTTTGATGCAAGCTTATGCCAATCGGGGTTGAAGGGCGAATAGGTTTCCCTTGCGTGACCCTGAAAGGCGGTGAGTGCAATTTCCTTGCGGTTGATTGCCAGATTGACGGCCTGACGGATAAGCGGATTTGAAAAAATTTCGCTTGAAGAATTGAATGCGATATATACAAAATTGTTAATGCCCATTTCAACTGTTTTTGCGTTGATGCGGGAATAAGAGCCGCTGCTCAGATCGTTATAGTAGAAGCCGGTGTTGCCTATTTCAAGACTGCTTTCGATTGAGCTGCTGTCCCTGACGGGAACGAGCATAATTGTTTTGATTGTGGGATTGAATCCTGATTTCTTGCTGTTGACAACAAGATAAACCGTTTCGCCTGAAACCTGAGCCGCATATCTGCCCGAGCCGATGGGTAATTCACCCTCTGCCCCGTTTTTGACAATGGGGAAGGTCAGACACGCAAGCACGTAGGGGTCGGGATTTGTGAGAGTGAAAACCAGCATATTGGTTGATGAAATGCTGACTGATGCAACGTTCGTAAGTCTTTCGGCGTAATACGGTGCATTTTTTGCTTTGTTGAAAGAATATGCAACGTCTTTTGCGGTCAACGCAGAGCCGTCTGAAAAATTGACGGAATTGAGCGTAACGTTGACCGTTGTGCCGCTGACGATTGAACTTTTTGCAATAACGGGGACAGGCTGATAAGTTTTGTCAAGCTTGTAAAGTCCGTCATAAACAAGACCCAGAATCTGAATGTTTGCGCTCATTGTGCAAGTGAAGGGATCAAGCATATCCGCCTTTGAATATGCAAGCTTCAGGGTGCTTGTGTTGCCCTCGTTGAGGTTGGTTACGATGTGAGGATCATCAACCTCGTCAGGCTCTTTTTTGCAGCTGCAAAGTGCAGTTACGAGCAGAGATAATATTAAAACCAAAGCGGCAAATTTTTTCATTCTGTTCACCTTGTCAAATCAAGAATAATTTTTCCTGCCATAATCATTCCCGCAACGGGAGGCACAAAAGGCAGGCTTGCAGGAGTTTGCCTTTTGCCTGAATTTTCGTCTGTCTGTGCAGGCTTCACAGGCTCTTCGGGCGACCATACAACGTTCAGCTTTCTGATTCCTCTTTTTTTCAGTTCCGTGCGCATAACCCTGCACAGAGGACATACGCTTGTTTTGAAAATATCGGAAACCGTGAAAAGTGAGGGGTTAAGTTTGTTCCCTGTGCCCATACAGGCAATCACGGGAATTCCCAATGACTGCGACCTGACCGCAAGGTCGATTTTTGCGCTTACGGTGTCAATGGCATCAGCGATGTAATCGTAATTTTCAAGCCCGAATTCATCTGCGTTTTCGGGCAGATAAAATTTCTGAAGCGCAGTAACTTCGCAATTGGGGTTAATGTCAAGAATCCTTGCTTTAACCACGTCAACCTTGGGCATACCGACGGTTGAATGCAGGGCGCAAAGCTGACGGTTAAGGTTGGTGACGGAAACAACGTCGTTGTCCACTATGGTGAGCCTGCCGATACCTGCTCTTGCAAGCGCTTCGGCTGTGTATGAGCCCACACCGCCAAGTCCGAAAAGGATAACGTTTTTACTTTTTAATATTTCAGTTGAATTATCACCCAGAATCATCTCCGAGCGCAAAAACTGTGAATGTTCCATATCCGCACACCACCTTATACCTATACATAATATATGATACACCAAAATGCGGCATAATGCAAACTATATTTGTTAAATTTAATGTTGTATTTTCCGAAGATTTAATATATAATGTTTAGGTTAGAATACACGAAAGGACTTTTTGAATATGAAACTTGGTATAGTAGGCTTGCCCAACGTAGGCAAAAGCACACTTTTCAATGCAATAACAAACGCAGGCGCTCAGTCCGCAAACTACGCTTTCTGCACAATCGAGCCCAACGTAGGTGTTGTTAACGTTCCTGACGAAAGACTCGACAAGCTTGCAGAACTTTACAATCCTGTGAAAATTACTCCTGCTTTCATCGAATTCGTTGATATTGCAGGTCTTGTAAGAGGCGCATCAAAGGGCGAAGGTCTTGGCAACAAATTCCTCTCACATATCCGTGAGGTTGATGCTGTTATTCACGTTGTCCGTTGCTTTGAGGATGACGATATCGTTCACGTTGATGCAACTATCGACCCCGAAAGAGACATCGAAACAATCAATCTTGAGCTTATCCTTTCCGATATTGAAATGGTTGAGCGCAGAATTGACCGCGTAACAAAGGCTCTCAAGGGTGACAAGACTCTTGCATCGGAGCTTGAATTCCTCAAGAGACTTCAGCAGAGCCTTGAAGACAACGTTCCTGCAAGAAATCTTGAGTGTGACGAAAACGAAAAAGCCTGGCTTTCCGAAATTGCGCTTCTCACCGCAAAGCCCGTTATCTATGCTTGCAATATGAGTGAGGGCGACTTCGCAGGCGGTCTTAACAATAATCAGCACTATAAAAAGGTATGCACCATCGCAGAGGCAGAGGGCAGCGAAGTTCTTCCCATCTGCGCAGAGCTTGAAGCACAGATTGCATCTCTCGACAAGGACGAAAAGGAAATGTTCCTTGAAGAGCTCGGTGTTGAGTCGGGCGGTCTTGACCTTCTCGTTAAAAAGAGCTATGCACTTCTCGGTCTTATCTCATACCTTACCGCAGGTCAGCCTGAAGTAAGAGCCTGGACAATCACAAAGGGCACAAAGGCTCCTCAGGCGGCAGGTAAAATCCACAGCGACTTTGAGCGCGGTTTCATCAGAGCCGAGGTTATCGCATATGAAGACCTCATTGAGCTTGGCTCAATAGCAGCGGCAAAGGAAAAGGGTCTTGTCCGCAGCGAAGGCAAGGAATACGTTATGAAAGACGGCGACGTGGTTCTTTTCAGATTCAACGTGTAACATAATAATAAAAGTTCACTCTCTGTGTTAAAATACACAGGGAGTGATTTTTTTGGTAAAACGTGCGGCTGTTGCAATGATTTTTCTGATAATGCTTTTTGCTCTGACGGGAATCAGGGTGGCTGATATTATCCGTCAGCCTGTGCAGGCGGCGGAGTCACGCTCGTCAATGACCGTTGAGCTTGTAACCCTGCGAGGCACGGTATATGACTGCAATCTGCAGCTTCTGACCAACGGAGAAACTCAGCTTTATGCCGCCGCAAAGCCCTCGGGATATTCTCTCGGTCAGCTTAAAGGCAGAGTGTTACCCGATGTTTTTGACTACGTTATGGAGCGTATGGCGCAAGGTAAAGCCGTTGCGGTTGCAATTGATTCACCGATAACGGAAAACGATGACATAAGGCAGATATCCGTGCCCGTCAGGTATTATGAAGATTCCCTTGCTTGTCATATAATCGGCTACACCGACGGCACGGGGCAGGGGATCAGCGGAATTGAAAAAGCTTTTGACAGCCTGCTTTCAGAGCATACCTCAACCGTTGCCGTGAGGTTTGACGCAAATGCAAAGGGCAGAACCATGCTGGGCGGGGAAATCAGGGTTTCGGGCAACGAGTTACCCCAAAGCGGAGTGGTGCTGACCCTTGACAGAGACATCCAGCGTATAGCGGAAACCTCACTTGACGCATCGAGTGCCGAACGGGCAGCAGTTGTTGTGATTGAGATTGAAAGCGGTGCGGTGCGTGCCTGCGTTTCAAGACCTGCTTTCGATCAGAATGATATTTCCGTCAGCCTGAACAACGAAAATTCCCCTCTGATAAACCGAGCGTTTCTGCCGTTCAGCGTGGGGTCGGTGTTCAAGCCCGTGGTTGCGGCATCTGCTGTTGAAAACGGTGTTGAGAATTTTGAATATACCTGCACGGGGAGCGTGACCCTGAACGGAGTAACCTTCAGTTGCCACAAAAAAGACGGTCACGGATTGCTTGATATGCGAGGTGCGGTTGCAAATTCCTGCAACACCTATTTTATAGCACTCGGCAACCTGACGGGTGGAGAGAATATTGTTGAAACTGCGGAAAAATTCGGATTTGGAAAAGGTATAACGTTTGCAGACGGGATGAAATCAGCTGCAGGCAATCTTCCGCAAGAAGATGAGCTTGACTCAAAGGCGGCAATTGCCAATCTTTCTTTCGGTCAGGGGAGTCTTGCGGCAACGCCTGTGCAGATATGCTCTGTTTTTGCGGCGATTGCAGGCGGTGGGGTAAGCATTCAGCCTTATCTGGTAGAGGGTCGTGTTGACGGAAACGGAGAATTCACGCGTGTTAAAAACTACGGTGAGCGCAGACAGATTATATCCGCCTCAACGGCAAAGTTGTTGCAGGAATTTCTGAAAGCGGTTGTAAGCGAGGGCAGCGGAAAAAGGGCGCAGAGTGATTTGGTGACCGCAGCAGGCAAAACTGCAACGGCGCAAACGGGAAAGGCTGAAAAAGGAGAGGAAATTTATAACGCCTGGTTTGCAGGGTGGTTTCCTGCGGATGAGCCGAAATATGCGGTTGCGATTCTCAAAGAGGATGGCGGAGAGGGCGCTGTGAGTTGTGCCCCCGTGTTTAGGGAGATAGCGGAAAATATCACAAAAACACAGAGTTATAATTCCGAAAAATAATAATAAAATATTTTTAAAAATATTTGAAAAAAATTAAAAAAAACCCTTGACAAGTGCGTATGGGTTTGCTATAATAGCAAACGTTCCGAGCGAACAAGATATGCGAGAGTGGCGGAATCGGCAGACGCGCACGTTTGAGGGGCGTGTGGTAATCCCGTACGGGTTCAAGTCCCGTCTCTCGCACCAGGAGGATTCCGCAAGGAGTCCTCTTTTTTTGCAAATTTAATATGCGGGTATGGCGGAATCGGCAGACGCGTTAGATTCAGGTTCTAGTCGGGGCAACTCGGTACAGGTTCAAGTCCTGCTACCCGCACCATACAGTATAAATCCGAACCTTATGCCAATCGGCGAAGGGTTCGGATTTGTTCTTTTTCTGAACGGTTTATAAAATGAAAAATGAGGGTAGTTTTATCGACTACCCTTATTTTTATTGGTTTATTTTAAATGCATGGTTCATCGGACCTGAATCTTTTCCCAAATCGAGCATTGCGGAGAGTGCTCCAGAAATATAATCTTTTGCATTTCGGATTGACTCATCAAGAGATAATCCTTTAGCAAGATTTGATGCGATAGCTGACGATAGTGTGCAACCCGTTCCGTGTGTGTTCGGATTCTTTATTCTTTTACCGTTAAACCATTTGAAATTGCCGTTTGAATAAAGAAGGTCGTTTGCATCGTTGATACTGTGTCCGCCTTTAAGCAAAACGGCGCAACCGTATTTATCACCGATTTCCTTTGCGACATTCAGCATATCTTCCTTACTCTGTATTTTTTCGCCCGACAAAACTTCTGCTTCGGGAATGTTGGGTGTTACAACCGTTGCAATCGGCAACAATTCCTCAATAAGAGTTTGCACCGCATCGGTTTTCATCAGTTCAGAACCGCTTGTTGCAACCATAACGGGGTCAACCACGATGTTTTTGGCGTTATTAAATTTAAGTCTTTCAGCGATAACGGAAATAAGTTCCGATGATGAAACCATTCCGATTTTAACAGCATCGGGATATATATCATCAAACACCGCATCGATTTGTTCTTTTAAAAATTCGGGTGATGATTCGGATATTGCAAAAACTCCCGTTGTGTTTTGTGCGGTCAGGGCGGTAATTGCACTCATCGCATAAACACCGTTCATAGTCATTGTTTTGATATCCGCCTGAATTCCTGCACCGCCGCTGCAATCGCTCCCTGCTATTGAAAGTGCGGCTTTCATCGGTGCGGCAAATTTCCAGAAGCCCTGCATATCCGTATAATCTGTTACATAATAATCACAAAGAGATTTTACTTCAGCCTGATTTTCTTCAGATTTATCGTAAATTGCAACAACTTTAAATCCGTCTTTTTTTGCTGTTCTTATAGCATAAATTGCATCCTCAAAAACGAATGTATCTTCTTTCGGAGTAGCAAGATGCCTTAATGCTTTACGGTAAATATCGGGTTCATCCTTGCTGTGACCGACGGATGTGCAAGTGAAAATTTCTGAAAAGCATTCGTTGATTCCGCATCTTTCAAGTGCCGCTTCAACAAGGTATTTGTCAGTTGCGGTTGCTATACACATCTTAACACCGATATTGTGAAGATGCTTTACAAAATCATAAACACCGGTTTTCAACTGAACCTCATTTGTGTAATATTTTTCAACCATACGGTTTACACCATCCATTATTTCGTCAACCGACAGAGTAACACCGTATTCGCTTTTATAATAATACGCGGCATTGTAAAGACTCATTGTTTTAAAGGTTTCATTCAGGTTTTCTTTCGGCTCGTATCCGATTGAACGAAGATAGATTTCACCAATCGTGTCCCAAATGAACATCGAATCAAAAAGAGTACCGTCGAGGTCGAATATTGCACCTTTAATCATTTTTTTATCAAATCCTTTGCAAGTGAAAGTAATGTTTCGGCTTCGGTTTTCGGGTCATCAGATTTCATAATTGCCGAAACAACACAGATTCCTGAAATGCCTTTGCCTTTAAGAATATCAAGGTTATCTTTATTAAGACCGCCGATTGCATTGACGGGTATGGGTACGGCTTTTGTTATTGCATCAAGAGTTTCGGTTGAAGTGAGAACGGTTACAACCTTGGTGGTTGTAGGATAAATTGCGCCTACTCCGAGATAATCTGCACCTTGTTCATAGGTTTCTTTTGCCCAAGGAACTGTTTTTGCGGTAGCACCGACAATTTTATCTTCGCCCATCAGCTTTCTTGCGATAGCAACGGGCATATCGCTTGCTCCGACGTGAACACCTTCCGCATCAATTGCAAGAGCAACGTCAACTCTGTCATCAATAATCAGAGGCACATTGTATTTCTGTGTAATTGCGTGCACCTTTTCTGCAAGCTCGATATATTCACGGGTGGATTTTTCCTTTTCACGGAGCTGAAGAAGTGTTGCTCCGCCTTTGAGTGCTTGTTCTACACGGAAAAGGAATTCTTCCTCTGTGTAATTGGTGCTGTCAGTTATAAAATATAAAGTCGGGTCAAGATTTTTCAATGCTGATTTCCTCCGATTTATTCATTTTATTTATTGTTTCGTCTGATACGGTTGAAAGATTATCAATCAGATTAACAAGAAACGTACCGTTACCATTTTCCGTTTCGGATAATTCGCCGCAGATACCGAGTGTGGCACAGGCTTTTATTGCTGATGAAACAGCATCGTTAAACGATAAGAACACCGCACATATCGCCCCCAGCATACATCCCGTTCCCGTAATATGCGAAAGTTGAGATGTTCCGTTTTTGACATGAAAAAGTTTTGTGCCGTCAGTTATAATATCTGTTTTACCGCTTGCAAGAACTGTTGTTCCGTATCTTTTGGCAAGAGCAACTGCAATTCTGCTCACTTCTTCAACCGTCAGTTCGACATCTGAGTCAACGCCTTTTGCTTTGTAATCACAGTTGAACAAAGCATTGATTTCTGAATAGTTTCCTTTCAATATGGCCGGGGAATATTTTTTCAAAAATTCAAGTGTAAATTTTCTTCTGAATCCGGAACAAGCAACTCCGACGGCATCAAAAACAAACGGAATATTATTTTTGCAAGCAGTTTCTGCAGAGAGCTGAATAGATTTCATTCGAACATCTGTGATGTTTCCGATGTTCAAAAGAAGTGCATCTGCGGTTTCGGTTATCTCTGAAACTTCATTCGGATTCTCTGCCATAACAGGTTTTGCACCCAAAGCAAGAACTGCATTTGCACATTGGTTTATTGATATCGGATTGGTTATGCAATGAATCAGCGGTTTTTGATTTTTAATTTTATTCAGCACTGACATCCTCCTTTTTCAATTTTTTGACAATCAGATAAATCAGAGCAGATACAATGAAAGCTGCAATAATTCCATATGAAATATAAGACCAAATCATTGTATCGGGTTTAAAAGTGTTAATAAGAATCTGGATTGCAACAAAACAGATTGTTCCCGTAGAAGCAATGGTAATTGCATTTGAAAGAACTCCGCTTTCGCTTTTATAGCTTTTTGTTCCGAGCATAGATTGAAACTTTGAAAGCATTCCGTTAACGGCAAGTTTTTTGAGTAAAACATAAGCGATGCCACCGCCGATAAGCGTTCCGCAAATAAATGAGGGAACATAGAATAACCAGCTCAGACCTTCTCTGCCCCATATGTAAGTCATAACGGGGTATGACATAATCGCTCCGATAATACCTGTTCCGATTATTTCTCCGAGAACGGCAAAAATAATTTTACCTTTTGACATTCTGTAGAAAACGCCGGATAAAAATGCGCCGAAAACAGCACCTGTCAACGCAATCGGCGGAATACTCATTGTAATCATTCGGATAATGCCGATAAGAGTTGCACAAAGAAGCGAGTACCACGGACCGAGAAAAACAGAACAGATGATGTTGATAACGTGAGCCATCGGACACATACCTTCAACACGAAGAATGGGAGATATGACAACGCCGATTGCAACGAGCATTGCCAGAACGATAGTTTTAATTAAAGCCTGAGATTTTTTCATAAAGATTCCTCTTTTCGTATTTTATAACTTTCGGTCGAGAATCAATTTTCTCCTCTCACCCCGAAACACGGGTTCCCATCGCAAAAATACAAGGCACAAGGAGCTCCCCAACTGCCCGCCCGAAATACGGGATTTAATATCACAACCTTTCATAAAAACAAAAAACGGTAAGCTGCCGATTTGGTAACTTACCGTTGAGAAGATGTGCTTTAAAAATAAAAAGTGACGAAAAATCTGAAACAGTTTCAGATTGATTCCGCCACGCTTAAACACTTTTATATCCAGGCATCCCTACGTTGGCATTATCCAAATCAGGTTATCGGTCGAAGGTTTTACCTTCCTCTCAGCCTGTAACACAAGCTCCCGTCTGTTAAATTGTAACAGTATTATACAACCGAATTTTAAAAAAGACAATAGTTTTTCAAAAAAATATATAACTTTGCGCTGCGTTTTAGCGGTTCCAAAGAAAGTTCTGATAACATAGTTGCTGATGAAACGAATCTGATGGGGTGTATCAACACTTTTTGACGTGATTTTTTATATGACAAAAGGACTGAAACAAGGGTTGTGGGGTGCATTCCTTTCAAGTCGCTTGGAGTAAAGCAAATAAAAGGCTTTTTTCGGGCAAAAGGTGATAGGTGGGGCGCAGGATATATTTTGTATCAAAATATATCATCCTTGCCATAGTGAGTGTTCATAACACAAGTGAACACTCACTTTTCTTTTTATTGAAATGTTATGTCAATCGTGATACAATAATACTTAGAATTGTAATTCTGAACGATGGTATAATTTGGAATTATGTCCTCAAAACAATGGATAACAGAGGTGCGTTATGAAACTTTTTGACGTTGAATCTGCAACAAGAGCTTGGAATACATTATCGAGTAAATATTCTGACAGGTATCAAAAACAACTTTCTGCTTGGAGTAGATTATCTTACCATATGAGGCACAGTTACTCGCCTCATTATGATGGTGGCTTGTTAAGGGTGATTGCCTTTTTTGGAGAATCATTTCCGGATTATATAACCCAAAATGAAGTTGTTTTTCAGGCTGGACCTAAGACAGTCTCAATTTCGTCGAATCTAAATTCAAATCAATCATCCGAACGCTATTTACTTCTGCGGATGGCTGAATACTTTTCGGAAGATGAACACCTTAATCACTATATCAAACGGTACACTAACGCCTATCATGAATCGAGCAAAAGAGTCAATGAATCAACTATGTTTGACCAACTACACGAAATTCTTGAAACTGAATATATGGACGCATTGCGTAATGGGGATAATCGTTCGGTTATCAAATTAAAAGCGCTTGCTGATATGATGTCAGCCTTGAGTTTGATGGTCTTCTGATATATAAAAATTTTGGGTAATCTGAAGAATTTTCATTTTGCCAAATCAACACTCCTGTTCTGATACGAAAGTATTGAAACAGGGGTGTAATTTTTTATCTTGTTGAAAACTATGTGTTTGCGTGATATACTTGAATAAAACATTTCTGAAAGCGGGTGCTTTTATGAATTACAAAGAGCAATGGATATGGCTTCCCGAGGACAAATATAAGGCTGAGCAAACAACGGTTTTCTGCGGATTTGACAGCGATAAGGCAACGTGTTATGCCGTGGCCGAACTCAAAAGAAAATATTCCTTTGAGCAAAAAATTGTAAAGGCGGAGATGAGATTCAGCGGTGATTCTGTTTTTCAGCTTTATCTTAACGGTTCTGTTATTGCAACGGGACCTGCTTGCGTCGGCGGAGATTTCATCGGTAACGAAAGGCGTCGCGAGAATTTTTATGCATTTGAAACAACGGTATATCCCGATACTGACGCACTTGATTTCTTCGCGAGAGTCAAGCTTGTGCCCGTGCAGATATTTGAATATTCAAAGGGTCACGGCGGATTTATGCTTTCCGCTGTCCTGACTTTTGAAAACGGTGAAAAAGAAGAAATAATCACCGACGAAAGCTGGCTTATCAGAAAGAACGGTGCATACAAATCCGCCTCGTCATATGACGGAAGAATTGCTCCTGACGAATACGTTAATGCGCAGGTGGTTGAAAACATCTGGAACACCGAAACCGCGCCTATTCCCGTGAGGGAAGAAAATGAACTGTTCTGCGATAACAGCAGAATTTCAGTTTTGCCTTTCGAAAAAAAGACAGTTGTTCTTACTCTTGATAAAATATGGGCAGGCTTTGTGAACGTTACTGCGTCGGCAAAGGGTGAAGTTTTGGTTCTGGTGAAATGCCGTGAACTGAACGAAGATGCCCGTGTGGAGGCGCTGATTTTCTGCACCGACGGTGAATACAGAGGCTTCTTTATGCAAAGCGCAGGCAACATTGAAGTAGAGATTGAAAACAAGTCGGATACCGATGCGGTGCTGACTGTTTCGTTCATTGAAACTCATTATCCCGTTTACGATGAAGCTTCAACCGTTACCTGCGATGCGGAGCTGAACTCTGTTCTGGAAACCTGCAAGCATACCCTTAAAATATGCCGTCAGACTCATCATCTGGACAGCCCCAGACATTGCGAGCCTATGGCTTGTACGGGTGACTACTACATCGAAAGTCTTATGACTCTGTTTTCGTTCGGAGATATGAGGCTTGCGGAATTTGATCTCGTACGCACCGCCGTTATGCTTGAGAGAGAAAAGGGGAGAATGTTCCACACAACCTACAGCCTCATATGGGTGAGAATGCTCCTTGACGTTTATATGATAACGGGCAACAAAGCCTTGCTCCGCAAGTGCGAAAAGGCATTGAGGCTTCTTCTTGAGCGTTTCAGCACCTATATCGGTGAAAACGGACTTATCGAAAATCCGCCTGACTATATGTTTGTTGACTGGATTTATATCGACGGAATAACGATGCATCATCCTCCGAAAGCGTTGGGTCAGACTTGTCTTAATATGTTCTATTTCAACGCTTTGAATTGTGCTGAAAAAATATTCCGCGAATTGAATGATGATGCAGAGGCTGAAATCTGTGCATCGAAAAAGCTTGGAATAAAATCTGCGGTCAACGATTTGCTTTTTGATGCAGAAAAAGGTGTCTATTTTATGGGACTCAACACTCCCACAAGGGATGACCTTGTGGCTGATTGGAGCTGGATGCCGCAGAATACCGACAAGAGATACTACCTGAAGCACGCAAATATTCTTGCGGCATATTCGGGAATCTGCGATGATTCCTTGGCGAAAGAGCTTATCCGCAAGGTTATGGATGACGAGATAGAAGGTGATTGCCAGCCCTATTTTCTTCATTATCTTCTCGAGGCGGTATACAGACTTGGTCTTTGCGATAAATATACTCTTAAAATTATCGACAGATGGAAAGAGCCTGTCAAAAAATGCTCAAAAGGTTTGGTTGAGGGCTTTATTGCGCCCGAACCGACGTATTCTTTTGACCATAGCCACGCCTGGGGCGGCACACCGCTTTATTCATTGCCCAAAGCCTTGACAGGTCTTGAAATAATCGAGCCGGGAATGAAGAAGATTTCATTGTTGCCGTCGTTGCTTGGGCTGGATTCCGCAACAGTGGAGCTTACGACGCCTTACGGAAAGGTTGTTTGTGAGCTTAAAGACGGAGAAGAAGCGAAAATAACCGCACCAAAAGAAATAAAGATTAAGATATAAAAAATGAGGGTAGCCTAAAAGCTACCCTCGTTTGTTTTGTTTATTAAAGAATGACTTCCTTGCCGCTTTCTGCCGATTCATAAATAGCGCAAAGAATCTTTATCATATCAACGCCCTGTGAAGGCTTGAAAACGGGTTCTGCGCCCTCTGTGAGAACGTCGATGAAATTGCGGATGTTCTTCTTATGACCGTCTGTGTCCATTTTGCCTGTGGGCTTGATATCGAGAAGCTGACCGTCTTCCTCTGTGAAGAATTCAACCTCGTTTTCTTCCCACTTAAGACCTGCTTTTGTTCCGCGAAGCTCAACAAAACGGTTTTCCGATTTGATATTTGATGCCCAGCTGAATTCAATCTGAAGAATTGCACCGTTATCAAAACGGATCATACCCATTGCAAGGTCTTCAACGTCAAAAGTGCCCTCGGCTTTTGCGTCACCGAATTTTGAGTTAACGGAATCGCTGGTGTCGTTATCTGCGAATTTTGTGTATGTATTTGCGCTTACTGCAACGGGAGTGGGATTGCCCATGAGCCACACAGCAAGGTCAATCATATGAACGCCAAGGTCAATGAGAGGACCGCCGCCGGACTGTGCCTTTGTTGTGAACCAGCCGCCCTTGCCGGGGATGCCTCTGCGTCTTTGCCAACCGCAACGTCCGCAGTATATTTCGCCCATTTTGCCGTCTTCAACAAATTTCTTTGCGTACTGCGAAGCGGTTGCAAAACGGTTGTTTCTGATAACCATCAGAACTTTGCCTGCCTCGTCAGCGGCATTCTTCATCTTGAGAACCTCTGAAACGTCAACTGCATCGGGCTTTTCGCACAGTACGTGCTTGCCTGCTTTGAATGCATCAACAGCGATGATGGAGTGAAGATAGTTGGGAGTACAGATGTCAACGGCATCGATGCTCTCGTCTTTCAGAAGCTCTTTGTAGTCGGTGTAAACCGCAGCATCGGGATAATATTTATCTCTGAGTGCAGCTGCTCTTTCTTCGATGATATCGCAGAATGCAACCACCTCAACTCTGTCGTCTTCGTAGTAATTGGGAACGTGGCATCCGCGGCAGATACCGCCGTTACCGATAAGTGCAACTCTCAATTTTGACATTTTTAATTCCTCCAGTAGCAATAATCTTTCAGGTGATTCCATTATATCAAAAGAGAACAAAAAGTAAATAGCGAAAATGAAACAAATTGAATTCTTTTTGCCGAATTTAAACAGAATTGCCGCTTTTGATTTTTTCTCTTTTCATTTGTGTGCGGATGTGGTATTATATTCTTGAGGTGGCTTTATGTTCATTAAAATCTACGGTACGGAAATGGAAATTGATTATAAAAATGTTGATGGATTCAACCGCTATCCATCCGACGTTATGGCTGAATATATGCAGTCGATTGAAGAGGGGCTGGACGTTGAAAAACACAAGGCTCTGTTTGAATCTGTTGCCGCTATGGATGACGGTGAGATGAAAAACCGTATGAGCGAGCAGGTTTTTGAGACGGTTATCAATGCGGATATGCGACCCGATTACCCCTACAACGAGCCTTGCACCCTCAAAGAAATCAAGGCTCTCAGGCAGGCTCACCAATTTGAGTCGGAAATGCCCGATGACGAAACTATGCGCAAAAAATTGCTCGGTGCGTGGACAGGCAGAGCCTGCGGATGCCTGTTGGGTAAGCCTGTTGAGTGTATGAGGAGCGACGAGCTTATTCCCTTGCTCAAGGAAACGGGTAACTATCCCATGCATCGCTATATACTCAGCACCGACATCACCGATGAGGTTTGCTCTCGCTATAAATTCTGGCTCAGAAATAAACCTTATGCCGACACCGTTGACGGAATGCCCGTTGACGACGACACAAATTATGTTGTGCTTGCGCAGCAGATTGTTGAGGATTGCGGCAGAAGATTTGATTCCGAGGACGTTGCAAATGCGTGGATGAAATATCAGTCGGTTTATTCGTATTTCACAGCAGAGAGAATTGCTTACGTTAATTTTATCAACTGCATCAAGCCGCCTGCATCGGCAATGTATAAAAACGTTTGTCGCGAATGGATAGGTGCGCAGATAAGAGGCGATTATTTCGGCTATATCAATCCGGGCAAGCCTGAAAAAGCGGCAGAAATGGCATTCAGAGATGCGAGAATCTCTCACGTCAAAAACGGAATTTACGGCGAGATGTTTGCCTCGGCAATGATAGCTTGCGCCGCCGTTACGGACAGTATTGAGGACATTATCTTTGGAGGTCTGGCTCAGATTCCTTCAACATCAAGGCTTTTTGAGTCTGTTATGAAGATTATGGATGCCCATAAAAACGGTGCAACCGTTGACGATTGTTTCAATATGATTCATTCTGCATACGACGAGCACACCGACCACGGCTGGTGCCACACAATATCCAATGCAATGATTGTTACCGCTGCTTTACTCTACGGAGAGGGTGACTTCGGAAAGTCAATCTGCCGTGCGGTTGAGATGGCGTTTGATACCGATTGCAACGGCGCAACCGTCGGCTCGGTTATGGGAATGCGTAACGGTATTGACGGCATTGACGAATGCTGGAAAAAGCCGATTAACGGCAAAATTCACACGTCGATTTTCGGTGTGGGCACCGTTGACATAGAGAAAGCCGTTGACAAAACAACGGAACATCTGAAATGAGGGGAATAATATGAAAAAGTCAATAAAAATTCTTGCAGCTTTTCTTGCGGCGGTAATGCTTATTACGTCACTTTCGTATTTTGCATTTGCACAGAACAACAAAAATTATTACTACCTTGATTCCGTTGCAGGCGATGACTCAAACAGCGGCACGGATATCAACAGTCCCGTAAAGACCATTGCAGGTCTTAAAGACCTCAGGGTCGGACCGGGTACACATTTCCTTTTCAAAAACGGCGGCGAATATGAATGTGCCGTGACCCTTACCTGCGAAGGAACAAAGGAAAATCCTATCGTGATTTCATCCTACGGTGAGGGTGAAAAGGCGGTTCTTTACACAAACGAAAAAACGGAAGTGTTCAGGCTTTTTGACTGTTCGTACGTAACTGTTTCCGATTTGCAGATCAAAGCACCCAACGGCGGAGGAATATGGATTGATGCATATAACAAAACCTCCGAAGGTATCGTGATTGATAACGTTTATTTCAGCGATATGCAGAATTACAAGGTGCATAGCCGTGATGATTTTTCAAAAGGTGCGGCTGTTGCAAGAGCAGCGGTTATGGTCAAGGGTCTGCCCGCAAAGACCCGATATGCGGTCAATGACCTTACAATTACCAATTGCGAAGTTTACAACTGTGCAAACGGATTTATGATATGGGGTTCATGGAATGATGAGCAGAATCCCTGGTGCGAGGAAGAGAATATTGACCCTATCTATAACGAAGGCCTGCTGGTAAAGGGCTGTTATTTTCACGAAATGGATGCAGAGGCTGTTGTTGTGGGAATATGCAAAGGTGCGTTGGTTACCCATTGCCGTGCAATCAACTGTTGTCAGGGTGGCGATGAGCTTTTGCCGAACGGTGACGTTGAATATTTCACCGCTGCAATGTGGTTCTGGGGCAGTGAGAGCAGTACTATTCAGTACTGTGAAATTGCAGGTCAGAAAAACATAGGCGACGGTATGGCGGTTGACTTTGATTCCTACACACATAACTGCACCTATCAGTATATCTACTCTCACGACAACGTGCGTTTTATGTGTAATTGCCCAAATCACAGCGGACATCACGGCAACACCGTGCGCTATTGTCTTTCTGTCAATGACAACAAGGCTCGCTCAACAACGGCAGTCGGTGCCTGCGGTGAGCATAATTTCAGTTTCTACAACAACACAATCGTCAACAGCGGAGAATTTCAGTTCAAGAATCTTTATGATTCATATATTGCAAATAACATTATCGTTATGCAGGACGGAGCAACCTTTGCCTATGATGTTGACCCCTCAAGAGGCAACGTGTTTGAGAATAACTGTTACTACAATGCGATGAATCCGCTTGTTGATATGGGAGCGATGAATACTGTGCCCGGTTTTGCAGGCACGGATTATTCTGACCCCGAGAGCTTCAGACTCTCCGAAGATTCACCCCTTATTGGCGCAGGTGTTGAAATTGAGGGAGTAGATACGGACTTCTTTGGTGAAAAAATTGAAAGTGCTAATATCGGATGCTACGGCGGCAAGGGTACGGATGAAGAATACAGAGGAGAAAGCATAATTGAAAAAATCATCCGTATGATACGCAACTTTTTTGAAACCATAATACACGAAATTGTAGTCATATTTGACTGATGACAGGTAAGGACAGCCCTCGCGGCTGTCCTTTTTGCGGCATACGGCATTTTGTATAATAAAATCAACAACATTTCCCCGAATTTGTCACCCTGTGTTCATTGAATTTTGCGCAGGATGAGTATATAATTATCTGCGAAAAAATATCAACGGAGAATTGCAATGACAAACGTGATTAAAAATATAAAATCCTTTGCCAGGAAGAATGCTATTATGCTTGTTGCATTTGCTGCCGCGGCAATAACGAGCATAATTGTGCCGCCCGACGGGGAATACGTGGGCTATTTTGATTTCAAAACCCTTGCCTGTCTTTTCTGCGTGCTTGCGGTTGTCTGTGCGCTGAAAAACATTCAGTTTTTCTACACCCTCGCCAAGAAAATCGTTCAATGCTTCAGAAATGCAAGGCTTGTTATTCTTGCTCTTGTTTACATCACCTTTATCGGGTCGATGCTCATTGCCAACGATATGGCGTTGCTGACTTTCCTGCCTCTCGGTTATTTTGTGCTCATCACAACGGGCAAGCAGGAATATATGGCATTTACCTTTATTATGCAGAATATTGCGGCAAATCTGGACGGTATGCTGACTCCTTTCGGAAATCCCCAGAATCTTTATCTTTACACCAGATTCAATATACCCAACCTTGAATTTATGGGCATTATGGCGCCGCCTTTTGTGCTTGCGGTAACGCTGATAACCCTTTGCTGCATTGTTTTTGTGAAACCTGAACCCCTTAAGGTTGAGGGCGGGATTTCAAAGCTTCCGCCTCTCCGCACGGCGCTTTATCTTGTGCTTTTTGCGTTGGCGATTGCCATTGTTTTCAGGGGGGTTCCCTACGTTGTGGGGCTTGTGGTTATCCCTGCAGTGCTTCTGATTGCAGACCGTAAAGCCCTGAAAATGGTGGATTATCCTCTGCTCATGACCTTTGTTTTCTTCTTCATTTTCTCGGGTAATATGGCGAGAATTGACGTTGTGAAAAACTTTCTTTCAATGCTGATGGAAAAAAGTACTTTGCTTTTCAGCGTTTTCTCCTGCCAGTTTATCAGCAACGTTCCCTCGGCAATTCTTCTTTCACAGTTTACGGAAAACTATGGTGACCTGCTTGTGGGCGTCAATATCGGCGGCGTGGGTACGCTGATTTCATCCCTTGCAAGCCTTATCACTTTCAGGGAATATACCTGGCATAATCCGGGTAAAGCAGGATACTACGTAAAACTCTTTTCAGTATTTAATTTTGCGTTTCTGATTATTCTGACAGTATTTATGTTTTTTGTGAGAAAATAATATTGATGATGAAAAAAACCGTGACACCTCTTCGGAAGTGCCACGGTTAATTTTTTTGTTCAGTTATTTTTAATATGCAAAGCCTTCTTTGACTGCGTAGTAAGCAGGTTTGGGCTGACCCTTGCCGTCAACAAGACCCCAGCCTGTTTCAACGGGGCAGTCGGACTGACCGCAGACGTAGCAGCTGTCGCTGTCTGACCAGCAGTAGAGGCACATACCGATAACGTAGTCAAGGTTACGGACTTTTTTGATGATGTATTCAAAAAGTTCTGCCTGACCTTCGGGGGTGTGCTCATAACCGTAGAGACCGTAGCCGTCGGGAAGCTCGCAGAAAATGTGGTTTGAATATTCGCCGTCAAAAATCAGGTTGCCAACCTCTTCGGGAGTGCGGTCTGAATAGTCACGGGTGATTTCTTCTTTCAGATCAACGGGAAGATTGTTGACGAATTCCCAGATGTTTGCTCTTGCTTCTTCTTCGCTGTTGAAGCCGTACTGCTGAAGGATAGCTGTTTTTTCAGCTTCTGTTTTGGGCTCGCCGTAGCCGATATAGCCGAATTCGCAAAGGATGATGGGTTTGCCTGTGTTCTTTCTTACGAAGCTGAGCAGGGTGAGAAGCTGGTCGGGATTCTTGAGAACGTTTTCAAAGCAGCCGAGATACATGTCAACGCCAACGTAGTCGCAATACTGATGATAATCGCCCATAAGGGGAGTCAGCTCAAGCAGAGCGAGACCGCCCAGGTTGTAGCCGATGATAACGTCGCCTCTGACGGGATACATTGCCTCAAGCTGCATACCGATGAATTCAGCTGCTTCTTCAAGAGTGAGAGGCAGAGTGAAACGGTCAATGCCCATTTCGTTTGTAACCTGAAACGCGCCTACAATGCCTTTGAGGTCTTCAATGTAGAATTTTGCGATTTCCTGAATTCCCTCTCTGCTTGCAGGGTCACGGGGGTCAAGACCGTATGCAATGTAATCATCGGGATAAGGTGTAACGCCAAAGATTCTGATGCCGTTTTCAACGTAGCCCTTGGCATATTCTTTCCAGTTCAGGTAGTGCTGTGAGATGGTGCCGTCAGGGGCGTAGGGGAAGGGAATATCGTCTCTGAACCATTCAACGTTTGCGCCGTTGATGAGGTCGTAGTCGGGGTCAAGGTGGCATACGCCTTTCATAAATCCGCCGATTTTTTCTTCTGCAACGGGAATTTCCTTGTCAAAATAAACTGTGGGGTCCCACACAATCGTTGAAAGAAGGGGAGTGAGTACCGCAAGAATAAAGCCGACGATTTTCATTAAAATTGCCATTGTGATTCTCCTTTTTGAGTGCAGAGTTCAAAGTGCAAAGTGCAAAGTAAAGGACGTGTTTCACCCGTACCCGATATATTCTGTCATTTTTCACTTTTATCTTACACTTACATATTTACATCAAGAGTTTAACATAGCAAATCCGCCTTTTCAACGGAAATTGAAAGACGGATTTATTTTTGTGATTTGTCACAATTATACATTATTGTTTTTGTGTATATTTACGGTCGGTAAGCGGCGCTGATAACCTTTTCGGCAACGGCACGAAGCTGGTCCATTGTTTCAAGTGCACCGATTTCCTGCCTGAGTGCCGCCGCACCGCGGACACCCTTGATGTACCATCCCGAGTGCTTTCTTGCCTCACGCATACCAACGTAATCGCCTTTGTATTCGCAGAGCCTTGCAATGTGGCGGATCATAGTGTCCATTCTCTCTTCAATGGGAGGGTCGGGGAGAATGATTCCGCTGCGGAAATATTCGTTTATCTGATTGAAAACCCAGGGTGCGCCCAGAGCGCCTCTGCCAACCATAATGAAGTCACAACCCGTGGTTTTATACATATTTTCAGCTGAAAGGGGGTCAACGATATCGCCGTTACCGATGACGGGTATTTTAACCGCCTGCTTCACTTGACGGATAATGTCAAGGTTAACGGGAGGAGCGTACATCTGCTTTCTTGTGCGTCCGTGAACGGTGATTGCCGCCGCGCCTGCCTTTTCCTGAAGAACTGCAAATTCAACGGCATTGATGTTGTTTTCGTCCCATCCCGAACGGAATTTGACTGTTACGGGCAGATCGATTGCCTTTGCGCAGGCTTCGGTTATCCTTGCGGCAAGGTCGGGGTCTTTCATCAGCGCAGAGCCGCCGCCGTTGCCTGCAATTTTGGGGGCAGGGCAGCCCATATTGATGTCAACCGCCGCACAGCCCGTTGCCGCCGCTTTTTTAGCCGCTTCAGCCATAGTTGCAGGGTCGCAGCCGAATATCTGCACAGCTGCAGGTTTTTCGGTTTCTCCAAGCAGCATAAGGGTGTCGGACTTTCTGTCGTGCATAGTCAGACCCTTGGAGCTTACCATTTCGGTGACCACGTATGATGCGCCGAATTCAATGCAAAGCTCTCTGCAGGCTCTGTCCGCAACCCCTGCCATTGGTGCAAGGGCTGCATATCCGTTTATTTCAAAATTGCCTATTTTCATAAAAGTCTCCGGTTGCTAAATACTGAAATATCGTTCAGCTTGTTTTTTTTCTATAATTTCAAATGTGCCTGTGTTGTTGTTTTTTGCAAAATCAACAGCTTTTTTCAGAGTTTCGGTATTCTTTGAGTAAACCGAAAACATGCAGGTATCAACAACAAAAACAGCGGTTACACATTTGCTGTCAAGATAATTCTGAAATAAATTATTTGACTCTTCAATGTCATTTTTATCTTCATATCCTTTGAGTGCAAGCCAGATCATCATAACCTCGCAGTCAAGTTCTTTTAAAACCTCTTTGCCGCTTTTGATGTGATTTTTCTCAAGAATGTTTTGCAGATTTGCGGTGTTATAAAAATCAGATTCTTCTGTTTTCCAAATATATCTTTCAATGTCAATCGCTTTCAAAAGCTCTTTGAATTTTCTTGATGAAGTCGGATAATCTTTTTCTACACGAAACATTACGCCGTATGCCATGGTGTTCACCTCGATCACTCTAATGTTACCACCAAACCAAATTATTTTCAATAATTTTCATAAAATTGCTGAAATTTACAAAAAGTATGATATAATGTAATTTGAGGTGATTCGGAATGAAACTTTTAGCCCTTGACGGCAACTCCATTCTCAACCGTGCCTTTTACGGCATAAAACTTCTTACAACAAAAGACGGCACTAAATTCACAAACGGAATTTACGGCTTTCTCAATATTCTTTTAAGGCTGCGCGAGGAGGTTAACCCCGATGCGGTAGCCATTGCCTTTGACGTTAAAGCACCTACTTTCCGTCACGAAATGTATTCAGGTTACAAGGCAAATCGCAAAGGTATGCCCCCTGAATTGGCTCAGCAGATGCCGCCACTCAAGGAATTGCTTGCGGCTCTCGGCTACAAAATTCTTGAAGCGCCCGGCTGGGAGGCGGACGACATTCTCGGCACTCTTGCGGCGAATTGCGGTGAGGGTGATTTCTGCTATATCGCAACGGGTGACCGTGACTCACTTCAGCTTGTGCGTGATAACGTCAACGTGCTGCTTGCTTCAACAAAAATGGGCAGACCCCAGAGTGTCTGCTATGACAGAGATAAAATTAAGGAGGAATATTCGGTTTCTCCCGAGCAGATGATTGATATCAAAGCCCTTATGGGCGACAGCTCCGACTGTATTCCCGGTGTTGCGGGTATCGGTCAGAAAACCGCGCAGGATTTAATCAGCCGTTTCGGCTCAATCGATGAAATATACGCAAATCTTGACACTATCGACATCAAGAAAGGTGTTCACGACAAACTTGCCGCTGATAAGGATATGGCTTATCTCAGCCGTGAACTCGGCACAATCAAAATAACTGCACCCGTTGACGGAGCATATGCAAGCTACGTACCCTCTGTGCCTGATGCATTCAAAGTGACAAGCATTCTTGCCGACCTTGAAATGTACAAAATGATTGAGCGACTTGAACTGAAAGCACCGGAAAAGGCAGAGGAAACCGAGTGCGAAAAAATCTGCACCGATTGCTACGAGCAGGAAGACCTGAAGCTTTTCTATAATATTATCAGAAAATCAGGCGAGGTATATTTTACCTTTGACAGCGGAGTTTTCCTCTTCAAAACCGACAACGGTGTTGCTCTCGTCAATCCCGAAAACAGCGGTTATGCGGAATTCTGTTCGGATTTTCTTTTTGACCGTGATATCAGAAAATACACCTATAATTCAAAGGCTCTTTATGCCTTTTACTACGATTACCGCGAGGATATTGAAATCAATTCAATCTGCGGTGATGCAATGCTTTCCGCTTATCTCATTAACCCCTCATCGGGTGCGTACGACCTGAAGCGAATCATTGCGGAATATGCAAATGCAGAGCTTCCCGATGCGGAGAATGAAGCGGCATTTTATGCGGCATATCTGCCCTCGGCTTTTGCAAAAATGAATGCTCTCATTGAGGAGCATAATCAGAAAAGATTGCTTGAAGAAATCGAACTGCCCCTTGCAAGAGTGCTTGCGTCAATGGAGCGTGAAGGTTTCCTTGTTGATGCCGAGGGAATTGAAAAATTCGGTATTGAACTTCAGGGCAGAATCGAAATCCTTGTGAAAGAAATATACGAAGAAGCAGGCTGCGAATTCAATCTTAACTCACCCAAACAGCTGGGCGAAGCCTTGTTTGTGAAGATGGGTCTGCCTGCAAAGAAAAAGACGAAAAGCGGCTATTCCACCAACGCAGACGTGCTTGAGGGTCTTGCGGCGGATTACCCCGTTGTGGCAAAGATTCTTGAATACAGAAGCCTTGCAAAGCTGAAATCGACCTATTGCGACGGTCTGCTGAAGGTTATCGGCGAAGACGGCAGAATCCATTCAAACCTCAATCAGACAGAAACCAGAACGGGCAGAATTTCTTCAACAGAGCCTAATCTGCAGAATATTCCCGTGCGTTCGGAATTGGGCAGAGAAATGAGAAAGTTCTTCAGGGCGAAAGACGGTTGCGTGCTTATCGATGCCGACTATTCGCAGATTGAACTTCGAGTGCTTGCCCATATGGCAAACGACAAAAATATGATTGATGCCTTCAATAACGGTGACGATATCCACGCTATCACCGCATCACAGGTGTTTGATATGCCTCTGATGATGGTGACACCCATTATGAGAAGCCGAGCAAAGGCAGTTAATTTCGGCATTGTTTACGGCATCGGTGCGTTCTCGCTTGCAAAGGATATCGGTGTTTCCCGTGCAGAGGCAGACAGCTACATCAAAGGCTATCTTGCCCATTTCAGCGGAGTGCGTCAGTATATGACAGACGTTGTTAAAAACGCAAAGGAAAAGGGATACGTGGAAACCGTGTTTGCCCGTCGCAGATATCTGCCCGAGCTTTCTTCGTCCAACGGAATGATGCGTGCATTCGGAGAGCGTGTTGCCCTCAATATGCCTATTCAGGGCACGGCGGCGGATATCATTAAAATTGCAATGATAAGAGTCTGGGAAAGCATCAGAGAGCAATGTCTCAAGGCAAGACTCATTATGCAGGTCCACGACGAGCTTATTGTTGAAGCTCCCGAGAGTGAGGCAAAAATCGTTGCAGGCATTGTCAAAAAAGAAATGGAAAACGCAGTTAAAATGCGTGTTGCAATGCAGGCAGACGTGGGCATCGGCAAAACTTGGTACGAATCAAAATAACGGTGATTATATGAATATATTGTTTGTCTGCACAGGTAACACCTGTCGCAGTCCTATGGCAGAGGGACTTTTCAGAAAGCTCCTTGCCGATAAAAATATAAATGATATTACTTGTTCAAGTGCAGGACTTTTTGCAATGACGGGTGACGAGGTGACGGATAAATCCGTCAGAGCCTGCGAAAGATTCGGAGTTGATATTTCGGCTCACAGAGCAAGGCGCATAACTGCCTACGTGCTTGATGAAACGGACAAGTTTGTCTGTATGACTCCCGACCACGCGGCAAGCCTTTCTCTTTACGTTAATCCCGACAGCGTGCTTGTACTCGGCGGCGGTATACCCGACCCCTACGGCGGCGACACCGAAACCTATATGATGTGTGCAAATTCAATAAAAACCGCCTTGGAAAAGCAGTTTGACGAAATTATCAAGGAGGTAAAATGAATGAATTTTACCCTTGAAAATATGACCGATTCCCATATCGATGCCGTTGCGGAGCTTGAAACGGAATGCTTTTCACAGCCTTGGAGCGCAAACGCTCTGCGTGAGGAGCTTAACAACGAAAGCTCTCATTTTCTTGTTGCCATCGGTGACGGTGTTGCAGGCTATATCGGCGTTCAGGAAATCTGCGGCGAAGCATATGTGACTAACGTTGCGGTGTTTGAGAAATACCGAAAAATGGGCATCGGCAGACTTCTTCTGCAAGCCGCCTGCGACGGTGCAAAGGGCAGGGGATGCGAATTCATCACCCTTGAAGTGCGTCAGAGCAACACAGCCGCCATTAACCTCTATGAATCCGAAGGGTTTGAGGTTGCAGGCATAAGAAAAAACTTTTATTCCCACCCCACCGAGGACGGAGTAATTTATACTAGATACTTTTGAGTTGAACGAGGTAATACTATGAAAATTCTTGCAATCGAATCTTCCTGCGATGAAACAGCGGCTGCCGTTGTTGAGGACGGCAGAAAGGTGCTTTCGAGCGTCATCGCATCGCAGGTCAGTGAACATATTGTGTACGGCGGTGTCGTGCCCGAGATTGCGTCAAGAATGCACGCGCAGGCAATCAGCGGTGTTGTGTCAAAAGCTATGAGCGATGCAGGTCTCGGCTACGGTGATATCGATGCCGTTGCGGTCACCTATGCACCCGGTCTTATCGGTGCATTGCTTGTGGGTGTAAACTTTGCAAAGGGTCTTGCATATTCAACGGGTCTGCCTCTCATTCCCGTGCATCATCTGCGCTCGCACATTGCCGCCAATTACATCACTCATCCCGACCTTGAGCCGCCTTTCCTTTGCCTTGTTGTTTCGGGCGGTCACAGCCATATTGTTGCCGTCAAAAGCTACACGGATTTTGAAATTATCGGCAGGACAAGGGATGATGCCGCAGGCGAATGTATGGACAAAGCGGCAAGAGCAATGGGTCTGCCTTATCCGGGCGGTGTCAATCTTGACAGAGTCAGCGCAGAGGGCAATCCTGAGGCATACAAGCTGCCCCGTCCCAGAGTCGACGGCAGCGAATATGATTTCAGCTTTTCAGGTCTGAAAACCGCCGTTGTGAATATTATTCATAACTCAAAGCAAAAGGGGATTGAGGTCAGCGTGCCCGACCTCGGTGCAACCTGCATTGAAACGGTTGCCGATTGCCTTGTGAAAAATACGGTCAAAGCGGCTGAAAACTTCGGGTTCAACAAAATTGTTATGGCAGGCGGTGTTTCAGCAAACTCACGTCTGCGCAAGCGTATGACCGAAGCCTGCGAAGAAAAAGGTTGGCAGCTTTATATGCCCCATCTTTCCCTTTGCGGTGACAACGCGGCTATGGTCGGCGCACAGGCGTATTATGAATTTCAGAAGGGCAATATTGCAAGTTCGGACCTGAATGCATTCGCAACAATGCCTATAAATGAGTAAAAAACGGCAAAATCTGCCTCAAAATGAATTTTTTGCAACTTTTTAATGCAAAATTTACTTGTCATATTGACTTTACAGAAAAGTATGATATAATTACTATGGGCAAGGATGAGAAGGCAAGTTTGTGCTTTTGTCAAAGGGCACAAAAACCGCTTTTTTATCCACTCAAATATGTTTAATTTTAGTATGTTTCCCCAAAGAAAGGAGAAAAAAACTATGGAAAATATGACCACAAACAAGAGCGTTCTTGCTTGGATCAACGAAAAAGTTGACCTTGTAAAGCCCGACAAAATCGTTTGGATTGACGGCACACAGGAGCAGATTGACGCTCTCCGCGCAGAAGCTTGCGCAACAGGCGAAATCATCAAGCTCAACGAGGAGATTCTCCCCGATTGCTACCTTCACAGAACAGCTGTTAACGACGTTGCTCGTGTTGAAGGCAGAACATTCATCTGCGCTCCCTCAAAGGAAGAAGCAGGCCCCACAAACAATTGGATGGATCCCGCAGAAGCTTATGAAATGCTCTACGCTATCGCAAAGGACAGCTACAAGGGCAGAACAATGTACGTAATTCCCTACTCAATGGGTCCCGTTGGCTCAAAGTTCTCAAAGATCGGTATTGAGCTCACAGACTCAATCTACGTTGTTCTTAATATGATTATCATGACAAGAGTTGGTTCAGACGTTCTCAAGGCTCTCGGCGACAGCGAAGATTGGGTTCGCGGTCTCCACTGTAAGTGCGACATCGACGAAGAGAAGAGATACATCTGCCAGTTCCCCCAGGACAACACAATTATCTCAGTTAATTCAGGTTACGGCGGAAACGTACTTCTCGGTAAGAAGTGCTTTGCTCTCCGTATCGCATCATATCAGGGTAAGAACGAAGGCTGGCAGGCAGAGCATATGCTCATCCTCGGTCTCCAGAAGCCCGATGGCGAAATCAGATATATCTGCGCAGCATTCCCCTCAGCTTGCGGTAAGACAAACCTTGCTATGCTTATTCCTCCCGAGGGATATTACAGAAACGGCTACCGCGTATGGTGCGTAGGCGACGATATTTCTTGGATCCGCAAGGGTGAAGACGGCAGACTCTATGCTATCAACCCCGAAAACGGTTTCTTCGGCGTTGCTCCCGGCACAAACGAAAAGTCAAACCCCAACGCTCTTGCTTCAACAATGAAGGGCACAATCTTCACCAACGTTGCTCATAACCTTGACAACAACACAGTTTGGTGGGAAGGTCTTGATAAGAATCCTCCCGCAAACGCAATCGAGTGGAAGGGCAACCCCTGGAACGGTCAGGAAAGCGAAGAGAAGGGTGCACATCCCAACAGCCGTTTCACAGCTCCCGCTGTTAACTGCCCCTGCATCAGCTCAGAGTTCGAGAATCCCAACGGTGTTCCCATCTCAGCTATCGTATTCGGCGGCAGACGTGCAAAGCTTGCTCCTCTGGTTTATCAGTCAAGAGACTGGAACCACGGTGTATTCGTTGGTTCAATCATGGCATCAGAAACAACAGCTGCAGCAGCAGGTGCAGTTGGCGTTGTTCGCCGTGACCCCATGGCAATGCTTCCCTTCTGCGGCTACAATATGGCTGACTACTGGCAGCATTGGATCAACATCGGTGCAGGTCTTGTCGCTGATAAGGCTCCCAAGATCTTCAACGTTAACTGGTTCCGTAAGGATGACGAAGGCAACTTTATGTGGCCCGGTTTCGGCGACAACCTTCGTGTTCTTGATTGGATTATCGACCGTTGCGAAGGCAAGGTAGAGGCTGATGAAACAGCTATCGGCTTTGTTCCCAAGGCAGCAGACATCAACCTTGAAGGTATCGAAGACGAAGTAAGCGCTGCACAGCTTGCAGAGCTTCTCAGCGTTGACGTATCACTCTGGAAGGACGAAGTTGCAGGTATCGAAGAATTCTACGGCAAGTTCGACAGACTTCCCGAAGCACTCAAGGCAGAGCTTGCAACACTCAAGGCAAATATTCAGTAATAATTTAAGGGCAGCCTTTCGGGGCTGCCTTTTTTGAGTGCAAAGTTCAAAGTGCAGAGTGCAAAATGCAAAGTGCAAAATGTAAAATGAAGGACGGGTTTCACCCGTGCCTGTTTATATGTGTTTGAATTACGGAGAACAGAATGAAAAATTATGATGTGATTTTATTTGACCTTGACGGCACAATAACCGACCCCGGTATCGGAATCACAAATTCCGTTGCTCACGCGCTGAAGAAATACGGCATCACCGTTGAGGACAGGGCGGAGCTTTACAAATTTATCGGTCCTCCTCTGCACGAATCATTTGAAAAATTCTACGGTCTTGACGGCTTGCAGGCGGTGGAGGACTACAGGGAATATTACCGCGACAGGGGAATATACGAAAACGTTGTTTACGGCGGTGTTGAGGAAATGCTGAAAAAGCTGAAATCAGCAGGCAAAAAAGTTATTCTTGCCACCTCAAAGCCCGAGATTTTTGCAAGGGAAATCCTCCGTTATTTCAATCTTACCGAATACTTTTACTATGCCGCAGGTGCAAACCTTGACGGCTCACTCACCGACAAGGCAGAGGTTATTGCATATGCTCTGAAAGAGGGCGGTGTGACGGATAAATCAACCGTTGTGATGATTGGTGACAGAGAGCACGATATCATCGGTGCAAAGAAAAACGGGGTTGATTCAATCGGTGTGCTTTACGGCTACGGTAGTCGTGAAGAGCTTGAAACCGCAGGTGCGGATTGCATTGTGGCAACAGTTGAAGAGTTGACGGAGACCCTTTTGTAAGCGCAAAACTCAAAGTGAAAAATATCAGGTGGGCGTTGCACGCCTGATTGTATATTTTACTCTATCGTAGGGACAGCCTTTGCGGCTGTCCTTTTTATTTGCGTGCAAATCGGAAAAGACAAATTATAATCAGCGCAGAGCGCCCCTGCTGAGGACAATTGGGAAAATAACCAACAATTACGAATTCTGAATTGATAATCCAATCAGAACTTTTCGTTCAGCACAAAAATGTTTACAAAATGTTCAAAAATAAAACTTCACTTTTTCAATACTATAATTGTTTACTATATGGGTGGTTTTTTGGCACCCGAAAAAAAGAAAGGGGGCAACGGGTTTATGACAGAGAAAAAATTCACCGATGAAGAAATACGCAACATTGTTGATCGGTACGGCTCGCTGATTTTCAGAATATCCTATTGCATTCTCTGTAACCGTGACGATGCCGAGGATGCCGTGCAGGAAACCCTGCTCAAATATATGACAAAAGCCCCCGAATTCCGCAATGAAGAGCACCGCAAAGCGTGGCTTATCAAAGTTGCCGCCAACATCAGCAAAAATATGTTTAAATTGCGTGTCAGACACAGCACGCTGGAACTTGAAGAAGTTAAAAGCATCGGTATTCCCGAAGATGATTTCGGGGTTTTTGAATCTCTTATGGGTCTGCCGAAAAGGCAAAAAATTGTGCTTGCTCTGCACTACTCAGAGGGTTACAAATGCAAGGAAATTGCAGAAATACTGGGCATCAGCGAGGATGCCGTCAAGAAGCGTCTGCAAAAAGGCAGAGAGCTTCTCAAAAAAGAACTTGAAAGGACAAAATAAAATGACAGATTCATACACCAACGAATATATCCGCCTTATCAATTCTGTTGCCCTCACTTCTGCAGACAAAATCCGCATTGCGGACAATCTGATTAAAAGTGCAGGCGAAAAAAGTATATTCACCAAAAAGCGTGCAGCTGCCGCAGGAATTGCGGTTGTTATTGCGGCAGGCTTTTTTATACCGTATATGATGAACAAAACAAAATAAGTGAGGGAAAGTATGAAGAAAGAAAATCCGTTTTTCAGTTTTGAAAACAAAAATGCACCTCTCGGCTTCGATATTCCCGACGTTTCAATGTTCGGAATGCTTGAAATTGCCGCAAAGCATCAGCCCGATGCAGATGCATATGATTACTTCGGTACAAAGTGCAGCTTTGCCGATCTCGTTAAAAAAATCGAGAAAATCTCTGCCGCATATGCGGCTGTGGGCGTCAAAAAAGGTGATATTGTAACCATTATTATGCCCAACACGCCCGAAGCGGTTATCAGCATTTATGCTCTCAACAGAATGGGCGCGGTAGCAAATATTCTGCATCCTCTTTCTGCTCAGGAAGAAATCAAGGACCACATCAACAGAGTTGACAGTACGGTTCTCCTTGCAGTTGATATCTGCACCGAAAAAATCTCAAATATCATTGACGGCACAAAGCTCAGAACGGTTATTGTTGCTTCTGCAGGTAACTCAATGCCATTTGTTCTCAAAAAGCTTTATGCCCTCAAATGCCTGAAGAATTTCAAATATGACAAAAAGGACAAGAGATATATTTCCTGGGACGAATTCTCAAAGAAACACGCTTCCGTAAAGGAACACAAGCCCACGGGCGAGCAGAACGGCGAGGTTGCGGTTATTCTCCACAGCGGCGGAACAACGGGCACTCCCAAAGACATTATGCTCTCCAACAGTAACTTCAATGCCTTCGGAATTCAGGCAGTTCTGACCCTTCGTGACGTTCACGCAGGGGACAAGATTCTTGCCATCCTTCCTATTTTCCACGGCTTTGGTCTGGGCGTATGCGTTCACGTTTCGTTCTGCTTCGGTGCTTGCTCCGTGCTTATTCCCCAGTTCAATGCAAAGCAATTCACAAGCATCATCAAAAAGCACAAGCCCTCTATGCTTTTCGGTGTGCCCACTCTTTATGACGCAATGCTCAAGGCAAAGGGTATGGATAAAATTGATTTCTCGTTCCTTAAATATGCGGTCAGCGGCGGCGATACCTTGCCCGAAAAGCTCGAAAAAAGCGTCAACGATTTCTTTGCTTCCTGCAATTCCGACGTCAAGCTCTGTGAGGGCTACGGTATGACGGAAGGTCTGGCTGCGCTTTGCCTTTCAGTTGGCGATTGCTACAAATCACGCACTATCGGCAAGCCTCTTATCGGCACGGAAATGTGTATTGTTGAGCCCGGCACAACCAACGTTCTGCCTGCAGGCGAGGACGGTGAGCTTTGTGTAAGCGGTCCCACCGTTATGATAGGTTACAGAAACAACCCCGAAGAAACCGCAAACACCCTGCTTACCCACGCAGACGGCAAAATCTGGCTTCATACGGGCGATATGGCGATGATTGACGCAGACGGCTTTGTGCACTACAAGCTGAGAATCAAGCGAATGATGATTACGTCAGGCTTCAACGTATATCCCACTCAGATTGAGAGTGTTGTTGAAGAGCTTGATTTTGTTGAAAAGTGCGTTGTTGTATCCGTGCCGCACCAATACAAAAAAGAGGTTGCAAAGGCATACGTCGTGCTTAAGAGTGACAAGGAAAAGAGCGATGAAACAAAGGCGGAAATCAAGGCTTATTGCAAGAAAAAGCTGATGCATTACAGCGTGCCTTACATCTATGAATTTGTTGACATTTTACCCAAAACCGCATATAACAAAATTGACTTTATGAAACTTCAGAAAGAGAGTGCAAAGGAGGCAATATCCTGATGTCGCACAAACCCCAAACAGCAGGATTCAGATTTTTTTCAAAAATTCTTCTTCCGATTTTCTCGCTTTATTATAACCCCAGAGTCATCGTTGAGCATCCTGTTCCTATGGACGGTGCAACCGTAATATGCAGCAACCACAAGCACGTTATGGATCAATGTATGGCGGCACTTTCAACCAAGCGAGGCATAAATTATATGGCAAAGTCCGAATATTTCAAAGGTCCTTTCGCCTGGTTTTTCAAGGCTACGGGTTGCATATGCGTCAACCGTAACGGTCACGATGAAGAGGCGAAAAGTGAGGCAAACGCCGTGCTTTCCTCAGGCGGTGCGCTGGGAATTTTCCCCGAAGGCACACGTAACAAAACCAACAATCTTATGGGCGAATTCAGATACGGTGCAGCATCCCTTGCTTGCAAAAACGGCGCGGTAATGGTGCCTGTTGCGGTGACGGGAGAATATAAATTCAGGAGCAAAAACCTGACCTCGCGCATCGGCAAACCTTTTTCAACAGAGGGAATGACCGTTGAGGAGGCAAACAAGCGTATCGAGGCGGAAATCGCCGCATTGATAAAGAAAAATCTTGACGACGGCTACGGTACACCCGAGGAATACGAGAGAGCAGAAAGATACTTTTCCTGACGGGTGCAAAGTCAGGGCGGACGATGCTCACACCCGAATATATTTTGATAATTGAATTGTAAGGACAGCTCTTGCGGCTGTCCTTTTTGCTTGTACCATCCGATAATTTCGTCACCGAACATTTGAAAAAACATTCCCGAAAACAGACGAAAAAACTTGACAGAAGAACAAATGTTCTCTATAATGTTAACCGTGGAAGTGCACTCACGAATAAATTATGGAGGTAAATGTTTGGATAATCTGGAAAATTCCCAAGCTTTTTACAGAATACCGAAATTTCTTTTCGCCGATAAATATAAAAACATTCTTTCAACCGATGCAAAAATGTTATACGCTCTTCTTCTGGACAGAGCGTCTCTTTCAGCTCAGAACGGCTGGTTTGCAGAGGATGGAAGGGTGTTCATTTATTTTACGGTGGCAGAGGCAAGCAAGTGCCTCGTGATGAACAAAAACAAGATTACCCGACTTTTCAACGAGCTTGTAACGGCAGGTCTGATTGAACGTCAAAACAGAGGATTGGGAAAATCTTCTGTGATATTTCTTTCCACAAACGTGGAAAAGTGTCTTCAAAACGTGGATTCAAGAATCCATAAAAATAAGCATAAGAGTCCACAAAACGTGGATTCAGGAGTCCACGAAAATTGGATTCAAGAGTCCACAAATTTAAGCGGAAATAATACTGAATATAATAATAACTACGTTAGTAATACTGAATTAACCACCTTTAAGGAGTGGGAGGCGCTTTTCAAGGAGGTTATTGAATATGATTTTGTTGTCGGTGTCCGACCGAGGGAAAAGGTTGATGCTTTTGTTTCTCTCGCGGCAGACGTGCTTTGCGGATATTCTCCCACGTATTGCATCAACAATGCGGACGTCCCTCTTCAGGCGGTCAGAGACAGACTTCTTTCCCTTGACGAGGACAATATGCTCTATGCCATTGACGTTATGGATGATATCAGCTGGCAGGTTACAAATATCCGTTCGTATATGCTCAACGTGCTTTATAACGCGCCTTGCGCAACGGAAGCGTACAATCAGGCTTTGTTCAACAGAACTTTCAAAATGGCGGAATAATCGGACTGCCGCCTGAAAGATCCTTGCCATTAATTTCAGAATGTAAATTTAATATTGTTCAGTCTCCCTCAATGAGGGAGGATTTTCTGACCACCTTTGATAATACTTTTATAACCCGATATCAGTTGAATCAGGATTTTTTACATTCCGTTTTTGTATTTAAAAACATAAAATCCTATTGACAAACCGCTTGATATGTTATATTATAATACCACGTCGCTTTAATGCGTAAAAGCTTTAAAGCAATGAAAATGAGAACCGTAATTCCCTTGGATATCAGAACGGGGAATCGCAGAATAAAAACGTTGATAAAACAGTTGTTTTCATATACGAAAGGAAAGAAAAATAATGCCCATTACAGAATTTCTTGAAAAAAATGCGCAGCTTTACAAGGACGACGTTGCCCTTGTGGAGATTAATCCCGAGCTTCAGGAAAAAAGCCGTGTGACCTGGCGCGAATATTCGCTTATCGAGCAGGGTGCCAACGGTGACGGCAGAAGCGAAATCACCTGGGAAGAATTTGAGAAAAAGGCAAACCGCTTTGCAAATCTTCTTCTCTCAAGAGGAATCAAGAAGGGTGACAGAGTTGCAATTCTTCTGATGAACTGCATTGAGTATCTGCCCGTTTACTTTGGTATCCTCAAAACAGGTGCGCTTGTTGTGCCTCTTAACTACCGTTACACAGCAGACGAAATCAAGTATTGTCTTGAGCTTGCACAAGCAGACGTACTTGTATTCGGAACAGAATTTATATCCAGAATAACAGAAATCAAAAGCAAACTTAAAAACATAAAAGAATTTATTTTTGTAGGTAACGTTCAAAACTGCCCGAGGTTTGCTTTGCATATAGACGACTTAAAGTCGGGTATGCCTACATATAACGTAGATGTTGAGATATCAGAAGACGAAGACGCGGCCATTTACTTTTCATCAGGTACAACGGGTTTTCCAAAAGCCGTTCTT
>JAZQTC010000041.1:0-112729 GCA_045630405.1 Acutalibacteraceae bacterium
GATATAATTGTCCATTCTTCGCCGTCTGATAAGGTTTTTAAGCAGATTATGACGGAGATGACCGAAGCTGACCGCGATAAACTGCCTTTGTGGAACAATGAATTTCTTCTGACCGACCACGGCACGGCAGGCTATACCGCAAGGGCAATCAGCAAACGCTGGAACAAGCGCGGCGAAGAGCTTGCCGATATGGCAGAAAGAGCCGCTGTGACCGCACATTGGCTCGGTACGGCAAAGTATCCGCAAAGAGAATTGAATACCTCGTGGAAAAGAATAATCAACCATCAATTCCACGATGACCTGCCCGGCACATCCATTCAGAGAGCATATCTCCGTTCGTGGAACGACTACGGTCTTTCACTCAATCAGCTGGCTCACGAATACGAAAAGAGCATTTCAGCTGTTGCTTCAATGCTTGACACATCGTTCTGCAAAGGTATTCCCGTAGTTGTCAACAATCATATGGAATTCAGAAGAAAGAGCTGTGTCACCGCAACTCTTGACGGCGAATTCAGGCATATTTCCGTTTGCGACTGCAACGGGAATGAAATTCCGTCACAGATTTCGTCAATCAGCAAGGGCAAAACAGCAATTGCATTTGTTGCCGATATGCCACCGCATTCATATTGCGTTTTTGATGTTACCGCGAGTGGAACTCCTTCTGCAATCAGAACAGAACTCAAGGTTTCCGAAAAATCTCTTGAAAACGAGCGTTATACCGTCACCCTTAACGAAAACGGAGATATCGGCTCGATATACGACAAAGAAATTGGCAAAGAACTGCTCAAAGAGCCCATCGTTCTCGGAATTTTTGATAATTATGCGGGTGGCTGGCTTTATCCTGCTTGGGAAATCAAATACAAGCAATCAATAAGAAATCACAACAGAATTGCCAAGCTTGTTAAATCAAGAATAATCGAAGAAGGTCCCGCAAAATGCACAATTCAGGTCATTCAGCAATGCGATGATTCGGTTTTCACAAATAATATTTCACTTTCCGCAGGCTCGGATATGGTTGAAGTTCAGTGCGAATTTGACTGGAACAATCAGAGAACGCTTTGCAAAAACATTTTCAGTTTTGCCTGCTCAAATGAAGAAGCAACTTTTGACCTCGGTCTCGGAGCAATAAAAAGAGGCAACGCAAAGCCCGAAATTTATGAAGTTCCTGCACAGAAATGGGTTGACTTAACCGATAAAAATGAAGAATTCGGCGTTTCCGTTTTAAGCGACTGCAAATACGGTTGGGATAAATTTGCGGATAACACTCTGAGAATGACGGTTATACTCACACCTCTCAACAACTCAAGACCCGCTTCTGTTCAGAGCATGATGGATCTCGGTCTTAACCGTTACGGCTATGCAATCTGCGCTCATAAGGGTTCGGATATTTCAAGGGTACAGGCAGCCGCCCGTGAATTCAGCGCTCCCATGGCGGCTTTTGTTGCCGATAAACATACGGGTATTCTCGGCGCTTGCTACAGTTTTGCGAATATTTCCGACAACGAAATTATCATCCGTACAATCAAGAAAGCGGAAAACACAGATGAAATTGTTGTAAGAGTAAACGAAGGCTGCAACAAAGCTCATAAAAATGCAAGATTATCGCTTGGCAACGGCATAGTTTCCGCCCGTGAAATTTACGCTTCCGAAGAGCATATCGGTGACGCAACAGTAAAAGACGGCTCGCTTGTGTTTGATATGAATCCTTATGAAATCAAGAGCTTTGCTTTAACTCTTGCGCCTATGGATAATAAAGGAAAATACGCTCCGTGTTCATTCATTGAGCTCCCGCTTAATACAAAGGCTTTTTCTTCAAATCAGTCACGTTCGGGTAACGGTATTCACGGCAAGAATTACACAATTCCCGAAGAACTTGTTCCGAATATCATCACATGCGGCGGAGTTGATTTTGTTTTGAATAAAGGCGAATACGATTCTTTGATTGCAGACGGACAAACGCTCACCCTTGACGACGGATACAACAAACTTGTTATTCTTTGCGCAAGCCTTGACGGTGACAAGGAATACACGTTTGACGTTGATGGCAAACCCGTTAAAATCAAAGTCAGCGACATCGAAGAAAGACCCTTCGCTTGGGATTTATACGGCATGAAGCGTACGGCAAAAATCAAAACCGATGTTCTGGGATGGGAATGCACCCACACCCACTCCGCCAAAGGCGATGATTATGCGCATCAGCTTTTCTTCTTTAAATACGAGATAGAAACAAACGGTGCAAAATCAATCAGGTTGCCCTACGACAAAAATTTATTTGTCCTTGCCGCAACACAAATCAAAACGGACAGCGAATGCAAATGCGTCACACAACTTTATGACACGGTTGAGCCGAGAGAATTCAACTTCAAACTTAAAACTCTGAAATCAAAGCTTAACTATATCTACAGAAAAGCAATCGCCTACGTCTGGAGAATTGACGATATCGGCAGAATTATTTATCTTCATTACAGACCGTAAGAATAGCTGTGCGGAAAAAAGAAACCCGTTCACAAATCAACTTTCTTTGCGTGCTCCAAGCCTGAGTCCGCATCATAAATTTCAAATATGTTTTCTGTAAAAATTACCGTCCGACACCTTGTGTATCAGACGGTATTTTTTTGTTATACGTTGAAAAAGTGCAATATATTGCGAAGCTTTATCTGCAAAAGGCAGGGATTTATACTGCAAAAAATACTTTTTAAAGTGGCTATCATAATATTTGTTTTAATACACCAGTTATGAGAATTGCATAAAAAACTCCCTCGGCGATTACCGAAGGAGTTCGACAAATTGGAATTTAGCAGATACGATTACTCGTTCAGAATTTATCGGCGGCGCTTATGCGCAGAACCATATCGGTTGCCTGCGGTCTGTCGCCGATATAATATGTGCCGAATCTTGTAGCGATAAATTCATATTCTTCGGAAAATTCACCGCTGACGGGATCAAACCATTGATAAGTATAGCTTCCGTTAGGAGTAAGATTTCCGACGGTTCCTGTTTTTATTCCGCCGTAAAACCTGGTGTTATTTTTCTGAGCAACGGATTCATCGGTGAATGAATAGAAATATACAACAATTTCCGTGTTATTTTCATTACCTGCATAAACATAATAAACATTGTTTGCAGGAACGAAATATGCCTTGTTGTCAAATCTGGGAATAAGATTATACCATTCTGTGTTTTCAAGAAATTCTCGCATATATCCGACCTGATATGAACTCTCGTATTCAAGCGCATCCTGCCAGGTTGCATTGATTTTTTCTTCGCTTGTTATGGTATCAACGCCGTCGGAACTGTCGTTTTCTTCGTCATAAACATTGAGGTAGCTCCAGGTATCGTGTCCGCCCCAACCGTAGCCGTACATACCGTTGAGATAGGCTGACCATCCCTGCATTCTTGAACCGAAGTTTTTTGTCCAGAGATAGCAATACTGACCCTCATAATTGATTGCGGGTTTGCCTTGTGAGTTATACCAGCAGTCTTTTTCAATTCGGAAATCGCTTTGCTCTGTTTTGTCGGTGTGCCATTGAACGGCATAGAAATTGTGTGCTTTTATATCTCTGAAACACGAAGGCATTGCATCTTTGAAATAAACCTTGCAATTATCCGTTGCTCCCTCACCGTTGCCGTAAACCGACGTTGAACCGACGTTTTCCATATGAGCAGAAAGCGGATGGTCATATGCATCGTGTTTTGCTAAATACTCCGCAACAAGCTTGTAAGGGTTGTTATCCAATCCCCATTCGGGATGGTTTGTTTCGCTCCAATAGAAATCGTTGTCAACTTCCTGACCGAGTGTCCAGACAACGGGATAAGCTCCGTATCTTGCGACCCAGTAACGGCTGACTTTTTCAAGGTAAGCCTTTGCCGAATCAGACGGCTCGTTACCGACAAATCCGCCGTTGTTTGAAATCAGAGGTTCAATAAAATAGGAGAAGAAAAACTGGGCGTTTGCGTGAACAAAACCGTTTTCTGCAATGATGCGGAACTTTTCATCATAATCGGCAAAACCTGCCATATCCTCTTCGGTTATGCCGTTTGTGAAATCAAACTTTGCTCCGATGGGTTCACTCTGATAAACGGTGAAGCCCTGTGAAACACGCTTTTCGCATATTGTTTCAACCATATCAACTGTTTCGTCGCCGAGGCTCCAATGAGTGTCGCCGAGCCAGAAAAACGGTGTTCCGTCGTCATAAGTGAAATACTTTTCACCTGCGTTTGTTGTGATAAAACCGTGCTTATAAATATCGTGCTCACCGCTGTATTCAGTGCAGATAACCTTGCCCGTTCTGCCGTCAAGCGAAGTGTTTTCGGCATCCGTGCAGACGGTCTTGAAATACCAATTACCTTCGGAGGGACAAACGAACCGGACTTTCCAGACATTACCACCGTCCCAGAAAGCAGGGATTTTATAAAGTCTGCCGTTGCCCCAGAGGTGAAGTTCCACATCAACGTCATTGAACGGGTTGGTATATGATTTTTCGCTTTCAAAAGCAATTTCATTTGCAACCCATGTTTCTGCGTTCAATCTCTGTTCGGGATTCTCAATCGGTTCGCCGTTATATTCAATCCACGAGTGAGGATTTACCGCTGCAGGGGGTATAGCAGTTTCATCTGTGCCTTTGACGTTGTTGATCAATTTTGCAAAATAATTGATAACTAAGCCTGTGATTTCTTCCGCTGTGTTTATTATTGCAGGCGTGCCTGCGTTTGTTCCGTCAGAAGCATAAGATGAGAGTGTAGCGGATGAAAATACCATTACAACACAAAGAAGCAATGAAATTTGTTTTTTTAATCTCATAATTACCTCCACAAATTCTTGTTTTCAAAACGTCCAACATATTATTATCGCTTATCAGATTTAAGCATCAATCCGTATAAATTGAAATCGGACCGTATAATCCGCCTGATACAAGGTCTTTGGCATATTCAATCTCTGTTTCAAAATACGGAGAAAGCTCCTTGATGCTCCATTTACTGAAATAATCGGTATGAACATATCGGTTTGCGGATGTGTTTGTCACAATCATTTTCAGAGTATTGCTTTTTTCAAGCACACCGCAAGGAATTCTCAATCTGTACGGAGACATAAACGCGGTGCCGAGAAATCGGTTATTGAGATAAACGCTTGCAGAGAAATGCACCTCACCAAGGTCGATTTCTCCCTCTTTGCCGACTTTGTCATCGGAAATCACAAACGTTGTTTCATAAACGCAACTTCCCGAATAAGAACTTCCGATTAATCCGCTCCAATCGCCAAGAGTGATTGGCATAAATTTTTCAATATGTTTTACGTTGTCAAATCCGTTTCCGTTGAAGATGAGTTCAACGTTTTTACTGAACATAAACTGATTTGAAATTTCGGATTTTTCTTTGAATTCTTTTTTATCTTCTGCGTCAAGGGTTTCTTCGGTCAGCAGAATAACTGCGGTCTCGCCAACGGCAAGAGAAAGCTTGATAATGCCGTTTTCGGCTTTGAAACGCTGTAAACTGCCGTTTTCCAAATTGAGCAGATATCCGTTTTCGGCAGGCAAATGAACCTGATAATCGGGATTATCTCCCGATTCACGGAACAGACAGAATATTTCTGCATTTTCTGCTTTTCTGTGCATTGCACGCAAGCCTGAGCCGTTGACCTGAATCACGGGATTTGCGTCCGCAATATCACAAGAAACCATACCGCCGTTACGGACAAATTCATTCAATACTTTCTGAATTTCCTGAGGAATAAATGCATTTTCGGGAATGATTACGTGTCGGTATTTTGCGTTGCCGACACAGATACAGCCATCGCTGATTTCGGCTGACTGAATAACGTCATCATCAACAATATCGAAATCAACCGCCTTGTCTTCAAGTGCTCTGCCGAGTTCATCAAAGGTTTTTGCAACCGTCTTTGCGTTAAGTCTGCCCTGAATATCGCAGACGGGATAATAAAGCGCAGTTTTGCAGACCCTCTCTCCGAGTGAGGATATATACGAAAGCCTTTCCATATAGCGGTTGAAAAGGTCAAGATGTTTGTAATAAGGCTGATTTTCAGTAAAAATCGGCAATTCCTGCGCAAGAAGAGCATTTTTTCTCCCGAGAGGGAAGTTGAAAAGATTGAAAATATTTATTCCTCTGACAGCAAGGTATCCGACGGTGAACCGCATTGTGTCACAGCTTACGGCAGCGCCTGCAACGCCTAAAATTTCAGCCATTGCAAGCTTTGTGCCGACGTGTGCGGCGGCAGATGATGCATATCTGGGAAAAAATCCGTTATAGCCGTTCATATCATCTTTTTTACCGATTTGATTATCGGGATAAAGCTGACGCCAGATAACGTCAATTCCCGGAATATCAAGGCAACGAAGTGCACGCATCAGGTTAAAATTGTTACCGCCGTCGATACAGCCGAGAGGGTGGTGGTCTTTATCAAGATGACCCGTAAATGCAAGACCCTTACCGTTTGCCCATTTCTTGCAGGGAAGAAGAAAATTTTCACAGAACATCCGACTGCACAAATCATACCAACGGTGCAGAATATGAACGTTTTCTTCGGTTGCGGTTGCTCTCTTCATAATCAGAGGCAAATGAGGCAATACCGATTCACCGTACTTTGCTTCATATCTTTGAGCAAGTTCATTGTTGAATGCATCAGCAGGTGCTTTCGGCTCATCGGTAAATACTGCAGTAACGTTGCTGCCAAGCAAATATTTTTTGTGTGTGATTTCAATGAAATAATCGGTTGCATTTTTATTGAGCAAATCGGGATACGTTCCGTTTTCTTTTTCCGCAACGTATTCGGTGACGGCGGTATCTTCGGCAAAAATATGACCTTCCGATATCAAATCACGGTCATTGATGAATGAGGCGATGATATCAGATTTTGTTTTTTTATATACTTCTCCTGCGGAAAAATTACGCTCATACACTCTGAGCACTTCTCTTGCAAATTCGGGATGGTCTTTCATCACTTTTCCGCAAGCACCGCCCGAGGGCCAACCGCCTTCGTCATAAATCCAGCAATTCATACCGAGTTTTTTGCCTTGTTCAAAAGCGTAAGCGCAAAGCCTGAAATATTCATCCGAAAGATATTCGGGTTCAAGGTTTGTGGGCATACTGTCAGGTCTGAATTCTTTCGGCTCGGGGAGAATATAAAACGCTCTTATACCGAGATTCTGCATTTCGGCAAGCTGAGAATCAATGATTTCACGGGTGCAGACGTCATTCCACACCCAGATGTAAACGGGCGCGAAAGAAACGTGGGGAGATATGAAATTTTTTATATCGAATTCATGGTTTTTCATTGTTCAAGTCACACATTTCTGTCATATCTGTTCTTCTTTTTGAGATTGTTTATGAATAATTTCAGGAACACAATCATTATCGCATACAATGCGGCAAGAAGAAGAGGATATATTTTTATTCCGAAGATTCCGCTGATAAGACTTACGGCAGGGGGCGCAAGCATAACGCCGATATAAGCAAATGCTATCTGCGAGCCCATAACGGACTGTGATACGTCTTTGCCGAAGTTGTGGGGTGTGAGATGAATCATATTCGGATAGATTGAGCCGTTGCCGAGACCGACAAGAAACAAGCCTGCAACGGTAACCGCACCGTGAAGCGGAAGAAGCATAACTGCAATTGCAGGCGCAAGAATTGCGCAGCCTGTGCCGATTCGCTTCCAGGTATTGATTTTGTCTGAAAGCAAGCCCGAAACAAACCGTCCGATTGACATACCGATGTAATATACTGTCAGACCGAGCGCACCGTATTCGGGTGAAAATCCTTTTTCCTCAACAAGATATGTACTGCCCCATACTCCGCAGGCATATTCAATTGCATTTGTTGCAAGCATTATAACCCAGACCTGACGGACTTCGGACATCTTTGCCATCTGCAAAAGAGAAAGGTTGGTGCTGTTTTCATCTTCTGTCTGTCCGTCCGATGATGATTTTTTCCATAACGGAATTGACACAATCAGCAATATTGTGATAGCCGCCTGAACGTAAAATGCATATCGGTAGCCGCCTCGCCAACCTGTGTTGCTCAATGCAACAGACATAAGATAAGGGCTGAGAGATACACCTACACCGTAAAAACAATGAAGAAAATTCATATGGCTTGCTTTGAAATGAAGTGCAACGTAATTGTTGAGCCCCGAATCAATCGCACCTGCGCCGAGTCCGAGAATAACGGCAAGGGGTATCATAATCCGGAACGACTCTGCAAAAGAGAAGCCTGCCAAAGCAGCCGCAGTCATAGCCGTGCTGAAAGCGGTGACTTTTGAAGTGCCGATTTTATTGAGGATTTTTGCGCTGAACATACTCGAAAGAACGGTGCAGCCTGAAATGATGAACGTAATAAAACTAACCGCCTCAACGGGAATATTAAGTTCGATGTGAACGGCAGGCCACGCAGAACCGATGAGCGAATCGGGAACTCCGAGACCGATAAACGCAATATATATAACTACCAGTAAAAAAGCCATAAAACCTCCGCACAAATTGGAATTTTTACTTATTGATTTTTTGTTTCTTCTATTTTGTCAAACAGTTCAGAACAGGCCGTTGTAACTTCCCACGGAACAACAGAGCTTTCGGTTTTTCCTGATTTGATGCATTCCACAGCTTCGCTGATTTCATAAGTAAAGCCGTTTTTCGTTTCCTTATCTTCAAAATGTTCCCTGAGATTTCCCGAAATATCGTATAAAAAGCATTCGCTTGCATAATGAGGCTTCGGAATAACAATCTTTCCCTGTTTTCCGTATATTATCATTTTATCATCCATTGAGGTCATAAAAGATGCCATTAAATCTGCTAAGGTATGTTCAAATTCAATGCTGATATGATTGTTAACGTCAACACCGCTGTCACCCCATACGGCAGAAACGTTCATGTTTTTTATTTTTTGCTCAATCAGATACGTAGTGATTTCATAGGCATAAACAGTAATATCTTTCGCAGCACCGCCGCCGAGCAACGGGTTAAAATAACGGTTGTTTTTATCGTCAGGCGCAGCAAATCCGATTGAAAACTGTGAGATTTCGGGAATACCGATTTCTCCGTTATCTATCCACGTTTTCGCCTTGTTGACGGCAGGTAAAAAGCGGCTCCACATAGCTTCCATAACGAAAACGTTGTTTCTTGCAGCTGCTTCAAAAATCTTTTTCGCTTCATCCGAATTCTGAAACATAGCTTTTTCGCATAACACGGGAATGCCTCTTTCAACGCACATCATTGTAAGGCGGTAATGGTCATTCGGCGTAACGGCAATATATACGCAGTCGGGTTTTTCGGCTTCAAGCATTTCAATATAACTGCCGTAATATTTATTTAAGCCGTGCTTTGCCGCAAAGTTTTTTGCCTTATCACAGCTTTTGCTTGAAATTGCACACACTTCACAGTTATCAAGCAACGAAACCGCTTCGCAAAACTTGTTTGCAATTCCGCCTGCACCCATAATACCAAAACGAAAAACGCTCATATCAATTCTCCCCGATAACAGAAATTATAAAATGGTCTGATATCTCATTATAAATCTCTCGGCTGAATTTTACAACATCTTATTTGTTGCTTGTTGGGGAGAAAGCCCGACGTGCAGCTGCAAAGGGCGGAAAAATCATTTTCTTTCAGAATATGACTGATAAGAACAGATAAAAATAAGCGGCAGGAATCCTGCCGCTGAAACGTAGTTTTTTCAATTATTCGATAATCCTTATATCGCTCATTGCTTCAATATTTTCATCCGCTTTTTCAGTATTATGCTTCTTTAATTACATATCTGTAAAAATCAACTGCAGGGGCGAGGGTATCGATATCAACGTTCTCATCGATGCCGTGAACGCTGTTAAGCTGCTGGTTATCGATTTTGAACGGCACAAATCGCAGGCAGTTTTCGCAGACTCTGTTGAAATATCTGCTGTCTGTTGCGGCGTTCATAATATACGGAACGGGCTTGTACTCGGGGAAAACGTCGTTGACCGCTTTCTCAATGAACTTGAACGCCTCTCCCTTGAAATCGGTGATTCCCGATTCAATTCCGTCATCGGTGACTATTGTTTCAACGTCATATTTCTTTGCAAGTTCGGTGATTGCATCGATACTTGCCTTTTTGCCCTGATGGTGTGAGAAACGCATATTGCCCACAACCCAGGCTTCCTGAGGAATAACGTTTGTGCCCTCGGAGCCTTTGCTCATTGTGAAAGCAAGAGTTGTGCGCAGAAGTGCCGCACCCGAGGGTGAAATCATAGGCATAACCTTTTTGAGTACGGGCTTGAACGCATTTACGTTTCCGCAGGCAGTTTTCATAACACCCTTCATTGTGGGTGAAAAACGGGAAAGCATTTCCTTGACTGTATCTGACATCTGAACGTCAAAGCACTCTGCCTTTTCTGCCTCAACCATAAACTTTGCAAGGCGCACAAGAGGAGTGTTCTTGCCCGGTGCGGATGCGTGACCGCCGTTTGACTTTGCAATGAACTTAAGGTCAACGTAGCCCTTTTCACCAACGCCGATCATTGCAAACGTGCCGTCTGCACCGCCGATGGGGTCGTACAAAATCATACCGCCCTCGTCGAGAACCATATGAAACTCAACGTTTCTCTTCTGAAGCTCGCGTGAAATGGTGTCTCCGCCTTCACCGCCGATTTCTTCTGTGCAGGTGGTTACAAAATATGTATCTCTTTTAGGAGTGAAACCCTCTTTTATCAATTCTTCAGCAGCCTGAAACATCATTGCAAGACCGCCTTTTGTGTCAAGAGTGCCTCTGCCCCAGACTCTGCCGTCTGCAATTTCACCCGAAAATGCAGGGTGAGTCCATTCGCCGCTTGCTTCAACAACGTCGTGGTGATTCATCAGCAGAATAGGTTTCAAAGACGGGTCTGTGCCTTTCCATTTAAGCAAAAGGCTGCCGTTAAACACTTCGCATTCAACAGTATTGAAAAAATTGGGGAAAGTTTCACGAAGAACTTTATGGAATTCCAGAAATTTAGCAATATCCTGATTTTCTCTTGACGAAACCGTTTCAAACTTGATAAGCTTTGAAAGAATTTCAGCGTATTGCATTGCACGATTGTTGCTCATTTTCACATCTCCTGAAAAAATAATATTAATTATATCACAGATATCCGAAAAAATAAATGATTTGATTATATTTGTTTGAAATTTTTTCCCGTGCGTGCTATTATAAAAACAGCGACGGACACCGAAACGTTCTGATACAAGAAATATTCTGACATAAAAGGAACAAACGCTATGATAAAAGAACTTGTACACGACCCGATTCTGCTTGCGAGAAAATCGGAAAAAGCGACAATTGAAGATTTGCAGACGGCGCAGGATTTGCTGGACACTCTCACTGCCCACAAAGACGGCTGCGTAGGTATGGCGGCAAATATGATCGGTATTTGCAAACGCATTATCGCATTTGACAACGGCGGCGCGTATACGGTGATGTTCAACCCTGAAATTATCAAAAAATCAGGCGCTTACGATGCGGAAGAAGGCTGTCTGTCTCTGCTTGGCGGACCGCGTAAGTGCAAGAGATATCAGACAATAAAAGTACAATGGCAGACCGCTGAATTTCAGACCCGAATCAAAACGTTTACGGGATTCCCTGCCCAGATAATCCAGCACGAAGTTGACCATTGTGACGGAGTGCTGATATAATAAGAAAAAATAAGGCAACAGCAATGATTTTTGACAAAAGAAGGTGTTTTCATTTATGAAAATCAGGTCTTGCACATCTTCAAAGATAATTCAGATTATCCTCGGAGCGATTATGGGCGGCTTTATGTGGAGATGCAGAGGCGACGGCGGTTTCGGCTCATCCTGGGGTCTTTACAGCGTGGGTCTTGTGCTGATGCTCCTCATTTATCATTTCTACGGCAACCGCAAAGGTATGAAGTACGAAATGATTCCCCTTGGTGCACTTATGCTGGGTCTCAGCGTTACGGGCTACGCTACGGTTATAGTTCAGCTTGCAGGCGTTGTGTGGAGCGACTTACCCTACTCAGGCGAAATGCTCGGCGGTCTTGAGCCCGTGTTCATCGGGCAGAACGGCGACGTTTATTCGCCCATAGACCCCACAAGCGGTGCGGTAATAATCTTCCTTATGGCATTCACGCTGATTCCGCTTTTTGCATTCTTTGTCACCTCGCTTTTCTCGGGCAAGGAATACAAAATCAAGCATTACGCAATAGCAATAGCGGTGTATATGATATCCTCGCTTATCTTCAAAGCCACGGTTTCACACCATATTCTTCAGCTCATCAACCCCGATCAGGTTGCTTATGCCGCAATGGGTCTTAAGGAATACGGCTATGATTATGCAAGCCCCATGGCCGCATATATGAGCCATTTCCTCGACAGAGGCTGGACTCAGGATATTGCGTTCTTCGAGAATTACTATATGAGCATCGAGCACGTTTCCGATGCCCTTGCAGTTGTTGTGCTTTCTCTTTATGCCCTGATTTTCCGCAAGGATAAATATACCTGCTTCGGCTCACTTGTGCTGAATATCCTCACGGCAATCACAACAACCGTTTCCACCACTCTTGTTTCCTGCACCTTTGATTCGGGCTTCTTCAAAGGCGTTGAATTTTCGGAAACTTTCAGACGCTTTGCAACCTGGGGCACCTGGGAATTTGTCGTAGGCTTTTTCATCGGTCTGTTTGTTATGACCTTCCTTGCTCTGACTGTGAAAAACGGCACGGAAACCGACCTCTGCGATACGTCGCCCGTTTTTGCAAACCCCAAGCTGAACTTTGCATTCAATTTCCTGCTGACGGTATTCATCCTTGGAGTTGCGCCTGCAAGAGCAATCGGAATCCGCTTTGCCCGTCTGCTTGAAAACACGGGTGTGTTGGGAGACGACGAGCCTCTCGGCACAATTCTGACCGTTGTTTTATCCGTAATATTCGGCGTATTTATGATTAAGATACTCCGCAAAAATATTCTTGAGAAAAATTCAAATGCCTTTGATATGTCACCCGTAAGGTTTGCAAAAATCGCACTTCCGTCATATCTGGGAATGTGCTTTACGATTTATTTCTTCTTTGATAACGTGGGCATCCGCTTTGTAAAAACAGATATAACGGTACCCGTTATGCTTGTTGCATCGGCTCTGATTGCCGTGATTTATATTCCCTTACGGCTGAAATGCGACAGCTGCAAAAAAACACAAATTACAGAATAAACTTAACAATACCAACTCAAAGGAGCAATTGAAATGAACAATCTTACAGATGCATTTATTCTTTCCAACGGAGTCAAGGTGCCCTGCGTCGGTTACGGCACCTATCTCACACCCAACGGTGAAATTGCAAAGAATTCCGTTATTGAAGCAATAAATGCAGGTTACCGCCACATCGACACCGCTTTTGCTTACGGCAATGAAGCTGCCGTTGGCGAAGGAATCAGGGCAACGGGCATCGGCAGAGACGAAATTTTTGTTACAACAAAGCATTGGGTCACAATGCGAGGCTACGAAAAAGCAACCGAAGCTATTGATATTTCACTCAAAAATCTGGGTCTCGACTATCTTGACCTTTATCTCATCCATTGGCCCTGCGTGGAAAAGGTTTCTCCCGATTGGAAAGAGATAAACGCAGGCACCTGGAAAGCTTTTGAGGATGCATACAAAAACGGAAAAATCCGCGCCATAGGTGTTTCGAATTTCCAGCAGAAGCACTATGATGCGTTGGTTGAACGCTGTGAAATCAAGCCTATGGTGAATCAGATTGAGTTCCATCCCGGCTACACACAGCCCGAAACCGTTGCATATTCGCAGGAAAACGGAATGCTTGTTCAGGCATTCAGCCCCCTCGGCTGCGGAACCGTTCTCGGCGACGAAACCCTTGCCGCCATCGCAAAGAAATATAACAAAACCGTGGCACAGATTTGTCTCCGATTTGTTTTGCAGTCAGGTCTCAACGTGCTCACAAAATCGGTTACACCTGCAAGAATAATCGAAAATACACAGATTTTTGACTTTGAACTCTCTGCGGAAGATATGGCAACAATCAACGCAATGCCCCGACTCGGATTTACAGGCTGGCTTCCCGAAAACGCCCCCGCAGACGCAATTGTATAACAAAACGACCACAAAACCGCTTCACGGTGTATTGCACCGCAAGGCGGTTTTTTTCGTACAGACTTCTTCATAATATCTTTTCGGAAAATATATTGCTTTTTGATGCAGTTCTGATATACTTAAAAGTGACTATATTGAGGTGATGAATTATGTTAATTCAGAAAATTATCAGCATATTTTTGGTTATTGTCACGTTTTTGGGTCACGTTTTCACCTTTCAGAAACCCTTGAGTGAAACAGACTACCAAGTTTCAACAAAGGAGGTTATGCGAAATATGGAAAAATACGCAGGTATCCATTCGGAAATCAAAGACTGCGGAGGTGTGCCCACTCTTTACATCAACGGTGAGCCTCACGCAGCCGTTGCATATATGACCTATCTTGAAAAATTCAACGAATACGATGACTTTGCGGCTGCAGGCTACAAATTCTTTTCCGTACCCGTCCTCTTTTCGGGCAGATGGATAAGCATAACAGACGGTCTGACCCCATTCAAAAAAGGTATTTTTGACGTTAAGGGTGCGCCCGATTTTTCTCTGTTTGACGAAGCGGTTGAAAAAATTCTGGCAGCCTGCCCCGATGCATACATAATCCCCAGAGTCAACATCAGTATGCCCCTCTGGTGGGAAAAAGAAAACCCCGACGAGCTGAATATGAAAGACGGCGTTCCCTGCAGAGAATCCTTCTATTCAGAGAAATGGCTCAACGATGCGTCGGATTTCCTGCGTCAGTTCACGCAGTACACAAACTCCTGCAAATACGCGCCTCACATCGTGGGCTATCAGATTGCAGGCGGCAACACGGAAGAATGGTTCCATTTTGATATGAACGGCGGCTACGGAGAATGTGCAAAGCCTGCCTTCAAGGCATTTCTTGAAAAATATTATCCCGAAACCGAGTACAAGGGTTTGCCCGACCTGACCCTGCTCAACAAAAAAGAGGACTACTTCAACGACGAATATCTTTCCAGATACATCGAATTTGCAAACTTCAAAATTGCAGAGGCAATCAGTCACTTTGCGCAGATTGTCAAGGAAGAAACGGGCGACAACGTTGTTGTTGGCACGTTCTACGGCTACACCCTTGAGGTAACAAACCCGTTGCAGGGCAACCACGCTCTCAACTACATCCTCAAAGACAAAAACATCGATTTCATCTGCTCTCCGAATTCATATATCGGCGTGCGTGCATCCGACAAGGACTGGACGGAAATGTATCCTGCGGATTCAATCCGCCTGCACGGAAAAATGTGCTTTCAGGAATGTGACGTAAGAACTCACCTGACCCGTGTTCTGTCCGAAAAAGACCCCTCAACCGACCCCTACGGACTTCTTGAGGCTCCCGTATGGCATCCAAGAGAGTCAAAATATCAGGCTGTCAACGATATCAGAAAATCCTTTGCCCGTCAGCTGATAAAAGGCAACGCTCTGTGGTGGTTCGATATGTGGGGCGGCTGGTATGCAGACGAAGATATTATGAACGAGATGGCAACCTACAGAACCATCTATGAGCAAAGCATCAAAGACACCGACAGAACCTCCGTTGCGGAAGTTGCGGTTTTTGTTGACGAAAGCGCATATAAGTATCTGACCGACGGCTCATTGAGAAATATTTTTCACAGTCGGCGAGAAGAGCTGGGTCTGATGGGCACTCCCTATGATATGTATGACGTTTATGATTTTGAGGCGGTCTGCGGCAAATACAAAGCGGTTATTCTGCTCTCAAACGCAAAAACGGAATATATGGAAAAAGCCCTCAGCATCTGCAAAGAAAACGGCATTCCCTATATTATGACCTCATCCCTGAAGGAAAAATTCACGGTCAACGAGCTGAGAGCATTCTGCAAAACAAACGGAGTTCACGTTTACTGCGAAACCGACGATATCATTTACGTCAACCGCAACTATGTCTGCATTTACGCCGTAACCGCAGGCGAAAAAACAATCAGCCTGAACAGCGAAAGAAACGTCAGCGAGTTGCTTGGCGGCACTTATCAGACAACCGCAGACACCTTTACCCTTGAAATGCAAAAGGGAGAAACAAGAATTTTCAGACTTGACTGATTCAGATAATTCCGAAAAAGTTTCGTTTATGGTTCAGCAACTTTATCGACAGTCAAAAGCCGTCCGATATCGGGCGGCTTGATGTTTGTTCATATATGTGATATATTAACCTTGAAGAACGGAGGTATGAATATGAAATACGATATAGCCGCATTTGTGTGGCCCTCATACACGGGTGACGAGCCCCGTACGCGGATTTTCTGGCCCGAGGGCTACGGCGAATGGCAGACCGTCAAGGCAATGACCGACAGAGGCTACGAGGGTTGCCGATGGCCCAGAATCCCCACTTGGGGCTACGTCAACGAGGCCGACAGCCGAGTTATGGAAATGCAGATTGACTGCGCGGTTTCTCACGGAGTCAACGTTTTTATCTATGACTGGTATTGGTACGATAACCGTCCGTTCCTTGAAAACTGCCTTAACGACGGTTTCCTCAAAGCACGCAACAACACCGATATGAAATTTATGCTTATGTGGGCAAACCACAACGCAACCCATCTCTGGGACAAGCGCAACTCCGACAGCGACCTTTCAACAGTTATCTGGAACGGTGTTGTGACTCCTCAGATTTTCTCAGATATATGCGACAGAACAATTGAAAAATATTTCAGCCGTGAGAATTATTACACCATTGACGGCTGTCCCGTCTATATGATTTTTGACGTTGACAATTTCATCCGCACCTTCGGAACAACGCAGGAATGCAAAAAGGGGATTGAAGAATTCCGCAGAAAAACCGTTGAGGCAGGCTTTAAAGGTCTCCATTTTCAGGCGGTTAACTGGAAGGGTCATACGTACAACTGGCTTGATGACGGCGACGACTGCAAGGGTATGACCGTCTACGAGCTTTATGATTACCTCGGCTTTGATTCAGTTACAAACTACAACTGGTTTTCCTGCGTAGACCCCGACGGTGACTACGGGGAGCAAACCGACAAATACGTTGAAAACCTTGCATATGAATCGGGATTGATGAATATTCCGTTTTATCCCAATATTTCCGTGGGCTGGGACAACAACGTGAGATTCAATAAATTTGTTCCGGGAGTTGTGAAGAACAACACACCCGAAAATTTCAGAATTGCCTGCGAAAAAGTCCGCGCCTTTGCCGACGAATCAATGGCAAAAGGCATTATGAAAGCACCGTTCATCACCGTGAACAGCTGGAACGAGTGGACAGAAACCAGCTACCTCCAGCCCGATGACCTCTATGGCTACGGATATCTTGAAGCGATAAAAGAAATCTTCAGCGAATAAAACCCGATAAATCAACGAAACAATAAAATCAGATTGCAACAAAAAAGCGGAGTGAACTTCACTCCGCTTTTCTTGTCGAAAAACTTATTTTTCGGCAAGAAAGTGACTGTTGAGAAAGGAAGCTGAATGATGTTTACTTCGACCGAAGGCGTACAAAGGTACTCCGATGGGAGAAAAAACATCAAATAAACGAAAATAATTTTTATCAATCCTCCGTCATTTTCCCGCGAAAATGCCACCTCCTTTGAAAAGGAGGCTATCGGGTTTTGTTCATCCTTTTTCGTTTATGGTTCAGCGACTTTATCGGCAGTCAAAGCGGAGTGAAATTCACTCCGCTTTGGTTTTTATCAGTCGTTTTCGGTTCGGTTGTTGTAGTCTGCGTTGATGTCCTCGCACCAATCTTCCGACAGGCTTGCGCAGGCGCGCATTTCGCACACGGCATTTGAAACAGACTCATAAACAACGCTTGTGCCTTTCTTATCGGCTCTGTAATTAACGGCCCTGTCTGCGCTGATGCCGTATTTTGCGGCGGTTTCAACCGCATCGATATTTGCACCGATGAAAAGGAATTCCCAGCCGTACTTTTCCTTTTGTCTTTCAATCATCGCCTTCACCGTGTCGCTTGTATAAATGCGGCTCGCGTTTTCCATACCGTCGGTTGTGATGATAAACATTGTGTTTTCGGGCACGTCCTCGGGTCGGGCATACTTGTGAATATTACCGATGTGACGAATCGCTCCGCCCAGAGCATCGATAAGTGCCGTGCAACCTCTGACGGTATAATCACGGTCCGTCATGGGCTTTACCTCGCCGAGCTTCACTCTGTCGTGAATCACTTCGGTTTCGTTATCAAAAAGCAGGGTTGAAACATAGCATTCACCGTCCTGCTTTTTCTGCTTTTCAATCATTGCGTTGAATCCGCCGATTGTGTCGCTCTCAAGACCTGCCATTGAGCCGCTTCTGTCAAGAATAAACACAAGCTCCGTAATATTGTTTTTCATTCTGATTCCTCCAAAAAAATAATGTGGTTGCTTGGCTTTTCAACCTTACAACCACATTATAGCGATTTGTTTTATTCAATTGGTCGCCTGACGGGAGACTTTTGAATCAGTTCGATAAATCGGAATTTGTTGTTATGATTCATTAACAATTTTGCCTGTTATATGTTCGGGCTGTAATTCATAACAGACAGTATCTTTTGCGAACTTCTGTATTTCAGAATCAATATATTCAATGTCAGCAGTATATTTAAGGCTCATACTGCGGTATATCTGGTTGGCTTTTTCCGAATCTTCAACAGTATGCATCCTGCCGAAAACAATTACACTGCTGATATTCAGCGACCATTCTCCGTCTTTTCTGTAGCCTTCGTCATACACGCAAAACGAAACTTTGTTGTTTGATGATATGGCATCGGTTTTATGTCCCTTTTTACCGCTGTGAAAATAGATGTATCCGTTTTCTTCGTTGTACCAAAAATTTATCGGCAAACCGTAAGGATAGCCGTTATCACCGCAAACAGATAACACGCCTCTTTTTTCTGCTTTCAATATTTTGGTAATCTGCTCTGATGTAAGAGCTTGTTTTTTTCTTGCAACTTCTCTGAACATATTTTATTTCACCTCCGCAAATCGGATTTGTTTATCGGTTTTCAGAAATCCATTTCTTTGACCAAGCAAACAAGGTTTCGGACATCAAAGTGAAATCTACCGTTCCGCCATTTTTCAAATTCAAAAAGGTTTCGACAATGCCCCGTTCATCGGAAGATACAACTCGGAGCAATTCTTTTTGATGGCTGATATAGTTTCCGGTCTTCTTGAAAACAATTGCCTGTACAACAAAAGAGGCGGATTTATACAGTCCTTTTAAAATATCTTCGCTCTTTTCATAAAGCATATTGTGAACACATCCGTGGAATATGTTGCAAGCACCGATTTTGATTGCTCTGTTCACCGCACTTTCGTTAACAACAGCTATAACTTCGTTAAGACTTCCCTTAATTGGAGTGGTGTCATGGCAAAACTGGAACAGGTCAGATGGCTCCCAATTCATAATCTCCTTTTTTCCTGAAAGGAAACCACAAATCAGTTCCCTATGAGACAGGGTATCCAGCATGTCGTTATAAGTTTGAATGTCCATAGCAGACAATTCATCCAAAATTACAACAATATCAATGTCGCTTGTTTCTGTTGCTTCACCACGACCATAACTACCTTGCAAACCAACAAACCATACACGGTTTGCGAAAGTCTCATTTAATGTCTGCAAGAAGTTATGCATCCAAGTAGTAACATCTATCATTTTAATCACCTCGTCAAATTCTTATTTATCAACATCCCAACAACACCTGATCAAACTCAAACAGACCTTCGTTTATCACAAAAATATCGTATACACCCTTTTGCAGGTAGTACATAATTATTTTGTCAAAGGTGAAGCTGCGTGACAGAGTCAGACCTGCCGATGCCAGCAAATCCTGGGTTTCGTCAAAAGTCAGCTCAAGGGCAATCGCAAAGGCAACTGCCGTTTGCTTTGAGGGCTTATAGGTATCGGGATTGCACTTTATTTTTGAGAACGTTTTTTTGTCAACGTTGGCTTTTTTGTAGCATTCAACGTCGGTCATTCCCTTGGAATCTATGTAGTCAAACAGCTTGTACGCAAAGGATTTGTCCTTTGACTTCATATACTCCGCAAGGGAACAGCTTGCCTCGCTGCTCCGCCGTGCAGGCACGGGAACGCTGAATTTTGCCGCAGCAACAGGCAATATATCAGCCTGCGGAATATCATCACAAGAGCCGTCCTCTTCATCGGCACGTTCATCCGCACATTCGCATTCTTCGGAATATTCGTTGTATGCAAGGCTGTCAAAGTCTTCAAAGCATACGTCAGATTCAATGGGACTGTAATCCTCGCAATATCCGTCATCATCATTGATAAAATCGCTGATTTCATTGAAAATAGTCTTGCTGAATTCATAGGACGTGCGGTCAAAAACGCAGAGATAAACCGTCAGTTCGTGGTCAAAAAGGAACTCGGTTATCACCTGAACCGCAAAGCTGAGCACCTTGTCCTTGGGGTAGCCGTAAGCACCCGATGAAATCAGGGGAAATGCAACGGACTCGCATCCGTTCTGAACCGCAAGTCGGAGAGATTCCGTGTAGCAGGACCTGAGAATAAGGCTCTCGCCTTTAAGTCCGCCGTGCCAGACGGGACCCGAGGTGTGGATAATATATTTTGCATCAAGGTTGCAGCCTTTGGTTATCTTTGCCTCGCCAAGTCCCAGAGGTCTGATTTTTTTGCATTCGTCATCCAGAAGCGGACCTGCAGCGGTATGCACCGCAAGGTCGACTCCGCTGTAACCCACCATATTTTCATTGGTGGTGTTGACAATGGCATCAACCCTCATTTTTGTTATGTCCTGTCTGATAATCTGCAGAGGCACGGTATCACCCCGATGTTGTTTTTTTCAAGTATATCACAAACTGACAGCCGTATCAATATTTTAAAAAGGAAAAACAGATTGCATTGCTTACGGACTGAAATTATGCTATACTGACGGTGAGGTGTAACGCAATGAAAAAACAAATCCTGAAAATAATTTCAATCGCCCTGATTCTGACAATATGCGGAATACTGTCTCTTTCCGTCAGACCCGATTACAGCGGAGTCAATTACGCTCCTGCAAACAGCCTGAACAAAACGGATAAAACCATCCGATTCGGCTCGGACGGCAAGCTGAAAATCCTGCATATAACCGACACCCATCTCAAACTCAACCACAACCTTGACCCCACAATATGGATGGTTGAGAGAACCTGCGATGCGGAAAATCCCGATATTGTTATGCTCACGGGCGATATTGTTCTCAACTGCGACAAGGCTGAGGACACAAAAAAGCTGATTAACGCTCTGATGAATATTTTTGAGTCACGGAACATTCCCGTTGCGGTCACGTTCGGCAATCACGACTCGGAGCAGGGTGCAATGACCCGTGAAGACCTGATGGCATATTACAACACCTTTTCCTGCTCGGTTTCCGTTGACGACGGCGAGGCGCTTTCGGGCTGCGGCACTTACAATATTCCCGTGCTTTCATCCGACGGCGATGAGATAAAATTCAATCTGTGGGTGTTCGATTCGGGTGATTATGACGAAGAGGGCAGATACAGCTGCGTAAAACCCGACCAGATTGAGTGGTATAAGCAGACCTCCGACAAACTTGCGGCGGAAAACGGCGGAGAACAAGTGAAATCCCTTGTTTTTCAGCACATTATCGTTGGCGAAATTTACGATGCACTCAAAAAATACGATTCGTGGAAATCCTATTCCTATGAGCATTTATACAACGACGGTGAATATTATGCGTTTGACCCCGACCGCACAAACTACGGCACAATCAGGGAATATCCCTGCCCCGGCTACGACAACCACGGTCAGTTTGATGCAATGGTTGAAAAAGGCGACGTGCTTGCAATGTTTACGGGTCACGACCACACAAACGCATTCGGTGTTGAATACAACGGAATTGATATTGTCAACTCTCTCAGCACCCGTTACATAGGTCTTTTTCACTCAACTCAATGCGGTTACCGAGTGATTGAAGTTGACGAAAACGATACCTCAACCTACGAGACAAAAATTGTGAGAATATTTGACGTTTACGACTCCGAAACCGTGAAAGAAGAAAAGGAAAACGGGGATAAATTCACTTACAAAATGGCACGTGAATTTGCATTCAAAGGTAAAATTCAGAAATTTGCAACAGTAGTTTACGGCAGATTCATCCAATCCGTCACGGGCAGGCAGGTAACTTATCCCGATTAATATGCAAAAACTGTTTGAGACCTTCGGCACAACCGAAGGTTTCTTTGTATATTTAACCAAAAATAACTCATAAAACTTGTGCTATAATCACATTGAGTTTTGTGTGATGATTTGTTAAAATATTCACATCATACTCAAAGGAGAAATCAACTATGAAAATCAAAAGAGTTCTGAGCCTTTTCCTCGCTTTTGCAATGCTGGTTTCCATGTTTGCAATTTCAGCATCCGCAGAGGGTACACAGGCTTACTCACCCGATTATGACACGGAAACACCCGTTATCATCGTTCACGGTATGAGCCAGAACTACACTTATCTCGTTGACGAAAACGGCAACTGGGTACCCGACGAAACAGGCTACGTCACAGGCTGGCCCCTTGAAATCGACGTTATGCCTCTCATTAAAAGAGCTCTGCCCAATATGCTTCTTTCAATCGCAACAAGACGCGATATGGGTCTCACAAAAGCTATGTACGAAGGCACATACAACGCTCTGAGCCTCATCGAAAAAGACAATGACGGCAAATATATCAACAACATTGAAGTTCCCTGCTACGAAATGCCTATGAGCGAGCTTCCCGAGGACGTCAAGGAAGAATATTACACCTTCCTTCCCATTCAGGAGCTCAGCCAGATTGTGGGCGAGGATGACGTTTATTACTTCGGCTACGACTCACTTGGCGACGTTATGTACGAAACAGAAAAGCTCCACCACTACATCCACGACGTTGTGCTTCCCAAGTCACCAAACGGCAAGGTAAAACTCTGCCACATCAGCCTTGGCGGCACAATCGCAATCAACTATCTTGAAACCTATCCCGAAGATTATGAACTCATCAAGAAGATGGTTTTCGTTATTCCTGCAATTGACGGCTCCGATATCATCGGTGACCTTTTCACAGGAAATCTCAGCGTTTTCTATGACGACAACACTCTCTATGAAGACCTTCTCGTAACTCTTCTTGGCGAAACACCCCTTGCATATCTTCTCAATATAGTGCTCCGCATCCTGCCCGATGACGTTCTTAAGTCAGCTCTCGGCGGTCTTGCAAACGGTCTTGTTGACATTGCGGCTCTCCGTTCAACTATGCTCTGGGCTCTCTGCCCCGATGCATACTACGAAAAGGCAAAAGCTCTTTGGCTTGACGGAAACGATGACCTTGCGGGAATCCGCGATGACGTTGAATACTTTATGAACGCAAGAGCAAATTTTGAAAAGAATCTTTTTGCTCTCCGTGACACGGGCTGCGAAATCTTCAACCTTGCCTGCTATGACGTTAACCTCTTCCCCCTGTGCAAGGAATACAGAACAAAGAACGCTGACCGCGTTATCCATGCCGAATCTCCCGCAATGGGCGCAACTTTTGCAGACCTCGGCACAACTCTCGGTGAGAATTACAAGGCAGTCGGAACATACTGCAGCAACCCTGACCACAACCACCTTTCACCTGACGGTGTTGTTGACGCAACAACAGGCTTGCTTCCCTGCACAACCTGGTACTTCAAGGCTCAGGCTCACGAGCAGCTTCCCCAGAATGACGTTGCTCTGGGACTTGCTATCCGAGTTATGGCGGACAACAATATGAAGGACGTTTACTCAAACCCCGCATATCCTCAGTTCAACGAGGGCAGACTCACTTTCAACGCCCGTGATAACATCGAGGTATGGAACGAGGCTGACAAGAGCAACATCAGTGCAGAAAAGATTGCCGCAGTTGAAGCCGCAGTTGCAAAGGTTCAGGGCCTTCTGAACGAAACAATCGTTGATCAGGCTGCCTGGAATGCCGCTGATGCCGAACTTGAAAAGGCACTTGTTGATGCAAACGTTATTGAAGACGAGTCACCCAGCAGAGCAGAGCTGGCTCTCACATCCGTCCTCAGAACAGCCAACAGAGGCATAAACAAATTCTACGCAGCGAAGTAATGACCTTTCTTATTCCTGCAAAAACGATTATTCTTCCGATGAGCTAGACCGTAGACTAAGCGGTATCCGTTTTGACTACTTCTGCACACTGTAAAATTCATCGGATCAAAACGGTTGCCTTTGATGTAAGATAATCAAAACATATAACAGTATGCAATAATGTGCAAAAATTGTAGAATAAGTAAGAACGTTATCCTGAAACCGATCAAGGAGGAATTTGTATGTTCCGTAAAATCACAAGCATTCTGTGCGCCGTAATCATTATAATTTCGGTTTTTGTGCCAACGATGACAGCAAACGCTCAGAACGATTCCGTCCGCGCACGAAAAATAGTTTCAATTCTGTATGATGATTCCGGCAGTATGGAAAATGAAAAATGGGAATATACCAGCTATGCCATACAATGTTTTGCGGCTATGCTTAACAAAGAGGATATTCTGGACATAACTTATATGAGTACGCATACCAGCGGCGCTCTTTCGATTGACACAGCCAAACGCAAAGAGTCTGTTGAAGAAATCCGTAATCACAGTTACAGCGCAGGTACTCCCATCGAATCAATTGACTCGGCTTACAACGCAATGTTCAGCCACAACGATTCAAATTTAAACACACAGTATTGGTTGATTGTTATGACTGACGGTCAGATGGGCTCAACCGATCAGGTTGAGAGTAAAATCAATGATTATGCCGAAAAAACTATGCCCAACGGCACAAAACCTCATATAATTTTTATGACGATTTGTGATACCGGAAACCAGTTTACTCCCTCGCTTTCCAAAAGCAACACAAAAGTTGTGAAAGCTCTTACGGCAGATGAAGTTATAAACACAATCTCCGATATCTCATGCGATATCGCCGGCCGTTTTCCCGTGCCAAAGGATGATATTGACTTTATTGACAAAAGAACCGTAAAAGTACGTACAGACGTTCCTCTATACTATATGGGCGTATTGACGCAGCGTTCCTCCGCGCTTGTTGATAGTATTGTCGGTGTTGAGGGAAATAACCTTCAACTTGAATGTAATGTTCCTGTAAAACTTCCTGAAAAATATACAGAAAATATGACTCCTGACGAAATCGATGCTTTGAAAGGTAATGTGTCTCTTTTCTGTTCAACAAACAGTAATATTGCTCCCGACACATATACAATCACCTTTACCGAAGACATTTCCGAGAATGACCTGGTCATTATGCTTGAACCTGCCATTTCACTGCGACTGGTAGTCAGTTCTGACGGAACGGTTATCGACGATCTCAGCACACTTGCCGAAAATCAGGTTGTTGATATTGAGGCTGTGCTTTTTGAAGCCGGAACAAATAACCGCATTCTTCCTTCTATGCTTCCCGACACTCCCGTAAATATGATTTCGTTATCAGAAAACGGAATAGAGGTTTTATCGGATAATAAAACGAAAATAGAAGGCATAACGCTTAAGGCTCTGGAAACATCCGTATCCGCATCTGTGGAAATTCCCGGATTTGTTACGGTCAAGGACACCATAAAATTCACGCCGACAACCATATTGTTAAGCAAAATGACCGCTACTGTTTTTTACGACGGTTCAGAAAGACGAACAGATAAGGACGGCGTCGTCGATGCTGACAATGTTGTTTATATCACCGATCTGGACACAAACGGTACAGGCGTTAAATTCACTCTCTACATAGACGACCAGCCTATAGACAAAGAAACGGCAAAATCACTAAAAGATCCGTTTACCAACGGTCTTAATCTGGATTTTGACAATTACAAAGTTGCCGTTTGTGACGATGGCAGCATAATCGTATATCCCTCCGAAACCAAGACATTGTCCTTGCTTTATTGGCTCTCACACAGAGGCGACAGTATTATTGAAGCCTCCTACGGCGGAAAAACCGCAGCTGAAACCATCACTTTCAAAATGGGTGACTGGTGGGAGGCCGTAATTGACATCATCAAGATCCTTATCCTGATTCTTGTTATCTCCTATACGTTGTACTGGCTGTTCGGCAAACCGCATTTCAAAAAGAACGGCAGCATCAAAGTCTTTACTACTACACAACGTAACGGAGAGTACGTACAGGATTTCGGAAAAACAAAAAAGATTAGCTGGATTGCTTCTTCTGGCTTGCTGAATTTCATCGGACCCAGAGGTATGAGAAAAAAAGTCGGAAACTATTATATCCGTGCAACCAAAACCGGTTATGAAATCAAAAATATCAAAGATAAGTTTGTTTCAACGTCTGTTCCGTACCCCAACAGCCAATCCGTATCACCCAGCAAAGAACATTCGCACAGATTTACAACAAACATCTATGTTTACGATGGCAATACCTATTATAAATTCAGTATTTGATTGACTCAAAAAAGGAGTTGTTAATATGTCAAAATTTGTAGCAAAAAAACATTTGGTTCGTTCACCCACTTTATTAATCGGTATCGGAGGTATAGGCGGTCAGATTGTAGCAAAGGTCAGCAACGCGCTGTCAGATCACGACAAGAGCTGTATAAGAATGCTTGTAATGGACACCGATACAAGTGCACTTGATAAATTTGAAAACTCGGATATTCCTTACATTCAGACAAGTAAAAACCAGACTGTCCAGGCATATCTTGAAGCAAACAAGGACTATCTTTCATGGTTCCCCAGCGATCCGTTCATCAACGCAAAAAGCATGATTGACGGTGCGGGACAGATCCGCTCTGTTTCCCGTCTTGGCGCTCTTGCCAGCAAGGCAAACGGAAATTTTGAAAAACTCCGCCGTGCCGTTGACAGCATTCTGGAAAATCAGGGTGATTCTCTCGTTCGTTCAGTTCGTATTATGATTGTTGGCTCCGCTACCGGCGGCACAGGCTCAGGTCTGGGAATTCAGCTGCCTTTCTATGTACGCAAAGTTCTCGAAGAGGCAAACATCCCCAATGTTCTTATCCGCGGACTTTTCCTGATGCCCAATCTCGTTGAAGCCGTCCAGGATACAGAACCGAAAAAAAAGGCTGTAAACGTAAACGGCTATGCATTCCTCAAGGAACTCAATGCTTTTTATCACGCACAGACAGTAAGCGAAAACGACACCCTTCTCCGTGTTGAGGAATACGTTCCCGGCTTAAGAGGAGACGATCCTGCAACAGCGATGTCCGCAATGATCCCTTACGATTTCCTTTATCTTGTTGAGAAAAACTCAAACGCTGGTAACCTCGGAGATCTTGAGGAATATATTGAACGTTCATCACAAGTCGTAGTGAATCAGCTGTTCTCTCCCGTTTCCTCAAAAGGTTTCTCATCCGAAGATAACCTTATCACTTCAACCGTTCCTGCACGCGGTATGAACAGATACTGCGGTGCCGGTATCTCCAATGCTATTTATCCCAAAGATGAAATCACGCAATACTGCACAGTCCGCTTCGCCACACAAATCCTCAACGAGTTGTGGTTAAAGATTGACGAAACCTTCAAAATCCGCGATGAGCAGCAGAGACGCCTGAGAGTTACCAACCCCAATCTCAATCCTCTCAACAAAGCAGAAGCATACTGCCAGATTTTTGACGAAATGTGCGATCCTATGAAGCACGACGTTGTGAGTGAAGTATCAACACTTAAAGGCGAACTCCTTCTTTCCGTTACAGATTCAGAAGGAAAAACCTCCAAAATTTCACTTGTTGATTCATTGATGAATAACATCACTATGCATCTGGACGATGTTTTCAGTGGATCGGGATTAACTTCAGGTGCTGAAGACTGTAAAATGACTGCAAAAGTTACAAATACTCCCGAGGACGTTTCATCTGACATCGTCAGAAAAATGGACATGCTCCGCCAGTATAAGGAGTTCTCCGAAAAAACAGTAAGTAGCCTTGTTGTTTCAGTTGCAGAAGAAATTCTTCCCACCAACTTCAAACTCGCACGAGATTATTCACGCGATGCACAGTACAACATCTATGTTGCACTGGATAAAAAGCACCCCATTATCGTGCGTTACGTGCTATATTCTATCCTGACACTTCTCAAAGCAGAAAAAGAAAAAGCCGACTCTAGACTGAACTCACAGATTAATCGCGTATCTATTTTCAACAAAGATTATTTTGATGAAGGAGATAAGGACACCCGCAAAGAATCTCCTACTGAAGCACTTGACAAGGTAAAGAAGGGCTTGTTAACATGGATGAACGTTTATTCCGCTTCCTACAAGACAAAAGTTCAGGAAATCATTGACGACATTGCCGGAGAAGCAACATTCCTCCTTGACATTGCTCAGTTCACACTTAAATCAACAGCATACAGAACCGTTATCGAACGCCTCGAAATCCTGATTGAACTCTATGAAAACTTCTTTGATGAGCTCGAAAATATTCTGGAGGACAAAAAGAAAGAGGTCGAAAGACTTGAAGCTGGTAAAGGCAAAGGCGTAAACAACACATTTGTTGGTGACAGATACATCTGCAACAGCGAAAAATGTAAGCGTTTCCTGTACAATGAGTTTATAACCAGCATTCCCGAATCAGAACTGGAAATGTCCGAAAGCATGAAAAAAGGCTTCTTCGACAAAATGTTTGTGGAATACGAAGCTATGCTTGAAAAGGAAACAAATCCCAATTCTTTCGTAAAACCTACTTCCTACAGAGATCTCTTCAACCAGGGTATTCTGGATCCCATTGTTGCACAGTTCAGCAAAAAGGGCTTCAAACACATCGATATTGGCATTCTTGATGCAATCTTCAAGCAGTTCCAGATTGAAACCCAAAACCCCAAAGCAAAGAAAGAATCAGATGAATTTATCAGCTATTTCCGCGCAATATGCACTTCGCTTTGCACTCTTGCCGATCCGTATCTTGTTTACACTCAGCAGGTAGCAGGCTATCCCTCAGGCGGCAGACTTTCCTATGCATGGGGAATCAACCACTCTGCAGTTGCTGATTTCCAGATTGGCGAACCTGCCTCCGATGCCGACGAGCTCAAGCTGCGCGAAATGTTCGACAGAGCAGGCGACGCAATTCTTCCCGACGACTCTTTCTCACCCTATAAGTTGGTTTGCTATGCAACTATCTATGACCTTCGTATCGAAAACTGCTCCACATACAAAATCGGTTCAACAGTTGAGTCCTATTACTCCGAACGTCTGAACAACTACGTCAACAAAGAGCATTTTGTACGCAGCACAGACAGAGACAGCGATCTGGACGTTATTCATCCCCATCTGGATCTTCACTGGCACGAGCATGCATACCTGCCTGAGCTTATGGAATATGACGACAAGAAGATGTGTAATGACATTCGTCTTGCTTTCCTTCTCGCATCAGCTCTCAACAGATGCTCATATATCGTTAACACCGTTGATTGCATTGAAGGCTGGGCATACAGAGAGTATGACGTTAAAAACGGCAAAGACGGCACACTTCAGCTGATTTCAATGGACGGTCAACCCATTAAATCAAAGTCTGTTCTGGCATTGTACAAAGCATTTGACCGCAATCGCGTAATGGTAAAGAACATTCTTGATTGCGCCGAATCATATGAAGCAAAGGCATATAACGATTCTGCTTTTGGCGGTGTCACCTATAACGACATAATCGCTCAGAACATTATCAGCGGAATGATTTGCACTGTTCCCAAATCCAGCGATCCTGACAGCGCTGATTTGTCAATAATCGACATACTTTATGGTCTCTATCTTAATTCGGGCAACAGATCCATAACAAAACTTCTCATCAATACACTCGATGAGTATCTTTACGGTTATTGTCTCAAAATGATGAACAACAACGAAAACAGAGCCAAAGATATGCATAACAAGATTAAAAAGGCAATTTATGACGCATCCAACTGCGTCGCAAACGCAGCAACCACATCCACCTTCTTTATCGAAGACGTTGCAAACTTTAACTCATAACATTCATACATAAAATTAATCCCAATGTGCAAAAAGATTTGCACATTGGGAAAAAGGATTTTTCTTATGAAATTATTTATTGTCAATGTCAATGACTGCCTGAGTCTTTCTCAGTATGAACCGTTTTTCTATGAGCACATTTCAAAAAAACAGATTGCAATGATTGACGAAATTTCCGACACCTGCGAGTTGTCATCTTCTTGTGATCGTATTCTTGCAGAGATAAATCAACACCCTTTCACCATCGAAGAGGGGGCTGTTTTTGTTTTTATACCCAGAACTTTCTCCCGCAATCTGAAAATACAGGACTATGAGGTATATAATGATATAAACGCTTATATGAATCTTCACCTCCGTTTGAATGATTCTTTCAAGATTTATACCTTCTATGTGGACAGAACAGATAAATGGGAAGCAAGCGACGCAATTTATAACCGTCTTCAGGAAGTAAGCGATAATCTGACAACAAAAAATGCATACCTCAATCAGTTTATTCCCGATTTATCAACTGACTCTTCCGCAGAGCTTAATTACAAATTGTTTTTGCAGGAAAAGATTTCTGCACTTTCCGACTTCACACGCAACTTTTTTGAGCTTGTTTTATCTCCTATGCCCGATATTGTCAAAGACTCCATCGTTTTCCAGAACGGCATTAATGAGTTTGTTTCAAATTGTAAGGGTCACCTTGCAAAAATCAACCACATTTATGCTCCTATTGTTCGTGATGACGTTTCCGAAGATATCGAGGATATGCTTAAGGTAATATATTTCATCAAAGAGTTAACGAATGACGATATTACATTGCACAATGTACCCGATTACAAAAATTTTCCTTCACCTAACTATACTCACGTAAAACGGTTGCTGTCAACTTACCGTTGCCGTCTCAGCAAGTGGTATCACGAAGGAAATCCCATTTCTCAAAAAGGCACTTTCATCCCATATTCCCTTATTCCCAGAGTCAGCAGCGAAGGCGCTTTTAACAGCGAAATCAACCGCATAGTTGCCGAACAGTTAAAAGCATTGAGAGTTGACAACTGCATCAAATTGAATCTTGTTCATGAAGTTTTTAAAAAACTTGACACCATTGTGTCTGAGGCAAAAGAAAAACTTCAGATTTTTGCTTATAATCAGTCAAAAGATCTGTTTGATCCAAATAATTTCCGCAAAGGAAATCCCGAAGAGTTTGTTCTCAGCGACCCACCTGCCGAGGATGAACTTGCCGAAAAAAATCAGCTTGAAGCACTGAACCATTATTCCCACCATAATCTGCCCACTTTTGCAGATGAAAACCGACTTGCACAGGATCTTGAGATTCTTAACGATGAAATTCACCGTATTATCGACCGATTAAAGGTATACAAAATCAAGTCCTTCCTTATCACCCTGGGAATCAGCTTTCTTTCTGTTGTTGTATTTTATTTTTGGGCACAGAACAGTATTTTCACAAAAGAAAATTCATGGCCTATATTTTTAGGATATCTGGCAGTTGTGTTGTCGCTGTTTTTTACATCGTATGCTATTGTGAAAAGAAAGTATTTGAGGCAAATTGCTCAAATACTTCTTGATTGTAAACATATGGTGGAAAACTATCTTGATGAATTCAAGAAGATTGCGCAAGAATTTGAACACAACTCAATCGAATTGCAGAAATTATATTGCCTCAGAATGGTGTTGGATCAAAAAACCGAAGCTCGCAAAAATTATCACGAAACCGTGAGCCGATATTCCTGGCACAAACTTAAAGTTGCGGAAATTCTGAAAAATCTCAGCTTTTTTGACTACTTCATAAATGACGCTCAGCCATACGTTGAAAATTCCGTTACAATCGACTCGTATGACCATGACGCCGAACACACCGAATTTTATCAATTAAAAGTATTTTAGGAGAGAGACAGTTATGTTTTTGGCTTGTTCCGTCATATTAACCGCCGCAGTATTATTGCTGTGGCTGGGTACTCAGAACGCCAAGTTAGAACTCAAGCACAGGGTGCTTCACATTCGCTATGTGATTTTTACAATTATATATTCTGTCGTCGGTGTAGCTCTTTTTTCCAAAATCTTAGAGCTGGTTAATCTGATATTCTCCAACCGCATTGTACGAGGAATTCTTTATGCTTTCATTCCGCAGTCAAACGTTCCTGCGGGATTTTACTGGATAACAACCTTGTGCAGTTGCATACTTTTAATGACAGTATATTGCATCCTGTTAAACCTTCTTGGCGCTATCTGGCTCAAACCCTTGAGCAAAACAAATTATTTATCAACCAACAATATTATCGAAAAATTCTTTAACACTGTTTCGTCTGCTGTGTATGAAATCATAGGAGAGCGTGCCATTTTATCTCCGTCAAAGATAAATGTTGGGCAATGGTTCAGCATTATGCGGAAGATTTTCGGCGCTATGTTTCTTGTTGAATCATTATTCATAGGTTTGTATCTGCAGTTTGGCTTTTCTTTTATCGGCAAAAACGTTTTCACTGTATTCGTTAAAAGCGTGTATATGATGCCTGTCATTTCTTACATCATATTGAATCAACTGGAATGGTTTTTTGCCGCAGATATCAAAAAAGGCGAACGCTTAATTGATACCGAAGAAATCGGTTCAACAATACGCGGAAGTTTCGACAAACTCGTCGAATATTACGAAAAGCTTTTTGGCGGAAAATCCTTGATTTCCCGTTACACCGGAAACGGAAGAAACGGCGTTCAGTGCGAACTTCTTGCCGGTGTTCAGACCGAACAGGAAGCCCGTTCAAGCAACCCGGCATTGTTGAATGCTCTTTGCCGGAACATCCAAAGTATTACACCCCTTGCTTCGGGCAAAATCAATGAACTCATTGATTTGATTGACGGCATGAATCTTGCAATTTTCTCATCCGTATTCTGCGATTTTGACATATATTATCTTTCATACGCTCAGTATCGTATGGCTTTGGGCAACACAATACTCGTTCTTTGTGACACAGAGCATCAGGTTAAGCTTATGAAGGATCGTTATGTCGCTGTATTCAAAAAAATGAACGTGGCAGCTCCTGTCTGGCGTATCAATGACATCAAGTCTTTCGTTGACGAAAAAACCGATGTCCTCATTTGCACAGAAGAACAGTATCTTCACAGCTCTTTTATCCCCAAACATCCCGTCTTTTTCTCTAAACTGAAGATGGTTGTTGTTGTTGATTCATACGGTCTCATATGTAGAGAGGAAACTTATTTTTCACGTCTCTTCAACACGTTTGAAAACAAAGATATTCAGTACATTTTCTACATCCCCGAAAATAACACGGACCTGCGCAACAAGCTTCAGGAAAGGCTGAACAACAAACCTATCAGCCTCTATGAAAATCCTTACTTTAACCCGGAAACAAACATCCTTTTCTGGCGTTCAGAATCTATTTTTAAACCTCAGCTTGCGCTTTCATCCCGTTTGTACCACGATTTCGGTGTTGCCTATACCATCGCAATCGTCGCCGCCCAGCAAAACGTTCCAACCATCAATATCTTATCTCACGAATCAATCCCCACCTTAACATACCAGAATCTTGTTACAAAAGAATACGAAAAAATTTTGTTGGAAGATTATCTGAAAAATGCAGCAATCAATCTGTCTTCTGTCATCCATAACAACAACTATGGTCTGGTAAATTCATCTGCCCTTCCATTCAATATTGTTTATGATGAAAACAACAATCTTCTTAACGTTGCAAGAATCTGGCTTTCCAACAACGATTCAGACACATCCATTCTGAATATAGTTTCATCTCCCTATATGTTGAGAGACTATTTTGCCTGTAATATATCTTCTCTTTGTGCCGAATCAACAGGGATTCAGCTTCTTGTTCCCGGAAAAGCTCTGAATCTTTATGCGCCGTCAATTATATTATTGCTGAAAATGCGCAACGGAATCACCTGCAACGAACTTGTGAGGTTTGCTGCAAATTACGGGTTAAACGAATCCTCTACGGAGCAGATTCTTGAAAGAATACTGTGCCTTGCTCTTGGCGAGAATCATCATTACGATGTTTATGATTGCTTCTCATTTAAAGAGTGTGAAGTTCCCTCATTTGAAAACAACACTTTTATATACACCAATCTTATCACACTGATAGATGAAAATCTTTATGAGTTGATTTGTCATAAAACTGAGTGTTTTGTTCGTATCAGCGGAGCTTTCAATGACGTTCTTCCTATACCGGTTAATGATGTTTATAATCACTTCCTTCCGAAACAGTATGTATCGTTCAGAAACGTACGATACGTAATTGACGATATTTTCAACGGTGTTCTCATGCTCTCTGCCGAAGAAACAGTCAACATGGAAAAAAATTACACACCGTTATACGATATCACAGGTTTTGAGGAAAAAACAAAGCTCGATGGCCATACAATTTCTTCACAAAAACTGGCTACCGAATTTTTGACTGCAAAAATAACCCGCAAAACGTCAGCTTACTTATCCTATCCCGGAATGCTGATGTTTAAGGACCCCACAGCAATTTCGTTGATTAATTTGCCTAGTGCTATTACCGAGGTCAAAACTGTACCTTGTCTTCACATCACTTTGAAATGTGCACTTGAAGACTGCAGCAACAAAATTGCCGCCACCCTTTGTCACCTACTGAAAGGCGCCTTGGAAACGTTTTTACCCAAAAATCACAAGGATATTCTTGTTTTTTCAAAAATTGACCACGATGCTATTTGCAAAAACGTTGTGTTCTCTGAAGAATCAGATTTCTTGCCCGATCCGATTCCTTCAGATTTACTTAACGGATTTAATGTTTTTGAAGAACTGAACCCCGATTTGCGCAAACTGTTTCCCAACGTTGAAAGTGACGATGTGCAACCCAACGGAACCGAAGAAATTCATTTGTACATTGCACACTTTTCTGAATCCGATATCGGCTTGATCACAGCAGTTGCCGATGATCTGGAACGTATTTTCAGCACAGTTTTAACGTATCTGAATTGGGCGGAAGCTCAGAACGAAACCCTTTCAGCCTATCTGCGTTTCGGATACAAGTCCACTCCGGGCATCTTTGACTCGGTTGCAACAATTTCATGTCTTTCAAAACAGCTTTCCATAAAGCCCATTCCTCCCGAAAATGCAACCGCAACCATAACCAATAGCAGCGGCGAATATTGCAGTTTCTGCGGTAATCCCACTTTGGTTGTGAGTCATCATCTGAATGACGGCCGTATTATGTGTAACGATTGCCATAATCACACAACGTCAAGCCGCGAGGAAGTCAAGGTTCTGTTAACTGAAGCTGTCAATACCCTTGAATCATACTATGGCATCACTCTCCCTGCAGGAATTCACGTAAAATTCAAGAGTGCTTCTGCAATCAGAAAAGCTATGAAGTCTTCATCTCAAGAACGTGTACTGGGCTTCTATGATTCCAAGAGAAACGAAATCTGGATTGAACGCGGAGGCCCGAAAACCTGTGTAATGTCAACTCTTGTGCACGAACTGACACACGCATGGCAGTTTGAAAACCTTCCTGTCAAAAAATATGAACTCAAACACCTTGAAGGACACTCCTCTTACGTCGAGGTTGAGTGTATGCGTCTTATGAAACAGAACTCTTACGCAGAATTTATGGCCAAGAGCCTTCTTGCATCCAACAATGAATACGGCGAAGGTTATCGTTTCTGGATTTCATACCTTCAGTTTGAAACCGAGAAAAACATATTCAAATCAATTAAAGAGATGTTTTAAGGAGGGTGTCAGCAATGTTTAAGAAATTCCTTTCTGTTATTATTTCTGTTCTTGTCTGCACTGCTTTTATGACAGGTTGCAACACTTCTTCCGTTTTGGAAGAAAACATTGATAGTCTGGTTTCAGACTATTATCTGAATTATGAAACCACTCCGTCAGGCACCAACACTTCTATTCAGGACACCCTTGACCTTATGCTTGACGAGTACATCAGCGGAATTAAAAAGCCGACTGTTGATGAAATTGACCACAAAATCATCGATCCTTCAGATGACACTTCGGTCATTTTTGATAATGTTGACAGCGACTGTAAGTCCATTGATGATATGAAGGCATATATTCTCAAGTGCCTGTCCGAAACCGCTGAAAGTGCCGAATTTTATATTCCCTCTTCTTTGTTCTCGGACGAGGTGCTTTATGACGTTGTATTCAACCAGATCTGCGAAAATTATATGGTTGAGACTATGGGATTACATCAGTATACGTCATACAAAATGCAGTCCACTAAAAACAGACTTGCCGTTAAGATTGAATTCATCTATTTTGACGGTATTTACAGCATAGACGAAGTAAAAGACATGAAAAAACAAGTCCTTGCAAAAGCCAAAAACATCATTCACGATCTGGATCTGGCAAACAAGACGGAATACGAATGCGTCTATGCCGTGAACGAGTATCTTTGCGACAATTGTGTGTATCCCGCAAAAGAACCTTATTCGACAGAATCCTATACCATATACGGCGCTTTGATTGAAAAAAGTGCTGTATGTGAAGGATATGCTCGCTCTGCTCAGCTGATATTCGATCTTTGCGGCATTGACAGCTACTTTGTAACAGGCGACACTCCTCAGGGTGGACACGCCTGGAATCTGGTAAAAGTAGACGGTGAATATTATCAGCTTGATATCACCTGGAACGACTCTGATTATCAGAAAAATATGTATTTTCTTGTAACTGACAGCACAATGTCACTTTCAAGGACATGGGATCGATCAAAGTATCCCGCCTCTGCCAAAAAACCATATTCATAATCAAGGAGGGGCTTCAATGAGTACTAATGATGACCAGTTCATCGAAACAGAAAACACTCCGACTGATGCAAATGATTTTACTGACGTCTTTGCCCTTCTCGGCAAAGATACAGGGTGCAGCCTGCAATTAAAAGGCAAGGTTGTTCTGATTACCTTTTTGGTCAATGATGGCGAAAGTTCATGGGACTCCGAGTCAGAAGAAGCCGCTGTTAAAATGCTTAAAGCAGTATCAACCAAACTGATGGCGGACAGCAAGCTGAACAAAAAACAGTTCCAGGTCGCTTATGCTTACTGTCAGGTAAGCCTGCCGTACATTGTGAACCGCAGCAATTCCAAAACCTGCATCAAAGATGTTTTGCGTTTGTTCGGATACGATTCTATTCACGCTTATCAAAAACATTACGAAGATAAATTTTCCCGTGATGATACGGCAGTTACTTTACTGTTCAACAAGGATTTCCGATCATACGCACTTTCTTCGGAAAAATCAGATTTTTCGGATAAACCTTCAATCAACAGCGATGAGTATTCTATTGTTTCATTTGACAAAAACGATTCTCTGGATTCAGAGCGTTCTTTCCTGCATGAATTACTTCATCAATTTGGCGCAATTGACTATTATTATCCCGAATATTTAAAAATCAAAGCACAAAAAATCTTTCCGGACAGTATTATGAACGGCGGCTCAACAATCGATGATCTTACCCGATATATCATCGGCTGGGATAATGAGTTGTCTGAATCTGCCAAAAAGTTTTTAAACGAAATCAAAATAATACCTAAAGAGGATATCTCTTTTGCCAGAAACGAAGAATGGCTCAACGAATAATCACAATCTGATTAACTTTTGTAAGAGCGTTACATTCCCCCGAAGTGCAGAAAATCTGCAACCTCATTCTGCCCGATGACATTCTCAGAACAGCCGCCCGAGCAATCGGACGGCTGTAATTTTTTGTTGAAAAACAGAAAAAAAGAATATATAATATAATTGATTGAAAGCCTGAATAAATTCAAAGAGGGTGCGGCATGAAAGTAAGGAAAGACAATACTTCTCCAAAGGCAACAAGAATATTTACCGACAGAGAAGAACCCAGAAAAACTTTCTGGAAACAATATAACAACGCGAAAGCCGAGCTTCAGCAAGATGAAAGCAATATCCGAGTTCTCAACTTTTACGGTATCGGCGGCATCGGCAAAAGCAGTTTGCTTAAAAAGCTTATGTCCGAGATGGACGAACAGATTTCGTCACCCAGATACGTCTACATTGACCTCAATATCAATCAGGAAAGCAAGGTTGTTCTTGAACGAATGAAAAACAAGCTTGCCGACAGCTGCAAGTTCAGTTTTCCTCTGTTTGAACTGGGCTGCTATGCCTATGCAAAAAAGGTTGGCGATAACGCCGACCCCGTTGAAGTCAAGCAATTAACCGAAAAAAGCCCCGTTCTGAGTATGATGCTTTCCGTTGCAGGAGAAATTCCTGTTGTTGGCATTGCGGCAAAGGCTCTTTCGCTTGCCGATCAGGGAGTTGCATACATCCGTTCACACCTCAAAAACCATAACCGCGAGCTCAAGCAGATTGAATTTCTGGAGCCCGAGGATTTATACAAATTGCTGCCCGGTCTTTTTGCAAAAGATCTGGCACATAATCTTGAAAAAAAGCCAACCGAGCCTCTTGTTATCCTTCTGGACACCTACGAAAAGCTGGTCAATGAGCTCAGCACCGTAGGCGAACCTCTGAAAAACGATGAATGGATAAGAGGGGAAAACGGTCTTGTTCAGAACATACCGAATACCCTCTGGGTAATCGCAGGCAGAGAAAAGCTGAAATGGGAGATTTTCGACCACGAATGGGCAGATGCCATTGAGTCTCACATTCTCGGCAGTCTTTCTTTTGCTGACAGCGACAGCTTTCTGATGAACGCAGGCATTGACGATTCCCAGTTGCGCAAACAGCTCTATGACCTGACAAAGGGAACGCCTGTTTATCTTGACCTTTGCGTCGACCGCTTTTTGCGTATATCGGAAAACGGAGAAGAAGCCGATATTTCTATGTTCGGTAAAAATACATTTGACCTTATCGAAAGATTCGTCCGATATATGAGCGAAGCACAGAAAGACCTTGTCTATATGCTTGCGTGCCTCAACAAATGGGACGACGGGCTTATTGACGATATCGCACCGTCAGTGCTTCCGAACTTCAGCTTCACATCCTATGAAAAGGCAAAGGATTATTCCTTTGTTATCGCATCGGACCACGGTTACTGCAACCTTCATCAGACCGTAGGCAGCGTTCTTATGAGCAACTGTCCCGATTCAATCAGACAGAGAGTCGGCAACGCTCTGGTTGAAAGATTTTCAAAAACCGTTGAAAAAAAGAATCTCTTTTCCTCGGAATTTTCAACCGTTTTAACCTACCTTTTGCAGGCAGGCTTGCTTTTGCACAAAGACCGCGAAGAATTGTGCGAGTATTATTACGAAAAAATCAGCCAAAATCTTTTTGACCTTGCAAAAGCAGGTCAGTTTGAGCAGGCAAAGGCAATTTTCGAGCTGATATCCGATTCCGCAGAGCAGAACAAAACCGACTTGTTATATGCTGCTGTTATTCTGGATAAAGCCTCTTTAGTAAGCGCGGCAGGCGACTACACTCTTGCAAAAAAATACACAGAAATAGCGTTAAATATATATTTTACAGAAAAGGGCGAAGACCATCCTCATACTCTGTCGGCAATGAACAATTTAGCTTCAACCCTGAGCAATTTAGGTGAACATCAGAAAGCTTGGGAGACAGAACAAACCGTGCTTGAAAAAATCAAAGCTATTCTCGGCGAAGACCACCCCGATACTCTGACGGCAATGAACAATTTAGCATATACCCTGAGCGATTTGGGCGAGCATCAGAAAGCTTGGGAGTTATATCAAACCGTACTTGAAAAACGCAAAGCTATTCTCGGCGAAGACCACCCCGATACTCTGTTGGCAATGGGCAATTTAGCTTCAACCCTGGGCGATTTGGGCGAGCATCACAAAGCTTGGGAGTTATTTCAAATTGTGCTTGAAAAACGCAGAGCTATTCTCGGTGAAGACCATCCTCATACTCTGTCGGCAATGGGCAATTTAGCTTCAACCCTGAGAGATTTGGGCGAGCACCAGAAAGCTTTGGAGTTTAACCAAACCGTGCTTGAAAAACGCAAAGCTATTCTCGGCGAAGACCACCCCGATACTCTGTTGGCAATGGGCAATTTAGCTTCAACCCTGAGCGATTTGGGCGAGCAACAGAAAGCTTGGGAGTTATTTCAAATTGTGCTTGAAAAACGCAGAGCTATTCTCGGTGAAGACCATCCTCATACTCTGTCGGCAATGGGCAATTTAGCTTCAACCCTGAGCGATTTGGGCGAGCATCAGAAAGCTTTGGAGTTTAAACAAACCGTGCTTGAAAAACGCAAAGCTATTCTCGGTGAAGACCATCCTCATACTCTGTCGGCAATGGGCAATTTAGCTTCAACCCTGAGCGATTTGGGCGAGCATCAGAAAGCTTTGGAGTTATATCAAACCGTACTTGAAAAACGCAAAGCTATTCTCGGCGAAGATCATCCCGACACTTTGGAGGCAATAGCTGGCTTATCTTACACATTTTATGAGTTAGGAATGTACGAAAAAGCTTTAGAGTTAGGACAAATTGTTCTTGAGAAAAACAAAGCCGTTCTCGACGCAATGAAAATGCTGATTATAACGCTTGTAAATCTGGGCGAAACGGAAAAAGCTGCCGCTCTGTATAAAAAAATCAAAGAACTGACCGAAAACTGACATACCCAACAGAAAACCGACCTTGTCATTCTTCAGACGAGGTCGGTTTTTTCAATTACTTTGCCGATATTTCGTTTTGCTTATTCTTCGACTTCTTCAATCACGAAAAGTTTTATATCTTCGGGAAGTCTGTCGATGGCTCTCAGAATCAGGGGCAATGCCACGTCGGAAAAAGCGCTGATAATAAATATCACAGAATATCTCATATCGCTGTCATTAAAAATGTAGCGGAAATCATCCTTCAGAAAATGCCAATACAAATTCCATTCATTTATGCCGAATTCTCCGTTAAACGATGCGCAATGGAAAAGATTATTCAGGAAAAACGCCGCAACCGTAATTATTGCCGCCGTAATGCAGCCGACTGCAATTATCTTTTTGATTCCGTACTGTTTGTTTATCCAGAGTGTGCTGCAGAAAATAACGGAAAACATAATAAGGGCAAGAAATGCGTGGATTTTGTAATAATATTCTGCTGACATATAATTTCCGTTTTCATATGCGGCAGATATAAAATTCAGGCTGTAATAAACCGCCATTCCCAGAAATGCGATTTGCATCACCGCAAAAATTACGTTCATTATCGTTACGGTTTTCCTTTTCTTAAAGACGTGTCTGATGCCTGTTTTCTGCTCGTTCAAGTGTCATTCCTCCTCGTTTCTTTGAATTTTCTGTTGTTTTCAATAAGCTCCTCGTTCATTTCTTCAACGCTGTCATAGGGTCGGTTGGAAAAACCGATGACGTTCTTGTGACCGAAACGAATATCGGAAATATAAAAAATCATAAAAATTCCTTTCCCAGAATAAATCGTGCTGAGCTGATTTCCTTTTCACTCAGCCCGTCTGCCGAGTCATCGGTTCTGACGAAGTGGGCACGGTTAATTTCCGAACGGAAAAAATCCACATCGTCAAAAATAACATAATTTTCAACGTCGTGACGCACAAGCCAATCGGAGACCTCAAGATTTCTGTTATCGTCAAGGTAGTCCGTCTTTGAGAAAATTTTCATTCCGAATTCCGCAAAAAGGCTGTTTATACGCTCGCCGTCGGGGTGAAGCTGTTCTTCTCCCTCGTTCCAATGGAGACGCCATTGGGTTGTGAGAACGATTTTTGCACCTGTTTCCCTGACAAACTCCGCAAGCAGAGCAAGCTTGCTCCTGTCTATGAAATCTTTGTGATAGTCTTTCACCGACTGTCTGTAGTGTGCGGTGTTGAGCACACCGTCGAAATCCAAAAAAATTACCTTCATTTCCGTCAAACAAATTTCCTTTTCATTTTTTCGCAACAAAAATTTTTATTTATCGTTTGTCACGTTTCCGTTGCCCTGCACGGGAATTTCATCGCCCATATAGGTAGGCTCGGGCTTTATTATGCAATAGACAAAATCCTTGTTTCTTGCAAGGATTTCACGGATATCTCTGTAAATCTGCCCTGCATATTCACGGGGATTTGACGCAATGCCGTATGCATCGATGCCCAACGCACGGGCATCATAAATCGCTCTGTAAAGGTGATAATCCTGAGTAACTATCAGCACCTTTTCCGCCTTGAAAATCTCCTTGGCACGGTACATACTTTCATAGGTCGAAAAGCCTGCGTGATCCATAAAAATATCGTCGGTGTCAACGCCTCTGTCGGCGGCAAAATCTTTCATAACGTTGACCTCGTCATATTCTTCTCTGCCGTGGTCGCCGCTCATAAGCATCTTTCCGCTTGCCCCGTTTTTATAAAGCTCAATGCCCTGACGCAATCTGTCCTCCAGCATATGGCTGGGGGTATTGCCCCACACTCCGCAACCCAGCACAAGGATGCAATCATAGCCGTCGCCTGCGGTTTCGGGGGTGAGAACGTATTTTTCCGTAGTTTTCACAACGTAAAGGTCAACGCCCATAACTACGATTCCGCACAAAAGCACGGCACAAAGCGCAAATGCAATTAATTTTTTTATTATTTTCATCACTATTTATTTCTCCTTAACCAATTCGCATACAACTACTTCAGGTCTGTTGCCGATACGGAAGGGGAAAAGGCTGTTGCCCAGACCTCTTGAAATAATCATACTCGTATTTCCTTTTTGGAATATACCTGCATCATATTCGGGGAAAAATCCCTGATTCGGGGTCAGGATTCCGCCAACAAAAGGCAGGCGAATCTGTCCGCCGTGAGCATGACCCGTAAAAACAAGGTCAAATCCGCTTTGAACGTAAACGTCAAATATTTCAGGTCTGTGAGAAAGAAGAATACCCGTTCTTCCGCCCTTTTCAGCGGCAAGTGCGTTCAGCTTTTCCGTAAAATCAGCGGTTTTTTCGTCAAGAACTGCCGACCCGAAAAACGTAAGGTCATCCATACCTGCAAGAAAGATTTCGCCGCCCTCTTTTTCAAGGGTCACACCCTTGCAATCAAGCACCGTAACCCCTGATTTTATAAGGGATTCACGAAATTGGGGATAAATTTCAATTCTGTTTTCGTGATTGCCTGCAACGTAATAAACAGGGGCGATTTCAAGAGCTTTTTTTGCAAAATCAAGGGCTATTTCAGGCTTGGTCTGATAGCTGTCAATAATATCGCCCGTAATCACAATTATATCGGGAGCATAACTGCGGATTTTTTTGATGAGTCTGCCGTGAAAATCCTTGTTATGAAGGTCGGAAATCTGAACAATACGGTATCCGTTAAAGCTCTGAGGCAGATTCTGAGGTGAAACCGTATATTTACTTACGGTAAGGCTGTTGTTGCTCCAGAAAAGATAAACGGCAATCAGAATTATAACTGTAAATGAAATCAGAATAATTTTTTTCACTCTTATTCCTCCCTGAAATGATAAAAGACGGAGAACGTATACCGTTCTCCGTCTTTTATCGGATGGCTCTGACATTGTTGCTCACAAATGCAGATATGTGATATCGCTACCACACCTCAACAGTATAGCCCATATTCTTCTTCAAGTCAACAAAATTTGTCGAATAAATTATTAAGAAATCATTAAGATTTCATACAGTTGTGTTGGAAATTGCAGAAGTTTGAGCTGTTGCGACAGGATTCGTTGTTGTTATCGGTGCAGCGGTGGTAGGCTCGGTGTATTCAACAAGGAAATCCGAGCTGACCCAACCTGAAAATGAGTTGTATTTTGCATATGCCCAGCCCGTTACGGACTTTGTGACGGTGATTACCGTGCCGTTGGGGATTTTGGCAACAACTGAGGAGTTGGGGTCTGCCGCCGACCTCATATTGAGCACGCTGCCCGAGGTCTTTATCATATATGTTCCCTTGGGGAGAGCAGGCTCTGTGGGAACGTTTGCCGCCGCTGTGGAGGGAGCTGTTGTCTGTGCGGCAACAAGCTGTTCATCAATTGTGAGAATTCCCCACACACCGTTTTTGCAGGCTATATACGAGCCGTTTTCTCCCGGGAGGATTACGTCGAATTCAAAATCTGCAACAGTTTCTGCTTTTTTATTGATAATTCCGAACTTTCCGCCCTTGCAGACGGGTGCAAGTCCGCCTCTGAAGCTGAACGCGCAGTCTCTGCTCATTGCATCGGCTGCAGCGCAGGACTCAAAATCAAAGGGTATAACAGTAACTCCGCCCTCGTTTATGTAGCCCCATTTGCCGTCCTTTTTAACCGCCGCCATTCCGTCGGAAAACTCCATGGCATTTTCGTAAAGAAGAGCGATTTCAAGGCGGAGGCTTCTGCCGATATAGCCGTATTTTGCGCCGTCTTTCAATGAATTTGCAACGGGATAAAGTCCGTTTGAAAGGTTAACTTCGTTTGTTTTGACCTCGCCTGCATAGCCTTTTTCGTCCGTCCACGCAAGATGTTTTGCGGTTTCATTCCAACAGGGGAGACGTTCAGGCTCTTTCAGCCCGTGATACTGTCTTGAGGTGACGGTACCCGTTGCAACGTCAGCAAGCAGCAGGTATTCCGAACGGGGACTTTCAACAATGTAGCGGTAATTGCGCCATACGTCACTGCAAACCGCAAAGCTGTTGTGCTCCGCATTTTCCGTAACCTTGCCGCCAAAGGTCATCAGACCTTTTTTGCCCGACTGGCTGTCGGTGAAAACCGCCATTGCCTCGTTAAGGCTTTTTACGTCGGACACGGTTTCGAATCCCTCGGTGACAAAGGTGTAATTCTTGTTCTCCTCGGGTTTTTCGCCCTTGTTGATAAATTTATTCGCAATCAGAAAACCCGTTGCCACAACCGCCGCCGTCACGATAACGCAAACAACGGCAATCAGCGCCTTGGGTATTCTTTTTTTCTTCTTGAATCTGATGTTTTTCATCTTAAAACACCCCTTACTCTGCTTTCTGTTTTGAGTTTACCACAAATTTCCGACAATATCAATTACAAAAGTGTGACAATAATGTTACAAAATTATAATTTTCTCTTGTATTTCGGATAAAAAGTAATTATAATAGGTTTATAATAGGGTAATAGTGTATACTTATGCCCAAAATCCGAAAGGATGTGTGGGAATGTCCGTTGAAACTGTTCGCGAATATCTGAAGAGCTTTGGTCTTGAGGGCAGGGTAGCCGAATTTTCGGAATCCAGCGCAACGGTTGAGCTTGCGGCGGCTGTTGTGGGCGTTATTCCTGCAAGAATCGCAAAAACCCTTTCGTTCAAAACCCCCGACGGCTCTGCATTTCTCATTGTTATGGCAGGGGATGCGAAAATCGACAACCGCAAATTCAAGGACAAATTCGGTTTCAAGGCAAAAATGCTGACTCCCGATGAAGCTATTGAGCTTGTGGGTCACGCAGTGGGCGGAGTCTGTCCCTTTGCAATAAAAGAAAACGTTGAGGTTTATCTCGATTCTTCAATGCAGAGATTTTCAACCATTTTTCCTGCGGCAGGCAGCGCAAGCAGCGCGGTTGAACTGAGCTGCGACGAGCTTTTTGAAGCATCGGCGGCAAAAGAATGGATTGACGTTGCAAAGATTCCCGAATAAAAGTTACTTTTCGGTAACAGTTTTTTAATAAAATTTACCCGTAAAGGGATATAATTAAAATGATGCGGTGCATCAGGGTTTCAGGAGGATTATATGAGCAAGAAATACGTTATTGCTTACGACATCGGAACAACAGGCGTCAAAACCTGCCTTTTCGAAATCGAAAAAGAGATTAAGCTCCTTGCTTCAGCTATGGAAGGCTATAAGCTTTATATTCTGCCTAACGGCGGTGCCGAGCAGGACCCCGATGAATGGTGGCAGGCAATCTGCAACACAACAAGAACAATATTTTCAAAATGCGACGTAAGCCCCATACAGGTCGAGGGTATTTCCTTCTGCTCGCAGATGCAGGGTCTTGTGCTCGTTGATAAAGACCTCAAGCCCGTCCACAGAGCTTTCAGCTATATGGACCAGAGAGCAAAAAAACAAATCAAGGAAGGCATTGCAAACGGAATTCAGATTGCAGGCGCAAACATATTCAAGCTGATTCCCTCACTCATAATCACAGGCGCAGTTTCCGCCAGCGTAAAAGACCCCGTCTGGAAATACAACTGGGTCAAGGAAAACGAGCCCGAAAACTTCAAGAGAGTTTACAAGTGGCTTGACGTCAAGGAATACATAATCTGCCGTATGACCGACAGATGTGTTATGACAAGAGACTCCGCATTCGGCACTCTTCTTTATGACATTCGCAAAGGCAAGGAATGCTTCAGCAAAAAAATCTGTAAGCTTCTGGGCGTCAATATTGACCATCTGCCCGAAATCGTTGAATCCACCGACTGGGTTGGCGGTCTGACAGAAAAGGCTGCAAGAGAGCTCGGTCTCAAGCCCGGTACAGCTGTATTCGGCGGCGGCGGTGACGCATCGCTTATCGGTGTTGGCGCAGGCAGCGTTGAGCTTGGCGAAACCCACGTTTACAACGGCACGTCAGGTTGGGTTTCAACCGTTGTTGACAAGAGCGTTGTTGACGCTTCCGCAATGATTGCCGCAATCATCGGTGCACAGAAGGACAGCTTCAACTACTTTGCAGAGCTTGAAACCGCAGGCAAGTGCCTCGAATGGGTAAAAGACCATCTGGCACTTGACGAAATCGGCATCTTCCTTGACAAAACAGATGTTGTTCAGTCAAAAGAAACAATATACACAAGCCTTTACGATTATCTTTCAAAGGTTGTTGACGAAATCCCTGCAGGCAGTCAGGGCGTTATCTTCACTCCGTGGCTCCACGGCAACAGATGTCCCTTTGAAGACCCCAACGCAAGGGGAATGTTCTTCAACATCAGCCTTGACGTAGGCAAAACCGAGCTTATCCGTTCAGTTCTTGAGGGCGTATGTATGCATATGAGATGGTTCCTTGAAACTCAGGATAAGAAAATCAAGACTTCAAGCGTTATCCGCTTTGTGGGCGGCGGCGCACTCTCCGACGTAACCTGCCAGATTCTTGCCGATATTACAGGCAGAACCGTTGAAACCGTTGACAGCCCACAGAACGTCGGTGCAGTCGGTGCGGCGGTTATTATGGCAGTAGGTCTCGGTGTTATCGATGACGTTTCCCACGCAAAAAGACTTATCCCTGCAAAGAAAACCTTTGTTCCCAATCCCAAAAACAAAGAGGTTTACGACCGCAACTACGAGGTATATAAATCTCTTTATAAAAATAACAAAAACGCTTTCAAAGCCCTTAACGGCTGAGAAGCAAAGAAAGGATTCATACCATGAAAAAATATTTTGCTCTTATTCTTACAGCAATAATTGTTCTTACCTGCTTCACAGCCTGTAAGCCCAAAATCAAGGGCGGCGAAGTTGTTTCTGCCGCTGACGGTCAGAATTACGCCGCAGTAACCAAGGAAGACGGCGGAATCGCAAGAGACCAGGCAGGCAACCTTATCGTTCTTGTTACCGACGCTAACGGCAAAAACGTTAAGGGTGAAAACGGCGAATACGAAACAAAACCCGTTGCTATCGACCATGCAATCGTTGTCGGCAACAGAATCGAATGCCCCAGATTCGCTCTCACAATTCCCAACGGCTGGTCAGATAAGCTCAGCTTTGCAGACCTTGTTATCAGCAAGGACGGCACAAAGGATGTTGTTACTATTTCAGTTTCAACAGACAAAAAACTCAACGACGTTGTTGACGAATACAACAACCTGCTTGTTCAGTTAAAGAAACTTCATCCCTCAGCTGAAAAGGGCGCACGTCAGGTTCAGATTACCGATGACATCACAGCAGAGTTCCTCTATGCATACGTTGCAGACACAGGCGTCAGAGACGAGGACCTCAACGTGCTTGGCTCATATCTGGGCTTCATCGTTTTCCGCAACAGCACAGCAATCTACACCTGCAGAATCACTTCAGACAGAGATATGGCAGACCAGATTGACGAAATCACAAAAATCCTCGGCACAATCGAGTACATCTATTAAAATAAAGGAGATATAAAAATGCTGTTTACACAAGATATCGGTATAGATTTAGGCACAGCCAATACCCTTGTTTTCGTTAAGGGTAAGGGCATCGTTATCAGAGAGCCCTCCGTTGTTGCCGTTGACCAGAAAAGCAATCCCCCCAGAGTTGTTGCAGTCGGTATGGAAGCAAAGGAGATGATCGGCAGAACTCCCGGTTCAATCACCGCTGTACGTCCCCTTAAGGACGGCGTTATTGCTGACTTTGAAATCACTGCGGAAATGATTGCCGCATTCATCAAGAGAACAACAAAGAGAACTCCTTTCTCAAGAATCAGAGTTCTTATCTGCATCCCCTCAGGTGTTACAGAAGTTGAAAGAAAGGCTGTTTACGACGCTGCAAAGAGTGCAGGCGCAAAGTACGTAAGCCTTATCGAAGAGCCTATGGCTGCGGCTATCGGTTCAGGTCTCCCCGTAAGCGAAGCAACAGGCAGCATGGTTGTTGACATCGGCGGCGGTACTGCAGAAGTTGCAGTTATCTCACTGGGCGACGTTGTTACAGCTAACTCCGCAAGAGTTGCAGGCGACAACTTTGACGAAGCTATCATCTCCTACATCAAGAAAAAATATAACCTGCTTATCGGTGAAAGAACCGCTGAAGATATCAAAATCAAAATCGGTTCGGCATATCCCTACGAGGGCGAAGGCACAATCAACATCAAGGGCAGAAACCTTATGGACGGTCTCCCCAAGAACGTTGACGTTACAAGCGAAGAAATCCGCGAGGCTCTTGCAGACCCCGTTTCACAGATTGTTGACGCTGTTAAGTCCACTCTTGAAAAGACTCCTCCCGAGCTTGCCGCAGATATCATTGACCACGGCATTATGCTCACAGGCGGCGGTGCTCTTCTCAGAGGTCTTGACAAGCTTATCTCTGCAGAAACCAAAATCCCCGTTAACATTGCTGTGAATCCTCTTGACTGCGTTGCAGACGGCACAGGTCTTTGCCTTGAAAACGATTCACTCAGCATCACAAGCAATAAGAAATATATCTGATTTGTGCTACGCACAAAAGTTAAGAATGAAAAGTGAAGAGTGAAACCCGTCCTTAAACAAATGGGTATGGGCAACGCCCACTCTTCATTTTGCATTTTGCACTTTGAACTTTGCATTTAAAAAGGAGATTACCGATGATCCGCTTTCTGAAAAGCTCAGCATTCAAAATGTTTGCAATCATAGCCGCCGCATTGTTGGCAGGCTCTGTGTTTGCTGTTGCCTCCAGAAGCGGTTCTTCGCCTCTGACAAGCATAACAAGCGTTATCTTCGGGCCCCTTTCACGGCTTTCCTCTTACGTGGCGTCAGGATTTGCGGATATTCCCATTTCATTCAAATCCTCATCGGAACTGCTGAAAGAAAACGAAGAACTCCGCAAAAAAATTGATAATCTCACCGACCAGCTGGTTGATTACGAACAGCTCAGACATAAAAATGAGTTTTATCAGCAGTTCCTTGAAATAAAAGAGGAACATACGGACTACGTTTTTGCCGAGGCGGCAATTATCGGCAGAGATGCCGCAGATTCCCTCGGTTCATTCACTCTCAACAAAGGCTCTGCTCACGGTATCAGCGTCAACGACCCCGTTATCTACGGAAAATACCTTGTGGGAGTTATTTCATCGGTTACACCCACCCAATGTACGGTCAACACAATCCTCAATCCCAAGGTTAACGTAAGTGCTTACGAAGTGCGCACAAGGGATCTGGGCTACGTCACCTCAACGGTTGCTCTGGCTCAGGAGGGTCATTGCCATATGCCAGGTCTGGCATCCTCAACGGCAGTTACCGCAGGCGGTATTGTCTGCACGTCGGGCGTTGGCGGAATTTTTCCCCGTGACCTGATAATCGGCAATATCACCGACGTTGTGGACGGCACGGTTGATATCTCCGCAAGCGCAATCATCAAACCCGGCGTTGATTTTGGCGAAATCACCGATGTTTTTATCATCACTTCCTTTGACGGACAAAACCAATGACAATAGAAACACAACGCAAAAACTTAATAATCCGCAGGATATGCCTTGCCCTGATTTTGCTGCTGCTGTCCGTTTTACAGAATACAGACGGCCTTTTTCCGCAGATTTTCGGTGTCAGGGCTTTATTGCTTATTCCCTGCGTTGTGTGCATCGCTATGTATGAGCGTGACGTGTGGGGAATGGTTTTCGGGCTTTTCGCAGGCGCACTCTGGGACGTTTTTGCCTCGGGCGCAAGCTACAATGCCCTTTTTCTGCTTGCCGTCGGCTTCGGATGCGGCACGCTGATTAACACAATTATGCGTAACAACATTGTCACCGCAACTCTTCTCACTTTTATCTCTGCATTATTTTATAACATTATATATTGGCTTTTCCATTTTGTTGTTGCAGGCACCGACAGCGCCGCTTTTATGCTTCTGCGCTACTATCTGCCCTGCATACTCTACACAGTTATTCTCACTCCCTTGCTTTTCCTCGTTGTAAGGGCGATTGAAAAGAAATTCACGGAAGAATAATAAAGCAATTATAAATTTCAAAAAAGGAGGTTCGGTTATGCACGTTAAAATCACGCCCAAAAGACGTATTATATCTCTTTGCATAATGCTTGCCTTCTTTGTTTTTTTTGCCTTTGACCTTGTCAAAGTCCAGCTTATCGAAGGCGAGCAATATGATGCCGCAAGCTCTTCCGTTTCCTCAAAAACGGCAACTATCTCCGCCGCCAGAGGCGAAATTGTTGACTGTTACGGCAAGCCCCTCGTCTACAACGATCAGGGTTATTCCATTATTTTTGATGCCGCATATTTCCCGTCCTCAAAAGAGCAGGCTCAGCGCAACGAAATTATTCTCAGCCTTATCCGCCTTTTTGAGAGCAATTCCCTTGAATGGACGGATAATCTGCCCCTTGTCATTGACGGCAACGGCAATATTTCCTTTAAGGAAGACAGCGAAAAACTTATTAACGAAATGAAAGGTCCGTCTATGCTGGACCTGAACGAATATGCTACTGCGGAAAACTGTTTCCTCGAGCTTGTAAGCAATTATTCTCTTGAAGAATATTCCCGTGAGGATGCCCGCAAAATTGCCTCCGTATGCTACGAAATGAGGCGCATTTACTTCAAAATCGGCACTCCCTACACCTTTGCAACGGACGTGCCCGATGCAATTGTTGCAAAAATCAAAGAAAACAGCAATTTCTACAAAGGCGTTGACGTGCGTGTTGACCCCGTGCGTAAATATGCCGACGGCACCCTTGCGCCCCATATTCTCGGCAGAATCGGCGCAATCGATGCTGACGAATACAAAGAAAAAAAGAGCGACGGCTATAAAATTACCGATTTCATCGGCAAAAGCGGCATTGAGCTTGCTATGGAAAAATACCTTAAGGGTGTTGACGGTGAAGCCACCGTTTATACCGATGAAAACGGCAACAACACAACGGAAATTACAAAAGACCCCTCTCAGGGCAACACCGTTGTGCTGACAATAGATTCAGATTTGCAGAAAGTTGCACAGGACGGACTTGAAAAGGCTCTGCTCAACTACGCAGGCTCAAAGGGCAATATGGTTGAAAATGCAGGTGCAGTTATCGTGCTCAACTGCAAGGACAGCTCAATCCTCGCCAGCGCATCATATCCCACCTACGATATCTCAACCTACAGCGAAAATGCAGCTGCACTTAACACAGCCGCAGGCTCACCCTTGTGGAACAGAGCCCTGCTTTCAACCTACGCAACGGGTTCAACAATGAAGCCCTCCGTTGCCATTGCCGCCCTTGAAGAAGGTATGATTGATGAAGATTACACCGTTTATTGCAGCGGAATGTATACCTATCTCGGTCAGAAGTTCAAGTGCGAGCAGTCCCATATAACAAGATTTGTTAACGTTGTTAACGCAATTGACGAATCCTGCAACACCTTCTTCTACGAAGTAGGTAAAAATATGGGCATCGAAAAGATGAATGAATACCGAATTCTCTTTGGTCTCGGCTCAAAAACAGGCTGTGAACTTGGTGAAGCATCAGGTGTGCTTGACAGCCCCGAATACCGTGCATCCCTCAATCAGAAATGGCTGCCGGGTTACACCGTTCAGTCTGCAATCGGTCAGGCAGGCAACCTTTTTTCTCCCATTCAGCTTGCCAACTACTGCGCCGCAATCGCAAACGGCGGCACAAGATACAGAACTCACTTTGTAAAAGCCGTCAAAAGCTATGATTATTCCGAAACCGTATTTGAAAACGAGGCGGAAATCGTTGCAGAAACAGGCGTTTCCGAAAAAACACTTGAAACCGTGCGCAGAGGTATGCTTGAGGTTGGTACAACGGGCTACTGTTCATCCTATTTTGCACATCTGCCCGTAAAAGTTGCCGCAAAAACAGGTACTTCTCAGGAAATCCGAAAGATTAACGGTGTTTCCGTAAAAATAAACAACGGCTTCCTTATTGCTTTTGCACCCTATGAAAATCCCGAAATCGCCATTGCCGTTGTTGGCGAAGGTATGACCTCGGGCGCATTTGTTGCCCCCGTAGTTGCCGATATCGTTGAATACTACTACGGCAGAAGCGAAACCCTCGATTCCTATCAGCAGGAAAACGTGCTGATTCCCTAAATATACACCGTCAGGTGCAATTCATTTCCGAAAGGAGCAATTCCATGTCACAGATTATTCTCGTTGCCTCGGGTAAAGGCGGCTCAGGCAAATCCTCGTTTGTAACGGGAGTCAGCCGCGCCCTGACCTCGCTGGGCAAAAAGGTGCTTGCAGTTGATTGCGACATCGGTCTGCGCTCCCTTGACATAATGTTTGACGTTACGGAAAAGGTTGTTTTTGACTGGGGCGACCTGCTGCTTGAGCGTTGTGACGCAGAGCAGGCTGTCATCAAAGGAGAAATCGACCTGCTTGCCGCACCCAGAAGCTTCACCGACGATTTTACTCCCGAAGCAACGGCAAAACTTTTCCGTTCTTTTGCAGATGATTATGATTATATTCTTCTCGATGCTCCTGCAGGCATTGACAGAGGATTTCAGCTTGCCGCATCAGCGGCTGACAGAGCAATTGTTATCTCAACCCCCGATTACGTCTGCGTACGCAGCTGCGGCAGAGCCTTTGACGAGCTTCGCAGAATGGGCAAAGATGACGTGCGCCTTGTCATAAATATGTTTGAGGTAAAGCCCGTCTGCAAACGCAGACTGCTCAACATTGACCAATGCATCGACGAAACGGGAGTACAGCTTCTCGGTGTTGTGCCCCGTGACTATAACATTTCATTCAGCACCGTTACGGGCAAAAGACCTCCCTCTGATTCGCCCTCAACCCTTGCATTCTCCCGAATTGCAAGGCGCATAACGGGTCAGAGAATACCTCTTATTTGTGAGTGATACTATGGATAACCGTACAATCGCCGCCATTGCAACTCCGAATGCACCGGGCGGCATAGGAATAATCCGAATTTCGGGCGATGATGCCCTTGAAATTGCAGCAAAAATTTTTAAACCTGTCAGCGGCAAAAGTATTGCCGACAGCAAGGGTTATTGCGCCCATTTCGGTAATGTTTTTGATAATAACGATAAAATTGACGAGGCGGTTTGCCTCGTTTTTCGTGCGCCTGCAAGCTATACGGGCGAAAACGTGGCGGAGATTTCCTGCCATGGCGGTCTTTACGTCACAAAGCGTGTACTCCGTGCCGCACTCAACGCAGGTGCAACTCCTGCAGAAGCAGGTGAATTCACAAAACGTGCTTTCCTTAACGGAAAAATCGACCTTGCCGCCGCCGAAAGTGTTATGGCACTTATCAGCGCATCGGGTCAGCAAGCCGCATCAGCGGCACTCAACACCCTTGACGGCAACCTGAGCCGTGAAATCAGAGGTGTTGCACAGTCCGTTATTTCAATCTGCGCGTCCCTTGCCGCCTGGGTTGACTACCCCGACGACGATATCGAGGACACAAGTGCCGCAGATATGCTTCCCGTATTTGAAAATGCCGAAAAAGAATTATCAGATATAATCCGACGCTACGACTGCGGACGAGCCGTTACAGACGGCATTGATGCTGTTATAGTCGGCAAGCCCAACGTAGGCAAATCCACTCTGATGAATATGCTTACGGGCTTTGAGCGCTCCATCGTTACCGACATCGCAGGCACCACCCGAGACGTTGTTGAGGAAAAAATTGTGCTCGGTGAAATTATAATGCGCGTTGCCGACACCGCAGGTATCCGTGAAACGGAAAACGTGGTTGAAAATATCGGTGTCAGCCTTGCAAGACAGCGTCTTGAGCGTGCGGAGCTTCTCCTCGCTGTTTTTGACGGCAGCGAGCCTCTCACCGACGATGACCTTGATATCATCAACAGCAGCAAGGATAAAAAAGCCATTGCTCTGCTCAACAAGGCAGACCTGCCCCTTGCGGCTGACAGAAAAATTATTTCCGACTCATTTGAATTTGTGGTTGAGCTTTCCGCCTCCACGGGCGAAGGCAGAGACGACCTTGAAAAGGCTGTTGCCAAAATTTGCTCAACAGATGAATTCAATCCCAATGCTGCCTGCCTCACAAGCGAAAGACAGAGGCAATGTTGCGTGAATGCTCTTGGCAGCATCAGAGATGCAATCGCCGCAATTCACTCGGGAATGACTCTTGATGCAGTCAACGTCTGCGCTGACTGCGCAATTGACGCTCTTCTTGAGCTGACGGGCGAAAAAGCCACCTCAGCGGTTGTTGACGAGGTTTTCTCAAGATTCTGTGTCGGAAAGTAAAAAACAGTAAAAAATCACGGATTATTTTTCTTTATCAGCATTATAATACCCGTTTTTGATGCTTTTTTGGAATAATAAAGCCGATTTTGGAATACAGACGATTGCTTGAATCAAAATGACCTGAGCATCGTTTCAAAAATTTCTATCGTCTCCAGACGAGAGTTTTTGCAGACCTTATTTTTTGACTTTACAAAAAGTTTTCCACGTTTCTCTTTGCGGATGTGGATAAATTCAAGTGGTGTTTTTATGGAATACATTTCTGAAAATTTTGACGTTGCCGTTATCGGCGCAGGACACGCAGGAATTGAAGCGGGTCTTGCTGCCGCCCGTCTCGGATGCAAAACGGCAGTTTTTACAATCAATCTTGATTGGGTCGGCAATATGCCCTGCAACCCTTCAATCGGCGGCACGTCAAAGGGTCACCTTGTGCGCGAGATTGATGCCCTCGGTGGCGAAATGGGTGTTGCCGCTGACCTGAACACACTGCAGAACAGAATGCTCAATCTGGGCAAAGGTCCTGCGGTGCACAGTCTGCGTGCTCAGATTGACCGTCGTGCATATTCGGACTATATGAAAGCTGTTATGGAGAGGCAGGAAAATATGTATCTCCGTCAGGCAGAAATCATTGATATCCGCAAAGACGGTGACGAATGGGTACTGAAAACAAGGCTTGAAGCCCTCCACAGAGCAAAGGCTGTTATCATCGCAACGGGCACTTTCCTTGCAGGCAAAGTGTTCATCGGTGACGTTTCCTATGACAGCGGACCTGACGGAATGTTCCCCTCCGTTGAGCTTGCAAAGGCACTCAAAGAGCTTGGAGTTATGACCCGTCGCTTCAAAACGGGCACTCCTCCCCGTATCAACCGCAGAAGTGTTGATATCAAAAGCCTTGAGCCTCAGTACGGTGACGAAAAAATTACTCATTTTTCATACAGAAAAGACATTGAAGTCCGCAACACAGAACCTTGTTATATCACATATACTGGTGAAGAAACCAAGCGTATCATCCTTGAAAATCTTCACCGTTCGCCCCTTTATTCGGGCAAAATTGACGGTGTGGGACCCCGATACTGTCCCAGCATCGAGGATAAAATAGTCCGTTTTTCAGAAAAAGAACGCCATCAGATATTCGTTGAGCCTTGCGGTGCAAATACGGATGAAATGTATCTGCAGGGTGTTTCGTCCTCACTTCCCGAGGACGTTCAGCTGAAAATCGTCCGCAGTATTCCCGGTCTCGAAAAAGCAGAGTTCCTGCGCACCGCATATGCCATAGAATATGACTGCGTTGACCCTCTTTCTCTCCGACAGACCCTTGAATTCAAGGATTTTGACGGTCTTTACGGTGCAGGTCAGTTCAACGGCTCCAGCGGATATGAGGAAGCTGCGGCTCAGGGTCTTGTGGCAGGTGTGAATGCCGCCCTTAAAATTCAGGGCAAAGAACCCCTTATTCTTGACCGAACAACCTCTTACATAGGCACTCTGATTGACGACCTTGTTACCAAAGGCTGCTCCGACCCTTACAGAATGATGACCTCTCGCTCCGAATACCGACTCATTCTCAGGCAGGATAACGCAGACCGCAGACTGACGGAAATCGGCTACAAGGCAGGACTTATCAGCGAGGAAAGATACGCTGAATTCCTCAAAAAGCTTGAACAGATTGCCGAGGAAAGAGAAAGAATTGCGGCTCTTTCAATCCCCAAAACACCCGAAATTGACGCAATGCTTGTTTCACGTGAAACATCTGCCCTTGAAAAAGGCGTTAAAATGATTGAACTCCTACGCAGACCGCAGGTTAATTACGAGGCACTTGCCCCCTTTGACACTACCAGACCCGACCTGCCTGACGACGTTTTTGAGCAGGTTGAGATTGATATCAAGTATGAGGGATATATCAAACGCCAGCAGATGCAGATAAATGAACTGCGTCGCCTTGAGGTCAAACGTCTGCCCGAGGACCTTGATTACAATCAGATAACGGGTTTGCGCCTTGAAGCAATGGAGAAACTCTCCAAAATCCGCCCCGAAACCGTGGGTCAGGCTTCCCGAATTTCAGGCGTTTCACCTGCCGATATTTCAGTTTTACTTATTTATCTTGAGAGGAACGGTATAAATGTTTAACACATCCCTTCTGATTTCCGACGCTGAAAAGCTCGGAATTGCAGTTACAGATGAGCAAATCAGCCGTTTTGATATGCTTTCCGACCTGCTTGTTGAGCAGAACAAAACAATGAACTTAACCGCAATCACAGACCCTGACGGCATTGCGGTCAAGCATTTTGCAGACAGCATTTCCGTGCTGACAGCCGCAGAAATTCCTGCAGGCGCAAGAGTGCTTGACGTTGGCACGGGTGCAGGCTTTCCAGGCATCCCCCTGCTGATAATGCGTCCTGACATTGACCTGACTATGATTGACAGCACCGCAAAAAAGCTGAAATACGTTGAGAATACGGTCAATGAGCTTGGTCTGATTGCAACAACCCTTCACACACGTGCAGAAGAAGCAGGTCAGAGCAAGGAATACAGAGAAAAGTTTGACTTTGTTTGTTCCCGCGCGGTTGCGGCGCTGAATGTTCTTTGCGAATATTGCCTGCCTTTTGTGAAGCAAAACGGTCTTTTCATTGCAATGAAAGGCGCAAAGGCACAGGAAGAAATTGACGGTGCAAAGGCTGCTATCAAGACTCTTGGCGGAAAAATCATTGCAGAAAAGTCATTTTCACTTTCCGACGGCGGCGAAAGAACACTTGTTGTTATCAAAAAGATATCGCAAATTTCGCCCAAATATCCCAGACCCTCTGCACAGATTGCCAAAAAGCCTCTTTAAATTTAATATGAATTGTCATTTTGTCGCTTCTTTTGACGATGACTTTTGCTGGACAATCCCCCTTTTCGGTGCTATGATTGAGACATCGAAAGGGGGATTTACTGTTTGAAGAACAACAAATACAAAATCGGCGGACAAATAATTCTTGTTCCTCAGGAAGAGATTTATCCCAATCCAAACCAACCCCGTCAGCGGTTTGACTTTGATGAGCTTGAAGGTCTTGCCCAGAGCATCAGGCAAAACGGAATTATTCAGCCCATTGCAGTCAGGGTCAACGGCAAAGGACAATATGAACTTATATCGGGCGAAAGACGGCTGAGGGCATCAAGACTTGTGGGAATCACCAAAATTCCTTGCATTATAATGGAAGCAAGCGACAGCAAGTCCGCACTTTTTGCCCTCATTGAGAACATACAACGCACCGACCTGAGCTTTTTTGAAGAGGCTCTTGCAATAGACAAGCTTATCAATGAATACGGTATGAGCCGTGACGAGGTCTGCAAAAAGCTGGGCAAAGCGCAACCCACAATCTCAAATAAACTGCGTTTGCTTCGCTTACCCGAGGAAATCCGCCTGAAAATTGTTCAGGAAAATCTGTCGGAGCGTCACGCAAGAGCCCTGCTGAAGCTCTCTACCCTTTCACAGATTGAACGGGCACTTTCAATTATTGCAGAGAAAAGGCTCAACGTTGAAGAATCGGAAAAGCTCATTGACCAGATACTCAACGCTGACAATCGCCGCAGACAGCCGCCCGTGAAGCTTTTCAAGGACGTGCGTATTTTCGTCAATACCCTCAACCACGCAGTTGACACTATGAGGCGCGCAGGAATTGAGGCAGATTCCGCCAAAAGCGAAACGGATGAATATATCGAATATATTGTCCGCATACCCAAAACGGGAAATTGCGTTATACGGGCAAAAAAGACCTCGGCTTAACTTTGATATCTCCTAATTTACCATATCTTTCTCTTTCACACCCACATCCACAGCGGGAGGGGCAGGTTAATTCCTGCCCCTCTTGCTGTTTCACGTGAAACAATTTTATTTTATTTTTTGTCTTTTCTTTTATAAATTTATATGTTATACTGTAAAAAGTGATGAAATTACTATTACATTATATAATATACATTCGGGAGAGATTATTTTGGGAAAAACCGTTGCAATAGTCAACCAGAAAGGCGGCGTTGGCAAAACCACGTCTGCCGTTAACCTTACTGCCGCCCTCGGCAGCAAAGGATACAAAGTTTTGCTTGTTGATATCGACCCTCAGGGTAACTCCACAAGCGGTTTGGGAGTCAACAAAAGAGGTCTTGAAAAGTCATCATACAGCGTGCTTATCGGCGGCTGTCCTGCAGAAGAGGCAATTGTTAAAACCCCTTATGACAACGTTTTTGTTATGCCTTCAAGTATGGACCTTGCAGGCGCAGAGCTTGAGCTTGTTGAAACTCAGAAAAGAGAATCAAGGCTCAAAAACTCCCTTGCACTTATCAAGGACAAGTTTGATTTCATTTTTCTGGACTGTCCCCCCTCGCTGGGTCTTATCACTCTTAACGGTCTTTGTGCCGCAGACACTCTGATTGTTCCCATTCAATGCGAATTCTTTGCGCTGGAGGGTCTTTCACAGCTCATTTCAACCGTGCGCACGGTCAAGCGTCTTTACAACCCCTACATAGAAATCGAGGGCGTACTGCTGACAATGTATAACGGTCAGCTTAACCTGACTCAGCAGGTTGTTGAGGAAGTCAAGCGTTGCTTCCCCAAAAAGGTTTATTCAACGGTCATTCCCAGAAACGTCCGTCTTTCGGAGGCACCCAGCTACGGTCAGCCCGTTATGTACTATGACAAATCCTCAAAAGGCGCTCACGCATACAACGACCTTGCGGATGAATTTCTTAAATTAAACGGTAAATAAGGAGAATATATATGGCACCCAAAAAAAGCGGACTCGGCAGAGGTCTTGATTCTCTGCTTATGGATAACTCACTTGAAGAAACAGGCGCAGGTCAACCCGTAAAACTTGCCCTTATGGAAATTGAACCCAACAAGGATCAGGCAAGAAAGCAGTTTGATGAGGAAGCTCTCTCCGAGCTTGCGGATTCAATTGCTCAGCATGGTGTGCTTCAGCCCCTGCTTGTCCGTCCTATGATCGGCGGCGGATATCAGCTCATTGCAGGTGAAAGACGTTGGCGCGCAAGCCGCATTGCAGGTCTCACACAGGTTCCCGTTATAATCAAGGAACTTTCAGACACCGAGGCTGCGGTTATTTCTCTTATTGAAAATCTTCAGAGAGAAGACCTTAACCCCGTTGAAGAGGCTTTCGGTTTTGCAAGCCTTATGAAAGATTTCAACCTCACTCAGGAAGAAGCCGCACAACGTGTCGGCAAGTCACGTCCTGCTGTTGCAAATGCACTCCGCCTGCTCAAGCTTCCCGAAGCTGTGCTTGATATGATTCGTGAAAACAAGCTTTCCGCAGGTCACGCAAGAGCACTCGCCTCCCTCACCGATGAAAAACTGATTATCTCAACGGCAGAATTTGTTGTTGCAAAATCACTTTCCGTAAGAGCAACGGAGAAGCTTGTCAAGTCACTTACAGCAGAGAAAAAAGAAACAAAGAAGGCATCCTCAAGGAACACCTTCTTTGACGAGGTTGAACTTTCGCTGAACAACAGCCTTGGCAGAAAAGCAAGGGTTATTACCAAAAGCGGCAAAGAAAGCGGAACTCTGGAAATTGCATTTTTTGACAAGGATGACCTTGCAAGAATTGCAAATATCCTTGCCGCACTCGAATAAAAGCAAAAAAATAAAACCATCCGTTTTGGATGGTTTTTTCCTTTAAAGAAATAAAAATGTTGATAACGTGTGGGAAAAGTGGATAACTACCCCCGAAAACACGAAAAACCGCTTCAATGAAGCGGTTATGGAGCGGATGACGAGGCTCGAACTCGCTACCTCCACCTTGGCAAGGTGGCGCTCTACCAGATGAGCTACATCCGCAACTGCAAGAGAGATTATAGCAAAGACGAAAGCAAATGTCAAGTATTATTTTAAATTTTTTTATAGTCTTTTTTCGATAAAAAATTTAAAAAAGTGTTTATTTGTTCTTGCTTTGCTGATATAATTAGTTATATATACCCTTATCAATTAAAGAGAGGTATTTGACTATGTATAATATTCTTATTTGCGATGACGAGGCAGATATCCGTTCAGCGTTAAAAATCTATCTTGAAGGCAGCGATAACTATAATATCCTTGAAGCAGAAAACGGCAAGCAGGCTCTGGAGATAATTCAGAATCAAAACATTCATCTGTTGCTTATGGATATTATGATGCCCGTTATGGACGGTATGCGTGCCCTGACCCGTCTGCGTGAGGACGGCAACAACATCCCCGTTATTCTGCTGACGGCAAAAAGTCAGGACACGGATAAAATTATGGGTCTCAACGCAGGTGCGGACGATTATATCACAAAGCCCTTCAACCCCGTTGAGGTTATTGCCAGAGTCAAGTCACAGATTCGCCGCTACGTGCGCTTCGGCGGGTCGGTTGCAAATGCGCCCAAATCAAATATTCTCCGCAACGGCAGCATTGAGCTTGACGTTGATTCAAAATCCGCAACCATTGACGGTGACCCTATCAACCTGACTCCCACGGAAATGATGCTTCTTAAATTCTTTATGGAAAATCCTGACAAGGTTTTTCCGCCCAAGCAGATTTATCGTCTTGTGTGGGGCGATGACCCCCTCGGTGCGGAAAATACGGTTACCGTTCATATCCGCCACCTGAGAGAAAAAATTGAAATTGATCCTGCCAACCCCGAAATTCTGATTTCCAGCTGGGGTCACGGCTACAAAATGGTAAGCAAAAAAGTTCCCGAAAAGATATCAAGGAGTGATGAAAATTGAAAAACGGACAGTTGCGTTCGGAATCTGACCGCACATCTGCCATAATACTCCTTATTATTCTGACGGTGGTGGCTGTCGGCTGCATACTCGGTATGAATTATCTTTTTGAATATAATTTCTACGAGAAAAACGACAACGGCAACACAGCAAGAAGCGTTGCGGTTCAGATTTATTCGCTGAACGACTCCGAGCAGGCAATCGACTATTTCAACTGCGTCAACGAAGGCAAGGACACCTACCGCCTGAATTATTACAAAGAAAAGTTTTCCTTAAAGAATTCTAACTTTGTTTTCATAATCACCGACGTTGCAAGCGGAAAAATTCTGCTGGACAGCACGGAGAATGACAAAGTCACCTTTGAAGAATTGCAGCAAAAAACGGAATACGGAGGAAGCACGGATTATATCACCACCGACGAAAGCGGAAATATAATTCCCGTTCGCCTCACTTATGCCATTGTTGAAGAGAGCGAGCAGCAGGCAACGGATAAATATTCCCACGCTTTCAGCTGGATAACCGCCGCAAACTCCCTCAAATTCTTCCTCTTTGCGGTTCTTTTCTTCTGCATACTTGTTATCGTTATTTTCCTTTGCATACTCACAATCAATGCAGGCGAAACAGACAACAACACGGGCGAAATTGTTCCAGGTCTGATTGATAAACTGCCTCTGGATTTCTGCACGGTTGTGCTTGGTCTGCTATTCGTTGTTGCGTGGGTAATCATAAGCCTGACAACGGCGGCAGACGTTGAAATGGTTCTCAACAACGTGGTTATTATGTTCACCTGCGTTGCGGCAATTCTTGTTATTCAGACTTATCTCACAACTCTTTCCGTAAGAGTCAAAATGGGTAAATTATATAAAAACACAATCATTTATATGATTTACCGCAAGTTCAAACGTAAAACTCCCAGAAACGTAAGACGAAAGGTTCACGAAATTTCTCCCTTCAGAAAGCTGATTGGCGGAATTATCGTATTCTTCCTCGTTGAGGCGGCAATTCTTATTTCGCTCACCTATTTCGGAGTGCTTGACAAAACCTCGGATACCCGTTCGGTTGTGCTGATATTCATTATAATCTGGGCTATCACAAGGCTGATTGTTATTCCCGTTTTTGCAATGATTGCAATCAATCTTTATTACGTTAAGGAAGAGGGTCAGCGACTTGCTCAGGGTGTTCTCGGCGACGAAATCACAAAGAAGCTGACTATTTCAAGTATCCGCGCTCACGGCAAAAATCTTGACCAGATAAAGAAAGAAATCCACAAAGCGGTTGATCAGGAGCTTAAGAGTGAAAAACTGAAAAATGAGCTTATCACCAACGTTTCTCACGATATCAAGACTCCCCTTACAACAATCAAGAGCTACATTGAATTTCTTCAGCGTGACGACCTGACCGAGGAGCAGAGAAAGGAATACCTTGCCATTGTTACAAAGCACACGGAAAGGCTGACGGTGCTTGCAAACAATCTTGTTGAGGTTTCGCAGATTACTTCAGGCAATATTGAGGTCAAGAGCGAAAAAACAAGCCTTAACATTGTTATTGAACAGACTCTTGACGGCTTTGCTCTTAAGCTTGACGAAAGCGAGATTCTGCCCAGAGTCATTATGCCTGAAGAAGACGTTTACGTTATGGGTGACGGCGAATGGCTGTGGCGAATTTTCTCCAATCTTTTCAACAATGCGTGCAAATACGGTGCCGCAGGTACGGACCTTGAAATTATCCTTGATGAAAAAGACGGAAAAGCCGTTGTAAGCGTCTCCAACATATCGGGTAAACCTCTTAAGATTGAGGGCGACGAACTGCTGGAACGATTTGTCAGAGGCGACAGTTCAAGGCACACCGAGGGCAACGGTCTCGGACTTTCAATTGCAAAAAGTCTTGCGGAGCTTCAGGGCGGAACCCTTGAAATTTCTGCAAAAAACGAAAAGTTCACAGCAATTCTCTGCTTTGATGCTGTGGAATAAAAAAATACCCGTTATGAGCTGACACCTCATAACGGGTTTATTACTGTTTGGTTATTGACGTTCTGTCACGGATATTTTAAAATACAATTTACCATAACCATATGGTTATAATTATTTAAAATTGGTGATATTACAGATTATATCTCTGTAATAAGTAAAAATGCCGCAAAACAATAATTCCGAATTTTTTACTCCTCGCTCCACCATTCGCTTTTCCAGATTCTCTCAATCAATTCATTTGCAATAAGATTGATTTTTTCATAATTCATTGCATCAACGTAGCATTTTTCAAGGTCATCGTGAACTTCCTTGGCAGATTTCAGGGAAATTATTGCCTCATTCATCAGCTCATTTGCCGCTTTCTTGGCAAAAGTAAGCCTTGATTTGTGGGAATTCAGATCCGAATAAGAATAAAACCGCCTTAAATTCACGCTTTTTGCAGGCAGAATATTCAGGCTGCAAAGCTTATCCGCAGTAAAAAATCCTATGGACAATTCTTTGATTATAACGTGTCGGATTGTTTTTTCTCTGCCCGTGCAAGGGCTTGAAATAACGGAAAAACCGCTTGCAATTGCATATGAACGAAGCTCCGAAATCAGCTTTGATGCCGCAATTCCGAAATCATCCTCAAACACGATTATTTCGCTGCAAAGTGCCCTCACCGTGTCACCGAGAAACAGATATCCCTCGGGGGTGATTGCATCAAGCAGCCTTGTTTTTTCCGTGCCGATTGTGGCAGAAGGCTTTTTGAAATATCTGCCCGCAACCCTTGATGCATAACGCATCAGCCGTGTTTCGTCAAGGCAATCAAGACAGATTTTTTCACCGTCTGCAAAAATCGAAAATGCCGATTCAATAAACCTCCTGCTGCGTTTGTGGCAGGCTTTGTTTTTGTCTGTCAGGTCAATTATTTTCTCCTTGTTTTCAAAGAGTTTTTCTTTGTCCCAGCACTCCCCGAGATTGATGATTTCACCCGTTGCGCCGGGATAATCGGGGTCAAGGCAATGGGGCGAAGTGCCGTCGCATACGCTCACTCTCAACGAGGGAAAAATAACTCCGTCAAGCGAAGCAGGGTCCGACGAGCAAAAAATTCTCTCACATTCAATGTCTCTTTTTTCCAATTCATCCGCAATCTTCTTCATCATGGATGATTTTCCCGTGCCCGGACCGCCTTTTAATATATATGTATACTGTCCTTCAATTTTTGGTGTAAGCTGGGAAAAACAACTGAAAAATCCGTTTTTTCCGCTGGAGCCCAAAAAATATGCTTCATTCATTGTCAGCCCTCCTGAGTAACTGTTACTAATAAAATATTCAGAATAACGGGAAATGTGAAAAAAATATACCTGAAAAACATCTGTTTTTTTCAAAAACACCTTAAATTCATAAAAATTTAACTTGATATTATTATAATTATATTATATAATACTATAGTAAATAATAATGGCAGAAAGAGCTTTCTTTTGGTCATGTGGCGTGTGGGTCCTGTGCGACAGGGCACCGTGAACCATGTCAGGCGGGTGAACCGAGCAGCATTAAGCGGACAGTCTTGTGCGCCACAGTCTGCCTACCGCCATATGACCAAAAGAAAGCTCTGTTTTTATATTCAGTATTTTAAGTAAGGATGTGAAAGGAATGTATCAGGCACTCTATCGCAAGTGGAGACCAAAAGATTTTGCCGACGTTTACGGCCAGCCTCACGTTACAAGAACTTTGCAGAATCAGCTTGAAAGCGGCAGAATATCCCACGCATATCTTTTCACAGGCTCAAGAGGTACGGGTAAAACAACCTGCGCAAAAATTCTTTCAAAGGCAGTTAACTGCCTCAACCCCGTCAACGGTAACCCCTGCAACGAATGTGAAATCTGCAGAGGAATTGAAAACGGCTCAATTCTTGACGTTATCGAAATCGACGCTGCCAGCAACAACGGTGTTGATAATATCAGAGACCTGCGCGAGGAAGCCAATTTTACTCCTGCCAACGCAAAATACAGAGTTTATATCATCGACGAGGTGCATATGCTCTCCATCGGCGCATTCAATGCGCTGCTCAAAACTCTTGAAGAGCCGCCTTCACACGTTATATTCATTCTTGCAACAACAGAAATCCATAAGCTGCCCTCAACAATTCTTTCAAGATGTCAGCGTTTTGACTTCAAGCGCATTGCTCCCGAGGATATTACGGCAAGACTTATGTACGTTGCGGAAAAAGAAAACGTAAATCTCACTCCCAATGCAGCAAGCCTCATTGCACGAATTGCAGACGGTGGTATGAGAGACGCACTTTCTCTCCTCGACAGATGTTTTGCAATGGGAACTGATATTGATGAAAATGCCGTCAGCGATGCGGCAGGCATTGCAGGCACCGTTCATCTTTTCTCATTCTCCGAATTTGTTGCAAACGGTGATTTCACAAACGCACTCAGGCTTGTTTCAAAGCTTCACAGCGATTCCTGTGATATCGACAGCCTTTGTACAGAGCTTACTCTCCATTTCCGTAATCTTATGGTTGCAAAAACAGTTGCTGACTGCGAGGGACTTATCGTCTGCTCAAAGGACGAGCTTGAAAAAATAAAAGAAAGAGCAGCACAGCTTAAACTCTCAAAGATACTTTCCTGCATTGAGGTGCTTGAGCAGACTGCAAAAAATATCAAAAATGCCGCAAACAAAAAGATTCAGCTTGAAGCGGCTGTCATAAAGATGTGCGCACCGTCAGTATCATCAGGGGACGGAATTTCCGCCGACCTTGAAATGCGAATCAGCGCAATTGAAGAAAAGCTTGCCGCAATTTCAAGCGGTAACGCACCTGCACCCGTGCAAAAGGCACCCGTTGCTCCTCCTCCCGTCAGCGCTCCTGCTCAAAAACCTGCAGAGCCTGCTCCCGTGAAAGAGGAAAAACCCCCTGTGCCCGAGGAAGCACCGCCTGCACCTGCACCTCAGCCCGCACCACAGCCTGCTCCTCAACCTGCACCTGCAAAGGCTCCCGAATCGGATGCCGAAATACCCGACGGCAATTTTGAGCAATGGCCCGAAGTGCTTGACAAAATTATGCGCTATGACATTCCGCTTTTCGGAATTATGGCAAACTCAACCGCATCAATCAAAAGCGGAAGAGTTGTTATTCATTCAGATAACCCCACTCTTTTTGATTTCATCTGCACCGATACTCACTCAAAAGAGCTTGCAAGAGCAGTTTACGAGGTTATGGGCAGAAAAATGAAGATTGCGGTTTCAAACACAGAAAAACCCAAAGCATCAACCAGTCCTTTAGAAAATTTAAAGGCTAAAATAAATACTTTTAACGGTAACGGAGGATAAAAATATGAAAGCAAGAATTCCCGGCGGCGCAAATCAGGGCGGCAATATGATGAAAAAAATTCAGGAAATGCAGGAAAATATGCAGAAGATTCAGCAGGAGGTTGAAGAAACCGAATTTTCCTCAACAGTAGGCGGCGGCGCAGTTGAAGTTGTTGTCACAGGCGCTCACGAAGTTGTCGCAATCAACCTTAAGCCCGAAGTTGTTGACCCCGAAGACGTTGAAATGCTTCAGGACCTTATCATTTCCGCTTTCAACGAGAGCATCCGCAAGGCTAACGAAGCTATGGAGAAGGGTATGGAAAGAGCTAAAGGCGGCCTTTCAATTCCCGGTCTTTTCTGATGAGCGGATTCACACCATCACTTGAAAAGCTGATTGAGCAATTTGCCCGTCTGCCGTCCGTAGGCAGAAAAAGTGCGCAAAGGCTTGCATTCCATATGCTTTCATTAAGCGATGAGGATGCAAAAAAATTCACGGAAGCCATTCTTAATGCACGCAGCTCAATAAAGCGATGCAGCGTATGCTGCAACCTGACCGACGGCGAGGTCTGTTCCGTATGCTCATCGCCCTCAAGGGATAAATCAACTATCTGCGTTGTTGAGGACCCCAGAGACGTTATTGCATTGGAGCGCACCCACGAATACAACGGGCTTTATCACGTGCTTCACGGTGTAATTTCACCTATGAATGACGTTAACCCCGAGGATATCTGCATCAAAGAGCTTCTTCTCAGGCTCAGCGACGATACCGTCAAAGAAATCATTATGGCAACCAACCCCACGGTAGAGGGTGAGGCAACCTCGATGTACATATCAAGGCTGATTAAACCTCTGGGAGTCAGGGTCAGCCGCCTTGCTTACGGTGTTCCCGTTGGTGCAGACCTTGAATATGCAGATGAATTTACCCTCATCCGTGCAATTGAAGGCAGAAGTGATATGTAAAAATTCCGCATTTTGTGACAAAAGTTTTCCACATATTTATACTTATCCACATTGCGGTTTTCCACCTGTCCACTTTTCCTGAAATTGCCATGTTAATAACTTTAAGTTATCAACAAATAAATGTTGAAAATATTTAACAAAAATTCCTTGTTTTTCAAGGGTTTCGGGAGTTATACCATATTTTAACGCCCCCTACTATTACTACTATAAATAAGATATTATATATTCATATATAAACTTTAAAAAATTGTTTTTTGCCGCAAGCGGCATCAGAAAGGCTTTTCCCCTGTGGAAAACCAAGGAGGAACAAAAATGAAGATTTTTTGCAACACAACAGAGCTTTCCGAAGCTTGCCAGAATGTTCAGAGAGCAGCTTCAACCAAAACTGCAATCCCTGCCATTGAGGGTATACTTATGGTTGCAAAGGACGGCACACTTACCCTTACGGGTTATGACCTTGAAATGGGCATCACAACCTCAATCCCTGCAAAGATTGAGGAGGAAGGTGAGCTTGTTCTTAATGCCCATATGTTCAGCGAAACCTTGAGAAAATTACCTGAATCAACCGTAAGCATCTTCAGCGATCAGAGAAATATTGCTGCAATTACCTGCGGCGAGTTCGAATCAACTCTTATCGGCATTTCAGCCGAGGAATATCCCGACCTTCCCTCAGTTTCAGGCGGATATCCCGTTAACGTAAGTCAGGAAATCCTTAAGGATATGATCAGAAAAACAATTTTCTCCGTATCCGTAAAGGACAGCAAAATCGTTCATACAGGCGTTAAGTTTGAAGTTGAAGAAAATCATATCAGACTTATTGCCGTTGACGGCGTGCGCCTTGCAATCCGTAACGAAAATATTGATTACAGCGGCGAGGTTCTCTCGTTTGTTGTTCCTGCAAAAACTCTTTCGGAAGTTATGAAGCTGATGAAAGAGGATGAAGGAATCGTTACAATCAGCGTTGGCAAAAGACACATTATCTTTGAACTTTGCGGTTATCAGATTATTTCAAGACTTCTTGACGGTGAATTCCTTAACTACAAAGCTGCGATTCCCTCAGCAACAAAAACCGTTATCCACGTAAATACAAAGAGCTTTATTGAAAGTATCGACAGAACTTCTCTTATCATTACCGATAAGATCAAGAGTCCCGTAAAGTGTATTTTTGAGGATAATTTCATCAAAATTTCAAGCATTACCTCTCTCGGTACTGCAAACGACAAGATTTCTGCCCGTATCGAGGGCGAAAGCTGCACAGTAGGCTTTAATAATAAGTATATGATTGAAGCACTCCGTGTATGTGACACCGACGAGGTCAGAATTATGCTCAACGGAGCAGTTGCTCCCATTCTTATCGTCCCCAATCAGGGTGATGATTTCATATTCTTAATTCTTCCCGTGAGGCTGAAAAATGAAGATTAAAGTAAAAGTTGCTCCCAAAAAACAGGTGAGCAAAAAAATAGATACTGATTTCATCAGACTTGACGCATTTCTGAAGATGTGCGATGCCGTGCAGACAGGCGGTCACGCAAAAATCGTTATTCAGGAAGGTGAAGTCAGGGTAAACGGCGAGGTCTGCACCCAGAGAGGAAAAAAACTCCGCAGCGGTGACTGTGCCGAATTTGAAAATACAGTTTATAACGTTGAATAAAAGCAATTACTCAAAAAAAATCTGAAAGGGGCGGAAAATATGATAATAAAATATCATTCCGCCAAAAATTTCAGAAATCTGCAGGCAATTGAGTTTGAACCTCATCCCGAAATGAACGTTATTTACGGCGAAAACGGGCAGGGAAAAACAAATATTATTGAAAGTATCTGGCTTTTGACGGGTTTTTACAGCTTCAGGGCAAGAAAAAATGCCCAGCTTATTGAGCAGGGCAAGTCGGAGGCTGAAATTGAAAACAATTTTTATTCACACTCACGTGAACAAAATGCGGTTATGAAAATCAATAAACGCAAGGAAATCGTTCTTAACGGAGTTAAAGAAGAGTCACCCAGAGTGATGATGGGCAAATATTATGCCGTTGTTTTTTCGCCTGCAACTCTCGGTCTTGTTCAGGACGGTCCGGGCGAAAGACGAAAAATGCTGGATATTGCCCTGAGCCTTATAAAGCCGAATTATGCGGTGATAATGTCACGCTATCTGCGTGTGCTTGACCAGAGAAATGCTTTGCTGAAGAAATTCGGCGAGCGCAGCTTTGAAAACGGGTATATAACCCCTTGGGATACGGAGCTTGCAACCCTTGGTGCAAAAATTATCAAATACCGCCTTGATTACGTTGAGCAGCTTTCCGCACTTTCCGCAGAAATCTATAAGGGAATAAGCTCAGGCAGAGAAGAATTCTCTTTTTATTATGATTTTTCAAAGGAAAATATCAGCGAGAGTGAGATAAAAGAAAAGCTTATTGCCGAAATAGAAAAAACAAGGGATGCCGACGTCAAAAGGCTCTACACTAACGCAGGTCCTCATACTCACGACCTTGTGCTTAATCTTAACGGCAGAGATGCCCGAATTTTTGGCTCGCAGGGTCAGCAAAGGTCGTGTGCCCTTGCAATGAAGCTTGGCGAGGCATCAATTATTGAAAAAATAACGGGTGAATGTCCCGTTGTGCTTCTGGATGACGTTATGAGCGAGCTTGATGAAGGCAGGCAGACGTTTATATTGAATTATCTTAATAATTGGCAGGTTTTTATCACCTGCTGCGACCCGTCACAACTTTTGCGCTCCAAAAAGGGCAAGGCATTTGAGGTTGTTGACGGAAAAATAAAGGAAATGGAGTAGTCTATGTATCTGCATCTCGGTATGGATAAGGTAATCACCTTTGATGAAATCATCGGAATTTTTGACCTTGACACAACCACGGTTTCAAAAAGCACAAGAAATTATCTTGCAAAAGCAGAAAAAGCAGGCATAGTTGAAAATATCTGCTACGATTTGCCAAAATCCTTTATAGTCTGCCGCAATAAAAACGGCGAAGATAAGGTTTATATCTCCCAGATTTCCTCAACAACTCTGCTGAAAAGAACAAACTACGTTGACAGTCTCAATAACGTATAAAAAAACCGCCAAAAGGCGGTTTTTATTTTTTTTCACAAAATTTATATTATTTTGATTGTATTTAATCATATCTGCTTAATTATTCTTCCGCCGCCGATGAGGATGTCGCCGTCATAGAAAACCGCGCCCTGACCCGGGGTTATGGAACGCTGGGGTTCATCAAAAATAACGGTTACGGTGCCGTCGGGGTTGGGAGTTACCGTTGCAGGCTGTTCCTTTGCCCTGAAACGGATTTTTACCTCCGCACGGAAAGAATTTTCAGGCTTGTCAAATGCAATCCAGTTAACGTTATCCGCAACAAGACCTGCGCTGTACTGGCTGCCGTTTTCGCCTATTGTAACGGTGTTGTTTTCCGCAGAAATCCCCGTGACAAACATAGGCTTTCCGAATGCGCCCAGTCCCTTGCGCTGACCGATTGTGTAATTGATAATTCCGTTGTGCTGACCAAGAATATTGCCTTCACGGTCAACAAAATTGCCCTTCGGTGAGGTTATTCCCAGAGACGAAAGATAGGCAATATAGTCATCGTTGGGAACAAAACAGATTTCCTGACTGTCACGCTTTTCCGCAACGTGGATTCCTGCCTCTTCCGCTTTTTTTCGGATAAATTCTTTTTCAAGCCCGTCAAGGGGAAAAATTGTATTTTTGAGCTGGAATTGGTTAAGTTTATAAAGAAAATAGCTCTGATCCTTCTGACTTTTACTGCGTTTGAGCAGGAATCTGTCGCCTGTATTTTCTATTGCGGCATAATGACCCGTGGCAATGCCGTCACAACCGTTTTCCAATGCATAATCAAGCATTGTTCCGAATTTTATTGCATAATTGCATTCAACGCAGGGGTTGGGTGTGCGCGCGGCAAGATACTCGGAAATAAAGGGGTTGATAACCGCAGTCCTGAACAGTTCCTTGCGGTCAACAACACGCAGCTCAATGCCCAGTCTGTCGGCAATGCGCTGTGCATCGGAAATATCGCCGTCTGCTCCGTTTTCGGGTTTAAGGCGCAGAATAATGCCCAAAACGTCGTATCCTTGTTCAAGAAGTATGTGTGCGGCAGCGCTGCTGTCAACTCCTCCGCTTAATCCCACGGCAATTTTTTTCATAAAAACCCCTCCTTTTTTAATAATTTTTCACATTATATCACATATAATTCCAAATTAAAATAGCAGTTTGGAAAATAGAAATTTTATAAGCCTGATTGTGCCCGTATATTCAAAAAATGCTTGCACAAAAATATTTAATGTTGTATAATTATAGTATATTCGGACATTGTGCGATTTTTTGAAAGAGGTAATAATTATGCCAGCAGATTTGCATTGTCACACCAAACTTTCAGACAGTTCAATGGGTATTGACGACCTTATTGTACTTGCCCAAAAAAAAGGAATAACAACAATTGCCATAACTGACCGTGACTGTCAGGCTGGCACCGTCAGGGGAAAAATTATCGGTGAACGCAGAGGCGTTAACGTTATTCCCGGCGTTGAGCTTTCCGCAACGGATACCAAAAGAGGTATCAACGTTGAGATTCTCTGCTATCTGAGCGACAGCCCCGACAGATTGGAGGGTCTGTGCCACAGAAACACAGTTCAGAGAAAAAAAGCAAGCCAGATTATGACTCTCAAAATTGCCCGTAAGTATCCCATTACTCCGGAGCTTGTAATCAAATGCGCAACGGGTGCAACTGCGGTTTTTGAGCAGCATATTATGCACGCTTTGCTTGAATGCGGACTTACCGACAAAATATACGGTGAGCTTTATGAAGAGCTTTTCTCACCCGAAAGCCCCGAAAACGTGCTTGTCAAGGTTACATATCCCGATGCAGAGGAAGTTATTGAGGCAATTCACGAGGCAGGCGGCGTTGCCGTGCTTGCTCATCCCGTTTCAAGCGGTTGTCTTGAACTGATGGAAGAACTTACACAAAAAGGAATTCTTGACGGTATTGAGGTTTATCACCCCGATAATACCTCCGAGCAGCAGGATATGCTGAAGAAATTTGCAAAGGAAAACGGCATTCTTGCCCTTGGCGGCAGCGAATTCAAGGGTATGTATACCAAAAACAAGGTCAGCGTAGGCGATTGTATGACCCCCGATGCAGACCTTAAGGCACTTACCTCTTATAAAAATAAACTCAAGAAAAAGAAAGCGGCAATGGAGAAATAAAAATGATTCATAACGATGATGATATCAAAATCTTTCATCCTACAAAAAAAGAAGGCGGCGCTGCAGACCTTGCAGAGCTTGCTCTGCTGATGGACAGCTACCGAAGCAACGGAAATATGGAAAAGGCAGAAAAACTGGGAGAAAAGCTTGCTCTTCTTTCACCCGAAACACTCTGTCCCAAGGATGCTGCAAGGCTGACCACCAACGAGTTAAGGCTTCTCAGGGCGCTGATGGTGTTTTCCGCCCAGCTTTCCCTGCATAAATATCTGCCTCATCAGATGCTTGCATCTCAGGCAATCAATGCAATGTATTCAAAAATTGCAAAGCTTCATCAGGGTCTTTTTGAAAATATTTCAGACGGCTCTTCCTATACTTTCTACTATCTTTCCGTGCGAAAAAACAAGAACGTTGAAGAAAATATAGGCAATAATTACGCTATGCTTTGCGACAGAGACAACGATGATTTCTACCGTTCATTGGGCACAAGAGTTTATATTCAGACGGATATGGCTGTGTGCGATATGATTGAAGAATTTGAGTTCAAAGAATAAAGGAAAGGAATTTTCAATATGTGGTATGCCATCAAACAGGTAATATGTATTATCGTTTCAGCTTTACTTACTCTTTTCCCCTCCAGCGAATTTCTGAAGAGCTTTGAAATCCTCGAATTTGCAACCAAGCAGGATGAATGCCTGCTGAATGCATCAATTATGTCGGATATTCATATTGATGTTGATTGGCCTATCGGTGAATGGATATGGGCAAACGGTCTGAGTGACCTTGAACGCTCAAAGGACAGAGTTGACGCGCTTATCGTTCCGGGCGACTTGACAAACTACGGCGATACCGAGTCAATGACAAGCTTTTTCAACATTATTGCGGAAAAAGATTGCGCTGAAAGCTGGGTTATAGCAATGGGTAACCACGACGTTGGCCACGTTGAGGACAAAACTCAGGAAGAAGCAAGACTTAATTTCATCAAAACTTTCAACGAGCTTAACCCCACAGGTGAGCAGATCGGAAAAGCATATTATAAAACAGACGTTAACGGCTACAGATTCGTTGTTCTTTGCGACGACGGTGACGATACCTGGGATTGCCCCGATATGACACCCGAGCAGATTCAGTTCCTTGACGATTCACTTGCCGAGGCGGCAGACAGAGGCTTGCCTATGTTTGTTGTATGCCACGTACCCGTTGAGGGCGTTAACGGTCAGAGCATCATTTATCCCGATGGCGGTCTTGACCACAACAGCGAGGCTGTTCAGACTATTCTTGAAAAATATGAGAACGTTTTCTTCATCAGCGGTCACGTTCACACAGGCATCAACGGACCTCTTGTTGAGAACGTATTCGGATTTTCCTGCGTTGAAACAATCAACGGTGTTAACTACATCAACCTGCCTACATATATGATTGTTAACCGTTACGGTGTGCCTTGGGGCGGTATGGGCTTCCAGATGGAAGTTTATGAGGATGAAGTTCTCTTCAGAGCAAGAAACTTTGCAACCGCAAAATGGTATCCCGTCTATGACCACAGCGTAGACCTTGTATAACAAAAAGCACCTGAAAGGGAGGCACTTCATAAGGAAGTTGCCTCCCTTAAATTTTTGCAGACAGTCGAATGATTGAAATGTAAGGAAGGCAGAATAATGAATAAATCATCATTTGAACAAAAGCGGTGGCAAGAGTTTTCTTGTCACCGCTTTTTGATAAACACATACTTTTCTATTGAACAGTTATCTTCGATTCGTTTTATCTGACAAATCACCATACAAAGGAGTTGCAAGACCGAAGCCGCCTGATACGGTTAAAATTTGTCCTGTTGTGTATGCAGATTCATCACTTGCGAAATAAACTGCCGCTGCCGCAATCTCTTCGGGTTTACCCATTCTGCCAAAAGGTATGTGCTTCATAAAAAGCTCTCTGAAATTACCCGTAAGATTTTTCTCAACCGCATCGGTTGCCGTCATTCCCGGAAGAACCGCATTGCAGCGGATATTATTTTTTGCTTCGTGTACCGCAATTAATTTAGTAAGATAATTGATTGCCGCTTTACTTGTTCCGTACGACACCTGTGAAATATCAGGTACAAGACCGCCCACAGAAGAAATATTGATAATGCTTCCTCCGCCTTGCTTTGTCATATGCCTTACAACCTCTTTGCTGGCAGCAAAAACGCTTCTGAGGTTAATAGTTACAGTTTCCGTAAACACATCGATATCTGTGTTTGAAAAATCAAGATCCTTGCCCGGATTTGAAGTTCCGAAGTTGTTTATGAGAACGTCAATACGACCTGCATTTTTTATAACATCTTCAGCCATAGTTTTGTATGACTCGGGTTTGATTGCGTCATTGTAAACATATTTAACAGTATAGCCCTGAGAATTCAGCTTGTCTGCTTCTTCTTTTGCAAGTTCAGGATTTCTTGCCGCCATATAAACTGTTGCACCCTCTTTTGCACAGGCTTTCACACAAGCCAAACCGATACCCCTTGTTGATGCGGTTATCAGCACAACCTTATCTTTTAATTTCATATTTTTACTCCTTTTTTATCTTTATAAATCTGAGGAAGAAACAGCACCGTGATAATGCCGATTACTACACATCCGATTTCAATGACAGAAAGTAATTTCACGGAATTTATGGCAGCAGCAGCTTCGGTTGCACCGCCGTCTATAAGACCTGATACTCTGTTTGTAAACATCGGCACAAATACCGCAACGCCAAAAGGTGCGGCAAGATCACGGAAAAGACCGTAAGTTCCCGTACCTGCACCTGAAGTTTCTGCGGAAAGTCCCGACAAAACGACTTTCATTAAAATAGTTCCGTTTCCTCCGAGACCAAATCCTAATAAGCCTAATGAGGAACCAAGTAAAACTACCGATGTGTTTTCGGTAAACAAAAGCATAACAGCACAGCCGATACCTGTAACAGCCAATGAACCGACAAGCACTTTTTTAGGCTCATAACGGTCAGCAAGAGGTCCGAGAATAACTGCACCAAGCGACATTCCGATATACATAATGGAAATTGCATATCCCGATATAACAGAATTCTGCGGTTGGGTATAGTTGATAAAAACTATAATATTTGTCATATTGGCTTGCATAAGTCCCTGAGTAAGAAACAGGACAAGCACTGATAGAATAAACGCTTTTCTTTTTATAAAATTCCCTTTAAGAATAGGATTCAATGCCTTTTTCTCTGATACGTACAGTCCTATGCCTGAAACAAAAGCAGCAATGATAACAAATAAAAACTGTTTGGACTGCCACCCGAAATTCTGTCCGAAGGACGGCACACAAAGAAGCAGACTGAAAAATATCAATATAAACACAGCGCCGACGCTGTCAAAATCATTTATATTTTTTCGGGCAGAGGTTTTTTTATCCTTTATTAATGTGCAAATAACGAGTACGACTGCTGAAATTGCAACACAAACCCATATCATCGCGCGCCAACCGTAATATTTTATAATTAATCCGCCTATAGACGGGCCGAAGATTACAGAAATACTGGAAATGAACATATAAAGAGCGAAGCCTTTTGCAATTTTGTCAGGCGGAAATTCTGTGACAATGTAGGAGATTACAACAGGGGCAATGGCGGCTGACCCCATACCGACAATGAAGCGTGCAATAAGCATAAAAAATAAAGAGTCGGCTATGGCAGTCATAACATTACCGAGAATAAAAACAGCTATACCGATTAACAATGTTAACCTTCGCCCTGTCATATCACCCAGTTTGCCCAGGATGGGCGCAAATGCGGCTGTTGACATTGCCATTGCAAGTGCCGTCCATGTTGTGTTATTGTACGGAAGATTTAATTCTTCCACAAAAGCGGGGCTGAACAAAGAGGCAAATCCGCCCACCAACCCGACAAGAAAAGCCGCAAGAGCATATGCTGTAAAGCCTTTTATATGTGGCTTTTGAAAAAGATTTTCCATATCTGTTCACTTCCAATCTGTTCATAGTATTACCACGTTTTTATGTATTTATTTAATTATTTTCGGGAATACTTTTATCGGAAAGGAGGAACAGATTTGAAAGTTAAATTTTTCATCTGTAATCATTGCGGAAATATAGTTGCAATGATAAAAGACCAGGGTGTTCCGATAAAGTGCTGCGGAGAATCAATGCACGAAATCGTTCCCGGATCAAAAGAAGGATCGCAAGAAAAACACATTCCGATTTACAGTTCCGACGGTGAAACGGTAACCGTTACTGTTGGTGAAGCAGAACATCCTATGACAGCCGAACATTATATAGATTGGGTGTGCATAGAAACAGAAAACGGATTCCAGCTTAAAAAATTAACGCCCGATAAAACCCCGAAGATTACGTTCAGATTGGTAAAAGGCGAAAAAATCAAGGCGGTTTATGCATTCTGCAATCAACACAGCCTCTGGAAGGCTTAAAAAAAGGAGTTTTTTATGTCAATTATTAATAAAGAGATTTCTGATTTTAAAACCAACGCTTTTCATTCAGGTGAATTCAAAACAGTTTCAAAAGATGACATTCTCGGCAAATGGAGTGTTTTCTTCTTTTATCCTGCCGATTTCACATTCATTTGCCCCACAGAGCTTGAGGATCTCGCAAACAAATATGAAGATTTCAAAAGTGTGGGCTGTGAAATTTATTCGGTTTCAACAGATACTCATTTTGTTCACAAAGCGTGGCACGATGCTTCAGAAAGAATCAAAAAAATCAATTATCCTATGCTTGCCGACCCCACTCACGCAATTTCAAAGGATTTTGAGGTTCTTATTGAGTCTGACGGTTTGGCTGAAAGAGGCACATTTATCATCAATCCCGAAGGTAAGATTGTTGGCTATGAAGTAACTGCAGGTAACGTCGGCAGAAATGCAGAAGAGCTTTTCCGCAAGGTTCAGGCTTGTCAGTTTGTTCACCTTCACGGTGATCAGGTTTGTCCCGCTAATTGGCAGCCCGGTGCAGAAACACTTAAACCAAGCCTCGATCTTGTAGGTCAGTTATAATGAAAACTAAAAAATTCAACCCTGATGATTTATATGACGTAATTGTGATTGGCGGCGGCCCTGCAGGTCTTACCGCCGCCATTTATCTTTCACGAGCAAAATACAGGGTTTTGGTTTTGGAAAAGGAACAGTTCGGCGGACAGATAACAATTACTGACGAAGTGGTAAATTATCCTGGCATTGCAAAAACAAGCGGCAAGGAATTGACGGATACTATGCTTCGTCAAGCCGAAACATTCGGTGCCGAGTGTCTCCTTGCCGAGGCTGAAAGTCTTGACCTGAACGATGATGTTAAAATCATTCATACTGACCGAGGGGATTTCTGTTGCCTTGGTGTTCTGATTGCAACGGGTGCTCATCCCAGAACAATCGGATTCAAGGGCGAAGAAGAACACAAAGGTCAGGGTGTTGCATACTGCGCAACCTGTGACGGCGAATTTTTTACAGATAAAGAAATCTTTGTTGTCGGCGGCGGTTATGCTGCCGCTGAAGAAAGTATCTTTTTAACGAAATTTGCCAAGCATATAACAATTCTTGTCCGAAGCGAAGACTTTACCTGCGCGGCTTCCGTTGCCGATAAAGCTAAAAATCATGAAAAAATAACCGTCATCACAGATACTGTTGTTGAAGAAGTATCCGGTGATAACGGACTGAATTATATTCGGTATAAAAACACAAAAAACGGTGAAGTTTCGGAATACCGTGCTGAAAACGGAGACTTTTTCGGAGTATTTGTTTTTGCCGGTTACTCTCCCGATACAGAAATGCTTAAGGATATAATTGAACTGAATGAACACGGATATATCATTACCGATTCTGAGCAAAAAACAAACATTAACGGTGTTTATGCCGCAGGTGATGTATGTATCAAACAACTTCGTCAGGTAGTCACCGCCACAAGTGACGGAGCTCTTGCTGCAACGGAGCTTGAAAAGTATGTTGCAGCTGTACAGGAAAAAACAGGTTTTCACGGCAAGCAACCAATACCAAAAGCAACAGAGCAACCATCTCTGAAAGAAACCACCGACCTCCACTCCAACGAAACATTTACGTCAGAAATGAAAAATCAGTTAGTCGGAGTGTTTACCAAAATGCAGAGCAATATTACTCTGAAGCTGTTTTTGGATAAGAGACCTGTTTCTTATGAATTGGAAAATTTTATGACAAATCTTGCATCTCTGACAGACAAACTCACGTTAACTGTTGCAGACAGAAATGATTCGTCAAACGATGCACCCTGCGTAAGACTTTTTTCTGAAGATGGCACCGACACGGGATTAGCTTTTCACGGCATTCCCTCAGGACATGAGTTCACTTCATTTGTACTCGGACTTTACAATTCTGCAGGACCGGGTCAAAAAATTGATGAACCGACCCGTCGGAAAATTAAAAATATAAACACCTCTGTCAATATGAAAATATTGGTATCATTATCCTGCACTATGTGTCCCGATTTGGTTATTGCTTGTCAGCATATTGCGGCATTGAACCCCAATGTTCGTGCAGAAGTATATGACATTAATCATTTTGATGAATTAAAGAAAAAGTATAATGTTATGAGTGTTCCGTGTCTTGTTATCAACGATGATAAAGTAACCTTCGGCAAGAAAAATATAAATCAGGTTTTGGAGTTAACAGATTATTGATAAAAAAAATCAGGTGCAACCGAGGTTAATCCTTACTGCACCTGATTTTCTTTTTATTCTTATGTATTCTTCGGGGTGTCAGGGGTGGAAATCCCTGAATTTCGGATTTGTACGTTCAAATACATTGCTCGCTGAACTTCGTAACAGAAAGAAAATCTTTCAAGATTAAAAAGATGATTGAACGACCCGAAAAAGTATGGAAAATATTATTCAGCCTCTTTAATTCCGTAAAAATGGATAACGTTCATATCTTCCTGCATATCGAGGCCGTGAGAGCCGCATTCACCGTCAATTTCGTGGCAGCCGTGGTCGGGGCAGAAGCCGTAGAAAACCTTGTGGTCTTTCCATTGAGCATTGATTTTCTCAACCAATTCAGCGTAAAAATCAATGTTCATTCTGAGGGCATCCATAGGAATTTCCGCCTCGGGGCCGTATTTATGCATCATTCCGTCGTAGTTGCCGTTATAGATAACGATAAGGTCGTAATTATCCTCGTCAATCAGCTCAAGTGCCTTTGCGTTGACCTCCTCGGGAGTGTCGTAAATGAAATAATCCATTTCACGCTCAAGGAAAATCATTGAAATGCTGTCCTTTGCGGTGGAAACAATCGCCGCTTTTTTACCTGCTTTGATGTAGCTGTCAAAAATTGTGTTGACGGTCAGCACGGGTTTTTCATATTTTCTGATACCGTGGATTTCGGGCATAACTCCCGAGTACATTGATGCAAAGCAAACGGGCGTAACGCTGGGCATTACGGAATCCATAGGCAATGCAAGATCGGAGCAAAGAGCCGCCTTTGTGAACATTTCGGTGTATTTCTGATAAATCCACAGAGCAACTGCATCGGGATTGTAGATGACAATTCTGTCAACGGGTGTGTCGCCCAGCTTTTTTTCGGCAAGTGCGGTTACAACAGGGTTGGGTTTTTCAATATTTTCGGGTATTTCAATGCCTGCAAGCTGAAGTGCGGTTGACTTCACACTTGAAATGCAGATTGAGCTGTATAAATCGGACATATTTTTACCTCCACGGAGTTTTTATTTTAGAATACTCTTTTTCCGCTGACGTGTCAATAAAAAACAAAAATCTCCCGAAGGATGGCACTTTCGGGAGATTTTTATGTGGGGAATGTAGGAAAAAACATGCCAACAAAAAAACAAAGGAGATTTTTGAAAAGAGGTATTTATGAACAACAATGGGCAATGCCATCTTGCCCTCGGAGTGGTTGGTGTTTACATTACACTAAACCTCTGAAATCTGAAACTTTTCGCAGGAATATAAAAAATTTTTTAAAAAATATCAAAAAACATATTTTTGCAGCATAATCAAAAAACTTTGCGACGGGTTGGAGATTACTCTCGGTGAGTTTTTCTCAACAGATGATTTTGACAATTCTGAGCAGGAAATCAGATAAAAAATTAACGGTGTACCATTGCGGTACACCGTTTTTCTTTTGCAAAAAGGGACAATGCCGAGCGTGTGCAGCGCCCGGCATTGTTGGGGAAAGAGAAAATAAAAATGAAAAAAGAAGTTGTCAAATTAAAAGACAAACAAATGCTTGTCTATTTGTATAATATTGCACAAATGATTTAAAATTGTTATAAAATTATGAACAAATTGTAAATAAATAGACACTTTTCTTCATTTTTGTATGCCGAAACGCTGTATTTTATTTTAAAGAATTATTTCTGCTCGAGGAAGGCTTTGAAGCCCTTGTATGCCATATAAACGTCAAGCTTTGAAACAACCTCAAAGGGAGCGTGCATTGAAAGCACGGGCACACCGACGTCAACAACCTCAACGCCCAGATTTGCAACGTATTTTGCAACTGTGCCGCCGCCGCCTTCGTCAACCTTGCCAAGCTCGCCTGTCTGCCAGACTACCTTGCCGTTGTCAAAGATTGTTCTGATTTTGCTCATAAATTCTGCGTGAGCGTCGTTTGTGCTGCTCTTGCCGCGTGAGCCTGTGTATTTTGTAACAACAATGCCCTTGTTGATGTAAGCGGCATTGAGTCTGTCGTGAACAGAGGGATAAGTGGGGTCGAGACCTGCGTTAACGTCTGCGGAAAGGCATTCCGATGCGCGGAGAACGTCTCTGCCGCAAAGACCCTGAGTTTTTGCGATATCTGCAATAAAATGCTTGAGATATGCGGAGTTGAGACCCGTATTGCCGTCGGAGCCTGTTTCTTCCTTGTCGGTGATGACGGTTACGCTTGTGTATACGGGCGCAGCAACGTCAAATGCGGCATAAACCGAGGGGTAAGCGCAGACTCTGTCATCGTGACCGTATGAGCCGATCATACTGCGGTCAAAACCGATGTCTGCAGCGTTGAATGCAGGCACCATTTCAAGCTCTGCAGAGAGGAAATCTGCCTCTGTGATGCCGTACTTATCGTTGAGAAGCTTAAGAATGTTCAGCTTCACCATTTCGCTGCCCTTGTCTTTGCCGAAGGGTCTGCTACCCACAAGAATATTCAGATTTTCGCCAAGAATTGCCTCCTCAAGGGGCTTGCCTGCCTGCTTTTTATCGAGGTGGGGAAGAAGATCGGTCACAACAAACTGGGGTTCGCCTGCTTCGTCACCGAGGCGCACGGTTACGCAGCTGCCGTCACGGCGATAGATAACACCGTGGAGAGCAAGGGGGATTGCAGTCCATTGATATTTCTTGATTCCGCCGTAGTAGTGGGTCTTGAAAAGTGCAAGCTCCGCATCCTCGTAAAGGGGATTGGGCTTAAGGTCAAGACGGGGAGAATCGATATGAGATGCAAGGATTTTTACGCCCTTTGCAAGGCTCTCTGTGCCGAATGTGCAAAGAATAACCGCCTTTGAGCGATTGAGGTAATAAACCTTGTCGCCTGCTTTGTAGGTTGCGTTGGGGTCAAACTCAACGTAGCCCTCTTTTTTTGCAAGGTCAAGCACAAATGCAGCTGCCTCGCGCTCTGTTTTGCAGGCATCAAGGAATTTTTTGTAGCCTTCGCAGAATGCATCAGCCTGCGCAATTTCTTCATCGTCGCAGACGTATGCTGCATGGTCGGGAGAATAGAAAAGCTGTTCCTTAAGGATTTCTGCCTGTGTTTTTTCTGACATATTTATCATCCTTCCTGTATAAAATTAATCTGTTTGTTAAGGTCTTCACCGTTATTACTTATTATTATGTCCGATCTGGATTTGTAATATTCTTCGTCGGGCTGTGCATTGATTCGCAGAAGAGCGTCGGTTTTGCTGATACCGTCACGCTTCATAATTCTGTCAAGACGGGTGGTTTCATCTGCAACAACGCAAACTGTTTTTCCGCATACGGCGGTAAGAGGGCTTTCAAAAAGAAGAGCCGCGTCAATGATTGCCGCCTTTGCACCCTGAGCCTCGGCACGGTGAATTTCCTCAACCGCAAGCCTTGTGATTTCGGGGTGTGTAATCATATTGAGAGCATTTGTGCCCTCGGGGGTTGCGAATGCACGGCGAGCAAGCTCCCGTCTGTTGAGGCTGCCGTCTGCAAAGATATCCTCACCGAATTCGGCGCAAAGCATTGCAATAACCTCGGGATTTTCAACGGCTTTTCGGGCAAGAATATCGGTGTCAACTATGTAACAGCCTTTATCTCTGAGTATTGAGCAGACCGTTGATTTGCCTGCGCCCGTCTGACCTGTGAGACCGATTACGGGCAGGGTGAAATCAAGGTCAATAACCCTGAATGCCGCTGAGCGAAGAAGTCGGTTATACACCGCAAGACCAACTCCGCTTGAAATGGGGCAACGGACAAAAGCACGCTTAACGCCTGTTTTGTCAACCTCACGCAGAGCATCAAAAATGCTGTGTGCCTGAGATTCGGCATCGGTTTCGGTACCGTATTCGATGAATTTATCAAAATATTTGCCCTCACCCTCAAAACAAACGGCACATACCGTGTCTTTCTGGGCATAAACAAATTTTTTGTAGCTTTCAAAATTGCTTTTGATGATTGTAACCTGCGCCGCAGGGGCATAATGCTTGTACTTCATACCGGGAGACTCGGCTTTTTCGCCCTCTTTCAGCTTTGCAAAAACCGCAGGTGAAATCTGAATTTCACCAAGCACGGCTTCAAGCTGTTCGGGAGTGATTCCGCCGGGTCGCAGAAGAGTCGGAGGCCGAGTTGCAAGGGTCACAACCGTTGATTCAACGCCAACGGAGCATTCGCCGCCGTCAATAACCGCATCAATTCTGCCCTCCAGATCCTGCATAACGTGGCTTGCCTTTGTGGGGCTGGGTTTGCCCGATGCATTTGCGCTGGGTGCGGCAAGAGGCAGACCTGAGGCAGAAATAATCTGCCTTGCACCCTCGTGGGATGGCATACGGATTGCAACGGTATCAAGCCCTGCGCTGACCTCGTCGGGGATAAGAGCCGATTTTTTCATTATAACCGTCAACGGGCCGGGCCAGTATTTTTCCGCAAGGGAATAAAGACGGGGGTCAACCTGCTCAACAAGGGGCGGAATTTCATCAAGAGAGGCAACGTGGACAATCAGAGGGTTATCCTGAGGTCTGCCCTTTGCGATGAAAATCTTTCTGACCGCCTCACCGTCAAGGGCATTTGCCGCAAGACCGTAAACCGTTTCGGTGGGAATTGCAACAAGACCGCCTTTTTGCAGGATTTCAGCCGCAGTCTGTATTGAATTTTTGTCTTTTTCCGAAAGATATAGTGTGTTCATTTTCTTTTCCTTTTGAGTAGAGTGGCGGGAGTAACCCGAACTGTGTTTTTTATCGGATGATTTCCGCCTTTTCTTCGTTAAAATACTCGCAAATCCGTCAAGGATTTGCTACGTTTTGTGCCTTGACAAGCCAAAAATCCTCACGATAAAAAATCTTCGGCCCGAAAGCGAAAGATTTTAAAATGATTTTTGGCAGTTGAGGGGGCAGGAAGGCTGACGCCTTTCAATCCCGAAACGCCGAAAAGCGTTGAAAAGATTCGCTTTCAGGCATAGTTCGGATTGCTCCCGCCACTCTAATTAATGCAGACCTGACGGTCTGTCGGGTTGTCGGGTCGCCAACCCCTACAAATACAATCGGTCATAGGCGGAGCCTATCCTTCACTTTGCACTTTAATTATTTACTCATTTTTTAACTTTTCTGCTGTATCAGCGGTTACCAAAGCGTCAATAATCTCATCAAGGTCGCCGTTGAGAATGGCATCGATTTTGTAAAGGGTGAGGTTGATTCTGTGGTCGCTGACTCTGCCCTGAGGGTAGTTATAGGTGCGGATTCGCTCGCTTCTGTCGCCCGTGCCGACCTGCGCCTTACGCTCGCCTGCAATGGCATCGTGCTGCTTTTCACGCTCCGCCTCAAGGATTTTTGAGCGCAGAATTTTCATTGCTCTGTCCTTGTTTTTGTGCTGGCTTCTTTCGTCCTGACATTCAACAACCGTGCCTGTGGGCAGGTGAGTGATTCGGATTGCGCTTTCGGTTTTGTTAACGTGCTGACCGCCTGCACCGCCTGAACGGTAGGTGTCAATCTGCAAATCCGCAGGGTTGATTTCAACGTCAACCTCTTCCGCTTCGGGAAGCACGGCAACAGTTACGGTTGAGGTGTGGGTTCTGCCCTGACTTTCCGTCTCGGGCACACGCTGAACTCTGTGAACACCGCTTTCAAACTTGAAGCGTGAGTATGCACCGTCGCCCGAAATGTTGAAGCTGATTTCCTTGAATCCGCCAAGCTCCGTAGGATTGGAGTTGAGAATTTCCGCTTTCCAGCCCTTGGATTCGGCGTACATCGAGTACATTCTGAAAAGACTGCCTGCAAAGAGTGAGGCTTCCTCACCGCCTGCACCGCCGCGGATTTCAACGATAACGTTTCTGTCGTCGTTGGGGTCACGGGGCAGGAGCAGAATCTTCAGTTCTTCCTGATATACGGCAACTTTTTGGGTTGCATCTTCAAATTCTTCCTGCACCATTTCACGGAAATCTTTTTCAAGACCGCCTGCTTCCAGCATTTCTCTTGCTTCACGCAAGGTTTCCTGCGCCGCCTTGAGCTGACGGTATTTTTCAACGATGGGTGTCAGGACTTTTAATTCCTGCATCAGCTTTTTGTATTGAGCCATATCGTTCACAACGTCGGACTCACAAAGCTTTGCATTGATGTCCTCAAAACGTTCTTCTACTTTAATCAGTTTATCAAGCATTTATATTTCCTCATTATCACGGATAATTTTTTTGATATTTTTTTCAACCTTGACTCTTTCAAGCATAACTTCTCTGCCGCATTGGATGCATTTGATGCGGAAATCCGCACCGATGCGCAGAACGGCAAATTTATCGCAGCCGCAAGGATGCTTTTTTTTCATCAGCAAAGTGTCGCCAAGTCTTACATCCATAAGAATCTCTCCGTCAACAAAATTATTTCACATTATAATATAACATAAAATGTATGGAATGTATATAAATTTTTTGTAATTTTCTTCCCTGAAAAACATATACATTTAACTGACAACAAAAACTATGCCGAAAGGCGGAACGGTGGTAGGAAATGAGAATATTCAAACCGGAAGGTCAGATTATAACAACAGAAGAAAACAGACGCAATCTTTCAAGCGCATATGCTCTGCGTGACGCACACTACGCAGGCTCGGTGCTGGAGGGCAGGGTTATCCGCTGCGACGGCGAACATAATCTGCACGTTGACCTTGGCTGTATGAAGGGAATTATTCCCCGTGCGGAGGGTGCAATGGGCATTGAGGAGGGCACGGTGAGGGATATTGCCCTGATTTCAAGGGTCAACAAGCCCGTTTCCTTTGTCATTACGGGATTCCGTACGGAAAACGGCGAAACAACCGCAATTCTCAGCCGCCGCAAGGTGCAGAATGATTGTATGCAGACCTATATTTCATCCCTGAAAGCAGGTGACGTAATTCCTGCAACGGTTTCTCACATTGAGGGATTCGGTGTATTCTGTGACATCGGTGCAGGAATCAGCGCACTTATGCCCATAGACAGCATTTCCGTTTCAAGAATACCGCATCCAAGCGCAAGATTCACCGCAGGGCAGAATATTTTTGCCGTTGTGAAAAGCGTTGACGAAAGCGGCAGGATTACCCTCAGCCACAAGGAGTTGCTTGGCACGTGGGAGGAGAATGCAAATCTTTTTGCCGTTGGAGAAACCGTGCCCGGAATTGTTCGTTCCGTTGAAAAATACGGAATTTTCGTGGAGCTTACCCCCAATCTTGCAGGGCTTGCGGAGTTTTCCGACGGGGTGACCGCAGGCAGCCACGCAGGGGTGTATATTAAGAGTATTATCCCCTCAAAAATGAAAATCAAGCTGATTATTGTTGACTGTTTTGATGCGGATTATCCTGCATCCGAGCCGAAATATTTCATCAGGGACGGACACATCGACAACTGGAAATATTCCCCCGACGACAGCCCCAAATTAATTGAATCGGAGTTTTAAAAAAACGGTGTAGGGCGACGTTTCATAAGAAAATTAGGCCTTAAAACAGGATATTTTGGCATATAACTGCGTTAAAAATGCTCGAAATCCGTCAAGGATTTCTGCGCTTTTTGCCTTGTTCTATATCCAAACTATCTCTGTTTAAGGTGCGAAGCAGTTTTTGTTCAGAGAAAATAACAAAAATCCCGCAATACTCTGTGTATTGTGGGATTTTCTGCATTATATTAACGAATCAATAAAAACCTTAACTTCCTTATGAAATGTCGCCCAAATGGTACACCGTTTTTAAATGCAAAGTTCAAAGTGCAAAATGCAAAATGAATGGTATGCTTTTCATTTATCAAAACATTATCAATATTGTTGAGCCGAGGGCGATTGCGGTTGAAATCAGGGTGCGCGGCGAGGGTTTTTCCTTGCGGATAATGCTGATGACGGTTGAGAAAACCATAACACCGCCCGTGATGATGGGATACTGCACCGACGCGTCAAGGCTTGTCAGCGCAATGAGACAAAGCAGGTTGGCGATGCCACTGCAGGCTGCGTAACAGCCCAGATTGCCGATTTCTTTGACGGGGAGCAGAGGTACTTTTCTGTTTTTGACAAGGTGATAGATAATGCACACCGCAAAGACCCAGAGATTGACCGTTGCCATAAAGCTGCCGCTGTCAACGCACAGATCGGTATTGGATTGATGCACCTTTGAAAGCACGCCCACAAGACCGTTGAGGAAGAAAACCGCAAGGTAATATTTGAGATTGTTGCCCTTGCTTTTGCCTTTTTCAAAGCTGAGGGCGGTTGAAATGCCGATGAGCAGAATGCATATTGCCTTTGCAGGGGTGAATGCCTCGTTGCAGAAGATAACACCGTAAGCAAAAGGCAGAAGCATACCGCCAAGCATTGCAAAAATTGAGTAAACGGAGAGATTTGCCGTTGCGAACGACTTAAGTCCCGAATAGGCATAGCCGAGAAGGGCAACCGCATAAATTGCGGAAATCAGCAGGGAAAACCAAGTAAAATTCAGGCTGAATTTGTTGAGGATAAGCAGAATCAGAAAGCTGATTCCGTTGGTATACATAGAAAAGGTGAACGTGGAATCGATTCCGTCACCGTTGCGTTTACGGAATTGCTGGTTGAAAAGGAATTGCAGAGCAAAAAGCAGGTCTGCAATTATAATCATTAAATAGTTCATTTAAAAATCCGCCTTTATGTGAAATCCTATTTATTTTAGCAAACAGACACGTTTTGTCAAGAGAAAAGCCTCTTTTAAAGTGTTCAGGCTTGTCAAAAATGAAAGAATTTCTGAATTATCAGATATTAAAAAGCTTTCCTCTGACGAGGGAGGTGGATTTTGCGAAGCAAAAGACGGAGGAAGAGAAAACGAAAATTTTATTATTTGCAAATCTGTTCACAAACCGTTCATGCAAAAATCGCCTGAAAACGGCAAAATATTTAGTTATGGCATACTTTGCTATGCGGATTTGAGCGAAAAACGACTCCAAAACAGCTTTCAACACCCTTTGTGACTAAGCAAAACGGTATGTTTTACAAGGGTTTAACACTTGACAATCCACAGGTTGTGTGTTAATATGAATTAATAACAAAATGTTGTTCTACCTTACCCCCTCTGGGGGATTGATACAAGTCCGGAATGGCTGAATTGAAGTCAATGAAGTGCAGTCTACCTTACCCCCTCTGGGGGATTGATACACATTACAGCATCATTATTGGTTTCGAACATATAGCAACTACCTTACCCCCTCTGGGGGACGTCTTTGTGAATGCAAAGTGCAAAGTTCAAAATGCAAAGTAGGGGCGATTTTTGAATGCCCGCTAATTCCGCATTGCGAATTGCGAATTACCTCACCCCTCTGGGGGATTGATACAGGATTTTGCATACATATTCGTCAAATTTATTGACACTACCTTACCCCTCTGGGGGATTGATACAGTTTGCTGCTATTTCCATAAAAACATTTCTCCTTCTACCTTACCCCCTCTGGGGGACGTCTTTGTGAATGCAAAGTGTAAAATGCAAAATGTAAAGTAGGGGCGATTCACGAATCGCCCGAAAAAAAAACGGGCGGATGATATCCGCCCCTACCAACTATTATCTATTATCTATTATCTGACTTACCTTACCCCTCTGGGGGATTGATACTTTTGATTTTTTCATGTTTTTTCTCCTTTTCTTTTGCTACCTTACCCTCTCTGGGGGATTGATACCTTCATTACTTTGAAGTACCAGTCTTTGTCTGCACCCTACCTTACCCCTCTGGGGGACGTCTTTGTGAATGCAAAGTGCAAAAATGCAAAATGCAAAATGTAAAGTAGGGGCGATTCACGAATCGCCCGAAAAAAACGGGCGGATGATATCCGCCTCTACCAACTATTATCTATTATTTATTCTCTATTATCTATTATCTGACTTACCTTACCCCTCTGGGGGATTGATACGTTGTTTCTTCAACCACAGTAGTTTCAGCATCAGCCTACCTTATCCCTCTGGGGAAAATTCAAGAGAAAAGTGAATAATGAATAGTTGTAGGGGGCTGTAAAAAACAGCCCCCTATTTCTATAGTAAATTCAATTTAAATGATGATTACTGTTCCGCCCATTAAAAAAAGCCGCCCGAAGGCGGCTTTGACTGTTGATAATTTTATATTGCAAATATTGTTTTAATCCAGTAGAAAACGATGTTTATAATCATTGTCACAGCCTCGCTCAATCCGAGTCTGCTGAGCACAGCCATTCCGTTTTCGCCAAGAATATTGTTGAGGGGTGATTGGGGAACAACGTTTACCAATCCGTCAGAGGGTGCAGCCGCCTCACCGTTGTTGATTGTGAAGAACTGCGTTCTGTAGCCCACGGGAGTTACCGTTCCCATTGTGTAATAAACGGTTATGGTTGCGGCGGTCGCGCTGACTTCGGGTATTTCGCCCTCAAACTGCAGGGTAACACTTTCGCCGGGTGCCAGCTTTTTGAAGGGGTCAATCTTAAATTTAAGGTCAAGACCGTCGCAGTAAATTGCGGAGAGTGAAAGCTCATTTTGCCAGCAGCAGTTTGTGATTGTGAGTGCGGTTGCGTTGCCGTCAACAATGCCTGCCTCACAGCCCTCAAACTGAGCGTAAACCGCAGATGAGGGATTTGTTGTATCCTTGAACTGGGGGAATTTCGGGTCGGAATAAACGTCGGTCAGCTTGTCGGTGAAGAGCAGAGTCATCATAAGCTCTCTGCTGTAGTAATCCCAGTAGGTCATACCGTGGAAAAGACCGTTGACAAACCAGGTGTTGTCGGGCATATATGCGGTTGAAGCATCGATTGTCATATCGGGAGAAATCTTGTTTTTGCCGTTGCAGGGGTTGACCTGCACGTAGCCGTCGGCAAAGCGCTGACCGTAGGGTGCGGTTTTTGCGCCCGTTGAAGCGGTGGTTGTGATGATTGCATCCGAGCTTTCCTTGAGACCCGTTACAATTCTGTTGCCTGTGCCTGAAATGATGGAGATATTTGCGCCGTTTGCAATGCATTCGGCCATTTTTTCGCCCATTTTGGGATAAATTTCGTAGTGGAAGCGGTCGCTTTTTTCAATCAGGGCTGCGCTTTCCTCAGCATCAAGAAGCTGTGCTTTTGTTGCCTCGTATTTTTCGAGAGGAATGAAGTCCCAGAGGCTGCCCCAATAACCGAGAGTAGGCATAATGTGGGGAACAAGGGAGTTGAGAACGTCGTCAATGAAGCCAAGCTGCTGAGCTTTGACAAGCCAGTTATAGTCTTCTTCCCAGCGCATACCGTGCTCGATGAATCTGAGCAGACATTCTTCGTCAAATTCAATCTGCTGAGTCATAAAGTCATAGGCGATTCCCGCACCGCCGATGGCAGGCACGGTCATAACAACGTTGTCAACGTCGTTTTTCCAGCCGAAAAGTGTGAGATAGGTTGCGGTGACCTGACCGCCGTGGCTGACGGCAAGGAGATTTACCTTGTCCTTGCCCGTATATTTTTTAACGTCCTGAACAAGCTCGTCAAGGAGAGTTGCACAAGCCTCCGAGCCCATTCTGAAATCGCAGGTGAAGTTAAAAATATTTTCGTGACCTATGTATTCCGCAAAATCCTCTGCCATATCCTGCTCCTGTCTGTGGTCGCCGTTGGGGTAACGCACCATCAGGTTTGCATTATTGGCTTCATCTGCGCCTGAAATGACTCTTTCAACGTTATAAACGCTTGAGCCGTCGGGATTACAGCGCATTTTTTCAAAAAGTCCGTTGATTTCCTCGCCCAGCACAGCGGCAAGCTTTTCCGCATTGCCGACGGTCAGCGCACCGAGACCCATACCGAGGTCGATGATTCTGTTGAGCACTCTGTCAACAACCTCGTCCATATTGAGACCCCAGATAACCTCGCCCGTGTCAAGGCAGAGGGATGATGAGGAGTATCCTGGCACGATGATGAGAGGATAATCGGAGACTTCGTCTGCATCAAATTTGTTGTATGCAGTTGCAAAAACAGTGCAAGAGCTGATAACAACCGCAAGAGCAAGGATAATTGAAAAGATTTTTTTCATTTTTGTCAGACCTTTCGGAAGATTGATGATGATTTGCCTTGCGTGCATTAAGGGTCTGCGAAGCACAAATCATCAATACAACTCAATAATATCACACTATTTTTATAAATGCAAAATATTTTTTTCGCAATATATCTGCATTGTTTTTATTATGAATTCTTCGGTAACGTCAAAGTATTCCGCCAATTCCCAAGGCTCAACAATGCCAAGGCTGATTGCCTTTTTCAGCTCCATAGGCGGAACAAGGGTTGCCGCCGCCCAGCGGTCAGCACGGCATTCGTGCCTGCCTCTGACGTTCAGCGGAGAATAGGGGCTGTAGAACGAGCCTGTTTCGCAATGACCAAGCTCGTGGGCAAGATGCACCCTTTCTTCAGCTTCTGTTTCAATCTGAAACGGGTCGATGCCGATGTAGCAATCCCCCGTGTTTGTCATAACGGAAACCGATTGAGTCTGCGGCAAATCGCAGCAGATGATTTCCGTGCCGCTTTCCTGCGCAATTTCATAGAGTTCAGTTGTTTTCGTTTTTGGCAGCCTCCCTTGCCTGAATGTATTTTGCAAAATTGACGACCTCCTGCCACATTTCGTCGGTCACTTCCTCTGCGCCCGAAAAAAGTGCAATTTTTGCCGCTTCTATATTATCTTTTTCATTATTCTGAGTGCCGTTAATGTAATCAAGCGAAACCCCGAAGAGCTTTGCGATGCACGCAAGAGTGGAAACAACGGGGGTCTGGAAACCCGTTTCCCATTTGCTGACCATAACTCTGTCTGTATTCAGCCCGAAATCCGCATTGAGTTTTTCGGAAAGCTGAGTCTGGGTCATACCTGCTTTTTTACGCAATTCTCTTATTTTTTCTCCTGTCATTTCAATCACCTCATGGCGGGGAATGCTTTTACCCCGAATCAAATAAAATCAATCTCATATTCATACAATATCATAAATGTTTCGGAAAAGCAACAATTTTTAGAAAAAAATTCAAAAAGGTGTTGACAACGACAATAAATGTCGCTAATATAGAAAGTGTCGAGAGCGACACAACAGTTTCGCGATGCGAAACGTGATATACGGCAAAGCCGTGTGAAATATTGCGATGCAATGTGATATTTTCAGCAAAGCCGAAAGAGAAATACGCCTGCGGCGTGCTTCGGACATACTCCGCCTATGACCGATTTATGATGATTTGCTTTGCGGTTGTCCTTGATGCAGGGTGGGTTTTGTTCGCACTCTTTTGTAGGGGCGATTCACGAATCGCCCGAAAACTGTGAAATCAACGGCAACCCGAAAAACTTGCACTCAAGGTCACAATCAATTATTTTTTTGCCTCTGTATGTGTCGATATCGTTACATTTTATGAAGGGAGATGATAATATGGAGAAAAAATGTTGTGATGGGTTCAGGGTTCCCGTTTCGGAGCTGAGTCAGCAGCTGGAATACGCAAGAACCGTCAGCTCTGATATATACGATTTATATTCAGCCCGAACACCGAGAGTCACCGATTTGCTCAATCAATATCAGTCGGTGAAGGTCAAGCTTTCAATGCTGCTTGATTTTCTTTTTCAGGCAAAACTCTGGTGCGACACAATGTTGCCGCCCGATATTACAGATGAATTCAAGGAGGAAGAATGAGAACATTAAGAATTGATTTTACAGCGGAAAATATGCTGCCCGACGGCGATATGGCAGGCAGAATGGGCGAGCATAACGCAACCGATCTTGTCATAACTCCGCCTGCGGAGATGACGCAATGCAACGAAATTGTGAATTACGTTGCCGCTTTTGTAACAGAGGGCAAGATAATCCGAACGGATTTTTACCCCAAGGCAGAGCAGATAACCGTTTCCCTCTGCTCCCAGCTTACTCAGGACCATACCGTCAGCGTTCAGCTTGAGGCATACGACGACAAGGGCGGTCTTGTAGTGAAAAGTCCCGTCAGCGAGCTCAGGCTTTTGCCCTCGGCAGGCGGAGACGAAACGGATTTTGATTCCGAAAGCGGCGGAATCGTGACTCAGATTAACCTCAACACCCTTGCAAGACACACCCACAAAAACGGAGAAGTGCTTGAAAAATTCGGTGAGGAAAGCGGAAAACTCACCTTTGGCGGCAAAGTGGTTGGTGACGGTAATCTGAAAATTGCAACGGCTGAATATTTTAATGACGACGGCAATGTGACCTTCTGGTATGAGGACAGCCAGAATTTCACAAGCGGTGAAAAACAGTATAAAAGCAAGCGCATATTCGGCTATTTTATCAAACCCGTTCCCGAGTTGCCCTGCGGAACAATGATTGCAAGAGTTGAAATAAAAACGGAAGCAGAGGGCGATTACGTAAGCGTTGATTCGCTTTGTATGGAGAGTTCATACCTGCCCGTTCAGAAAAATATAAACGAGGTTATTTATGAAAAATCCTATGGCAATTTGTTTTTTGCCGCTTTTTGTGTGTTCGGCTACGAGGGCACAAAATGGGAGGATATTATTGATAATATGGAGTGGCACTCCGTGCGCATAACATATTATAAGGAATAATCCGGAGGAGAAAATGACCGGAATTTCCATCACAGAAATTGAACACCGCCTCATTCAGGCGGAAGAAAACATAAAAGAGCTTTATGCAAAATATAACGGAGTTGATAAAAATCTGGTTGCGGTCACAACAACGCTGAACAATCTGCTGACCCTTGTGGGCGAGCTGAAAGCGGCGGTTGAGGGACTCAGAACAAGACCTGCCGCAATCTGGGATAAGGTTATTTTTGCCGTGCTCGGTGCTGCGGCGAGTGCGGCGGTTTCTTATTTTACAGGAGGATGAGATGAACAAACAGATTATAAAAGATATTGTTATCAGGGCGCTGAAAACCTTTGTGCAGGCGTTCCTTTCGGCAATTTCCGTTGATTCTCTTCTGGGCGTCACGGATTTTGATACGTTGAAAAAAATCGGAATTTCAATGCTGATTGCAGGCACGGCGGCAGGTATTTCCGCAGTCTGGAATACGGTTGCAGAGGCTTCGAATATGAATTTGTCGGGGGGTGCTGCCGCTTGAAATCAAACACGGGACTTGTTGAATACGCACGGGCGCAGCTTGGCAGACCTTATTGGTACGGCACTTTCGGCAACAAGGCGACCAAGGATTTGCTGGACAGAAAAACTCAGCAGTATCCTCAGCATTATCAGAAAGAAAGAATGGACAAATACAAGCAGCAGCTGGGATTCAGAGTGCACGACTGCGTGGGTCTCATCAAGGGATATCTCTGGAGCGATGACGTGAATTCCGTGCCCAAATACAACGCAAATCAGGACGTTTCCGCAAATTCCCTGCTGAAAAAATGCAAGCAGAGGGGCAGAATGCACACTATGCCCGAAATTCCCGGAATCCTTGTGTTTATGCCGGGTCACGTGGGTATTTACTGCGGTGACGGCAAGGTGATTGAGGCAAGGGGCTTCCACTACGGTGTGGTGGAAACCAGGCTTTCCGAGCGACCTTGGGAAAACTGGGCAAAATGCCTGTGGATAAAGTATCCCGAAAGTGTGCGTTGCTTTTCAAAATGCGATAAGGCGCACACTTCAATCGTGGATGCCCTCAAATCTCTGGGAGAAAACAGCGGTTTTTCCTATCGCAAGCGCATTGCCGAGGCAAATGGAATTGCCGAATACATCGGCACGGCAAATCAGAACGTGAAATTGCTTAACCTGCTGAAAAACGGACTTCTGGTCAGACCCGAGGCATACGCGTAAATAAATGCAAAGTTCAAAATGCAAAATGCAAAGTGAAGGGTGGGCATTGACCACGCTCTAAATATATATTGCACAAAGGCGGTTTCCTTGATATAATTAAGGAAATCGTTTTTGTTCGGAGGGTCGGATATGGCAAAGTCATCAAATCAGAAAATGAAGTTGCTTTATCTTATGAAGATAATGCTTGAAAAAACCGATGAGGAACACGGTCTCACAACTGCGGAAATCATCGAAAGCCTTGACGCCTACGGTGTGGGTGCAGAGCGAAAGAGTATTTACGACGATATGGAAGCGTTGCGTCTTTACGGGCTTGACATTATCCAGACCCGAGAGGGCAGAAATTCTGATTACAGAGTGGTGAGCCGTGAATTTGAAATGCCCGAGCTTAAACTCCTTGTGGATGCGGTGCAGTCCTCAAAGTTCATAACCAGAAAAAAGAGCGACGAGCTTATCGGCAAAATCGAGGCATTTGCCAGCGTTCACGAGGCAAGACAGCTCCACAGACAGGTTTTCGTTGCCAACAGAATAAAGACAATGAACGAGAGCATTTACCTGACGGTTGATAAGATTCACACCGCAATCACTCTCAATAAAAAAATCAATTTTCAGTATTTTGAGTGGAGTCCCAAAAAGGAAAAAATTCTCCGCCACGACGGTGCGGTTTACTGCGTCAGCCCTTGGGCGCTGACATGGGACGATGAGAATTATTATCTGATTGCCTATGATTCTGCGGCTGAAAAAATCAAGCATTACAGAGTTGACAAAATGCTCGGCATTTCCGTTGGCGAGGATGAGCGTGAGGGTAAGGAATTCTTTGAAGATTTTGATATGGCGATTTATTCAAAGAAAACTTTCGGAATGTTCGGCGGCAGAGAGGAAATCGTAAAACTCCGTTGCAAAAACAAGATGGCAAATATCATTGTTGACCGCTTCGGCACAGACACGATTATGGCTGTTACCGATGATGATTATTTTGAAATCACAGTCAAGGTAGCTGTCAGCCCCGTATTCCTTACCTGGCTGATGAATTTCGGCTCGGATATAAAAATAATTTCGCCTCAGAGTGTGATTGAGGATTTCAAGGCACTTGCAAGGGAATGCCTTGAGCAATATTAAAACATAAACCCTGTCCAAAATAACGGACAGGGTTTTAAATTTAAATGCAAAGTTTAAAGTGATAAGTGCAAAGTTAAGGGTCGCTTCGCTCCGAATAATATTTGTTGCATAAATATAATGGGTACGGGTGAAACCCGTCCTTACACTTTACACTTTGCATTTTGCATTTTGAACTCAAAAAGGCAGTCCCGAAGGACTGCCTTTGAGTTTTATTCGATTTCTGCGCTGATTGCTCTTTCGTAGAGTTCTTCGATTTCCTTTGAGGGTTTCTTGTCGATGAGTGAAACCGCAACTGCGCAGATGAAGCCTGCGATGAAACCGGGAAGAAGCTCGTAGATGCCTGTGTCAGCAAGGAAGTTCATCCAGAGAACGTCAACAAGTGCGCCGCCGATAACGCCTGCAATTGCGCCCTTGTATGTAAATCTCTTCCAGAAGAGTGAAAGGATGATTACGGGACCGAATGCTGAACCGAAGCCGCCCCATGCGTTGTCAACAAGAGTCATAATTGTTGCCGCGCCTTCGCTCTTGCTGCTTGCGATGAAGTAAGCGATAACTGCGATAACAAGAACAACGATTCTGCCGACCCAGAGTGTTTCCTTATCGGAAGCGTTCTTTCTGAAGATGGGCTTGTAGATATCGCTTGTGAATGATGATGATGCAACGAGAAGCTGTGAGTCAGCGGTGCTCATTGCAGCTGCAACGATAGCTGAAAGAAGAAGACCTGCAACGAATGCCCAGGGACCGCTGAAGATATCCTGAACGAGAGTTACGAAAACAAGTTCCTGACTGCCTGCGTCAACAAGTGCCTGAGTGGGGATATAGCCTCTGCCGAGGAGAGCCATTGCAATAGCTGCGCCAAGTGAGAGAACAACCCAGATAATACCGATTGTTGCTGACTTTTTGAGAACCTTTGAGTTCTTTGTTGACATAAATCTTACGATGATGTGGGGCATACCGAAGTAGCCGAGACCCCATGCAAGACCTGATGCGATGTCTTTCCAGCTTGCTGAGAAGGGGTTAAGGGGGCTTACGCCGCCGTCAACTGCTTCAAATACGCTGTAGTCGATATCCTTTGCGATAACAAGAACGATGGGCACTGCAAGGAGAGCTGCAAGCATCATAAGACCCTGGAAGAAGTCTGTCCAGCAAACAGCCTTGAAGCCGCCGAGGAATGTGTAAACAATAATAATAGCTGCAAAAATGAGGAGTGCAAGGTTGGGGTTGCTTTCAAGCTGGGGAACAACCTGAATGAAAACCTTCTGACCTGCAACGAAGCTTGATGCAACGTAGATTGTGAAGAAAATAAGGAAAACCACTGCGCTGATAATCTGGAGAGCAGGGCTCTTTGTGAGGAAACGGTTTGAGAGATACTGGGGAACTGTGATTGAATCGTTGGCAGCCTGTGAGAATTTACGGAGTCTGCGAGCGATGAAAATCCAGTTGGCTGCTGTGCCGAGGGCAAGACCGATGCCGATCCATACCTGACCCATACCGAAAGCAAGGATGCTGCCGGGGAAGCCCATAAGGAGCCAGCCGCTCATGTCTGAAGCCTGTGCGCTCAGAGCTGTAACCCAGGGACCCATTGAGCGTCCGCCGAGGAAGTAGTCTTTTTCGCCTGTGCCCTTTGACTTGAAGAAGAACACAAGACCGATGCCGAGAACTGCCGCAAAATAAACGATAAATGCCGCAAGTTGAGGTGTCATAATAATCATTTTCCTTTCAAGAAATTTTAAAGTGTCGGTAGTATAACACAAATAAAACAAGAATGAAATACAGAACGGAGTACAGAATAAATTCTGCACTCCGTTGGTCTTAACGGCTGAAACCGTTGATATTATTGACTTTTAAGCTGAACAAAAACAAGAATTTATAAAAAACCGTTTTTGAGCAAAATTAATTTTTTTTCAAAAATCCGCCAAAAAGAGTGGGTAAAAGTGTTTCCGAATACCTTGCCAGCGAATATTCGCCGTTGCAGAGGCACCAGTCGCTGATGATTGCTCTTTCGCAAAGGGCATAGGCTTTCACAATTTCGTTAACGGAAATATCGTCTCTGAATTCGCCTTTTTCCTGACCGTCGAGAACGATTTTTCTCAACAGTTTGTAGTACGTTCTGTTGTGGTCAAGCAGGTTGCGGTCGCCTTTCATGGTCAGCTGAGACGAATAAAGCCTTGCAAGCAGGTCAAGGGGAATGCTGTTTTCAACCGTGATTGACAGTTTTTTGTTGAGAAACATCAGTTTGTCAAAGCAGGACATTTCATCCGTCAGCTTTTCCTGAAGCTCCTCGTATTTGCTGTCAAAAAGGCTTGAAAGTGAGCTTAAAAGCTCCTCTTTACCGTCAAAATAGTGGTAAAAAGAGCCTCTTGAAGTGCCTGATTCAAAAACGATATCCTCAATTGTGGTGTTCTCAAAGCCGTTTTTGTAGAAAAGCTCCCAGGCGGCATTGACTATTTTCATTTTTGTGTTTCGCGAATCCTTGCGAGGCATAATATCACTCCTTTTGAGTGCAAAGTTAAGTGTGAGTGTTGACGGATTATCCTATAACTCCCAGATGCTCAAGCAGAATTTTTGTGCCCATAAGAATAAGGATGATACCGCCTGCAACCTCGGCTTTTTTCTTGAATTTAAGACCGAAAATGTTGCCGATTTTGATGCCGATTGCAGAAAGAACAAAGGTGATAATACCGATGAATCCTACTGCAGCAACGATGTTGACATCGGGCAGGAATGCATAGCCCACACCCACGATGAGTGCGTCAATGCTTGTTGCAACGGCAAGGGTGAGCATATCCTTGAATTTCATTGAGCCGCTTGAACATCCGCCGCAGTCATCCTCTTTGGAAAATGCTTCTTTGAGCATATTTGCGCCGATGATTCCAAGCAGGATGAAAGCAATCCAATGGTCGTATTTTTCAACGTAAACCTTGAGGGTTGAGCCGAAAAGGTATCCCAGAGCAGGCATAAGCGCCTGAAATCCGCCAAACCACAGACCTGCGAGAGCCATCTGCTTGATTCCTGCTTTTTTAACGGCAAGACCTTTGCAGATTGCAACTGCAAATGCGTCCATTGAGAGACCCGCAGCGGTTATAAAAAGTGTTAAAAGCGACATTTTTGTTCTCCTTCAATAAAAAAATCGGATACAAGAGGTACCCGAATTTCAATTATTTTACCACGGGAGTCAGCAGTTTGTCAACACTAATCAGCAGCCGTTTTTTCTTTTGGTGCAACATACAAAAAAAGTGACAAAAAAACAACATTTTTTACGCCTCAACCTATTGCATTATATAATAAATATATTGTATAATCATAGAGGCTATGAAAAGGAGGCTGCATTTATGAAAAAGATCGGAATTATTATGGGCAGTGACAGCGATCTGCCTGTTGTTGAAAAAGCAATCAATACTCTTGATGAATACGGTGTGCCTTACGAGGTTCACGTTTATTCTGCACACAGAACACCCGAGCAGTCAAAGGCATTTGCACAGAACGCAAAGGCAAACGGCTTTGGTGCAATCATTGCAGCTGCAGGCAAGGCGGCTCATCTTGCAGGCGCTGTTGCAGCTAACACAACTCTCCCCGTTATCGGTATTCCCGTAAAATCATCAACACTTGACGGCATGGATGCGCTTCTTTCAACCGTTCAGATGCCTGCAGGCATTCCCGTTGCAACGGTTGCTATTGACGGCGCTGTTAATGCCGCTTTGTTATGTATACAGATTCTCGCGGTTTCAGACGATGAGCTTGCAGAGAAGCTTGCGGCAGCAAGAGCAGCGGCAACGGAAAAGGTTCTTGCCGCAAACAAGAAAATCGAAGAAAAGTATAACAAATAAGATTATTCATTTTTATTCAGGAGGTTTCCTATGGGAGGATTTTTCGGCGCAACGTCAAAAAGAGACGTTGTTCTGGACGTTTTCTTTGGTGTTGACTACCATTCCCACCTCGGCACTCGCAGAGGCGGTATGGCGGCGGTCAACGAGGAAAAGGGTTTTCAGAGAGATATCCACAATATCGAAAACTCACCTTTCCGCACAAAGTTTGCAGGTATCGTTGATGAAATGCACGGCAACGCCTGCATCGGCTGTATAAGCGACAGCGACCCTCAGCCCATTCTTATCCGTTCAAATCTGGGCACTTACGCAATAACCGTTGTGGGTTGCATCAATAATTCAGAGGAGCTTGTCAATCAGTTTCTTTCATTCAGCGGCGGTCATTTCAACACAATGACTTCGGGCAAAATCAATTCGGTTGAGCTTGCCGCAGCCCTGATAAATCAGAAGAGCAATTTTGTTGACGGCATCCGCTTTGCGCAGGAAAAAATTGAAGGCTCGCTTTCAGTTATTATCCTTAAGGAAGACGGCACAATCATTGCCGCAAGAGACAAGCTGGGCAGAACGCCCGTGCTTATCGGTAAGGATGGCGACGGACATTGCGTTTCGTTCGAGTCATTTGCCTTTGAAAAGCTGGATTATGATTTTGTAAAGGAACTCGGTCCCGGCGAAATCGTTCAGATTTTCCCCGACAAGGTTGAAGTTCTTGCTAAGCCTCACAAAAAAATGAAAATCTGTGCTTTCCTCTGGAGCTACTACGGATACCCCACTTCAAGATACGAGGGTGTCAACGTTGAGGTTATGAGAACAAAGAACGGTGCGGTTATGGCAAGGGAAGACAAGAAAAACGGACTTTGCAAGGGCATCGATTTTGTAAGCGGTGTTCCCGATTCGGGCACTCCTCACGCAATCGGCTATGCAAACGAAAGCGGAATTCCCTTTGCGAGACCTTTCATCAAATATACTCCCACCTGGCCCAGAAGCTTTATGCCTACCAGCCAGAGCGAGCGTAACAAGGTTGCGAAGATGAAGATGATTCCCGTCCACGACCTTATTCAGGACAAGAGCCTTCTCTTTGTTGACGACAGCATCGTAAGAGGTACACAGCTGAGAGAAACGGTTGATTTCCTTTACAGCCACGGCGCAAAGGAAGTTCATATGCGTTCAGCCTGTCCCCCGATTATGTACGGTTGCAAATACCTCAACTTCTCACGAAACACTTCGGATAACGACCTGATTGCACGCAGAGTTATTTCTGAACTCGAGGGAGAAGAAGGCATTAAGCACGTTGACGAATATATGGATACGTCAACGGAGAGAGGTCAGAAGCTCCGCAAGGCAATTTGTGAAAATCTTCACTTTGCCACTCTTGAGTATCAGAGTATTGCAGGTCTTATTGAGGCAATCGGATTGCCCGAGGATTGTGTATGCACTTATTGCTGGAACGGCAAAGGATGATGTATGACTGCCGCTAAAGGCGACAGAACGTAAACGTTTGCAACGCTTACTTGACGTTTTTTCATATTCGGCGTATACACAGATACGCCTTCATATGAGAAAAACGCCATCTGTCATCCTTTACCAACAGTCATATGAGAACATCCGCAAATTATATAAGTTTAAAATATGTGAAAATTCACAGGAGGAATAAATCATGGAAAAAAGCTTCAGCGAAAGCTATGCAGCAGCAGGCGTTGACATTACCGCAGGTTACAAAGCGGTAGAACTTATGAAAACCCACATCAAAAGAACACTCACAGCAGGCGCAATGAGCGATATCGGCGGCTTCGGCGGTCTCTTTGAGCTTGACCTTACAGGTATTTCAAAGCCTGTTCTCGTCAGCGGTACAGACGGCGTCGGCACAAAGCTCAAGCTTGCATTCATTATGGATAAGCACGACACAGTAGGTATTGACTGCGTTGCAATGTGTGCATACGACATCATCTGCTGCGGTGCAAAGCCCCTTCTCTTCCTTGACTATATTGCTTGCGGCAAGAACGTTCCCGAGAGAATTGCTGAAATCGTTTCAGGTATTGCAGAGGGCTGCGTTCAGTCAGGCGCATCACTTATCGGCGGCGAAACTGCTGAAATGCCCGGCTTCTATCCCATCGACGAATATGACCTTGCAGGCTTCTGCGTAGGCGTTGTTGATAAGGACAAGGTTCTTGACAACTCAAAGATGAAAGAGGGCGACGTTGTTATCGCTCTTCCCTCAAGCGGTGTTCACTCAAACGGCTTCTCACTTGTAAGAAAAGTTTTTGACGTTGACAATGCAGATATCAAGACTCCCGTTGCAGAGCTTGGCGGCAAGTCAGTCGGTGAAACACTTCTCACTCCCACAAAGATTTACGTTAAGCCCATGCTTGCTCTCTTTGAGGAAGTAACAGTCAAGGCTGTTTCACACATCACAGGCGGGGGCTTCTATGAGAACATTCCCAGAAGCATTCCCGACGGCTTCGGTGCAAAGATTGACAAGTCAGCTCTCAAGATTCTTCCCATCTTTGACCTTATCGCAAAGACAGGCAACATCCCCGAGAGAGATATGTTCAACACATTCAATATGGGTGTTGGTATGAGCATCGTTGTTGCAAAGGAAGATGCTGAAAAGGCAATCGAAGTTCTCAAGGCAAACGGTGAAGATGCTTACGTAATCGGCGAAATCATCGCAGGCGATGAGAAAGTTGTTATTTGCTGATTTTGAATCATAGTCCGAGGACAGCCGCAAGGGCTGTCCCTGCGGAATCCATTTTCATAAAGAATTAAGGAGAAGATTATGGCAAAAAAAGCCCGTATAGCCGTTCTTGTTTCAGGCGGCGGAACAAACCTGCAGGCGCTTATTGATGCGCAGGCGGCAGGAATTATCAGCAGCGGTGAAATAACCCTTGTTATTTCCAACAAAGCAGGGGCATATGCCCTTGAAAGAGCCGCAAAGGCAGGCATAAGGACAGAAACCGTGCTCAAGAAAGAGCATCCCGACTTTGAGGGTAAGCTCATTGAACTTCTTGACGGTGACGGCATTGACCTGATTGTTCTTGCGGGCTTTATGAGCATTCTCTCCGAAAGATTCACAAATCATTATAAAGACAGAATCATCAACGTTCATCCGTCCCTTATCCCCTCATTCTGCGGCGAAGGCTTCTACGGTCTGCGCGTGCACGAGGCGGCTCTGGGCTACGGAGTCAAGGTGACGGGTGCAACGGTTCATTTTGTTAACGAAATCCCTGTCGGCGGACGCATCATAATGCAGAAAGCCGTTGACATAGAGCCTGACGACACCCCCGAAACTCTGCAGAAAAGAGTTATGGAGCAGGCTGAATGGATAATTCTTCCCCAATCTGCGGAGAAAGTATGTAAAGAAATGACAAAGTGAAGAGTGAGAAAATTCAGACAGATTTACCCGTGATTTGTATTTAAATGCAAAATGCAAAGAGCAAAGGGCAAAGTTAAGGGTCGCTTCGCTCCGATTATAAAATCGGGTGTGGGCAGAGCCCACCATTCACTTTGCACTTATCACTTTGAACTTTGCACTTTAAACACAGTGAACTCCTTAATTATTCACTATTCACTAAAACGGAGGTATACAATGAAGGTTCTTGTAGTCGGCGGTGGCGGCAGAGAGCACGCCATCATTAAAAAACTCAAAGAAAGCAAAGAAATAGAAAAGATTTATGCACTTCCCGGCAACGGCGGTATCGCCGCTGATGCAGAGTGCGTTGCAATCGGCGCAAAGGATATTCCTGCAATCGTTGATTTTGCAAAGAACAATGACATCGGTTTTGCTGTTGTTGCTCCCGATGACCCCCTTGTTCTCGGTGCGGTTGACGAGCTTTCAAAGCTGGGAATTCCCTGCTTCGGTCCCGAGGCAAAGGCAGCTATCATCGAAGGCAGTAAGGTTTTCTCAAAGAACCTTATGAAGAAATACAACATCCCCACAGCGGCATACGAAGTGTTTGACGATGCCGATAAAGCATTGGCTTACCTTGAAACTGCTCCCATTCCCACGGTTATCAAGGCAGACGGTCTTGCACTCGGCAAGGGCGTTATCATCGCAATGACCCGTGACGAAGCAAAGGCAGCCGTTGTTTCCATTATGCAGGACAAGCAGTTCGGCGAAAGCGGCAATCAGATTGTTATTGAAGAGTTCCTTGAAGGTCCCGAGGTTTCCGTTCTTTCATTCACAGACGGCAACGTTGTTGTTCCCATGATTTCATCAATGGACCACAAGAGAGCAAAGGATAACGATGAGGGTCTCAACACAGGCGGTATGGGCACCGTTGCTCCCAACCCCTACTACACACCCGAAGTTGCCGAGAAATGTATGCAGGAAATTTTCCTGCCCACAATCAATGCAATGAATGCCGAGGGCAGAACCTTCAAAGGCTGTCTGTACTTCGGTCTTATGATAACCAAAAACGGCCCCAAGGTTATCGAGTATAACTGCCGTTTTGGTGACCCCGAAACTCAGGTTGTTCTTCCCTTGCTTGAAAGCGACCTGTTTGAAATTATGAAGAGCGTTGCCGCAGGCACACTCACAGCAGAGCAGGTCAAGTTCAGCGATAAGCACGCCTGCTGTGTTGTAATGGCGTCAGACGGTTACCCCTCAAAGTACGACTCGGGATTTGAAATCACAATGCCTGCGGATAAGAACATTTACGTTGCAGGCGCAAAGCTGGAGGGCGGCAAGCTCCTCACAGCAGGCGGCAGAGTTCTCGGCGTAACCGAAACTGCAGACACTCTTGCAGCTGCCGTTGCAAAATCCTACGAAACGGTTAAAACCGTCAGCTTTGAAAACGCTTATTACAGACACGATATCGGCAAAAAAGCCTTGGAGGTTTGATTTATATGGTATACAGAGCATACGTTGAAAAGAAAGCAGGCCTTGATAACGAAGCACGTTCACTCAAGAACGAACTTGTTTCACTTCTCGGCATCGCAGGACTTGAAAAAATAAGAGTCCTTAACCGCTACGATATTGAAAACATCGAAAAAGACCTTTTTGAGTATTCAAAGGGCACGGTTCTTTCAGAGCCTCAGCTTGATGACATCACCGAGCAGCCCAATCTTGAATGCGACAGACTTTTTGCCGTTGAATTCCTCCCCGGTCAGTTTGACCAGAGAGCAAATTCCTGCGCAGAATGTATTCAGATTATCTCAAAGGGTGAGAGACCCCTCGTAAGAAGCGCAAAGGTTTACTGCCTTTACGGTGCAATCAGCGACGATGAATTTGCACAGATCAAAAAGTACGTTATCAACCCCGTTGAAGCAAGAGAAGCTTCACTTGAAACATACGAAACACTGGTTACCGAGTACGTAATTCCCGAAACAGTTGCAACTCTTGACGGCTTCATCGCTCTTGACGAAGCAGGTCTTGCAAAGTTTGTTGCTGACTACGGTCTTGCAATGGACCTTGACGACATCAAGTTCTGCCAGAAGTATTTCATCAGCGAGGACAGAGACCCCACAATCACCGAAATCAGAATGATTGATACATACTGGTCAGACCATTGCCGTCACACAACCTTCCTCACAAACATCGATTCCGTTAAGTTTGAGGACGAGCTTCTTCAGAAGGCATATGACGAGTACATCGACGCAAGAAAGGCTTGCAACAGAACAAAGCCCGTTAACCTTATGGATATCGGCACAATCGCTGCAAGATACCTCAAAGCACAGGGTCTTCTTCCCAAGCTTGACGAAAGCGAAGAAATCAACGCTTGCACAGTTAAGATTGACGTTGAAATCGGCGGAGAAAATCAGAAATGGCTTCTCCTCTTCAAGAACGAAACTCATAACCATCCCACAGAGATTGAGCCTTTCGGCGGTGCAGCAACCTGCATCGGCGGTGCAATCCGTGACCCCCTTTCAGGCAGAAGCTACGTTTATGCAGCAATGCGCGTAACAGGTGCAGGTGACCCCACCGTACCCGTAAGCGAAACAATCGAGGGCAAGCTTCCTCAGAGAAAGATTGTTACAACCGCTGCTGCAGGCTACAGCTCATACGGCAACCAGATCGGTCTTGCAACCGGTATTGTTGACGAGCTTTATCATCCCGGCTACGTGGCAAAGAGAATGGAAATCGGTGCAGTTATTGCGGCTGCTCCCGAAGAGAACGTTCGCCGTGAACGTCCCGAAGACGGAGACGTTGTTATCCTTCTCGGCGGCAGAACAGGTCGCGACGGCTGCGGCGGTGCAACAGGTTCATCAAAGTCACATAACCTCAAATCACTTGAAAATTGCGGCGCAGAAGTTCAGAAGGGTAATGCACCCGAAGAAAGAAAGCTTCAGCGTCTGTTCAGAAATAAAGAAGCATCACGCCTTATCAAGCGTTGTAACGACTTCGGTGCAGGCGGTGTTTCAGTTGCTATCGGTGAGCTTGCAGACGGTCTTGAAATCAACCTTAACGCAGTTCCCAAGAAGTACGAAGGTCTTGACGGCACAGAGCTTGCAATTTCAGAAAGCCAGGAAAGAATGGCTGTTGTTGTTGAAGCAAAGGATGCAGAGAGATTCATCGAGCTTGCAACAGGCGAAAACCTTGAGGCAACAATCGTTGCAACAGTCAAGGAAAAGCCCTATCTCGTAATGAACTGGAACGGCAAGGCAATCTGTAACATCAGCCGCGAATTCCTTAACTCAAACGGCGCAGAGAAGCACATCGACGTTGCTCCCGCAAAGATTGAGGATTACAGCAAGGAAATCAAGGGCTCATTTGCAGATATGTATGCAGACCTTGCAGGCGACCTCAACATCTGCTCAAAGAGAGGTCTTTCAGAGCGTTTTGACTCAACAATCGGTGCAAATACAGTTCTTATGCCCTTCGGCGGCAAGAATCAGCTCACTCCCATTCAGGCAATGGTACATAAGATTGCCGTTGAAAAGCAGGATACAGAAACCTGCTCACTTATGTCATGGGGCTACAACCCCTTCATTACTGAAAAGAGCCCCTACCACGGTGCATATCTTGCAGTAATCGAATCAGTTTCAAAGCTTATTGCAGCAGGTGCAGACTTCAGCGAAGTTTACCTCACATTCCAGGAATACTTCGAGAAGCCCATGAAGGACGGCAAGCGTTGGGGCAAGCCTCTTGCAGCCCTCCTCGGTGCATTCAAGGCACAGATGGACCTCAAGATTGCGGCTATCGGCGGCAAGGACTCAATGAGCGGTTCGTTTGAAGATATCGACGTACCTCCCACTCTTGTTTCATTCGCAGTCACAACCGAAAACATCAAGAACATCGTTTCACCCGAATTCAAGGCAGCAGGTCACAAGGTTGTTATCCTCAAGCCTGAATACACAGCAGACAACCTGCCCGATACAGCATCACTCCTCAACGTTTACAAAGAGGTTTATGCTCTCGTAACCGCAGGCAAGGCAGCTGCAATCTACACTCCCACAATGGGCGGCGTTGCAGAAGCAGTGCTCAAGATGGCTATGGGTAACGGCATCGGCTTTGATTTTGCTGATGTTTCACTTAACGATATCTTCGGCTATTCATACGGCTCATTCGTAATCGAGCTTAACGACGATACAGACTGCGGCACTCTCCTCGGTTACACAACCGACAAGGCTGCTATCACTCTCGGCGCAGAAAGCGTAGACTTTGCAAAGATTCTTCCCATCTATGAAGACAAGCTGGAGGATATCTATTCCTGCAACATCGCAATGCCCGAAAAGAAGATTGAAACCTTTGATTACAAGGCAACAACCTTTGCAAAGCCTGCAATCAGAACCGCAAAGCCCAAGGTTCTTATCCCCGTATTCCCCGGCACAAACTGCGAATACGATTCAGCAAAGCACGCTGAAAGAGCAGGCGCAGAAACAGAGATTTTCGTTATCAACAACCTTTCGGCAGCAAGCATTGCAAAGTCAGTTGAAGACTTCGCAAAGAAGGTTGCAGACAGCCAGATTATCTTTGTTCCCGGCGGCTTCTCAGGCGGTGACGAACCCGACGGTTCAGGTAAGTTCATCACAGCATTCTTCCGCAACGCTGAAATCAAGCAGGCTGTAACAGAGCTTCTTGAAAAGCGCGACGGTCTTATGCTGGGTATCTGTAACGGTTTCCAGGCACTCATCAAGCTTGGTCTTGTTCCCTACGGCAAGATTATTGACACAGATGAAACCTGCCCCACCCTTACTTACAACACCATCAGCAGACACCAGTCAAAGCTTGTCCGCACAAAGCTTGTTTCAAACAATTCACCCTGGCTCTCAAAGGCAAAGCAGGGCGAGATTTATACCGTGCCTATTTCACACGGCGAGGGTCGCTTCATTGCAGACGAGGCTCTCATCAGAAAGCTTGCGGCTAACGGACAGATTATCACCCAGTACGTTGACTTTGACGGCAATGCAACCAACGACATTGCATTCAATCCCAACAACTCCGACTTTGCAATTGAAGGTATCGTATCACCCGACGGCAGAGTTCTGGGCAAGATGGGTCACTCCGAAAGAACTGCAGCAGGTCTTTACAAGAACGTTCCCGGCGAATTTGACCTTAAGCTCTTCGAATCCGCAGTTGAATACTACAAATAAAAACCTGAAAGGAGCGTCCTGAGGGCGCTCCTTTTAAGCAAATGCAAAATGAAGGGTGGGCTTTGCCCACACCCATTGTATAACCATTATACATTAATATATATGGAGGAAATCCGATGACCAAAGAACAGGCAAGAGCAAAGGCAAAAGCACTTGTTGCTCAGATGACGGTTGAAGAAAAAATGACCCAGCTTCTCTACAATTCACCTGCAATTGAAAGACTGGGCATTAAAGAATATAACTGGTGGAATGAGGGTGCTCACGGTGTTGCCCGTGCAGGAACGGCAACCGTTTTCCCCCACACAATCGCTATGGCGGCATCCTTTGACCCCGAATTGGTTAATAAAATTGCTGACGTTATCTCAACAGAGGGCAGAGCAAAATACAACAAACACGTTAAATACGGTGACTACGATATTTTCAAGGGTCTCACATTCTGGGCACCCAACATCAACATTTTCCGTGACCCCCGTTGGGGAAGAGGACAGGAGACTTTCGGCGAATGCCCCTATCTGACCGCAACTCTCGGCACGGCATTCATTGACGGTATTCAGGGCAAGGGCGAATTCCTTAAGGCTTCCGCTTGCTCAAAGCATTTTGCCGTGCATTCAGGTCCCGAGGCAGACCGCCACGGCTTTGATGCAATTGCAAATCCCCATGACCTTTTTGAAACCTATCTTCCCGCCTTTGAAAAGACAGTCAAGGCAGGCGTAACAGGCGTTATGGGCGCATATAACCGCACAAACGGTGAGCCTTGCTGCGCTCATTCATATCTTCTGGGCGAAATCCTCCGCAAGCAATGGCAGTTTGACGGCTACGTTGTTTCCGACTGCGGCGCTATCAAGGATATTTATTCCGATCACCACTTTGTTGAAACAAAGGCAGAGGCAGCGGCTGTTGCCCTTAAAAATACCTGCGACCTCAACTGCGGCGAAACCTATTCCGCACTTGTTGACGCATACGAGCAGGACCTTATCACAGAAGAGGATATCACGGTTGCGGCTGAAAGAATTTACACAATCCGCGCTCTCCTCGGTGAATTTGAAGAGGTAAGACCCTATTCAGATATCGGATTTGATAAGCTTGACTGCAAGGAACACAAGGAGCTTAACCTTAAGGCTGCAGAGCAGTGCGTTGTTATGCTCAAGAATGACGGCTTCCTGCCTCTTGACAAGGCAAACACAGGCAAAATTGCGGTTGTAGGTCCCAATGCTCTTTCAGTAACAGCTCTTGAAGGCAACTACAACGGCTATGCTTCCGAAAACCTTACCGTTGCCGACGGTATCCGCAGAGTTTTCACCGATTCACATATTATGGTTGAAAAAGGTTCAAACTACTGCGACGAATTCACAAATCATTGGTCAGGCTTCCAGAATATGATAAGTGACGGTATTGCCGCCGCTTCAGAAGCCGATATCACCATCCTTGCACTTGGTCTTGACCAGTCAGTTGAGGGCGAAGACACAGGCTATGACAATGATTACACCGCTTGCGGTGACAAGAAGTCACTCTATCTGCCCAAAACACAGCAGAAGCTTGCAGAGGGCGTATGTGACGTTTGCGATAACGTTATCGTTGTGCTTATGTGCGGCAGCTCAATCGACCTTGGCGACAAGGTGAGAAACCACGCAAAGGCAATTATCCATGCCTGGTATCCCGGTGCAATGGGCGGTCTTGCAGTTGCAAATATTCTTGCAGGTGAGGTATCACCCTGCGGCAGACTCCCCGTTACAATTTACCGCGGAGACCACGACCTGCCCTCATTCCTTGACTATTCAATGATCGGCAAGACATACAGATACATCGAGGGCGATGCACTCTATCCCTTCGGCTACGGTCTTTCATACACAAGCTTTGCCTATGAAAACGCATCATTCAGCGGCAACACCCTGACTGTTGATATCACAAATACAGGCAAGATGAAGGGCGTTGAAAAGGCTCAGGTTTATGCTTCGTTTACCGACAGCCGCACCGTTACTCCCCACTTCCAGCTTTGCGGCATCAAGGCTCTTGAGCTTGAAGCAGGCGAAAAAGCAACCGTTACCTTTGAAATTGACGAATACTGGCTTAAGGCTGTTACTGAAGACGGCACAAGAGTTGACCCCGACGGCAAGCTTGCTCTTTACGTTGGCGGTCATCAGCCCGACAGCGTAAGTAACGCACTTCTCGGTAACGAGTGCATCAAGATTGAAATTAAATGAGGAAATAATTATGGATACTTTTGCACAGAGATTTAAAATTGATTGCTCTCCCGTTGCAAAGAAAAATCAGGTTATCGTCCGCGGAAAAACAAGGCTTACTGTTATTACTCCCTGCCTGCTCCGTGCAGAGGTGCAGGCGGAGGGTAAATTCTGCGATGAACCCACACAGAGCGTGTGGTTCAGAGATTTCTGCCAGTGCAAATTTGAGATTAAAGAATCAAAGGGTAACCTTGAAGTCAAAACGGAAAAGGCAACCTTTGTTTATTCTCTCAAGTCAAACAAAATGGTTTGCGTCAGGCTTGCAGACGGCAGAAACGTCAGGAATTTCAAGGCAGGCAACCTGAAAGGCACAAGCCGTACCCTTGACATTACCGCCATTGACAAGGTTGGTGACGGTGTTTGTTCCAGAAACGGCGTTGCCCTGCTTGATGACAGCAAAACCCTTGCAATGAAGCCTGACGGCACAATTCTTCCCCGTGACAACAAGGAAACCGACGTTTATTATTTTGCTTACGGCAATGATTATATCGGCGCAACAACCGATTTGTATAACCTGACGGGCAGAGTGCCTCTCATTCCCCGTTACGCTCTTTCAAACTGGTGGAGCAGATACAAGGATTATTCTCAGGAAGAATATCTGAGCCTTATGGACAGATTCAAGGCGGAGGAAATCCCCATCACCGTTGCAACGGTTGATATGGACTGGCATTGGGTAAAAATCAGGGAAAAATTCGGCAAGGACAGCCACAAGGTGTCAAAGCATCTCAACTTTATGGAGTACGTTTATGACGTATGGTCAACAGGCTGGACGGGCTACAGCTTCAACACCGAGCTTTTCCCCGACCCCGAAGGCTTCCTCAGAAAGCTTAAAGAGGATAACTATAAAATCACCTTCAACATTCATCCTTCGATGGGTGTACGCTGGTTTGAAGACCGGTATGAAGAAATGTGCGAAGCAATGGGTCAGGATCCCAAAACGAAAGAGCCCGTTGCGTTTGACATAACCGATAAAAAGTTTACTGAAAAATATTTCGATATTCTGCACCATCCGTTTGAGAAGATGGGCATTGACTTCTGGTGGATTGACTGGCAGCAGGGCAAGAATACCGCCGTCAAGGGTCTCGACCCTCTGTGGGCGCTTAACCACTATCATTTCCTTGATAATGCCAAGGATAACCACAGACCGCTGATTCTTTCCCGTTTCTGCGGTGCAGGCAGCCAGAGATATCCTCTCGGCTTCAGCGGTGACACAACGCAGACATGGAAGAGCCTTGACTATCAGCCCGGATATACCGCAACCGCATCAAATGTTGCCTATCCCTGGTGGAGCCACGATATCGGCGGTCACTGTATGGGTAAAAAGGATGACGAGCTTTATATCCGCTGGGTGCAGCTCGGCGTTTTCAGCCCCGTTATGAGACTTCACTCAACCAATAACGAATTTATGGGCAAGGAGCCTTGGAATTACAGCGGTGCAATCGAACGAATCTCAAAGAATCAGCTTCGTCTTCGTCACAAGCTTCTGCCCTATATCTACACGATGAATTACCGCACCCACACCGAGTGCAGAGCAATCTGTGAACCGATGTACTATGCTTATCCCAGGAAAAACAGTGCCTACGAGGCGAAAAATCAGTTCTTTTTCGGAAGCGAACTGATGGTTGCACCGATCACCAACCCCACCAATTCCATCACCAATATGGGCGGTACACAGGTGTGGCTGCCTCAGGGTGAGTGGTTTGATTTCTTCAACGGTCTGCACTATGCCGGCAAGAAGGGCAGAACCCTTTCCGTTCACAGAAGACTAGGGGATTACCCTGTCTTTGCCAAGGCAGGTGCCATTGTGCCTATG
>JAZQTC010000042.1:0-7864 GCA_045630405.1 Acutalibacteraceae bacterium
TCCAGCCCAGCGGAATTCCTCGTCCGAAGTCCTCAACGCTGATGGAGCCGTCCTTGTACGCGGTGACGGTTATGGGGTCGCCGTAGCCCTCTCTCGCCTCGTCAACGGAGTTGGACACAATCTCGAAGACGGAGTGCTCGCAACCCTCGATTCCGTCGGAGCCGAAGATTACCGCGGGACGTTTTCTGACTCGATCCGCACCCTTCAGGGAGGTGATGGACTGATCGTTATACTTTTGCGACTGTTTCTTAGCCATATATTATGATCCTTTCGGTTTTTTACTGAAAGTTACGCCTCGGGAGTGCCGAGTCCGATGATGCCACGGAGGTTTTCCATGATTCTTGCGGCAACCTCGGGCTTATTCATGGAGTAAACGTGAATGTTTGTAACGCCGTTCGCGAAAAGGTCCATGATCTGGTCGGTGGCGTAAGCAATTCCCGCCTGCTTCATAGCGTTTGGCGATGAGCCGAATTTGTCAACGAGCGCCTTAAATCGCTGTGGCATAAACGAGCCCGAAAGCTTCATTGCTCTTTCAATCTGATTGGCATTGGTAATGGGCATAATTCCGGGAATTACGGGAATGGTTATTCCTGCCTCGCGGATTTTATAAAGGAAGCTGTAAAGCAGATTGTTGTCAAAAAACATCTGGGTTGTGAGGAAATCGCAGCCTGCATCAACCTTTTCCTTAAGGTACTTTATATCCTCCCTGCTGTCAGAGCTTTCGGGATGAATTTCAGGGTAGCAGGCACCGCCGATGCAAAAATCTGCATCGCATTCCTTAAGCTCCCTCACAAGCTCAACCGCGTGCTTATAATCCCATCCGCTTCTGTCTGCATTTTCAAGACCTGCAGGAATATCACCGCGCAAAGCCATAACGTTGCTTATACCTGCCTCTTTTATCTGCTCAATTTTACTGCGCACCGTTTCTCTTGTTGATGAAACGCAGGTCAGATGAGCGAGAGTGGGCACTCCGTAAAGCTCTTTTATATTTTTGGCAATGTCAAGAGTGTATTTGCTTGTGCCTCCGCCTGCGCCGTAGGTGACGCTCATAAACGCAGGACAAAGCTTTGCAATCTCTTCTGTTGCGGTTTTTACACTCCCGAAACTCGCCTCCGTTTTGGGCGGAAACACCTCGAAAGAAATGGATAACGTATCTTTTTTCAGAAGTTCGGAAATTTTCATTGAATCATCTCTTTTATTTGTTTTGCTTTATCTAAAATATAACACAATACACTCACATAAATCAAGAGCAAAAAAGGCAGGAAGATAAACTTCCTGCCTGAAAAATCAAAAGCCGCCGCCAACGGTGATCACATAATCAACTGTGCCGTATGCACTTTTAACGGTTGCCGAAAGCGGCAATCTTCTGCCGCCAACATAAAGATTTTCAATATCTATATCGATGACGTATGACCAGGTGCCTTTTTCAATCACACCGTCTTTGTTGATCTTGACTTTGATTGTGGGCTTTGTGTAATGAAGTCTGAATTTTGCCTCGTTAAATTTCATTTCAAGCTGGGGAAGCGCCTCTTCAACAACCGCAAGATCACCCACAACAGAAATTGCGTGACCCACCGTGCCGCTGTATCTTTCGCCGTGGGCACCGTCAACCTGATCCTTCATCGTCATTTCAACAACGATATATTCGCCGCTTCTGTATGCCTTTGCGGACTGTGCATCATCGGGCACAAGGTTTTCGTAGCCGCCCGTTATGCCGTCAAACTCCGTTTCGCTGTCTTCAAGCGCAGAAACAAGAAGAGGTGTTACCATCTCAACAAGAGTGCCGATAAAACCGTCACCGTCATTGACAACTAATTCCGTTATAGACTTTTTCTCAACGGATTTCTGTGATTTTGAATTGATTGCAGCCGCTTTGTAGAATTCAACAACCTGTTCTTTTGTCCAGGTTGATGGGTCATCGGAGGGAATTGTGACCTGCACAGCAGTTTCCGTCACAATTTCCGTTTCATCTCCTGTGTTCCCCTCGAAAGACGCGTTTGTCAGGGTTTCGGTTTCGCCGTTGACGTCGGTTATGTCGCTGATTGCAGGTTCTGTTGTTGCGAAATTATTTGCATCCTTGCCGCAAGCAGCCAAAGAAAACAGAATTGCAAATACAGTTATAAAAGTAAGTGTTTTTTTCATAAAATTAGTCCTTTTTGATGATTTCTGTTCATTTTTGCAAGAATATTCTAAACCATCTTAAAAGGCAAGTCAATAGTCACTTATTCTGATTTTTTGAATTTCATGGGATTTTCAATGGTTTTCATAAACAATTTTACTGTTTTGTCTATAACGGGTCTGAATAATCCCGATTTTTCAACAAATGAACTCTGGCCTGCATTGTGCAGAATAAAGTCAGAAAAGCTTGGGGTATCCTTGAATTGCATTTTAACGGTATCATCCGAAAATTCAATGCGGATGCGCTGGGTTGCAAGAGTGTTGAGAGGCTTCACAACCGCATTCACGACTCCGTTTTCGCAATATGCATATGCCCAAATCTTATACTTATAACCCTTGATACAGCACTCGGACATTCTTGCTTCGCCGTCAAGACCGCAGTTGACAACAACCTCATCCGCACCCTCTGCCCATTTGATTGTGAGAACGTTTTCCGACAATGCAAAAGAAAGGTTATTGAGATTTTCCGCAGGTCTTTTTGCAAAGCTTGACGTAACCGAACGGGGAACAATGCTTGCAGGGAACATCAGTTTTGCCGCAAAATCAGAAACGGAAGTCAACTTAAACGTTCTGCCTGCAGGTATCTGCGGAATTTCCTTGCTTGCAACAGGCTTTTCTCCCCTTGCTTCAAGATAAGCCGCAAGTTTTGCATCCCATTCAGGTGACGACTCGCCCGAAAAAGCTTTTACGGCAGAATTTTTGATAAGGTAATTATTCATTTTATCCGCAACAACGCAGTTGAAAGCGGCAATAACCGCATCATATTCGGGAATGTAGGAAACCTGCTGACCGTACATACCGTTCATACTGAAAATATCCTTGTGACACCAGAAAAGATAGCCGTAACCGTCCTCATCTTTTCTGTTTTTCAGCACAACCTGTCTTTTGGTTGCTTCTTTTGTCCACCATTCGGGGATAACCTGAACGCCGTTGTACTTTCCGCTGTTGGCATAACAGCGCATAATTTTAACAAGATCACGAAGCTTCAGATAAGCTCCTGTGCCGCCGATGCACTCACCCTTTTTATTGGTTTCCCAACAGTAAGGCTTCTCAATTCCCAACGGCTCAAACAGACGGGGCATAAGATAATCAACCAGATTCTGACCCGACAGTTTCTGTACAACCGCCGCAACAATGTGAGCATCGTTGTTACTGTATAAAAAGCCTTTTCCCTTTCTGAACGGCGCTTTCATAAACATTTCAACGTAGTCATCGGTCATATCCTGCAGAAAGGTGAATTCTTTGTTGCTCTGCATTGTGAGCACAGAACGAAGAGTAAGATTATCCCACTCATCGCTCTCGCAGGCTTTGCATTCGGGGAAAAGGGAGAGGATTTTTGTATCAAGAGTCACCAATCCCTCGTCAATTGCAAATCCTGCGGCAGTTGAAACAACGGATTTTGTTATTGAAAACAAGGTGTGCGGCATTTCCGCACAGTAAGGGTATGAATATTCTTCAAAAAGAATCTCGCCCCCCTGTTCAATAATCAAACCGTGGTTTTCGATACCGTATTTCTCAAGTTCCTGATAATACTTGTAAATATATTCGGATGAAAGTTTTGTTTTTGTCATATAAACACCGTCATTTCATTTAGCCAACAAAAGGAATTTCCGTCATTCGCAGTTTTGCACATCCGTAGGGATAAAGCAAAATTTCTTCCGCATCGCTCATTGCCTCTCTTGACTGCGGAAGCTTTGCACACACGCTGTCATAGCCGTCTTCAAATCCCCAATCAATCTTTTTTACTGTTGTTTTTACGGTAACGGGCGGTTTTTCGGAAGAAAAAGGAATATTGCTGATTTCGTTTCTTGCAATTTCAAATTTTTCTCCGCAATAAGCGTAATTCCAATCTGAAAGAGGAAGAAGTTCATAATCACAGTAAGGGAACTTTCTTTCAACACCGTCTTTTTCGTATTCATACATCTTCTTTTCGAATCTGACGGGAACGGAAAACACAAGCGAACCGCATCTGACAGCGTTAAGGTCATAAGGTCGCTTTTCAAAATAAGCATATGCATCAAAGCTGATGCCGATTTCTCTTTTTTCGCCTGCGGCAAAACTGAACACAAGTTCTTCCGTGCAGACAGACTCACCGTCAACTGCAAGATTCTTTGCAAAAGACGGAATTCTGATTACAAGTTCAAAATCCGATTTTGCCTCAACAATATATCTGAAACTGTTTTTGAACGGGTAATCCGTTTCAATTTTTACATACTTATCCTCAGTCTTAAGCTCCGAGGGAACGGGAATCACATTAACCACCTTATTTCCGCAATGCATAAATGTGGAAAGGGCAAATTTTGGCCACGCCTGATTGAAATTTGCGGTGCAGCATCCGTAGTTTGGCTCAAGTCCGAAAAGATGAGCCTCACTTCCGTTGGTTCTGAAAAGGGATTTGCCCGGGAATTTTTCGCAGGCAATCTGATTGCTCATCTGCACGTACTGATGAGTCCACATATCGTCGCTGATGGTTGCAGGCAAGGCGTTAAAAGCAAGAAGTTCAAGCCTTTCTGCCCATTTTTTGTCGCCCGTGTATGCATAAAGCAATTCATATGAATACATCTGCTCAGCAACGGCACAAAGCTCCGTACCCTGAATGGGACTGAGACCCGAAAGACACTCGTCTCCCGTAAAATGTCCAACGGGAGTGCCGTTGTATTTTTCAAGAATTGAGTGAAGCTTTTCTGCATTATCGGTATACTCTCCGCCGAGAATTCCGCAGGAAACCGCCTCGCTTTTCAGCATCATCGCAAGATTCACAATATGGGTATCAAATCTCCAGCGATTAAGAGGTCTTTCCCACAAGGGAATCGCCTCGTTGTAATCCATACCCTGCTCCTTGAGGATTTTTGCAAGGTTGCAAAGCCATTCTTCACCGCAACGTTCATATGTAAAATTGATTGCAACAAAGCACTCAAACCAGCGTGCGTTGCCCCAATCAAAAAGGCGTATTTCTCCGCTTTCAATCATTTCGTAGTAATTCCTGAGTACACGGTAAATTACGTCGGGGATTCTCTCATCCTTTGAGCATTGATAATAAACAGTCAGGGTTTTTGTTATCAGCTGAACAGCCCAGGTGTCATAGGTTTTGCGTGCATCATCGGAGCAAGGGCAAATCCAGCCGTCAGGCTTCTGAAAAGAAATGATTGCGTCGATATATTTCTTTGCTCTCGCTATCATATCTTCGTTTTCAAGCAGATATGCAAGAGGAACAAAGCCGTCAAGCCAATATGGAACACGCTCCCATCCCTCTTTATCTCCGCCAATCCAGGAGCTTTTTCTGATGTCATTCCACATTTTATCAAGATTGCCGCTGAGGCTTTCAGCCTGAATTTCAAGCTGACGGCGAAGCCAACCCAGAGGCTTTATTTCATCGGTTGTGTAAAAATTCCATTTGTTCATATCACTATCCCCTTGCAAGGCATAATTTTCCGTATATTATTATATATCATTTCACTTGCAACTTGCAAGGTCTGAATCAAAAAAGCATAACCCGTTCATAAGAAAAAAAGAACGGCTCAACACACCGTTCTTTTTTCTCATTTATTTAAAATTTTCAGCGGCTCATTGACAGAAAAACTATATACATTATCAAAATCATACAAAACGCAAACGTCAAAAGTTCTGTCCGTATTGTTAAATACAACGCTCCACAAAGTTGAGCAAATAAATCCGTGAAGATCTTCGTTTTCAATATGAGTTGCATCGAGAATACCCATAGCTTCGGATTCGGTTACAACATAATTCTTTTGAGAAAGAATTGATTTCGCAGTTTCGTATCTGTCCTGTCCTGCTCCGTCAGGGTCTTCAACGCCCTCAGAAAGCCAGAAGTTAGTCGCAACAAGGGTTCCTGTTTCATCAGGTCTCAATACCGTTGTTTCTCCGTTGGCATACTCGACAATCGCAGTATCACCGTTTGCATCGGATATCTGATAATGATAGGTGCATCCTACTCCGAGAAAATCGTGCATATCAAATTCATTAAAAATCGCAACCGCCTCATCAACTGTTGCCGCATGGTCAAGCACGTGACGTATAACCGCCGTTGTTGTTATATCCTTCTTTTCGGTTTGCTGGAACGTCTCGGGAGTTTCAAGTTCAAGAACACCGATTGAAAGACCCTTTTCATTCATTCCGTCAACGGGAATGTAGGGAGCAAGAAGAGTAAGGAGCGAAGTCAGAAGGTCTTCGGGAAGAAAGCTTCCGCTGTAGCCGAAGAAATAAAGCGAAACGGTTGATACGCTTGCATAGCCGTCCTTCGGATGAGTCCACACCGTCATACCGGGTGAATCCATATAGTCATAATTTCTGCCGAAAATTTTATCTCCCGACGGAGTGGATGCGTTAAAGGTTGTGCATCCGAAAGATACAACATCTGAAAAACCGCTGAAAAATTCAGACACGCCTTTACTGTCGATATCAATATACATACCTAAATTTGAAATTATCTCTTTTGCCTGAGGATTAAGCTGCAGAAATACGTCCGCAAAAGAATAAAGCAGCATTCCCACCGTTGTTGAATTACCTGTGTTGCTTTCAAGCAAGGTGTCAAGGTCATAGTCGTAGGTGTAGTCCATCAGATAGTAATTATCGGCAACTTTGCTTATGGATTCAAGAGAATTAAGCTGCTCCGTCCAGATGCCTGTTGTTGAACTTAAAAAGCCAAGCAATGCAGAAAGGATTACCGAAATTGTTTTGGTGAAAAATTGAATTACCGCACTCATAAATATTACCTCATAAGTTTTCTTGTTTTATAATCATAACAGAAAAATGGAGCGTTGTAAACATATAAAACACACAAACAAAAAACATTAGACACATCATGACGTTAAGCTCGTCAAATGATGTGTCTAACTTTTATCAATGATTAAATTTTAAAGTTCACAGCTTGAATGCTGAGAATGGCTTTATTACGAGCCATAGCGAGTAACAAGGTTCTCAGGCAAAGCCTGAGGTTCTTATTTCATTGCCTCTTCAACAGCAACTGCACAAGCAACTGTCATACCAACCATGGGGTTGTTACCTGCACCGATGAGACCCATCATTTCTACGTGAGCGGGAACTGATGATGAACCTGCGAACTGTGCGTCTGAGTGCATACGACCCATTGTATCTGTCATACCGTATGAAGCAGGGCCTGCTGCCATGTTATCGGGATGAAGAGTACGGCCTGTGCCGCCGCCTGATGCAACTGAGAAGTAGTTAACACCGTTTTCAACACACCACTTCTTGTATGTGCCTGCAACGGGATGCTGGAATCTTGTGGGGTTAGTTGAGTTACCTGTGATTGAAACACCAACATTCTCGAGCTTCATGATTGCAACGCCTTCGGGAACATTGTCAGCACCGTAGCATCTTACGTCTGCTCTCGGGCCGTTTGAATATGCCTTCTCTTCAACAACTGTAACTGTTTCTGCATAGGGATCGAACTCTGTCTTGCAGTATGTGAAGCCGTTGATTCTTGAGATGATCATTGCAGCATCCTTGCCGAGACCGTTAAGGATAACGCGGAGAGGCTTAACTCTTACCTTGTTTGCGTTGAGGGCAATTTTGATTGCGCCTTCAGCAGCAGCAAATGATTCGTGACCTGCGAGGAAGCAGAAGCACTCTGTTTCTTCTGAAAGGAGCATCTTGCCAAGGTTACCGTGGCCGATACCAACCTTTCTGTTATCAGCAACTGAGCCGG
>JAZQTC010000043.1:0-89464 GCA_045630405.1 Acutalibacteraceae bacterium
TTCGCTTGACGAAAAACAGCACGCAAAAATTCTTGAGGAGCTTGAAGAAATAAGAGCAAACAATGCCGAATAAAATTTACGCAACTCATCGTCGCAGACGGTTTTACGATTGTTTTATGCCGTAAGCTTTGTCAGAATACCACCTATATAAAATTCGAGGAGAGAAAAAACCGCTCTCGAATTGAGCAACGAGGTTATCAAAAGCGAAATTTCCGCATTGCCGAAAGCCGAAAAACTGACGGTTTATAACACAAGCAAATCAAAGATTCAATGCGTTCAGCTTGAAATAAAAAGAAAAATATCAGATATTTCGTGCCTCACCGTTGAATCAGACGGACTTGAGAGTTTTACTGCAAAGCGAGCCTTTATGAGGATTTGGGCGACTATGAAAAAGCCTACGCGGAGTATATGAAACTTTCCGACATTCTCCGCAACCGAGGCTATGATGTTGAAGCCGATGCAGCAGAAAAAGATGCAGAAGAAGTTAAAAGTAAAACAGTATAAATCCCCTCTTTTTGCAGACAATAACATCAAGATTTGTCTGAAAAAGGAGAAAGATATAAAATGAAAGCCACAGGTATTGTGAGAAGAATCGACGACCTCGGCAGAGTCGTCATCCCCAAAGAAATTCGCCGCACCATGCGTATCCGCGAAGGTGACCCGTTACAGACAACATTGACACAGTCCGAAAACTACATTTCCGCTATGTTGAATTTGGAGAAACGGCTTGACTGAAACCCTTACATATCAACGGTTTCAGGCGGTTGAGCATTCATATCTGCAAGAGTAAAAACAACACCGCTATGCCGTTTTATCATCACGGTAAGCGGTGTTGCTGTATTTATAAACAGTTGTAAAAGTTATGGCATTATAGTTTCTCGGTCGCTATTGTTGTCCTTTAAATAACTCATCAAAAACAGTATAACATATATTGAAGAAAGCACACCTTGCATTACACTCAAGAAAGTAATGACAATTAACATTACTATTATAATGTTAATCAAACAAATAAAACATTGACAAATTATCATTACTTTGTTAAAATATATGGTGTCTACAAATATTTTAGGAGGTGCTTTCTTGGGTATATGCAAAGTGTTACAACAATTAGTATCAATCACTCAATTTAACAAAGGGAAGGCATCTCAATTATTTTCTCGTGTTCAAAAAGGAGAAACTTTGGTTGTTATAAAAAATAACACACCGGTTGCTGTTGTTATTCCTCCTCAAGAGTACGAAATGATTGAAGAGTATCTTTCTGCAAAAAGGAAGGAGAATCATCAATGAAAGAAATTATCAATTTCAGCTCATGGAATAAGTATGATGGTTTCGCAGAAGGCAGTGGACGCAGCGAAAAAATATGGTTAAAATCAAAAGAAGGCAAAATAGGTCTATTTAAATTTCCCAAAATAAATAATCCAGAAACAAACCAAGAAACAACTGAGCATGTTTCAGAACATTTAGCATACAAATTAGGAGAATTGCTTGGTGTTAAAACGGCAAATGTAGATATAGGAACATATGATGGACGCATTGGAAGTATGAGTTACCTTATTTGCGACGATAAAGAATTCTTGATGGAAGGAATATGGTTTATTTCTGCAAAGTTCCCTAAGTATAATTCAGATACAATGCAGGACGAAGAAAGCGGAAAATATTATTGTATAGAACATTTATCTGCAGCTATACCCAGTTTTATCCCAAACAAGTTTTGGATAGAAATGATGCTGTTTGATTTTGTAACAGGAAACAGAGATAGGCACCAAAACAACTGGGCGATCTTAGTGAAAAAACAAGATAATTCTATAAATATTAAGTGGAGTCCTTTGTACGACAACGGTTCATCATTATGCTGTTACATTAATGAGTCCGATATTCCTGCTCTTTTGGGAAAAGACAAAGTTCGATTCAATGCTTTGGCAGATTCTAAATCCCGTTCTTTAATAAGAATTGACGGCAATAAAAAAAGCATGCCCACTCATCGAGAAGTTGTTGAATATTTATTAAAAAACTATTCTGTTACAAAAGAGATCGCAAAAAAGTTTTTAGAACAGTTGACAGAGAGAAACATTAATGCTCTTTTGAATGAATATTCCGAAAACATTTTAACTATAGAAAGAAAAGAATTAATTTGTCTTTTCTTAAACAAAAAAGCAGAAATCCTTGAATTTTTACTAAAGGAGGTTTAAGCTCATATGACAAATTGTGATAAGTTTCTTTATCTTATTTGGAAGGATCCTCAAAGCAGACGAAATTTCACAATCGGTAAATTGGGTCATGGGGAAAAATATACATTTGAATACTGCAAAGACTTTGGAATCGCAGAGAATTACGGATGGACCAAATTTGAGGTTTTTCCTGAGGAAAAAGTATATGAAAGCGAGATTCTCTTCCCTGTTTTTGCCAGCCGTTTGCCAGATAGAAAACGGAGAGATATTGATAAAATCTTAGAAAAATACGGTTTGAGTGAATTTGATGAATTCGAATTGTTACGCAAAAGTGAAGCTCGCCTTCCGATTGACACATATTCATTTATTGATCCGATTTTTCCAGAGGATGAAACTGTTGAAAGGGAATTCTTTGTAATGGGAATCAGGCATCACGCTCCTTGCGCAGGTGAAGACTGTACTTTGTTGCCAAATGTATCAAACGGAGACGAACTGATTTTCAGGAGAGAACCCGAAAACAAGTATGATTCAAATGCAATTTGTATTTTGACTAAAAACAATGAATTGCTCGGATATGTTCCCAGATATTACAATCTCGCTATTTTGGAACGGTTGGAAAAAGGTATGAGTTATTCTTGTAAGGTTATTGATATAAATCGCAATCTTTTTATGGATTGTTCAGAATGTATTAAAGTTAAATTGAAAATGCCGAAAGAATAGTTTTTGTTGTAAAACAAGCCACACACGTTGCTTATAAAACTTCGTGTGTGGCTTTTGGTCTGTAATAGTATTTTAAATGATTTAATGAATAATTTATGTTTGTAAACATATACTAATTATTTAACCATATCGATCCATAAAATTGACCCGTTACAGACAACATTGACACAGTCAGAAACCTACATTTCCGCTATGTTAAATTTAGAGAAACGGTTGGAGTAAAACCCTTACATATCAACGGTTTCAGGCGTTTATTTGTTTTTGTGTGCGATGACAAACAAGCTTGATTTATGTCCGTAAAACCGAACATCATTGACAAAACACCTTGAAAGCATTATTATGTTTCTGAGGTGTTTTTATGTATCAGGCTAATTCAAAGAAAACCGCAATCCTCTGCATTATCGATATTCTCAAAAAGCATACCGACAGCGAGCATACACTCACTCAGAAACAGATTCAGGATATGCTTGAATCTGAATACGGATTGAAACTCGACAGAAAAGCCGTCAAAAGGAATCTTACGGATTTGATTGATATGGGTTTTGATGTCGGATATTCCGAGCGTACACGCAAAACAAAAAGCGGTGAGGATGAAACCGTTTTCTCCGATTGGTACATAACCCGTGCATTTGATGACAGCGAACTTCGTCTGCTTATCGACAGCATTCTTTTTTCAAAATATATCCCCTACTCTCAATGCAAGGAGCTTATTGAAAAACTTGAAAAACAGTCGAATAAATATTTTTTCGCAAAGGTACGTCATGTCCGCAACCTGCCCGTGACGATGCCCGCAAACAAGGAACTTTTCTACACAATCGGCATTCTTGATGAAGCGATTGAAGAAGGCAAAAAGGTAAAATTCCACTATTCCGATTTCAACCTGAAACTTGAAAGAGAGAAGCGTATTCACTACGGTAAGCCTGCGGAATATATCATAAATCCTTATCAGATGGTTGCTTCAAACGGCAGATATTACCTCATCGGCAACTATGATAAATTCGATAATGTTTCCCATTACAGAATCGACAGAATCATTGATATTGAAATTATTGATGAACCCGTAAAACCGATGAAAAAGGTGAACGGACTCAGAAACGGTCTTGATTTGCCCAAGCATATGGCAGAGCATATCTATATGTACTGCGGTGAAAGTGTCAAGGTTAAATTCAGAGCTGATAAAGACATAATCAACGATATTGTTGACTGGTTCGGCACGGCAGTTAAATTCTCAAACGAAACGGAAGAAACCGTTGACGTGAGCGTTAAAGTCAACGAAAACGCAATGTTCCATTGGGCAATGCAGTACGGAACAAGAGTCGAAGTGCTTGAACCCGAATCGCTGCGCAAATCGCTTGCCGATGCGGTCAGAGCAATGAATGAGAAATATAACGGATGATGTCCGTTTTTGCACCCATGGCAAGTGATACTATGTCCTTGCAGCCAAGAGGTGCGAAAAGGCAGAGTCCTGCAAAAAGCATGCAGGCGGCAGCGAGTCGCTGTCCGATGTTAAGCAAGAGCATAATGGCATCAGTTTTTCAAACTGATGCACACGACAGGTTATTGTGCCACCTCCGCACCACGGCTGCGGGGGTGTTTTTTTATGCTTTATCTGAATTCACAAAAGGCTCTTATTGATTTGCTTTACGAAGATTGGCACGAAGATATCAGCAAAGAAGTCTTCTCGGCGTTTATTTACCGCATTTCAAACAATCCACAGAACTTTTACCGCAGAGAGAAAATATATCAGAAAAACGGCAAGGTAAGAAACGTTGATGTGCCAAGCCAGGGTCTGAAAATTATTCAGCGGATTATCCTTAAACGCATTCTTGAAAACATTCCCGTTCATAACTGCGCAAGGGCATATATAAAAGGCTGTTCTTTAAGGGATAATGCAGGTGTTCATTGCGGAAGAAAATGTATTGTGAAACTTGATATCAAAAAATTTTTTGAGCATATCGATGAAAAATCCGTATATCTGATTTTTCGCAGGCTTTCCTATCCGCCCGTTGTTTGCAGAATGCTTGCAAAACTCTGTTGCTTCAAAGGAAGACTGCCGACGGGCGCACCGACTTCTCCGTATCTGTCAAATTTGTTTATGAAGAAATTTGACCGTGAAATGAGTCTTTTCTGCGAAAACAAAAACATCTCATACACACGATACAGCGATGATATTACTTTTTCTTTTGATTCATTTGACAAAACCCGTCTTATCCGTGTCACAAGAAACTTTCTCGGGCTTTATGCAAATGGTTTACCCCTTAATCAAGAAAAAATATTTGTTATAACAAGCAACAAAAAACAGAAGGTAACAGGTCTGGTTGTTAATGAAAAGCCGTCTGTTGATAAAGAACTCCGCCGAAACATACGGCGAGCGGTATACTATATCGGGAAATTCGGTGTTTCGGATCATATCAGGCATTTGCACAGTTCAGAATACGGTGGTTGGGTTATGTTTGTAAAAGACGACTGGCATTTTCATATGATTAAACTGCGGTATCTCAGAACATTGCAAGGACGGATTTCGTTCTGTCTTTGTGCTGACCCAGATAATACCGAAATGAAGCAATATGCTGAATTCATAAAAGAAACCATAAATAAGGAGAAAGAAGAAATATGTTTGTTAAAGACGAGTTTTCAAAACGAGAAAAAATAGCAGAGGATTTGAGCGTAATTTTCAGAAAGCTTGAAATGAGTCCCGACGTCGTAGCTTGTGTGGGGTCAATTCTCAGCTGTAATATTCCTCTTGATGACATGCTCAACCCTAAAAGACTCGGTAAAATCATAACAGATACAGTCGGCTACCCGTACAAAGTAAATTCTTATCCCTTCGGAGAAAAAACAAACGAAATATATCCCTCTTTCATTGCAACCTGCAACAAGAAGAGTTCTTTCAGACAAACCTTAACCGCAATGGTGAACCACGGTATAAAATTCGGCGAGAGAATTCAAGAAATGATAATGCTGACGAACTTCTGGGACAGCAAGGATTTCAAAGAATACGAAGAGAGCTTCGAGATTCTTCGCAGAAAATACGGCATAAAAATATCGGTTATTCTTATAACTGAATATTCTGCAAATATTATTTTCGGGTAAAGGAGAATCAATATGGCTGAGAAAAACAACGAAATCAAATCAAAAATGAAAATCACCATCAAAATTACTGATGAAAGTAAAGGCGAATAAAAGACGAGCAAAAGTGAAAAAGGCGAAGAGCAAAACCTCCTTGTACGGCATTAGCCAAATACAAGGAGGTCTTTTTGTTAGGAATGACAAGCTAAGCAATCCTGATAATCTGCTCGTAGAGCATTACATATTCACGCATTATCTGTCTGTTGTCATGATAGTGACCGAAGAACCACTTTTTGAATTTTGTCTTTTTCATAATAATATCGAAATATTCCGTCAGTTCATCAGCTTTATAACTACCGCCTGAAAACATAGCGGATATTTGCTGAGGACAACAATGAGTGATTATAAAATCCATATTAAAATCGTGTTCAGCAAGAGTTTTTAATCCGAATTCCATCTCTTCTGCGCTCGGCATTTCTTCTTTCCACCAAGAAATGTTGTTCACCCGAAAGAACTTATTTGCCTCATCCCATCGTTTGAATTCTTCCCTGAATTCATCTGTTGTTTCAAAATCTTCAGGGTCAAGTATACCGTCGTATATGTCGTGGCTCCTTGCTCCTCCAAAAACAAATATCTTTTTATCGCAGATATTAAAAACATATCCGCGCATCAGATGATAAATATTATCACGGATTTTGTGAGCCTTACCGCTATAAAAATCAACAACTTCAAATTCGTTATTCAGACGCGTATAGTTCTCATGATTGCCGTCAACAAAGAGCGTTGTAAAAGGTTTATCATTTAACCAATTCAGCCAATGTCTTTCTTCGTCAGTATCATGCCACAATCCAAAATCACCACAAATGATTACAAAATCATCCCGGGACATTTCCTTTTGTTCAGGAAAAATATCAGCGGAGAATCTGGTCCAGTCACCGTGTGTATCACCTGTACAATAAATCATAATAAATCAATCTCCCTGTAGCCTTTATTTGAACGTATCAAGTGTGAGCTTTGCACCATGGCGGAAGCCGTTTATAAAAGCATCCCCAAGAGACGCTGATGCAAACTCGTTATAAGCATCCACATATTTTTGAAATAGTTTTTCATTCTCTGTCTCTTTTAATTTTCCGGCAAGTTGTCCCTCAATTTCTGTCAGGACATTTAGCTTTTTCTTAAGTGTTTTTGAAAATTCGGGTGTGAATCCCTGAGTGTCAATGTTTCCGTAGTAAAGTTCTTCGATATATCCCATATATCCTCCTTCTGTTAACCTGTTTTTACATATTAATTATACAGAAATCAGATAAGTACGTCACGTTAAAAAGAGCACAAAAAATTAAAGTTGATATGCAGCAACGGCCTCCGTTGCGCACAAAAGAGGTTAAGACATTATTTGTAAATCATCTCTTTTGGGAGTTTTGAAAATATAAAAAGTATGTAAGAAAAAACAAACCAAAGCACAGTCTTACATACTTTTTGTGCGAAGGTGAGTTGTGACCAAAAATGCTTGCTCAGAAAACAAAACTCAAATCGAAATCTTACATACTTTCTGTGCAAAGCCCAATTATCGAATTTAAGGAGGTGAAAACATGATTACTTCACTATCGCTCAACAGCAAAGGAACCGTGGTTATAGTCAAGGCAAACCCGGACAATTCGGGGATCAGATTTTTTCTCTTAAAAAAACAAAAACTTATTTGGGACAGTACGTTGATTGACGGAGGTGAGTCTGTATTTCATTGTCAGAATTTGTTTGGTTTTTTGAAGTTAAAAGAATCCTCATACCAACCAAGACATAAAACTCCATACAAACACCATACGGAAGAACTTAATGTGAAAACACCGCACAATAATGAGATTTTTGCGAAAATTGAATGCAGAAACGACAAAGATAAAATGGGAGTTTTTGTCGTTGGCTTTAAAAACCCAAATGATGAAACGCTTATTCTTGCAAAGATTTTCTGCGGTTCAGAAAACACAGGTATATTATTTTTATAAAGGAGAATTTAAATGAAATCAATAATAGCTTTTTTACTTTCAATCGCAACAGCGATAGCAGCCTTTTTCGGCAGCATCACACCGGTCAGCCCTGAAGAAACTACGGTTCCTTCAGAAGTTCAAACCTCTGCGACTGAGTTGGTTTACACGCCTGACAAAGAAAGCGTTGATCTCTTCAATGCAGTCAATGTTATCCGTGAGTCTTACGGCAAAAAACCTCTTGTTCTTGACAATGAATTATCTCGTCTTTCACGCATACGTGCGGAGGAACAGCCGCTGAGGAAGGGGCCATGTAAGACCTGATTCTTCCCGCTTTTTTACCGTGTTTCTTGAAAATGATGTTTATTATGAAACCGTTGGTGAAAATATAGCCATTTGTTCATCTTTTGACATTGAAAAGATAGCCAACGGATGGGCAGCTTCAGACTCTCATTTGGAAAACATCATCGACGAACGCTACACAAAAGGTGGAATGTCGGTCGTTGAAATTGACGGCAGATATTATTGCGTTCAATTATTTGCATCATAAAATGAAAGGAGGAAATTGTATTTCACTTGATAAAATAGATATTGTTTCAGACACTTTGACTTACAGCATAGAAAAAAACATTGACGAATTAGGATTTGTTTTTATTTGTAAGCTGAACAACCGCAAAAGAGTTGTCGCATTGCTATTAGATACTGGAGAAGATGATTTTTTTAATTTTATCCGATTAAGCGATAAAGGTGTTGAAATTATGGGCTTCAGACCTCAAAACATATTGAAGCACAAAGATGGAAAACCTGCACCAATTGAATGTGATTCTCAGATGGAGTTGACAACAAAATTCGGAACAAAGCTTATTGTACGGCATCTGTTCCTGGACAAACGTCCAAATGGAGTAGTTATTGCACGCAGAGAAGGAGATCATCTTATCACTTTGCTAATCTGCGGCGAACAGGACGACCACTTATGTTTTTTGATGTCAAAATAAAATAACATATCCTTATTTTTCTTCCTCCTTTTTAAAACATCCCCCGGCTCCGTGTGGAATCGGGGGATTTGTGTTTTCGAGTCAACATATTTTTATTTTATTGATATGTTTTGGCGTTAACTCTTCCCTGTATGGCTGATGATGATAACTATACGCTGACCCAAATGACGTAAATGACAGTTTCAGTTATATTAATTGTTCTATTTGTATAAAAATTTTAAAATTCTAAATTCTATCAATTAATAATTAAAAAGTTTTGTCATTTCTGTCATTTTTGTCATTTGTGATTGAAAACTGTTGATATATAAGGGATTTAAAACAACAACAGTTTTTTGAAATTTGTCATTTCTTGTCATTCCTGTTATTTTTATCATCATCATTATCACTTGAGAAGATGTGGCGGTAGTCTTTTTGTGCGTTTTCATTCAAAGTGAAAATATAATATCTACCGGATTCTGTTCTTTTTCTAATGTTATTTATTGAACTGTTTAAATAAGAAGAAATGTCGGTTTCAAACTCGTTTCTTGAAGATGGCACTTTACCGAAACAGTCTTTACACCATGCGTTAAACACTTTTCGGATTACTGTCATAGTGCATTTATCCGATGATGGAATAACTTCGTCGATGTTTCTCATGATGCAATTTTCCTCAAAGAAAGAAATTGCGGGACTGTTCTTTCTTTGATAATCCTTTATAGCATTTGAACAAGTATCAGGAACATCAAACTTGTAATTGTTGGATATAAGCATCTTTAAAGCTTTAACGGCTTTTTGGACGATTCCGTTTCTTTCGTTGTACATTTTTTCAACAATAAACGGATCTCGTTTTTCTTTCGGTATCACGTTGGTACACATAACAATAATGAAACGGTCGTAAACCCAGTTGCCCTTATCGCCACCAAACAGAGGCATTGTGTTAGAAGCAAACACAAGAAAACCGTCAAAACGAAAACTACTCATATTTTTAAATTTTTGTTCCACAACAATGGTGTCTCCACCGACAATCTGCTTGAACATTTTTAGTTGTTTTGCAGTGCTGAAACTAAGATCTGAGCTTCCTGCAAGCCTTTTGTTCAATAGCATAGATGGCCCGAACCGACTTTCAAGATCAGATAGATCAAGAGCGCAACAGTATTCTTCACCAATAAGCATCTCGAGAAGCTTCTTGAAACGTGTTTTTCCCGTGTCACCTTCTCCGATAAGAAAAAGTGACTTTTTTGTACGATGTCCCGGAACGCATGAAATGCAGAGTCCAATTATTGCAATCAAAAGTTGAACTACCTTTTTATTGTTACTTGCCAGTGCATTTAGAAAAGTATCAAAAATAGGTGTTTCAACATCTTCCTCAAGCCACTCGGCATCAATCTGTAAAGACGATAAAACATCCGGTGTGTGAGGAAGTAGCTTCATTGAGTCAAGGTGAAGCAAACCATTTTTGAAGTTTATAATATTTTCATCTTTGTCAAATTCTGAAATAAAAATGCAGTTGCTGTCAGTCTTAATAAACTCTAAAGCTTCTTTTATGCAAGCAATTTTCAGAATGCGCAAATCATAATCAGTTACATATTTTATAAGAATTGATTTTATATCATCGTCAGTTGCAGGAGAGTATTTTCCGCCTTTGTACAAATAAATTGCTGCACTTTCATGTTTTTCACCTTTTACACATAAATAGATGTTGTTCTTTTTAAAGTGCTCGCCAAGCAAAGCAGCGTTAACAACGACGTCTCCATATTTGTTTGGTTCACAAAATGGTGGTAATGCATTGACTATAGATGTTTTCGGAGATAAATAGTAATCCGCTCGTTCTACAACATTTGATATCATATCCATTGCATCTTCGGGATATTTTTCGATGATATCACTGACATCACCGCCTTCTGCGATATTAGGGAGTATGTTTTTTGCTGAAACAACCTTCACACTTTTTGCGATATTGCAAATATTAATAGCGATATTTCTGGCGTGTTCTGTCCCGACGTTGTCGTTATCTGCAATAACAACTACATCTCGATTTTTGAAATATTTATTATATCCCATGTCCCATTTCGAACCGGCTCCATACGGAGGGGTTGTTGCAACGAAACCAAGTTCCTGCATCGAGTCTGCGTCTTTTTCTCCTTCAACAATATAGATTTCTTTTGTTGAATTTATAAGAGCCGGAAGATTGTACAACGGCAAGGTTATACCGTCCAAACCTGTTTTCCAGTTGCCGTTTTCAAATTTTTGAAACACATATTTTTTTGATCCATCAGAAAATCTGATTTTGATTTTTCTGGCTATCTGAGTATTCTTTTTGTCGCAGTAATAATAAGTTCCTTCTGTGACGCCCTTTGTAGGGAAACTCATATGATCTTCCTGCGATTTGTCAGAGGCAGGAAAAAGGTCTTTCATTTCAAGACCTGCAGCCTCAACAATATCTTCGACAGTGCAACCGACCATACATTTTAAAAGAATCTTGCCATTTTCCGGATTCTCTTTTATGTAAAGGCTCGGATGCTCATCGTTATGAGCCGGACATTTTGTAAGATACTCTCCGCTTTTCGTTTGTTTTATACTATTAAGGTCAAAGTGATTTAAAACATTTGCTAAACTCAAGGTGAAAACCTCCTAAAAAATTTTTGCAATGATGGATACATCTATCCGCCATCAGGAAAAGTATGTAAGATTCGATTTGTGTTTTGTTTTCTGAACAACGTTTATCCTCAAACGTAATCTTTGACCCTAAAAAACAACAATCGCCGTGGCCAAAAAAACCACGACGACTGTTCAAAAAAAGAGCGCTCACTATGTATTATATTTACAATATAATACATAGTAGACAGATTGATTTATATCGGCAGGACAACTGATTTTGTGAAATCAAGTCCGTTTTAATGGACTGAGACTGTGTTAAACTATAATCATAATAACGAAAGATGTGTCGAAAAGGGACGTCAACATGCCGACACAACTATTTCATTGAGGTGAAATTCATGAACAACGATGATTTTTTCGGCGGAATTTTTGATTTTAACGGTGACGGAAAAACCGATATAAGTGAGCAATGGATAGCATTTCAGATTATTAATGAATCCATTGAAAGAAACAAAGAGAAAAACGACGAACCCCGAATGACATCAAAAACGATTGATGATGACACACCAAGATTTCATATGTCCGTTAATCTTGAACCCACTAAAAAGCCTGTTCCGCAAAACAAAAGAAAAACAGGTTGGGAAAAAGCTTCTATCGTTATTGCAGCTATTGTAATGCTGATTCCCGTTCTGATTGTTTTCGGTGCGGCGATAAGTTCATATGACCCCGGTAACAGCACAAGTGGTTTTGTTACCCTTTTATTTGCTGCGCCTGCTTTAGTCGTCGGCGGAATAATAGTTCATGTTGCATCAAAAGAATTCCGATAAACAGAGGTGAATAAAAATGACAAACAAAGAAAAAATTGAACTGTTGAAATCGAAACGACCTGACGGTTGTAGCTTTGAAATACATTATCAGAATCTTCTTGAACTAATCGGCGGCCTGAAACGGCAATATTATGACTATATGATCACCGAGCCTATAAATGTTGATGAGGAATTGAAGCGCATTGAAACTGCTGATTTTGACTTGTGCGGTGCATTGCTGACATTACTTCTTCGTGAGGACCATTTTGCACAGTACGGATGTTTTGAACGCAGATGCAAAAACGGCGACGTTCAGAGAATAATCGACAGAATAATATACGTTCTTGAAGACAGAGAATCTGAAATCAGGAGACGCCTCCAAGGCAGAGCAGCGGAGTATCTGATGTTTATGGATGATTAAAAAGGCGGCGAAATTAATCCGCCGCCAAAGTTTTATTTGTTCTTATCAATCAGCTTTTGAAAGAAAACATTTTTTCCGTCAGTCAGCTGATAATAGCGATAATCGAGAACTGTCGTTTTGATTTGGAAAACGCTCAATCTGCCGAGATTACCCACACAGATTAATTCACCGTTTTCGATATTTAACTAAAAATTGACCGTCCGATACGTTACTGTGTCGGACGGCTTTTGCGTTATATCTTCTTTTTCATAAGCCCGTGTTTGTTGCAGTAAATATACAGATATCCTCTGCCACGGAGTTGTAAGCGTGTTTCCGCGTTGCCTTCGGGGTAAAATTTAACAAACTGCACTCTGTCAGACGTAAGATAAGCGATAAACGAAATAAAAAGAGTCTTTGTCATTTCGTGGCTGACGGTGATAAAATGCTCGTCTTCAACCTTTTCAAGAGTTATTTCGTGTGCTTCATCGACATCTTCCGCTTCAAGCGGCGGCAGAGTGATTCCGCAGCAACTTATAACCGTGTCACCCGTTGTGCGGATTACGTTACCGCATACGGGGCAGACGTAAAACTTTGAACGCAGTATATTTGACGAAATGTTTTTATTGATAACCGTATCGCCTGACATCAGCTCCATAACCGAAACTCCGAGTGCCTTTGCAAGCGGTTCAATAAGCGTAATATCGGGCAGACCCTTTGCGGTTTCCCATTTTGACACAGCTTTGTCGCTGACACCTATCTGCTCTGAAAGCTGAGTCTGCGTAATGCCTTTTGCTTCACGCAAGCGTTTGATTGTTGCACCTGTAATATAATTATCCATAGCCGTTTCTCCTTTACGGTTACAGTATAATTTATTTATTATAAAATCTCAACCTACGCTTCGTGGAGATACACCAAGCCGCCCGAGCACAAAACTCGGACGGTTTTTTGGTAAAGACCTTTTTATTGTACAATAAATATGCTATTATAAAATAAAGGTGGTGTTGTTTTGGCAAACAAGCAATTAAATTTGATATATGCTTTGAAAGATGGCGTTATTGTTAATGTTTCTGATGTTGAAAGTGGCTTAAAATGTGGTTGCATTTGTCCTGCTTGTGGAGAACCGCTTGTCGCAAAAAAAGGAACAAAAATGATGCATCATTTTGCTCACCATACAGGACACAATTGTGAATATGGTTATGAATCTTCTTTGCATTTAGCCGCCAAACATATATTGTCAAAAGCCAAAAAATTTGTAATTCCTCCAGTATATTTGAGATTTGATAATTCTTACAAAAAAGATGAGTTGATATGTGAGGCAAAGGAAATTACAATAGACAAAGTAGAATTAGAAAAACCTTTTGACGGTATTATTCCTGATATAGTAATTTATGCAGGAAACAAACAGTTGTTTGTTGAGATTTATGTTACACATAAAATTGATGACAAAAAATTAGACAAACTAAAGAAAGCAGATATTTCCACTATTGAGATAAATCTCAGTAAAAAGAATTCAACTATCACTACTGAAGAATTAAAAGGATTATTGTTGAATGATAGCGAAGAAAAAACTTGGAAATATAACTCATTGGCTAACAAACAATTAAAAAGGTTTTATAGTATTGCTGATAAACGCAAAATAATATCTCGTGGTTATGCCTTGCATATAGATAATTGTCCTATAAAATCAAGAATTTATCGTGGAAAACCATATGCTAATTTTACGGATGACTGTCTATATTGTAAATATTTTATTTCGAACGAGAATGACGATACTATACTTTGCTCAGGAAGATTAAGAATATCTGAAATTAAAGATTTTAGTATACCAGAAGAGAAACGTATTAAAGATAGTAATAATGAAATAGAAGATTTAAAGGAAAATGCCTTTTATGCAGGAAACTGTCCCAATTGCGGTGGAAGATTGGTAGAACGGGATGGTCAATTTGGACACTTTTGGGGATGTAAAAATTATCCTCATTGTAGATTTATAGCTTCTCGAGACCCTAAAACAGGCAAACTAAGAATGAAATCATAAAGAAAGAGCAGACTGTTAAGTCTGCTCTTATTCTTCATCATCGTCATCAAACGAATAATCATTCAATTCATCAAAATCAAGAAACTCTGCCAATGTCATATTGAATGCAAGTGCGAGTTTGTGGAGTGTTTTAACTCTCGGATTTTTAGTCAGTCCTCGGACAATGTTATCAAGAGTAGATTGCTTGACGTCACTCATTGTTGCAAGTTTGTTTATAGCAATACCTCTCTGTTTGCAAAGGCTGCGGATACGCTTTACATAGATTTCGGAATAATCCATAGTCTGCACCTCATCACAACAATTACCCATTTATGGGTTATTATTATGATAACCTCAGCCACAGAACAAATTACCCGAATACGGGTTGACTTTTGCAATATATTCCTCTTAAAATATATTTACCCGTAATCGGGTAGATTGTTTTGGAGTCGATATTATGGTAACAGTAACCTTCTTCGGTCACAGAGATACCCCAAAAGAAATAGAGCCAGTCTTGCGGCTGACTCTGATAGATTTAATTGAAAATAAAAATGCAACTGTGTTTTACGTCGGCAATCACGGCAATTTCGATGCAATGGTCTACCGTCAGCTTGAGGATTTGTCAAAGACTTATCCGATTAAATATTATGTCGTCCTTGCCTATATGCCCGGCAAGAATGACACTCCCGACGAGCACTCAATTCTCCCCGAAGGAATAGAAAGCGTTCCCCGCCGCTTCGCCATCAACTACCGCAATAAATGGATGCTCACTAAATCCGACATCGTCGTAACCTATGTCACCCGTCCCTTCGGAGGAGCATGGGAGTTTAAACAGATGGCGCAAATGATGTCAAAAAATCTTATAGAAATAATATCATAAAAAAATCAAGGAACAAACCTCACTTTTACTATGTGCAGTCTGTTCCTTGAAAGAAAGGAGTTTGAAGAGTGCACCGCAAAGCACCCTTCTTAATACTATGAAAAACCAACCACCACGAAGGTTTATCACAAATTAATAACCAAAATCGCTTGGATCTATTCCAGATTTTGCGACCAATTGTGCTACTTGGTCTTTGCTCATATCAGATAACGGCGTTTGTATTCCTTCTTGTATACGTATTTCATCCAGAAATGCTGTGTACTCAACTCGTTTCTCAAAATTATCCATTTTACCATCTTTATTTAAATCAAAGGTATTACCAAACAAGTTTTTCAACATAATACTGCTCCTGTTTCTTTACTTAAAATGAGGCACACATTAAATATCGAGCGTTTTTGAAATCACGACAGTTCTTACACCTTTTAGGAGATTTCCAGCCGTTTGATTCGAAATACTTTTGGGAACGTGCAGAGAACAAAAACGTTTTGCCACAATCTCGGCAGACGATATGTTTATCCTTATATTTGTGCTCGGAGTCTTGCTTGTTCTGTTTTAATTCATCATAAAGTATTATGGACTCTTTCTCAAATGGTATGGTTTTTATTGAACTATCAAATTTAATTTCATTTGCATATTGATAGTTCCCCATCATATACAATCTATCAAACATTATCTCAATATTATCTTCATAATACTTTGCCAATCCCATATCATACACTCCTTTTGTTTTTCTGAGTATATGATATCATTTGTGGATTAAATATTGTAGGACAGTTTTTGTCGTATAGTATTATTTGAAAAAGTCTGTAAATGACACTCCGAAGAAATCAGCCAACTCTTGAATAACACTCACTTTGTTTATCCCATTGTTTATATATCTGCTGATTGTACGCAAATCCGCACCATATTCATACGCAAAGTCCTCTTGTGAAGAATAATTCTCTTGAATTAGTTTTCTCAATGCTTCACCCGCCATACGTTCAGGAGATAATTTCATTACACATTACCTCCTGTTTTTAATTCCATGCGTCGCTGCATACGTTTGAAGCTATATGGTGGTAAAGCATTAATATCTACCGCACGCACTCTAAGTCCACCCTTTGCGGAAGGGGATATTGCGAGATTTATTTTGTTAATATAGGATTCCCAATCATACAATTCATCTTTGGTTTTATCAACATAAACTATCGTAGGTTCTTTAGCTCTTTGTTCTGGCGGAATATAACAACCCATTTGTTTGTCAAATTCATCTTCTTCGGGTGATGTTTTAATATGTTCGGCATCAGACCAAACAAAAAAGCATTCAAATTTCTTTACACGCAAAGCAAATTTTCGCATTTGTTCTCTGATTTCCGGAAAAATATTTGCAAGTTTTCGAACCAAATCCATGTCGTCAAAAAACTCTTTACACCTCCATGGATTCACTCCTGGACAAATCACACCTGTACCAACAAAGCTTCTGACTTTCACATAAGAGAAGAAATCATTAAGTCCTTCTTCAATATATGCTTGCCTATAATTGCAAACATTGTCATACGTGAGAAAAACGCCTGGCATTACAATATCAGTAATTTGCAGTACATTTATCAAAAAGTTGTATTCGTTAATTTCTTCTGTTGAAAGATTTCCTTTTAATGCTCTAAAGAAAAAGGTTTCTGCTTTTTCGATCATTTCAATATATGATCGCATCATTTCTATTATTTGAGGAAAAGAAAATAAAACTTCTGTTTCTATTGTTAAATTTGTTATGGATGCGTTTGTATGAAAAGTTCCCGGCATAAAAGCATCCATTTCCTTTAATTGCTTAATCAGGCGTTTCTCGACCGATTTATAATCATAGCGTTCTTCAATAGGAATACTGCAAGTTTCATTTTCAAACATATAAAGAAGTGCCTCTATAGGAGACATTTTTTCCTTATACTGAGAATTCCATGACCACGTTTCTAAAAATAAATCATATAATTTGAAAAATTGGTACTTGTTCCAATATTTATACATTATATCTTCATCGAGACTCAAAATTTCGATTTTACTTAATCCCAACTTTACACACAAACGCTCCATTATTTCGTTATCAATTTCGTCACTTGGGAAAAGTGGAATCTCATATTCTTCAAAAGTATCTTCATCGAATTCAGAAAAGAACCCGAATTTGTTTATATGATACAAATCAAAAATTTTTTCAACAAAAATTGACACCTGTTTTGCCTTACTCAAAACCAACACCCTTTCTTTGTGATGATTTGATTTTATCATTAATAGACTTGATTTTATAGGACAGATTATGTCGTATAATTTTCCACCGCTATTTTTATTACTCCATCAAGCTTATTCTCAAATATTTCGTATGCTTTTTCGATGTCTTTGAGTGCGAAACGGTGGGTAATCAGCGGAGTTGTGTCAATCTTACCCTGCTCGATTAGAGAGAGGATTTCGTCACAATCGCAGCCGTCAACACCGCCCGTTTTGAAAATCAGATTTTTGCCGTACATATCGGGCAGAGGAAGGCTCTGCGGTTTATCATAAAGTGCAACAACCGTAACAATCGCATTCGGTCTTGCACACTCCCACGCAAGGTGGAAAGTATCTTCAGCGCCCGCAACTTCAAGCACAACGTCTGCACCGCCGTTGTCGGAATTTTTAAGCACAAAATCCTTGCAGTTTTCAGGCTCACAAACGATCACGTCGGGATAATGTGACTTCACAAAATCAATGCGGTTTTTGTCCTTTTCGCAGACGATAATTCTCTTCGGATTTTTGAGCATAACGCAAAGCAGAGTGCAGATACCCGTCGGACCTGCGCCGATAATCAGCACGGTATCGTCGGGTGTAATCTCTGAAATTCGTGTTGCCCAGAATCCCGTTGCGGGTACGTCGCCGACAAATAAAGCCTGCTCATCGGTAACGGTATCGGGGATTTTATTGAGTCCCATATCGGCATAAGGCACACGGACAAATTCAGTCTGTCCGCCGTCAATTCTGCATCCGAGCGCCCAACCGCCGTTCTTGTCGGTACAGTTGTTTACAAAACCTTTCTTGCAGAAGAAACACTCTCCGCAAAAGGTTTCAACATTGACAGTAACTCTGTCACCGACTCTGACATTCTTAACGTCAGCACCAATGCTTTCAACAACACCAACCATCTCGTGACCGATGGTAATGCCCGGCACAGCACGGGGCACAGAGCCGTGTTTGATGTGCAAATCGCTTGAGCAAATACTGCTCAGCGTAACTCTCACAACCGCATCACGGCTGTCAATTATTTCAGGTTTTGGCTTGTCTATAAGCTCAAACTTCCCGTGTTCTTTGTATGTATAAGCTATCATAGCAAAACTCCATTTGAGATTTTAAATGCAGATTTATTGTATCATTCTTTGCCATTAGATGTTTTTCTTTTTAATTCGTTAACAATTTGGGTGTAAAAATGAATGTTTATGTTTAAATCTGGGGAGTTATCCGCCAACCTAATTTTAACATCTTCCGGAATGTCAAGATCATCTGATATATAGTCTTCTGGATATCCTTTTAATAGTAAAAGTTCTTTGGAAGTTAATATTTTATATCTTAAAATACATTCATCAATAGCCTCGTCCAAAGGCGCTTGAAATTTTTCTCTTATAGAATCAATAAATTCTGAAGACACCATTTTTATCATTAAGTTAAATACAATATCTGATATTTTGGAATATATCATTAGAGAAGTTTCGTTTTCTGTTAAAGGCCATAAAATTTCTTTGCCTTCAAATTCACCTAAAAAATAGATTGTTGCTATGTTTTTATGTGCATATAAATTGCGGATTTTTCGAACGCAAAAATCACCCTCATTTAAAAATTCATATTCCTTTTGGGTGATAATATTATGTTTGTAAAGATTATTAAAAATATCATAAAGAGAAGAATCATAATCGTTTACAACTGATTTAGATATATTCTCAAGACAATTGAATAAAATCAATGCACACGAAAAACCTTTTTCTTCTCGATACAAATTTTCACATTGTACGAAACAAGAATGCAAGAAATGAGAGTGTTGCCAAATATAATCAGCTACCTCTACCTTTGAATGAAGTTTTATATTACTCACCAACTTTTTAATCTAATTTTATTAACTTAACCTATCAAAATCAACATTCTGTTTATTTTTGCAAACATGCAATTAAACTTATTGATCGTTATATCAATACCCCGTCACAATGGTCAATTTTATGCTAAATTATTTGTGCAGGGAAGCCTGTGAAGGTTTTGATTCTGGTCTGAAATTCAGCCGTCTGCCACTGCACTTTTATAGTCTGATAACGTTTGCACTTTCGGGGTCCGCCAAGCAGAGAAAGACAGCCTTCTTCTGCATCGTAGGATCCCGATTTCTTTATGATTTCGGGGTTAAACATAACCATATACGTGCCGTCGTTGTCAAAAGCAATAATGCGCTTGTGCACACCAATCATATTCGCCGCCATATCCACACAGCCGTCTTTGTGAGCGGTGAGAGTATCAAGCAAATCCTGAGCTACCTGCAAATCTTCTTTTGTTGCAATCTCCGATTTAATGTTGAGCAAAATCGGGTCGTGTATGAGTTTTTTATCATAATGAACCTCTTTTTGTAAGATGAAAATTATAATTTGATTGTATCACTTTTTCATCAACTTATCAATAACTGTAAGAATTTTATAGTTTGGAGTAATACTTTGTGACAGAAGGCTTGCCTTCTCTTGTCCGTTTTATGGTGCAGCCAATATGATAATATGCTTTTGCAACTTATTCAGACATTCTAATTAACTACGACTGTCGCAACAAAATGTTCGCAAGTTCGGTGAATATGTTGACTTCTCAAACGTGTCGCGTTATAATAACTTCATACTTAATTATAAGTTCTGAGAAAGGCAAGGTGTGCTATGGGTGTTAACTATAAGCGACTGTGGAAGCTTCTTATCGATAAAGATATGACCAAAACTGAGTTGCGCAAAAAAACAGAAATAGCATCAAGTACTTTATCAAAAATGAGTAGAAATGAATTTGTCTCTCTTGAGGTGCTTGTGCGAATTTGTTGTGTACTGAATTGCGAATTAAGCGATATCATCGAAATTGAAAAATAATAAAAAGGTGCAGTTATATGAAAGAAAAAAAAGTAGTTTCTATCAGTTTGTTTTCCGGTGCTGGTGGTTTGGATGTTGCAAGTTTTTTGGCAGGAGTTCCTGTCGTTTCGAGTACAGACTTCGATTCAGATTGTGTGAAGACACTCAAAATGAATGAATTATTCGAAAACTCTGAGATTATCGAAGGGGATTTGCATCAAATAGAAAGCAGTGTATTTCTTAATATTTTGAAAAAGGCGAAATACGATAAATTTATTGTTATTGGTGGTGCTCCTTGCCAGCCCTTTTCAAAGGCTGGATATTGGGTCGGTAACGACACAAGAAAAGGAATAAATGATCCTCGTGCTACATTAGTAGATGAATATCTGCGTGTCGTATGTGATCTTCATCCCGACGGGTTTGTGTTTGAAAATGTAGAAAGTTTGCTTCATCCCACAAACCGAGTTATTGTTGATCGTTTCATTGAAATAATTACAGAACATGGCTATAAGTACAAAATAGTACGTGCGAACGCTCTTGATTATGGTGTATCGCAAAAGAGAAAACGACTTTTTATCATCGGTACTTTGGGTGAGTTTCAAAGCGAAGAACCGCAAAAAACTCATTGTGCGCCCGAAGAATGCGCCAAGACTGGTTTGAAGCCTTATGTAAATGTTGGCGATGTTATTGCGGGTTACGATGGTCCAGAATATTATGAACCCGAAGAAGAAACCAAGGGTGGAACTTACCATAATGACCTTTGCGAGGTTCCCCCCGGAATGAACTACAAAGCACTTACTGCGTGGTATGGATATGAAAATCCCAAGTTCGTAGCGGACAAACGTTTTTGGAGTTTTCTTTTGAAACTCTCTCCCGATATGCCTTCTTGGACGATTACCGCACAACCTGGACCTTGGGTAGGTCCTTTCCACTGGGATAACCGCAGACTTAGAGTTCCTGAGATTGCTGCTATTCAGACATTCCCTAAAGATTATAAATTCTATGGTAGCCGAAGATCTGTACAAAAGCAGATTGGAAATGCAGTCCCTGCTCTTATGGGTAAAGCTATGATTGAATATTTGAAAGAGAGTTTAATAAAATGAGCATAAAAGTTTTAAGTGTTTTTTCTGGTGGCGGTGGAATAGACTGTGGTTTTAAAAAGGCTGGTTATGAAATCTGTTTCTCTACCGATTTCTGGAAACCGGCTTGTGATACATTAGAGAAGAATAAAGTTGGTCGTTTGGTTAAATGTGCTGATATCCGTCAAATTAACTATGCTGAAGAACTTGCGTCTATAGGTCTTTCTGTTTGCGATATTGATGTGTTGGCTGGAGGACCGCCCTGTCCTGCATATTCAAAATCGAGGTTTTATCGCACAGATAAAAAGCGTGCTCTTGAAGATGAAAACTCCTTTACTTTATATGAATATTTTCGTGCTTTAGAAGAAATCAGACCCAAAGTGTTCTTTTTTGAAAATGTATTTGGTTTTGTATATAAACCACACCAAGCAGCTTTTGATTTGCTTAAAGAACGTGCCAATACGCTTGGCTATGATATCAGTTTCAAAGTTATTAACACCGCAAATTATGGTGTTCCGCAGATTAGAGAACGCTTTATTTGCATTGGGGTAAGACGCGATATCGGCAAACCCTTTGTTTTTCCTGAAGAAACACATTATAATCCTGAGAAAACGTGTGGCGATGTTGACTCTGGGAAAAAGCCTTGGGTTACCTGCAGGGAGGCTATAGGTGATTTGGATTATGATTTGCCCGAAGATAAAAATATGCAGGCCGGTTCCAAACACAAAGATCTCCTTAAACTTGTTCCTCCTGGGGATAACTATCTGTATTTTACTGCAGAACGCGGCTATCCAGAACCGATTTTTAAGTGGAGATCTCGCTACTGGTCATTTCTGTTGAAACTCTCTCCTGAAAAGCCTTCGTGGACTATTCAGGCAAGCTTCTCTAACAATATGGGTCCTTTCCACTGGAAAAACCGTTTCCTGCGTATTAACGAAATCAAAAGAATCCAAACCTTTGATGATGAATACGAATTTTGTGGTGATTTTAGAGACCAGTGGAGACAAATTGGAAATGCCGTTCCTCCCCGTCTCGTCGCTCAAATTGCAAGCGCAATAAAAGAACAGTTCTTTAAGGAGGGCTAAATATGCCAAATATATTGCCTTTTGGAACACAGTTTTCTCCGAATCAAATCAATTTACCTCAACTTTTACGATTGGTTTTTGAAAACGAAGGCAATGAAACAGCACCGTTGATAGATGCTATCGTAACCACATTTTTCAGCGATAAGGCTGAGAACGAAAGACGTAACATGGCGGGGAACTGTAAGAACTCGCTGGTTTCTTACGAAATAATGGAGGCTGGTGGTGGCGTGCATTTTACGGAATTCGGGCGCCAACTGTACGGTATAAGCGATGAATCAGAACAATGCACGATATTAGCAAAACATATATTGAAAAATCTGAACGGTATGGTGCTAATTGATACCTTACGCGACATGAAACGTAATGGAGAGAAAATAACTAAAGAAACCGTTGTTGCTAAATTAAATACTAAAGGATTTGAATTAAGCCAAACATCCAATAATGTTCCCGTTATGAAATTATGGCTTAATAAAGCCGGGGTTCTACAGTCATGGCGAATCAATGAGCATAGGCTGAATGAATTAACAGAATTGACAGAAACTGAATTTCGATTGTTGAAAACATTGAGCCCCGAACAATATTATTTTTTGCGCACATTGTGTAACATTAATACTCCAGAGTTTCAAAAAGCGGCAGATATACGTAAATTAGCAACAGCCACGTATAACATTTGTTTTGCTCAAAGTAGTTTTTCTCGAAATGTAATTCAGTCATTACAACAAAAAGGTCTTATCGAAGTCCAAAGAGCCACTGAAGGACATGGTGCGCGAACCCCGCTAATAAAACTCACGGAATTAACAAAAAGAGAAATTGTTTTGCCCAGCCTCAAGCAACTCGAAGGAAAAACCGAAAATGAAATAGTAGAACACCTTCAAAAACCTCTATCAGAACTTCTTTCCGATATAAACTCTGAGGACAAACATTTGAAGGGGCTTGCCTTAGAAGCATTCGCAATAAAGATTATGAAAATAATCGGCTTGGAATTTATCGAAACACGTCTTAAGGGAAGTGAAACAGCTGGAGCAGAAGTAGATGTTCTTTTTGATTCAAGTCGATTGTTATACACTCGCTGGCAAGTTCAATGCAAAAACACCAATAAAGTTTCAGTTGATCAAATAGCTAAAGAAGTGGGCTTGTCTCATATTTTGAGAACAAATGCTATTGTCATTGTTACAACAGGTACTGTTTCTGAAACCGCAAGAGAATATGCAAACCAAATCATGAAAGCCATGAATCTGTGTATTTTGTTGGTTGAAGGATCTGATATTGATGCAATCATAGAAGAACCCACCAAAATACTGGATATATTTAATCGAGAGTCTTTGAACGCAAAACATATAAAAGTTTTTGAATAAGGAGAGATTACTAATGCCAGAATATCAATGGGCTTTGAGCGATGGTGAAATTATATCTGCTGATTATAATCGCGCTAAGGATTCGCTTTCAAATGAGCAAGTATTAGCTGAGTTGCAATCAGCCTTTCAACAGTTTGGTCATAGTTGTTGCTGTGAACCAGTAAATGATCAGTTAAACGAAGTCTATTCTGTTATTATTGATAATGATCCCAATAACAGTATCACTATTTGCGCTAAAGGAACCACTCCCGGTGGTCGTTCCAATCTTAACGATGAGCAAAGAGCGCAGCAAAAAAGTAAATATATCAACTATGCATACTCGAAATTACAAGAGGGAAAGTCTGCTATCCAGTTAGGGGTATATCGTCGTGATGGTCATACCATATTTTGCGCATGGAAACTTAAACAATCGTCTGCCGAAGCTGATACGCCAATCTCTAAACAAATTAAAATTATAACGATTGCACAAGCCATGAAAGAGGGCTTCGTTCAACAAGAAAAAGGCTCTGGAGAATATGCCTGTGCGTTTCGTAAAGAATTTATGTATTTCTATATTCGTAATGCGAGTTGGTTGCACGGAGCCTCTGTTGCTGAATTGGCAGATCATACCGCTCCTCTTGCAGACAGCACTACCGATAATGAATCGGCATTCAAAGCTTGGTTTGCACAAACAGTAAAAGAGAATGGTGAACCTTACACTAACAACACTCGAGATCAATATATAAATGCACTGAAAGCTATTGGAACGGAGTTTGCCAATGTTATTGGCCCATTCACTTCAATTTTTGAAATCGATGATGTTGAAACCTTTGAAAGGGCTGCAGCCGCAATTAAAACTGATTCCAGTTTTGAAGAAGCAAATAGTAATCATGGTAATGGGTCGTTAGCTGCAGGCCTTGAATTGTATAAGCGATTTTTAAGTGAAAAGAATTCTGATACAATTTCAATGTTTTCTCCTGAGTGGTTCCGAGAAAAAGCATCCGAATACCCTAATCTTGACACAGAGGCTAATCAGATTTTAACAGATTTTCAAAATATGTTTGCTCCTGATTATTTAAAATCTCTGTCAGGTATTGAGTTGTTGAACACAATTTTTATCAATGCAGTTAACACAGAAAATTTATGCCGAATGTTAGAATTTGGGCGTCAGATTAAAGATATATTTGGCAGTATCAAAGGTGGTAACTCGTACAAATACGGTCTCTATTATTCAAATCAAGGTTCATGGATGACAGGTTCACACCAAAAGCCTCGACAGTTGACTGAAGAAGAAGCTATAGAGGTGGGAACTAAATTAAGAGACCGCCTCGTTGCAGGAGCCAACGCTATCAAAGAATATGGCCCGTTGTCTACCTTGGAAGATTATTATAAACTATACAAAATTTTATTTGATGTAACCGAGGGTGATGTTGAGAAAGTTTGGTTCTTAAAATATTATCAAATGCTTTATCCGGATCTTTTTGCAACAAATTATGGAGACTATGCACAGCGAACGGTTTTGACAGCAATCGGCGAAGAAGAAGAAAAATACGCTCTTGTCCGTATGGGACAAATTCGATTCTATGCCGACAAATGTGGCATTTCGAACGTAATGTTCAACAAGATTTTTTGGGATTATTACACTGAGGAATCATTCAATGTCGAACCTGAAACAACAAAAGCTATTTGCCATAATACTGGCTATCGTAGTGAGTTTATGCGTAACCGTATTATTTTTGGAGCTCCCGGCACAGGAAAAAGTTTTATTCTGAATCGTGAGAAAGATATCTTACTTGCGAACGGCGGTGAGTATGAACGTGTAACTTTCCACCCAGACTATTCTTATGCTAATTTTGTTGGTACATATAAGCCTGTACCATGCAAAGATAGCGAAGATAAAGATGTAATTACTTACTCCTATGTTCCTGGTCCTTTTATGCGTACATACGTGAAAGCTATGAAAAATAGCAGAACGGATACAGTTAAACCGTTTCTGCTTGTTATTGAGGAAATCAACCGCGCAAATGTTGCTGCTGTGTTCGGTGATGTGTTCCAGTTACTTGATCGTGGTGATAACGATGTCAGCGAGTATCCGATTCAAGCATCAGAAGATATTAAAAAGTACCTGGCAGGAGAACTCGGGGGCAATCCTGACGATTACTCCGAAATCCTCATTCCAGACAATATGTTCATTTGGGCTACCATGAACAGTGCTGACCAGGGCGTATTTCCAATGGATACAGCTTTTAAACGCAGATGGGATTTTACTTACTTAGGCATCGATGATAAGGAAGCTGGAATAATAGGGAAAAAGGTTATACTTGGGCAAGGTGAGTATCGCCGTGTTGTAGAATGGAATACGCTTCGTAAGGCTATCAACGAGGAGTTGCTTTCTTATAAAGTGAACGAAGATAAACTAATGGGTCCATATTTCATTTCTAAAAACAATTTACCAGAAGGAGAAATGATTGACCCTGACATATTTAAGCGCATCTTCAAAAACAAGGTTGTTATGTATCTTTTTGATGATGCGGCAAAACAAAAACGAATCACACTGTTTGGTGGATGCACAGAAAAAGCCAAGAATCAATACTCCAAAATTTGCAGAGAATTTGACACAAAGGGTGTACATATTTTCTGTGAAGCAATTAGCAATCAATTTATTGATAATGTTCCAGAGGATGATGAAGAATGATTTCAGTATTTTTAAGAGAACAAAAACGCTATACCCAGGAAGAACTGGTTAAAGAGTTTTGCTGTTCAGAAAAAAAGACTGTTCACATTCTTAAGCGTCTGAAAGAATATGGTGTGCTAAAAGCTGTAAAAGCAACCGATGTCCAAAAAGATCTTACCGATTTGGTGGATGAAGATATAGAAATTGCTGACGTTGAGGTTGGTGAAAACGAATATTTGTATGTTTTTACCTTTGTTGGTGTTATTACTATTGAGGGACGTGTGTTAAAATGCTATCCTAAATATCTTCTCGACGCTACGGCTCCTAAGGCGGAACTTAAACAGGTATTGAAAGTTTTGGAAAAATACAACTCCAAAGAACAGATTATTCGTATGTATAATGATACGAGTGATAGTAGTGCATTTAACATGCTTGCTGTTATGCTGTTTCTCCTTCAGGATTATTTCGAGCATGGCGCATATACAAATACGCAGGATATCATCGAGACTAATGGATCTGGGAATATACTTTGGGAGAAAACTATCAATGAAACATTCACTCTTCTCAACAACAACCGGCCTTATTATCCGGAACTATTGACAATGAGGCGTGTGAATGATGATTTTGATTTTTTCAAACGATTGCACGAGTGCGTTCTTACACGATGTACAATAGAACTGAGAGATGCTGATCTTTTGGATCTGTTTGATATTGTAGGAGTTGACATTTCTGACGAGAACATTGATGACTTTGGAGATAAAGAATATGTTTTGGACCGAATTATCAAAGAACTCAACGTTCAATTCAATACACGCAAACAACTGCTCCTAAAAACGCTGTACGCTTATATAGCTAATAGTAGCACTTTGGATGATTTGGATTGTTTCAGTATGTTTGGAACTAACAGCTTTCATCTTGTATGGGAGAAAGTTTGTGCAGAAGCACTGGATAATCAATTGCAGAAGCCTATTGGTGGTTTGCGGTTACCGGTACCCTTAACGGAAGAATATCGCAACTTACGAAACCGAAAGCTTATTGAGTTGATCGATAGACCGCAATGGATTGGTATTTTGCCAAATGGAGAGTCTTTTGCAAAGCAAGCTGAAGACACCCTCATACCTGACATTATCTCGATTGTTGATATTGAAGAAACCTGTCATTTTATAATTTTCGACGCCAAGTATTATAATCTCCAATTGGAACACAATAAAAAACTACGTGGTCAGCCTGGTATTGAATCCATTACGAAGCAATATTTATATCAATTGGCATATCAGCCATTTGTGGAAAGTCATCGGATTGGTAAAATAAGAAACTGTTTTCTTATGCCAACTGCTTCTGCGGAAATAATATCTAAAGGCGCTGTATCTCTTGCGATGTTAAGCAATTTAGGGTTGCAGGATATACAGGTCCGTTTATTACCAGCCGAAATAATGTTTCAACACTATATTGAAAACACAAAAGTAAATATTAAAGCATTAAACTTGTAATTTTGTTTATCCGCAACTTAAAGATTAATCATAAAAACCAAACCTCATCTGATAGTTCTTTACTACAACAAGAACTATAGCAACTGGAGTATTCCATTGACAATGTGTTCTACAAAGAAGTTTTTGCAACACACGATGAAGCGATGGATGCTGCATTTGAGGCATTGGAAATCCTTCTCAACAAATAAAGCCTTAAAATAACAAGAACCTTGTTCTCAAAGAACAAGGTTCTTGTTTTCATTTCAAGATATTATGTAAGCGTAATTTCAACTTAAAAGCGGTCATCTTCCTTGATGCAGTCAATGATTTGTCTTTTATTAAGTTTGGGCTTTTTGTCAGCTGCTGCGTTTTTATAAGTTTCTTTAACAAGAACAACAGTTAAGTCCTTGTTTTTATAAACTGATTCGAGTAATTTTAACGTCTGCTGAACAGGTGCAAGCATACCGTTTTCTATAAGTTCTTTTGTAGGATTCCTTTTCAGAATATATGGAGTTTTTTTCCCCGAATACATAGTTTTAATAATATCGAAAACTTTTTGAGCCTCTTCATAATCAACATATTCCAACAATTTTTTATTCAAAGCACAAATGATTCCGTAATCTTTAAAATAACCATCATAAAAGTCTGCTGATGTAATTGAGTATGTTTCTTTGAGATGATAGCTGATAGAACTTAACAAATCATGTCCCACGAAAGTCGGGACATTATGATCACTTAACAAATAAAATTCCGCCAAAAGTAAAATTTCTCGAGTTCCTAAGTACTTTTCTTCGAGTTTTGTAAAAGCAAGGTTTGCTTCTTCATACGAGTCAAACTCTCCTATTATATCTCTATCTGAATAGAAGACTGTTTCGTTAGCATATATATGATTGCAAGAATCGGCAAATACTATCAGATATTTTGCACCAAGAACGGTCATAGCTTGGAAAAGAATATTCTTTTTATGCTTTTCAAGAATTTCTTCATATTCATCAAACATAAGACAATCCTCATCGCAATCCAGAACTATGCGAGGACTTATCGTTTCAGTTTGTGTTTCTTTGCAAAACAATCTTTCAGGCTCTATTTCATAAAATGTCCTGTTATCCTTCTTCAAATCGGCAATAAGTTTTGAGAAATCTGCGTTTTCGATGCCATGCACCAAAACAAATCTGTTGTCAATTGATGTGTACATATTTTTTCCTCCTTGATTTTGTACCATATGCTCCATCGGATACAGATGGAGTGTATGATAACTTTATTATATTTTTAAAATAATGACTAATTAAATTTGAGTGCCTGTGTAACTGTTCTGCTGAGACCAAAAAGGTTTTTGAAGAAGTTGATAAGCTTCTGGAAGAAACCTGATTTAACTGAAACATACTGTGAATCGGAAATTTCTGTTTCTGCGTAGTTTTCTCCGTTTGCATCAACAACTTTAACTGTTACTTCCACGCTGCCGCTTTCGGGAGAAACTTCCAATGTTGTGCCTTCTCCTGCCTTAGCACCGTCAACGTACCAAATGATTTTTGCATCAGCAGGCATATTCTTTGTGACTGCGGTCATACGGAGTGTTTCACCGTAATTGATTGTCTTTGAACCCGTGTTGTTTCTGATTGAAACAGTGGGAAGTTCAGGAACATCGGGAGTATCAGGAGTATCGGGAACGTCGGGTGTGGCAGGAACGTCAGATGTGTCGTCTTTGGGTCCGTTTGAATTGAAATGCATTGCAGCGTTAAGAAGGCAGTCGTTATGGGAATACCAGGTAACCTGTTCGTTCCATTCTTCTTCTGTACCTGCATAATAAACGTCGGTAAGATAATTGTTTCTGATAAAAGCTGCCTGCTGAATTTCCAAAGGGTCTGTTCCTTCAAAAACAACGTACTCTAACGGAGCACCGTCAAAAGCATTTTCGCCTATAATGTCAACTGATGTGGGGATTGTGATATTCTTAAGAGATGTATACATAAAAGCATAATCCCCGATTGTACTTAGCTTGCTGCCTTCTTCAAAGGTTATCTTCTCAATTCCGCTGCTTTGGAAAGCTCTTTTGCCGATTGATGCGATGCTTGCGGGAATTGTTATCTCTTTAAGTTCTTTACAGTTTCCAAAGAAATAATCTCCGTAAATGCTGTTCAGAGATGTCATATTTTTGCTGAGGGTTACGTCGCTGAGGTTTGCGCATTTGTTGAAAATACCGCCGCCGACGGTAACGAGTGTATCAGGCATTGCGATTTCTGTAAGGCTTGAACAATTCAGGAAACCTCTTGCGCCCATGCTTATAACATTTGAATCCTCAAGATTGATTGATGAAAGTTTTGTACAGTCAGCGAAAACATCCGAACCCATACTCAGATACCGGTTTTCATCTCTTTTTTCAAATGTTACTGTTGTAAGATCTGTGCAGCCGCTGAATGCAAACTGACCAACAGATGAAACAGTTGCGGGAATTACAATACTGTTGAGTTTGGAATCGCTGAAGGCCTGATAACCGATAGCGGTAAGATTAATGCCGTTTTCAAAAGTAATATTCTTTAATCCGCTGCCGAGAAATGTTTTATCTCCGATTGTTGTGATGTTTGCGGGGATTACGATTTCTGTAAGATTTGTGCAATCCTGGAAGAAGCCTTCAGACACACCTCCGCCGAAGTCGTTAAGCTCTGTTATATTATTGTTGAATGTTACGTTTCCGAGCTTTTCACAGCCACAGAAAACAGCACCGCCGATTTCAGTAACAGTTTCGGGAATTGTCATTTTTTCAAGGCTTGAACATCTGAAGAAAAAGCCGCCGCCCATTTTAGTGATGTTGGCATCTTCAAGATTGATTGATGTGAGTGCGGTGCATTCTGAAAAAACATAAGCGCCTGTTTCAAGTGTCTGAGTTTTGTTTCTTTCTTCAAAAACAACAGACTGAAGGCTTGTACATTTCTGGAATGCAATTCTTTCAATATGAGCTACCGTTGCGGGAATGCGAACGGATGTGATGTTCAGGCAACCGTTAAAAGCACTGTCTGCTATTTTTGTAACGGGCAAACCGTCAATTGTTGAGGGAATCACCAGATTGCCCATTGGATTGTTGTGACCCGTAATTGTTATTTCGTTGCTGTCTGCGAAGTAAGTAAAGTTTGTTTCTTCCGCTGCGTTTGCAGAGAAAGAAGGAAGCTTGATTCCGCAGAGACCTGCAAGAGGTCCTGCACCGAGAATAAACATTGCTGCGAGTGAAAGTGCAAGAATTTTAGCGAAAAGATTTTTCTTTGTCATAACCATGACTCCTTTACATTTTTTGGATTTTCATCCGCTTTCACCCATTAGACGAAGGAGTTTTGATTTCGGTTCATTATTTTTTGAAATTTTTTCAAAAATTTTTAAAATATTTTTTCGGACAAGAAACACGCCCCAACCATAACGGTTGAGGCGTGCTCATATTACATTATTAAATTAATACCAAAGGAAACCGAGAAGAAGAATTCTGATAATCCATTGCCACCAGGCATAGGAAACGGTGACATCGAATTTTGATGTTGCACCTTCATATTCAACGGTAACGGTTTGTTCACCTGTTTTTGAGTTATCAAAACCTGTAACCTTCATTTTTGAAGTGTCGGTTACTGTTTCGGTTGTTCCATCGGAATATGTAACGGTGAGTGCAAGACCCGAAAGGTCAAGGTTGTCCATTCTGTAGATGTAGGATGTTTTTGCGGGAAGCGAAACAATTGAAACTGAGGAAGCGGTTTTTTCGGAGAGAATAGGTTCCTCGACATATATCACAAACTCACTAAAATGATCAACTTCAAAAACAAAATACCCATCAATTATTTCAAGAAGTTTATCGGTTGTAGTTTGGGGGATTGTTGTAAATATTTCGCGTCCACCATCAGAAAAAAGATGATAAATAACAATCATATCATTTTCGCTGACATCTGTAGAAATTGGTAATTTTATTGTTACCTTACCGTTTTTAGGCTGAATTGTTTCGGATTTACTATTAACTGTTTTGATGCTATATAAACCAATTCGTTTCATCCCTTCCATTTCATAAAATCCGCTGTTTATTTTGTCACTACTTCCGTTTAAATCATCAACCAAAAGTACTGCTTCTTCATCTCCAAAGCAGTCAGCGGGATAAGTTGCGATTACACCGTTTGTTTCAGCTTTTTTATGCATTATGTGCCAGTCGGCTTCAAGTAATGTCTCGTTGCTGTTTGCAATTATTATGTCTTCCAAATCTTCAGATGTACCGTAATAATATACATCTTTAATTCTGCAGTCAGAAAATGCAGCAAATCCGATTTCCTTTATGCCATCAAACAAAACAAGTGTTTCAAGATTTTCGCAACCGATAAAAGCACTGAAACTGATTTCTTTCACATTCAATACCGCTGAAGCAATGGGTGTGCCTCCAAAAGCCTGCGATTTGATAACGGTTTCAGATGGTTTAACGTTAACGGAGCTGTAGTTTTCCGTTTCAGGATCTGCTCCGATAACAAGTTCTGTAACACCGGAATTAACAAAAGCACCGGTTTCAATTAATTTAATACTGCCCGGAATAACAACCTTTCCGATTTTTGTACAAGAATTAAAACACTGTCTGCCGATTGTTTCAATTCCGTCATCAAAACTGACCGAAGCAAGATTGCTGCAATAAGAAAAGGCATAATCATCTATACTTACCAATCCGTTGCCGAAATCAACACTTTCAAGACCGGAGCAGTACATAAAAGCGGCTTCGCCGATAGAAATCAGACTATCAGGTAAAACAATTTTTTTGAGATTGGCACATCCGCCAAAGCACTGTTCTCCGATTTCCTTTAATCCTTCCGGAAAAGTTATTTCAGCAATTGGTTTTCTGTAAAAAGTAAATGCGGGAAGTATTTCAACTCCATCGGGAATAATATAGCTTGTTTCTGTTTTGCTCGAAGGATAGCACACAAGTCTTTTCATATCTTCGGTAAATAAAACACCGTTTACAAGAACAAAGCTTGAATTGTTTTTATCAAGAACTATTTCCGAAATATTCGTTGAAAAAGCATAGTCACCAATGCTTGTCAGGGTTGCGGGAATGGTTATGCTTGATAAATTGCACGATGAAAGTGCACCGCCTGCAACGAGCTTTGTTCCGTCTTTAATTTCATATGTACCTGAAACTATGCTGTTGTCCACAGCGATAAGGTTTTCTTCGATATACAACGCTTCGTTTGTCCAGTTATCTTTGTTTGTATAGAAACCTGTATTACCAAAAGCATTTATACCGATTTCTTTTATAGATTCTGGAAGCGTTGTTTTTTGAAGATTTTTTGCGTTTGCAAAAGCATCAACAGCAATAATTTCCACTCCGTCGGGAACATTATATGTATCTCTGGTATTACCTACGGGATATACAATCAGTTCGGTTTTGTTTTTATTGAAAAGAACACCGTTCTCGCTCGAATAAACAGGATTCTCAGCGTTTACATAAAAGTTTTCAACTGAACCGTGCTGCCACGTAAAATTAAATCCGATATCAGCAAGACTTTTGCCGATTCTGACTGTTTTAAGTGATGTACAGGAGTAAAAAGCATTATTTGCCAATTCTTTTACACCGTCGGAAATAGTTATTTCTTCAAGGACAGAGCAATTTGCGAAGGCGTATTCGTCAATATATTCTACGGTTGAAGGGATTGACACATTCTTTAAATTCCCCATGTCGCAAAAAGCCATTGTGCATATCGTAGTAATACCTTCTTCGATATAAATCTCTTCAATTTCCCCGGCATACTCTGCCCAAGGGCATCCGCCCGATTCATAATCTAAAAGAGCATCCATATTTCCGTTGCCACTGATAGTTAGCTTTTTTGTTTCGCTGTCAACACCCCAACTTATGGCTTCAGGATCTTGAGCGTTTACAGCAAAGTTTGCAGGAATTATGATACTTAATGTTAATACGCTGACCAACAAATATGATATAATTTTTTTCGTTCTGCTGAATAGATTTCTCATTTTTTGTTCTCCTATCTTTTATAAATATGCATTGACAATATAAGTTTTACCAGCCTGAGCAACAACGTCCAAAGCTTCACCGTCAAATCCAAATCCGGGTTCATATCCAGCTGATCGGCATAAAACACACAAATAATCTGCAGTCATTTCTGTTCCTTCCTCTACATTAAACGATATCGTTTCTTCTACAGAGTCGTCCAGGTTTATAATTGACATCTTGACAATAGCCGTTCCCTTGGTTGTGGCTTCTGTTGTAGTCGGCTTCGTTGTGGTAGTGGTAGGTTGGGTTGTTGTGGTTTGTTTTTCAGTAGTGGTTTCTTTTGTTGTGGTAACTTTCTTCGTCGTAGTCTCCTCTTCGGTAATAGTCACCTTAGTCGTTGTTTCTTTTTTAGTTGTGGTAGGCTTTTTAGTTGTAGTTGCTTTGGTTGTTGTGGTAGTCTGTTTTTTAGTTGTAGTGGTTTGCTTCTGGGTTGTTGTATGTTTGGCAGATGTTGTTGATTTTGAAGTTGTTTTGACCGTTGTGCTTTGAAGCTTTGTCGATGAATTGTTTGATGTTGACCTGTTGGTGACTGTTGATCCGTCACTTGACAAAACTGTTGATTCTGAGAATTCAACCGTACCCAATGCCTCAACTGCAAGTGTTGTTTCAAAGCTTGGTGCGGTGGTGTATTCTTCGGTATAAGCGGTTGTTGAGATGTCGTCTTTTTTATCGTCGTCATTAACAACGGTAACTACTCCAACCGTTCCGCCTGCCAGTACCGCAGCAACCGAAACTCCTGCTATAACTTTTTGTGCAACGGTCATTGCAGCTATTTTTGCTGCAACACTTGTACCGCTTACAACAGCTGTTGTCGCTGTGCCTGTACCCGCTGTCGCAGCTGTTGTTACCGCCGTAGTGCCTGCAACGCTTGCCGCTGTACCTGTTCCCGCAACTGTAATATCTGTAAGAACTTTGGCGGATGCACCTGAACTGACAAATGTTTTTGATACTGCATCGGACATTCTGCGCATCGCCCAGATAACAACGCCGATTGGTGCAAAGCTGAAGGTGGATGTGATTCCTCTCTTTGCAAACTTATCTTTCAAGTCCTTGCGGGCTGAAAACAGTCTTGTTTTAACCGTTCCTTCGGGAATTTCAAGAGTTTCTGCAATTTCACCAACGCTGAGTTCTTCAAAATACATCATCAGAACGCAGGCTCGCTTTTCTTCGCTCAGTTCATCAAGAACTTCCATAACCGTTTTTTGCAGTTCGTTCTGATCAAGATTTTCTTCGGGGCTGAAGGATGTATCTTCATCGGGAAGAACCTCAAACACTTCGTTTTCTTCTGCTTCAAAAAGAGTTGGCTTTTTCTTTTTAAGGAAATCCTTGCTTTTGTTGGCAACAATCTGGTTAAGCCAGCTCGAAAAGCTCTCGGGCTTATCAAGCTCTTTTATTTTTGAAAGTGCTTTTATGTAGCTTTCTTGAAGAATGTCTTCTGCATCCTGATTATTCTTTGTGAATTCAAGAGCAACAAAATATGCTCTTTCGCTCGTCAGCTTATAGAGTTCATCAAAAGCAGAATTGTCGCCGTTTTGAACTTTGCCGACAAGCTCGGCTATCCTCTGTTTGTCAACTTCCATAAATCCTCCTTTACGGGATTTGTGCCGTTAAGATATTCGATACCTTTGCGTATTCCTTTTTTCAGATAATCGCAGGGCTTGTCAAATTTTTCGGCATAAATCATAACAGGCTCGTCATCAAGCGTTATGAGTTCCGTGATTACGGTTTTCTTTTCTTCATAAACCGATATATCCAGAGAATGAAATCCGTCGAGATTCACTCTTCTTTTAATTGAACCGACATTCATTTTCCTCCTCCTTTCACCCATTAGACGAGTGGAATTTGAAAACGGTTCATTTAATTTCAAATTTTTGAAAAATTTTTTCGCAAGGTCATCTTCGGGTATGTATTACTTTCTGAATGTTCCTCGCTCTGATTATTTGAAATCTGATAATATACTAACATAAAACTATTTATTATTCAACTTTCAAATTATGAATAATATTTCGAAAAACCATTCAATTTGAACAAACTCAAAAACACAGAAAGCAAATAATCTGATTTTTATTTTATCGCACAACTCAGTCTTACATACTTTATATGAAAACATTGAAACACGTTTGGAGTGAAAACTTCAGGCGTGTTTTTGTATTCCCGAACAGCCTGAACAAGCAGCACTTATTATGCTGCAATTTAACAAGGAGGTTGATAGTTTCAGAAAAAGCTCAGACAGCAAATAACCGAAGGTGCAGTTCTCATCAAGGTTTGTTTGCCGTCAATATCAGTTTTGTCTGTATTTTGCTTTAGGCGTCTTAATAATCATTTTTTACAGACAGAATTCAAAAAGGAGGAATATTTTCATGGAAATGCCACCCCCTCCATAGCCTGACAAAACAAGGGTATGGAAAGCGAAGGAAACACGGATGTTGGTTTCTTCGCAGTTGTCCGACAAAAGTCGGACTGAGTGATAGAAATATCTGATGTTTTAAGTCTGAACGCATCAGTATTTCTGTCACTTTGGCAGACAAATTTTTATGATCTGCCAAACCACTAACGGTTATTCGACGAAGATATTTTGGAGAATAACCGCTTAGTGGGATTTTAAAGAGGATTTTTCGGAATTCTCGTTGGTGTTACGGAGCTGACTCGACCGTAACGGACTGTATGTCGCTTCTGAATGGAGCCCTGAAGTTGTTTAACGGCGAATTATCGCAGGACGGAACGGAAAATGCCGTACTCAGAAAGATTTTCCGAATAACAAAACAAGGAGTGATTCCGTGAGCAAAAAGAAAAGCAAGAAAATGACAATCACCAAAAAACTTTGTGAGGAATCGAGATTTTTCTTTTCCAAATATGAAAACAATGTCACAAGAAGTGCGTTTGTGAAAAACTACCGTAAATTCATCGAATTCTGCAGATCGGAATATGACTGCAAAACAACTGAAGAATGTAAAAATCATATAGACGATTATGTTCAGCACCTTATTAACAAGGGTCTGACTGCAAATACAATTCATACATATCTGAGCCCCGTTGCACTGTTTTTCAACATACCATTATCGGATATTGAAAAGCCGAAAAGATGCTCTGCAAAGAACGTAAGAAGCAGAAGCACAAACGGCAAGGTTCAACGCTCGGATAACGACCCCGACAATCCGAAATATTCCCATCTCGTTGAGTTCCAGAAACGGGTCGGAATCAGGCGCCGAGAACTCCAGAATCTGCGCAGAAACGATTTCAAAGAGGATGAAAACGGCAGTTTTTGTTATGTGCGCAAGGGCAAGGGCGGTAAATCACAATGGCAACTGATATTGCCTGAAGACGTTGATTTCGTTAAATCATATTTTGACGGAACAGAAAACAAGGTTTTTGCTTCGGAAGAATTTAAAAACAAACTTGACTTACATAAACTTCGTGCCGAGCAGGCAAAGAGAGCATATCGGTACTTTCTTGATAAGGTCAACAACGAAGAAGGTTACAGAGAAGAACTCGAAAAAATGATCCGCAAACATTGGAATGAACGCAACCTTGACAAAAGAACAAAGAAACCCAAGCCGATAAATAAAAAAGACTTAAGCGGAACATACAAGCTCAGAGGAGAAAACAAAAAGCTTGCCATCAAACACGGACTTCCCGTTGAATATGACCGTTTATGTTTATTTGCAACATCAGTTTTTTGTTTGAGTCATTGGCGCTTAAACGTGTCAGCAAATAGCTATCTAAATAACGTTTAAAACCGTTGTTCAGAAAAAATTTTTGATTACTGATTCTTACATACTTTCCATGCCAAGGCAAAATGCATCCGAAAACTCGATGCAAATATACCTTAATTAAATATCAGGTTTGTTTCAGCAATGTTTCATCCCGCAGGAAACGTTGTTCAGAAAACAAAACTGAAATCGGTTTCTTACACACTTTCTATACAAAGGCAAATTGCATCCAAAAATCCAAGGAGAATACGTATTCCGAATTTGATTTATCGACTTTTTGCCTCCACAGAAAACGTTGTTCAGAAAAAATAGTTCAAAGCGTTTTCTTACATACTTTCCGTACCAAGGCAAAATGGCACTTTAAAAACGCTTTTGCAAATCAAAATCAAAGAAAGGAGCAAACTTTATGATTCAAGAAAAAGTTACCCTGAATCTCAATTGACATATGAAGACAACTTCAGAACACAGAACAAAAAATTACAGAAAGGAATTTTTCGAATGAATAATTTTTCAGATTTTAAACCATTTAGATTTTACAACAGAGATCCTGCAGAAAATCGCCATTGTTATCTCATGGCTACCGGCACTGATCTTACCATCGATCGTCACGAAGCCTTCATGTCGCTCTGCGCATTAAGAAATTTTTATATTTGCCGTCCCGATGCACTGTATTATCACACGGTTTGTGATTTGGATTTCAAGGACACCTTCAACGATATGCTTGAAGAATACGGACTGCCTCCTGTTAAACTCAAGGGTATACCCGATGACTTTATAACAACAAAAGATTTTGCTGATTCAAAAGTTATATCTCGTGGTGAAGAAACGTTTACACCCCAAAAAGCGAGATATCTTGCCGCAAAACATGCATTTGAAGAAATCAAGATTATACAGAAATATTTGTATGAAATTGATAAAAAATACGGAACCTGCTACGTTGATATCAATTTGCCTGTTGCTGACGTTACCAAATCTCCAAAAGGGTATTCTGAAATCAGCGATATGCTTGATAGATATCTTCATATTCTTTTTGTTGACGAAATCATTCACGGAGATGATCATACAACAAATGTATAAGTATTACTATGCTCAAATGAATATTAAGGCATAACTTGCCAAAATTAACAGAAAGGAGAGATGTTTTTGCAGCGTGTTTTTAACGGCTCAACCGTGATTTATCTTGTAAGCAAAAAAGAAAAGTCCGACCCGCATATTGATGAGTTTTTGAAAATGGAATTCTCAACAGCAAAAGAAAACGGGTACAAACCGATTGTTATGGTTTCCGGCAGCGACGATCTTGAGTATAATACCGAAATGCTTGTTTCAAGAAACAAGGAAGAGGCCGCAAGAAATGAAGCTGCGTGCATGGATATAGCTATATAAAACCAAGCAGGAGGAAAATGAACTATGATCAATATGATCCTGCACCAAACAGAAAGCGGCGGAAATATTTACCGCCGCTTTGTTTCTGAAATGGCCTTGAAAAAAGAGTCAAGGCCATATACAATATTAATGAACACTACGAAAGGAAAAAACCATGGCTGAAACTTTTAACATAGCGGGTTACGTCAGAATTTCAGTTGACGACGACCCAAAAAATAAAAACATCTCTATTGAGCATCAGAGAGAAATTATCAAGGATTTCGTTGAGGAGAACTTTCCCGGCTCAAAACTCACTTTTTATGAAGACAGAGACAAATCGGGATACACATTTGAAAAACGCCCCGGATACCAACAGATGCGTCCGTTTCTGATGAATGGAACCTATGATATTCTTATTGTTAAAGATTTCTCAAGATTTTCACGCCGTAACAGCAAGGGTCTTGGCGAACTTGAGGATTTACGCGATGCCGGACGCAGAATCATCTCTATTGGCGACAACATCGACTTCCCGAATGATGATGACTGGATCCGAATTCAGCTTGCTTTTCTCGTGAACGAAATGCCCGTAACCGATACGTCAAGAAAAGTCAAAAAGGTCGTTGAAAAACGTCAGGAAAAAGGCGAATGGATAAGTGCTGCACCTTACGGCTATAAAATGGCTGTGCCGAGCAAAGATCCGTTTATAGTAGTCCCCGAGGAAGCTGAGGTTGTCCGCAAAATCTTTGAACTGTATAACAATGGCTGGGGCTATAAGAAAATAGCAAATTATCTTACGGATAAACACATTCTTACGCCTCGTGCAAGCCAAAAAGCAAGAATGGAAGCAGAAAACAAGCCTAACAGTATCAAGGCAAAATCTGTATGGAGCATTGCTACAGTTCAGAGTATCTTGTGTAACAACGCCTATATCGGAACGTTAACTCAAGGTAAAACAACAAGAACAAAAATCAACGGTAAGGCGGTCTCAACACCTTCAGCAAATCAGTTTGTTTTTGAAAACCACCATGCTGCCATTATTGACTTCAAGACTTTCAAAGCTACACAGGAAGCAATGACGGCAAGAACCAGAAATCACTACAGAGGTCAGAAGAAATACGATAATTTCTATTCGGGATTGATGGTTTGCGGTGACTGCGGAAGCCCGATGTTTCCAATGAGCAGAAAGGGAAATGATGCATATCGCTGCGGAGAATATCACAAAAGAGGTCTTAAAGCCTGCACAAGCCATTTTGTAAAGGTTGAGATGCTCGATTCCGTTCTTAAAGAATATCTCAGATTCATCAGAAATACATCTGCTGAAATGATTGAAAAAATCAATATGTCTCTTGAAGACGAAAACTCAGAAGTCAAAAAAAGCGAAACATCGATTGAAAATCTTGAGAAGCTTATTCAAGAAGCTAAAGAAGAAATAAAAATACATCTTCGTCAAAAAACAAGAGCTATTATCAAGGAACCTGATAAAGAAGAGGAACTTGAAGAATTGTATGACGAGATGGTTCAAGAGTGTACCGACAGAATTGAAGGTCTCAGAAATCAGATTGATATGATTTCCAATAGATGCAATATGGTTATTCATGTCAACAAAGTTGCAAAAACCGCACTTCAGATTTTCGATGACATCATCAATAAAGACAAGCTTAACACAAACGACTTGTTGCTTATAATTGAAAAGATCATCGTTTTTGAGGACCATATTGAGATTGAGTTGAAATCCGATATTGATACTCTTCTCAGATGCGGAACGCTTCCCGAACCCTTGGAGGAAGCCGCAAATTTTAATTCAGGCACTGTAGATATCGCATCAACTGAAATAGTCCAGGTGAGCAGAAATCACTCGGACAAGGTTTACAGTGTCAATGTTATCAGTAACGGCGACCCGTTGGAGATTTACACGGATTCGGACGGTGAGGTTATTTTCAAAAAGTATTCTCCTATCGGAGAGTTATCGGCGGTTACGGGGCAGTATGCCGACGTGCTTGCAAGGGGCACGGGTCTTCCCGTTATCATTACCGACCGTGACAGCGTTATTTCCTGCGCAGGTATTTCCAAAAAAGAAATTCTGGACCGCAGGGTCAGCCGCAGTCTGGAGGGTTTTATGGAGCGCAGAGAAAACTACGTCTGCTGCGTTGACAACGAAAGAATCAAGCCCGTCGAGGGCATTGACAAAGAGGCAGCGGTTATATTTCCCATTGTTGGAGGCGGCGACGTTTCGGGCGCACTTGTGATGCTGCTCAACGAAAACGGCTCTTGCCCTACCCAGACGGAAACAAAGCTTGCCCAGATTGCGGCAAACTTCCTCGGCAAACAGATGGAAGAATAAAGAGAAACGACTTGCATCGGATTTTTTCCTTTGCAAGTCGTTTTATAGTTATATCTTTGCGGGGGCTGTGCGGTGTTTTCTGTTTTTGTGGTGGGGTTTGGGCTCGATGTTGCCTGCTCTTGTGAGCGCCCATTTTGTCATAACAGGGCCGAAAAGTTCATAGATAAGAACAGAGAAAAGAACGATGTTTCTTATCATTGTGCCAACCTCGCCAAGCTCCATTGCGGTGACGGACATTCCCAGCGCAACGCCTGCCTGAGGCAGAAGGGTGATGCCCAGATATTTTGTTGTTTTCTTGTCGCATTTCATCAGCTTTGCGCTGCCGTATGAGCCGAGGTATTTACCCAGCGAACGGGAGAAGATATATGCAACGCCGATGCCGACGATTGTGATGTCGGTGAACACGCTCAGTTCAAGCTCTGCACCGCTGAGGACAAAGAAAAGCGCAAAAAGAGGAACTGTCCATTTGTCGGTCTTTTCCATAATTTCTGCAGAGAAATCGCAGATGTTGCAGAATATTGTGCCCAGCATCATACATACGAGAAGAGCAGAAAATCCTACGTGTACGCCGCCGATTTCAAACTTTATCATCGAAAGTGCAACCGTAAAGATAACGCAGGTTACGGAAAGGCAGAGACGCTTGCTGTTGGAGCTGAAGAAGCGCTCGAATATTGAGAAAAGCAGACCCATAACCGCGCCCAATGCAAGTGAGCATACAATTTCAATAATGGGTTCAAGAATGATTGCTTTCATGCTGAATTCGCCGTGTTCAACTGCTTTGGCAATGCCGAATGAAATTGCAAAAATTATCAGACCCACCGCGTCGTCGATAGCAACGATGGGGAGAAGCAAATCGGTGAGTTTACCCTTTGCTTTGTACTGACGGACAACCATCAGCGTTGCGGCAGGTGCGGTTGCAGCTGCAACTGCGCCAAGGGTGATTGCCATTGAAAGGGGAAGCTTATCTTCGCCAAGCACAAAGTGCAGACCGATAAGTGCGGCATCAACAAGCAGGGTTGCGATAAGTGCCTGAAAAATACCTATGAATGTTGCCGTGCCGCCAACCTTTTTGAGCTGGCTGAGTCTGAATTCATTGCCGATTGCAAATGCGATGAATCCGAGGGCAACGTTTGAGATGATTTCGAACTCTTTTACGTTTTCGTGGGACACAAAACCCATACCCTCAATGCCGATTCTGCCAAGGCAGTAGGGGCCGATAAGTATACCTGCAACCAGGTATGCCGTTACCGAGGGGAGACCAAGAGGTTTTGCCAGTCTGGAGAGAATCAGACCCGCTCCCAGAGCGATGGATATGCTGAATAAAGTTTCCATTGATTGATACGCCTTCGTTTCCTTTAATATAATTGGTATGTAAAATATCCTAAATATGTATAGCACAATCGATTTTCAAAGTCAAGGAGAGTTTTGCAGGTGGAACAAATTTTGTAACTCTGTTACTAATCCGACCTGTTCTATTGACAAATTTATAATTAAAATGCTAATATTGAAATGCAAGAAAATTTGAAAAAGAGGAGAGAAAATGATGAGTTTCAAGAGCATTATTGACAAAAAAGAAAATGCTGCAAAGTACATAATCGATGAGATTACTCACGTTATCAAAACCTGTGGCAAAAGAGACCCCGGTTCAGAGGGCGAAAAGAAGTCCTGCGAGTATATGGCAAAGGTTCTCAAGGACTGCGGATGCGAGGACGTTAAGGTTGAGAGCTGCGAGGTTGCTCCCAAGGCGTTCTACGGCTGGGTTTATTTCACAATCACCTTTGTTCTTATTTCAGTTGCCGCATTTTTCTTTGTTCCCGTTGTGGGTATTCCCCTTATTGCGCTGGGATTTGTGCTTGTTCTTCTTGAGTTCGGTGTTTACAAGAAAGTTCTTGATCCTTTCTTCAAGAAAAAGACCAGCCATAACGTTACCGCAATCAAAAAGTGCAAGGGCGAAGTAAAGAGAAGAATCATCTTCAACGGTCACCCCGATGCAACCTGGGAATGGCCCGTTAACTATGCACTTGGCGGTGTAGGCTTTGAAGGTCACGCAATTATCGTTGTTCTCGGTGCAATTTATTACCTTGTGCTTTCAATAATGTCAGTTGTGCAGAACGGTGTTACCGTTGGTATGCCCGACCTTGCAGACCCCCTTGTCAAGGCAGGTCTCTGGGGACTTCTTTTTGTTCCCTTTATTATCGGACTTTACTTTATGGAAAACTACAAGCTTGTTGTTGACGGTGCCAACGACAACCTTACAGGTTGCTATATGGGCATTGCAGTTCTCAAGTATCTCAAGGATGAAGGCATCGAGCTTGAAAACACAGAGGTTGGCGTAATCCTTACAGGTTCGGAAGAAATCGGTCTCCGAGGTGCAAAGGCTTGGGTTGAAGCTCACAAGGACGAATTCAAGGACGTTCCCACTTTCATTTATTCATTTGACACAATCAACGAGCCCAAATATCTTATGGCAAACTACCGTGACCTTAACGGTACAGTCAAGTCAGACGCAGAGGTTGCAGACCTTTTCTATGAGGCTGCTCAGGCAGTCGGCGTACCCTGTAAGAAGGGCTGGATTCCTCCCCTTGGCGGCGCAGTTGACGCAGCTGCATTCACACAGGGCGGATTCAGAGCTGCAGGTGTTACAGGACTTAACCACAAGCTTGAAAGATATTATCACACAAGACTTGATAACGTTGAGAGCCTTAACAAGGACGGCATTGCAAACTGCTTTGCCGCAACCGTAAAGACACTTGAGATGTTCGATAACGGCGCAAAACAGTAAATAACAACGGGCGGCTTACGGTTTTTGTGAGTCGCCTGATTTTTTTAACAAAACAGAATCTGCGAAATTTATACCGAAAAATCGTTTTATATTGTAAAATCGGAAAAAGGAGATAAGCGATTATGGATAATTACGATTTGTCACGCTTTGTTCACGCGCATCAGCGTGATTATCAGACCGCACTTTCAGAAATAAAGAGAGGAAGAAAAACTTCCCATTGGATGTGGTACATATTTCCGCAGATTGAAGGACTCGGTATGAGCAGTATGTCTCAGTTTTATGCGATTAAGGACGCAGGCGAGGCAAAGGCTTTTCTGGATGACCCTTATCTGGGAGCAAATCTGAGGGAAATCAGCGAGGTGCTTTGCGGTCTGGAAATCTGCGATGCTCTTGAAATTTTTGGCAGACCCGACGATATGAAGCTTCGTTCCTGTATGACGCTTTTTGATTTTGTCAGCGGAGAGGATGTTTTCGGCAAGGTTCTTGATAAATTTTTTGACGGCAGACAGGATTCAAAAACGCTTGAAATAATCGGAAACAGAGGGTGTTGAATACGGGTGATTTGATTTACACCGATAATATCGGATTTTGAGAGTTATAAGGTTTCGTCCTTTGCTGTCGGAAACACAGATTATGGACCGCTGTTTGCAATTGCGGTAACAGAATAAGAAAAAGAGGCTGTTCACACAGCCTCTTTTTTATGTATAATCTTTCAGATGTGAATTCATTCGTAGGTCGATAGGCCTTCGTCGTCGATAGCCTTGCATTTTGCTATGGCTTCTTCAGCCGTGATTTCATCTGATAATTCTTCGTGACATACTATCAGCAGGTCGCGGAGTTTTTTCAGAAACTGACATCTCCAGCGCATATCGTCATACATGGCATCCCTGTCTGTTGCAGCTTTGGCACGCTCGTTGAAGGTTTCTATTCTGACAAGATAATCCATACAGTAACCGTACGTGCTCATATTTACGTTTTGCAGGATATATTCGTTGGATAATATGGTGTTGTAATAATTTGTATTTATTACGCTGCTGTCCAGAAATACTTGTATTTCTATATTTTGTGCTTCAATCATTTCGAGATATTGGCTTTCCGTTTCAATTTCATTGGAGGTATATTCTATTGTTTGCTCCAGCATCTGAATTGCCGTATCTTTTTCGATTCTTTTTTCATTATCGTTGGTGATATTCAGCGTAATACCGAATCCGACAACGGCAATGAGAATCTCAACAAGAAAGACGATAAGCCTTTCGCTGGTTATGAATTTGTTTTCACCGGTTCCTTTTCTTTCTCTGGAAAACAAGAAAAAATTAAAGAATATACCGATGATAAAAAAACCCAAAAAATAGAAAAACAGACCTGTTTGCATACAACCACTCCTTAATGATATTTGATGACGTTATTGCTTTGGAATCAGATGCCGTAATGAAATTGCAGGTTAAAACAGGGCGGCTTGCTCACAAGCCGCCGTCAGAATTGCGGTAATTTTATTGTAAGGGTTATAGACAATAGAAAACAATGAACAGATAACAGTTGGTAGGGGCGGATATTATCCGCCCGTTTTTATTCGGTCACAGGCGGAGCCTGTCCGACACTATTTGATATCTTTTTTGAGCAGTATTCGTTTGCTACCGTATTTTTTGTAAGGATTATTTTTATTACGGGCATAAACATAACCGTTTTTCTGGAAATTGTTCAGGCTGTACGGGTTGTCGGGAGAAACTGTGGCAGCGATATACTTTGCATTTGTTTTAAGAGCGATTTTATCCGCTAATTCTATAAAATAATTTTGTATTCCGTAACCCCTGAAATCGGGGTCAACCTGAACCGAATCAAACGTTACGCAATCCCAAAACGGTTCATTATTTCTTAAGCATTCACAATCTGAACACAAGTTTCGTGGGCTTTTTCTGTTTAACACTATTACTGCAAGAGCAACAAGTTTGTTGTTATGATATAATCCGCAACAGCAGTCTACCAGCATAGATTCCAAAAATTCATTTTCTGTTGAAGGCTGAAAAATGTTTTTATCATCAAGAGCAGAAACCACTTTTCTCTGAAGTTCGAGAATTTCTTTGAGATCGGAAGGAAAAAGAGTTTTCAATTCGAATTGCTTGGTATCTTTTCCCTTGAGTGTAACGGTTTCCTGAATGAAATCGTTATACATACGTTCCTCAAGATAAATCTTCTTTTTGAGATAATATTCAGGAATCTGATTTTTCTGCATAATTACCAAGCGGCTTTGCTTATCTGTGACATTTATTTTGCGGTATTCTATCCAAAGGTTGTATAGCTGGAATATATTTACATATGAGGATGGGACGGCGTACAGTTCTCTTTCCTGAATGTATTTATTATGTACGAAGATAAAGAATCTGTATCCGAAAAGATCGTCAAGCTGAGCAATTGTAACAATTTTGTGTTTTACATATTCATTTAAAACTTCAAAAAATGTAAAATATGCAACCAAGTCCGAGGTGTGAATATGGCTGTTATCGTCATCATCCTTAACCACGAGTGTTTCTGTGGGATTGCGGTAGCATTCTTCAAGTCTTTGATAAAGCAACATAAGTCTTTTGTTTCCAATGAAAGATAAATTCATTTTTGAAAGCATATCGCAGCAGGTAACATTTTCGGAATCTTTAAGCTGAAATACAACATAGATTGCACTTAACGCAGTAACAACTAAAGATGCAATTCCCACTAAAACTTCGTCAGTTATAGCGTCAACGGTGTTGATAATCAGTGCGGGCAAAACGGCTGTAAGAAACAATGCCAAAGCAATCTGAAGCAACCTTTTGTTGTTCCTTTTGTTTGTTCGGATAGAATAGAGGGTTTTTTTGATCTTTGTTTTTAGCATAATAACAACCTCCAATTTTACGCATAATTCTTCAGAAAATACTGCAAAACTTTGTTTGACACAGTTGAGGCAATGCCTGAGCCGTAGCCGCCGTGCTCAACAACGCACACAACCGCAAGGGGCAGGTCGTCTCTCATAGAATAGCCCACAAACCAGGAATGGCTTTTTGCGCCGTCAACCTGCGCCGTACCCGTTTTTCCGCACATCTGCAGGTCTTCAAATTTCCGGTCGCCGTATTTGTTTTCAACGTTGGAGCGAAGAAGATTTGCAAGCTTCTGTGCTGTTTCGGGTGCGATTTTTATTGCCGTTTCGGGCACTCTGCCAACTATCTCGGACACCGTGCCGAGGGACTTTATTCTGTCGGGGGCAAGACCGTTGCCGCCGTTTGCAATTGCGCCCATAATGCTCAGGAAATGGCAGGGATTGACAAGGGTTGTGGATTGTCCGATGCCTGCCCAGCCAAGCTCCGACTTGCTTTTGGTGTCAGGCTCAAAGCGGCTTTGGGTCAGTCGGATTTCCTTGGCATAAAGCTGGGTGTTGAAGCCCATTGAATTTGCCGTTGCTTTGAGTTTTGATGCGCCCAGCTCAATTGATATCTCCGCAAAAGCGCAGTTGCAGGATTCATTCATTGCCTGCTCAAAGTTAACTTCCCCGTGCACACCGTTGCATATTACCTTGCCGTCGTCGGTTTCGTATTCGCCGTCGCATTCAAAGGTGCGTGAGTAAATATCGGGAATATTTTCGATTGCGCAGGCGGCGGTGATTATTTTCATAATCGAGCCGGGAGTGTATATGCCCGAAATAACTTTATCAAGGAAAACACCGCTGTATTTTTCGCTTGTCAGCAGGTCGGACGGTTTGTTTTCAATGTCATAAGCGGGCTTCGAAACGCTGCAGAGAAGCTCGCCCGTTTTGTAGTTATAGACGGCAATTGCACCGTTGTAATCACCCAGAGTGTTGTATGCAATTTTGTTTGCCTCGCTGTCAACGTTAAGGGTTATGTTTGTGCCCATACCCGTCTGCTTCAGGTAATAGATTCCCTCAACGGGACTGTAGCCCGAAAGGGTGTCGCGGTAAAGATAATGAGTGCCCGTGGATATATATCCTGCCGTGTCGCCAACAACGTGGAGAGTTGCCTTGCGCAGGGTTGAGCTGTCCGCAAAAATGCGTTCATTGTCAGAGCTGTATGCAAGGCTTTTTCCGTTTCTGTCGGAAATCGTGCCTGCGTTGACGATTGTGCCGCCCGAATAGATATGGCGGTTGGCTTTGTTTGACGCCCATTCCGCACCGTTGAGCACAAAGCTTGTGACAAGAATCACAACTCCTGCAAGGAAGGCGACAATGAGAAAATATATTATGGCTGCTCGGTTTGCAATTTTTTTCATTTTGCGCCACCTCCGTTTACTGTTGGAGGATTAACTTTTCTGGGAGCGGTTTTTCTGACCGCAATATCGGGAGCAGGCGGAGCAAAGGGCGCACCTGCCGCGCGGATGTATGCAAGCAGACCCCAGGAGCAGAGCATACTCGAGCCGCCTCGGCTGACAAAAGGCAGGGTAACGCCCGTCAGCGGAAGCAAATCCGTGATGCCGAAAACGTTGAGCGAAAGCTGGAAAAGCAGCATTCCTGCCGCCGATACAGCTGCGATTGCGTAGAAGGTTGATGCCGATGATTTTGCGGATTTTATGGCAAAAAGAGCAATGCCTGCAAAGCTCAGAAGCACCGCAATGCCGAGCACAAGACCCATTTCCTCGCAGATAAGACCGAATACAAGGTCTGTGGATGCCGCATAAACGTCACGCAGTTTGCCCTCGCCGATGCCAAGACCGAAAAGTCCGCCGCTGGCAGAGTAGATAAGCACTCTTGCCTGCTGATAGCCCGTGGTGTCCATATAGTCCCACACGTGGCGGTAGGCGGCAAAGCGGTTTGCAACGTAGGGCTTGAAGTATATGACCAGCACCGCACCCATAAGAGCAACCGCACAGATGAGCACGATTGTGCGGATATTGCCCGAGCGCATAAATGCGATGAGTATGAAAGTGAAGAAGAAAATCAGCGCCGTACCGAAGTCTCTCATCAGGAAAAGCGCACCCACACAGCCCAATGAGAAAACAATATATCTTGAGAGGCTTGTGACGGAAAGAAGCTTGTCAAGAGAAACCGCACCTACAAGGATAAAGGTGATTTTGACAAGTTCTGAGGGCTGAATTGAGAAGAATCCAAGGTCAATCCAGTTGAGAGTGCCGTTGACGGTTTTTGCCAGCGCAAGGTTTGCCGCAAGCACCGCAACAGAGCCTATGGCGGCAGGATAACGCAGAATGCCTGCAACGTGAACGTCTTTTATCAGCAGCAACATTATCAGGTATACCGCAAGACCGAGACCGATGGCGATGAGCTGCTTTATTGCGTGGCTTTCGCTGATGCTGGCGCATACGGTCAGTCCTATTCCCGAGAGGAAAAAGGCGATTGCCTCCAGCTCAAAGTAGTCGTTATCCGTAACGAGGTTGCCGATGAGCATATAAAGCCATTCAGCGGCAATGTAGCCGAAAAATATGTAAATCATTGTCAGGCTGGGTTCTTCCTGCCTGCAAAGCACGCAGGCGGCGCAGATAAGCTGGAATGCCGTCATAAGAAAAAGCACGGTAATCTGATTGAAACGGGGTTGCTTTTTTGCCATCGGTACACCTCCTTTTTGTTAATTGCAAAATTCAAAATGCAAAGTGAATAGTAAACAGTTAAGGACGGGCTTTACCCGTGCCCGTTTATATATTCGGCCACAGGCGGAGCCTGTCCGAAAATCTCCTCCTTCTATTATACTTCATAAATCTCCGTTGTTCAAGATGTTTATTGACAACCTTAATTCTGCTATGTATAATGGCAGTATCAATATGTAAAATAAATCACAGATTGAAACAGAGGATGAATAATATGAAAATTTTCAAAAGAATTTCCGCTGCTTTTCTTGCGATTATAATGCTGTTTTCTTTCGTATCCTGTGCGGATAAACCCGTCACCGAGGAGGAAACCACAAGCTATATCAGAGAAAACAAAACAAAAATGGCGGTTTTCAGCGGAGTTACCTCCCTGAGCGTTGCAAAGCTTGTAAAAGACCGCAGTTATGCCTATGAAAGTTCGCTGTATAACGACCTGAACGAGATAGAAAATCTCATCAGAAACGGCGGTGCGGATCTGGCTGTTGTTCCCGTTGAATCTGCCGCAAAGCTTTTCAACGAGACAAAGGGCGGCGTAAAAATCATTGCCGTCAACGGACTTTGCAGTCTCCAGCTTCTTTCAGCCGACGGAGAAATCAAGAGCCTTGCCGATATCAAGAGCAAAACCGTTTATGCATCGGGCGAGGGCACCGCATCACAGTATATCGTGGATTATATCTTCGGAAAGAACAGTATCAGCCCCAAGGTTGAATACGTTGCAACCGATGATGAGCTTGTAAATCTTGCGGCAGAAGGCAAGGCAGAGATAATCATTGCTTTCGAGCCTCTGGCAACAAAGCTTGTTACCGAAAATGCGTCAATGAGCCGTGTTGCGGATTTTAACGACGAGTGGAACAAAATCAGCGAAGCAGAGTTTGCGCAGACGGTTGTTATTGCGAGAACGGAATATATTGAAAGCAACCCCGAGTATATCGACCAGTTTATTTTCCACAACGAAATTTCCGTTAATTTCCTCAACGAAAATATCGACACGGGCGCGGATATGCTCAACAAACTCGGCTACTTTTCAACTGTTGATATTGCGCGCGCCTGCGTGCCCGAATGCAATCTTAAGTTTGTCAAGGGCGAGGATATGAAGGCTATGGTTGAGGCTGCGTGCAATGCACTTCCTGCAGAGATGACAGGCGGCACCGTGAATGCTGACGGAATCTGCTTTGTGCAGTAAGCACAAAACGTATAGTGTTTATTTGTAACACTTGACAAGGCGAAAAATAATTTCATAAAAAAATTTACAAAATTAACACGATTTTAACAGGTCGTGTTAATTTTTTGCTTGCATTTGAAATAGTTTTATACTATACTTATCCTGTACGACGTCGTGTCAAAATACGATAAATTTTTTGCGCGGCAAAACAGACGACATTTCAGGAGGAAAAAATTATGTCAAAGAAAATTCTTGCAATTCTTCTTGCAGCAGCAATGCTCTTTGCATTCGCAGCTTGCGGCGACAAGACAGACGACACAACAACCACAACAGCAGCAGAAGAAACAACAGCAGCTCCCGTTGAAGAATCAACAGATGCAGCTCCCGTTGAAGACACTTCAGCAGCAGACGCAACGGATGCAACAGAAGCTCCCTCAGAAGCAGCATCAGAAGAAGCATCAGAAGCAACTTCAGAAGAAGCATCAACAGAAGCAGCTGCAGCAACAATGCCCGAAGGCAAGGAAGCTATTGTTGAATATTACAACACAGCAATCAACAATGCAAAGAAGAGCTCAAAGAGCATTCACTCAAACTATATGAAGCATGCAGTTGCAGGCGAAATCACAGGTATTCCCAAGGCTCTTGATTCAGTTGGTCAGTCACTCATCAAGGACAACATGGGTGAAGACGAAAGCAAGAAGAACGTTACATGGTCAACAGCAGCTGACAAGAACGCATACTTCCCCGTTGAAGGCGAAAACTATGCTTCAAAGCTTACTGCAGCAGACGTTAAGAACGCAACCGTTACAGAAAAGAACGGCAAGTGGGAAATCAAGATCACAACAGTTGCTGACCCCCGTTCAGAAAGTTATTCACACAGCAAGGGTCACGCTCCCAAGGCATTCAATGCTGTTCTTCCCGGCATTATTGACGGTTACATCCCCGGTATTGCAAAGAGCCTCTTCAGCGTTGGCACAGTTGCAACAGGTTATCCCTCAAGCACAGTTGTTGTTACAGTTGATCCCGCAACAGGCAACGTAACACACGCTAACTATATGCTTTATTGGACTCTTTACATCCCCCTGAGCGGCACAGACGTTGTTCTTCCCTTCTCAACAGAGAACGATTACACAATCAACTGGTAATTAAATCGGTGACCGTCATTGCGGCGGTCACCATTATTTCGTAAAAAATATTAATAAAAAGGTGATTTACTATGAAAAAGGAAGTTCTTGTTGAAACTTCAGCCCGCCACGTTCACGTAAGCCGCGCAGACCTTGACATCCTTTTCGGTGAAGGTTATGAGCTTACACATAAGAAAGACCTTTCACAGCCCGGTCAGTACGCTTGCGAAGAAAGAGTAGCAGTTGTCGGCGCAAAGGGTCAGTTCCCCGGCGTATCAATCCTCGGACCCGTTCGTCCCGCAACTCAGGTTGAGCTTTCACTCACAGATGCAAGAAGCATCGGTGTTGTTGCTCCCGTAAGAGAAAGCGGCGATATCGCAGAAACAGGTGCTTGCAAGCTTGTCGGCCCCAAGGGTGAGGTTGAAATCGCTTGCGGTGTTATCTCCGCAAAGAGACACATCCACGCAACTCCCGCTGACGCTGAAAAGTACGGCCTTGAGGACAAGCAGATTGTTTGCGTTAAGGTTGAGTCAGACGGCAGAAGCCTTATCTTTGACGACGTTGTTGTAAGAGTTAACCCCAACTTTGCACTCGCTATGCACATTGACACAGACGAGTCAAACGCAGCAGGCGCAAAGCCCGGTATGATGGGTGAAATCCTTTAATTACATAGCTTAAAGGCAGTCCTTCGGGGACTGCCTTTTTTTAATTCGCAATTCGTAATGCGTAATTCGCAATTTTTCGGGCGGATGATATCCGCCTCTACAAATCAAATGAATTAACCTGCAACACCGTAGGGACAGCCCTCGCGGCTGTCCTTTAAAATTTCATTGAAATTTTATCTTTTAAAACATTCAATTTTTCCGCAGGCTATTTTTTGCCCTGCGTCCCCCGATGGCTGGGTTGTAAAATCGTCACGCCTTTGGTGCAGCACAATTTCCTTGCCGATAACCTCGTGCACATCAAAGCGCTCGGTCAGAAAAGCCGACCAGCCGCTGTTTTTCTCAACAAAAATCGGCGGCATATCCCCTGCGTGGCAAGGATGCGGGGCGTTTTCGGGGTTATAGTGAGCACCCGTTTCGGGGTCGTGAATGTGCATGGCAATGATGTTTCCGCAACCAAGATTATCGGGAATTCCCTCCACGGAAACAACGGCAAAAACCCCTGCCTGTGAGGGGAAAAGCATAAGCGTGCCGCGGATTGACGGATATTCTCCGCAACCGCAGATCTGCGCAACCGCCGCAGGCGATGAGCCTGCAAGAAAATCAAGAATACGCCTTGAACGGCAATGATAAGTATACATAAAATCTCTCCTTTGCCTTCATTTTATGCAGATTTTTAAAACTGTTAACATTCCGCTTTAAGTTTATTCAACTTCTTCCTGTATGATATACAATGACTATATCCGTTCCGCTTTTACGGCATATACTGTTTTTGAAAAGGCAAATCCTCCGTGCTTTAAAAAATATATTGCAAGTGAGGGAAAAATAGTGTATAATGTTTTAAATATGATTATAATGGGTGTAGTGCCGACAGAGGAGAAATTCAGATGATGTATGCCTATTTTGATAACAGCGCAACAACGGCGCCTTGCTGTGAGGCGGTAAGTGCCGTTGCTGATGCAATGACAAAATGCTGGGGCAATCCCTCATCGCTCCACAGAATCGGCAACGAAGCCAAGGCTTTGCTGGATTCCTCAAGGGAAGCAATAGCGTCAAAGCTTGGCTGTAAAAGTGAGGAGATTTTCTTCACCTCGGGCGGCACGGAGAGCAACAATCTTGCCCTCTACGGTGCGGCTTATCAGATGAAGCGAATGGGCAGACGCATTGTTTCAACAAGCGTTGAGCATTCCAGCATTGAAGATACACTCAACAAACTTGAGGCTGAAGGCTTTGAGGTTATCAGACTCAAGGTTGACGGTTACGGCAGGATAAACGAAAAAGACCTTTATGCAGCCGTCAATTCAAACACGATTCTTATTTCGATGATGCTTGTCAACAACGAGGTGGGCACGGTGATGCCCGTGCAGGCGGCAAAAAGGGCGGCAATGATGGCTCGCTCACCTGCGCTTATCCATTGCGATGCGGTGCAGGCATTCGGCAAAATGCCCGTCAAGCCTGCAACTCTCGGCGTTGACCTTATGACAGTCAGCTCCCACAAAATCCACGGACCCAAAGGCGTGGGCGCGCTTTATATCCGCAAGGGTGTCAAAATCAAGCCCCGTGCTTTCGGCGGCGAGCAGGAAATGAAAATCCGTCCGGGCACGGAAGCAATGCCTGCTATTGCAGGTTTTGCGGCGGCGGCAAGAGCATTGCCCGACCCCCAGAAAGAGCTGGAGCATATCAGAATGCTCAGGGACTATATGGTGTCAAAGCTTGAGGAATTGGGCGATATCGTGGTCAATTCGCCTCCCGATGCCTTGCCTTACGTGACCAACATTTCGGTGCTGGGTATCAAATCGGAGCCTATGCTTAACTTCCTTTCGGACAAGGGAATCTGCGTTTCCAGCGGCTCAGCCTGCTCAAAGGGCAAAAAGAGCCACGTGCTTATGCAGATGGGTCTTGATCGCAGAAGGCTTGACAGTCCTCTGCGCATCAGCTTTTCAAGATTCACAACAATTCAGGAAATTGATGCCCTTGTGCTCGGAATAGCGGAGGGTAAAAAGATAATCAGGTCGGCAGACTGAAAATAAACGGAGAGAAAAATGAAGGAAATAATTCTTATCAAAAACGGAGAGCTTGCCCTCAAGGGTCTCAACAGAAGAACTTTTGAGGATATGCTTGTCAAGAATATGCGCTACAGACTGGAAAGCGCAGGCAAATTCAAGTTTACCATTGCCCAGTCAACCATTATTGCAGAGCCCGTTGACGAAAACGTTGATATGGACGAAGCAATCGACAGAATGGGCAAGGTTTTCGGTATTGCAGGTTTTTCAAGAGCTGCGGCGGTTGAAAAGGATATGGAAACCATTCTGAGAAGTGCTGAAGAATATCTGGCTCCCCAGCTTCTCGGCATCCGCAGTTTTAAGGTTGAGGCAAAGCGTTCGGATAAAAAATTCCCCCTCAATTCCCCTGAAATCTGCAGGGAAACAGGCGGATTTCTGCTCCGCAAATTTCCTCACCTTGTGGTTGACGTTCACAACCCCGATATGGTTGTTACCGTTGAAATCAGAGACACCCACGCATATATCCACGGCAATCAGATAAAGGGTGCAGGCGGTATGCCCACAGGCTCCGCAGGCAGAGCAGCCGTGCTTATTTCGGGCGGTATTGACAGCCCCGTTGCCGCATATATGATGGCAAAAAGAGGTCTGGAGCTTATTGCAATTCACTTTGCATCTCCCCCCTACACAAGCGAAAGAGCCGAGCAGAAGGTTCATTCTCTTCTCAGGCAGGTCAGCAAATATTCGGGCAGAATCACTCTCTGGGTTGTGCCCTTCACAGAGATTCAGGAGCTTATCAAGGATAACTGTCCTGAAGATATATTCACAGTTGTTATGCGCCGTATGATGATGAGAGTGGCGCAGATTATCGCAGCAAAAGACAGATCGGGCGCACTCATCACAGGTGAAAGCGTAGGTCAGGTTGCAAGCCAGACAATGCCTGCAATTGCCTGCACGGATGCGGTTTGCGAAATGCCCGTTTTCCGTCCTCTTATCGGTATGGATAAAGATGAGGTTGTTGCGATTTCCAGAAAGATTGAAACGTTTGATATATCAATCCTTCCTTACGAGGACTGCTGCACGGTGTTCACACCCAAGCATCCCAGAACAAAGCCCACCCTTGACTACGTTGAGGAGTGCGAAAAGGCTCTTGAGGTTGACAGACTCGTTGAGGAAGCCGCAAAGAACGCAAGATTTGTTCCCATCAGCGCTTATTGATTCAGACTGAAAGGAGAAAAGGAAATGGCAATTTGTGAAATACTTTCCGTAGGCACGGAAATATTGCTTGGAGATATTCTCAACACCAATTCAAGATATCTTTCCCTTGAGCTTGCAAAGCTGGGCATTTCCGTTCTCCGTCACACAACCGTGGGCGACAATGCGCAAAGGCTTGCCGCTGCCCTTGAAACCGCTTTGAGCAGGAGCGATATCGTTATCGCAACGGGCGGTCTCGGTCCTACGCAGGATGACATTACAAGAGACGTCTGCTGTCAGGTTATGGGCTGTGAATTGCAGCTTGACACCGCAATCGCAGACGAAATAAAAGGATATTTTCAGTCAAAGGGCATTGAAATGCCCGAGAGCAATCTTCGGCAGGCATTCGTGCCCGTAGGTCAGACCGTTTTCAGGAACGACAACGGTACCGCCCCCGGCATCGGCATAAAGAAGGACGGCAAATGCCTTGTTATTCTTCCCGGACCGCCCTACGAAATGGCTCCGATGTATCAGAAAAGCGTTGTGCCTTTCCTTGCGGAATACGCAGAGGGCGCGATTGTTTCTCACACCGTGAGGACAATGGGAATCGGTGAAAGCGCAATGGCAGAGATTTGTGCCGATTTGCTTGAGAATGAAAATCCCACCGTTGCACCCTATGCCCAAAAAGGCGAGGCTCTGCTTCGTGTAACCGCAAAAGCGGACAACAAGGATGAGGCGGAAAAGCTTTGCATCCCCGTGATTGAGGAAATAAAATCAAGATTGGGCAGTTACGTTTACGGCATTGATGCCGAAAGCATCGAGGAAAGAGTTGTTGCGTTGCTCAAAGAAAAAAATATGACAATCGCAACGGCAGAAAGCTGCACCGCAGGCTACATATCCAAAAGAATAACGGATATTGCAGGTGCCAGCAGCGTTTTCGGTTTTGGTGCTGTAACTTATTCAAACGAGATAAAACACAGAATTCTCGGTGTCAGCAATGAAACCCTTGAAAAATACGGTGCTGTCAGCGAGCAGACCGCAAGAGAAATGGCGGCGGGAATCCGACGTGTGTCGGGTGCGGATATAGGAATTTCCGTAACAGGCATTGCAGGACCCGGCAGCGACGGCACAAACAAACCCGTAGGTCTCAGCTACGTTGCTCTTGATGCCGAGGGCGTGCAGATTTGCGAAAAAATCGAAACAGGCAGGAATGACAGGGAGTATAACCGCTACGTTACGGGCTCCCGTGCTCTCAACCTTGCCAGAAAATATATGGAGGACAATAAGGATGAATAAAAAGCTTCTTGTAATACTTACGTCGGTATTTGCGGCTGTTGCCGTGCTTATGACCGTGCTTTCGGTTGTGAATTTCACAAAAAAGACTTCCGACGGTTCGGTTATTGATGAAAAAACGGCAGGTCTTGTGCTTGAGCAGGGTGTGGAGACGGATTCCGCATCGGCAAAGCTTGACGGCATTCAGTCAAACGCAATGAAAGCCCGGACTCAGTATCCCGAGGGTATTCTCGAAGAGCTTAAGCAGGCATATTCAATCAACAACGACCTTGCAGGCTGGCTTTCAATCCCCGGCACGGAAATGGATACAGCCGTGCTTCTGGGTGATGACAACGCATACTACCTCAAAAAGGATTTCTATAATAAGACAACCTACGAAACATCAGCCGATAACTACGGCAATATTTACCTTGATTACCGTTGCCTGCCTGACCATCTTTCCAAAAATATGGTTATCCACGGCCACACAACGGGCAAATCCGACGGTGTACCCAAGCAGGCATTCCGTTCACTTTATGACTACAGAAACAAGAATCATTTCATTGAAAATCCCATTATAAAGTACAAGACACTCACGGGCGAATACACCTACAAAATCTGTGCCGTTTTCCTTTCAAACACCCAGCCCAAGGACGATAACGGCTACTTCTTCAACTACATTTATCCCGATATGAGCGACAGCAATATGGTCGGCTACATCGAGCAGGTCAATCAGCGCAAACTTTATGAAACGGGCGTTTCCCTTGAGCCTGCGGACAAGGTGATTACCCTTTCAACCTGTATTTACGATTACGGCAAAAACGTTGACACAAGACTTGTTGTTGTGGGCAGACTTCTTCACGAGGGTGAGAGCGAGGCAATCGACGCATCACTTGTCAAGGATAACCCCGATTACCGCAGACCTCAGGTATGGTATAACGCAAACGGCAAGACTAATCCCTACAAGAATGCCGCCAGATGGCAGCCCAGCCCCAACTGATTTGAAAATTAACGAAATTTCAGTATAAATACGGAGGAAATGTTATGTCTAATGATAATAAGGATAAGAAGCCTTCGTCATTGCCCGAGGGAATCAGCTCAATAACGGATGACGAGGCAATAACGGAAATAAATCTCACAGATTTCCTTGAGGAAAGCTCAAAGGCGGCTCCGCTTTTTGAGGGCTTCCACGAGGATATCGAAAATACGGAGAAAAGCATCGAAAGCGAGCTCCAGAGCCTTTATGACGATATCGTGGGCAGCGGTCCCGAGGTAATTGTACCCAGACCTATGTCTGTGCTTACCGCAAGCGAGGCAGAGCCTGCAAAAATCGCTCTTTCCGACCCTCAGGTTCCTGCAGAGGACGAGCCTGCATCGCTTGATGACTTGTGGATGAATCCCGAGGAATACTACGACGAAGAAATCCCCGTTGTTTCACTTGACGATGAGGATGACGACGTTTATGAGCCTTCAGACGAAGAATTGCCCGAGGTTTATGAGCCTGCGCCCGAAGCAGAAACAGCACCGTCCTCTACAGATGCTGCCAGAGACGATATCTTCGGTATGATTGATATGCTTAAGGCGGATGCTGACGGTGAAACAGGTTTCGGAGATATTCTTTCCGAAATTGAAGCCAACGAGGATATTGCCGTTGTGGGTGAGTCCGAGCTTTCCGTAGCGGCTCAGCTTGTAACCGACCCTGCCGCTTTTGAGGCGGACAGAGAAGATATCGAGTGGGATTTGCCCGAGGAAGAGGAAACTCCCGAAAAAGAAATTGTGATTATTCCTGATGACGGTACTGTCGTTATGCCCGAGGACGTGATTGAGGAAACTCCCGTAACCGAAGAAGCTCCCGTTGTTGCGGAGGCACCCGTACCTGCGTCAATATTTGACACCGACAGCGATGATTTCCAGAGAGAGCTTGCTCTTCTTCTCGGTGATGACGTGCCCGAAGTTGCTCCCGAATTGAATATTGATGAGCAACCCGCAGCACCTGCAGGCTTTGTGATTGACGTGCCCGATGACGGCAACGACTATGAAGCAGCTGCTCAGCAGCCCGAAAAGCTTTATGAGCCCAATCCTATGAGCGAAAGCGGAATAGGTTATATGACCGAGGAAGAATTCGAGGCAAAAGAAGCCGAGAAAAAGGCAGAAGAAAAGGATAACGAAGAAGCAAAGCCCCAAAACAAAAAGGGCGACGTTGTCAGAAAAGTTGTGCTTGCACTTTCGGCAATCACAATTGTTGTGTGCCTTGTTATGATTGCAAATACATATGTGATTGAGCCTATGAAATTCCGCAAAACGGCTCAGGAGGTTGCTGACCAGATGAGCGAAAACATCAGCCAGCACGACCAGACAGCCGTTGTTGATTCACGTCTTGAAAGCGCATTCCCCGGAGTTGATTTCCCCGAGGGTATGCTTGCAAAGTACGGTCAGCTTTATGCCGCCAATCAGGACCTGAGAGGCTGGATTACCATTGCAGGGCTTGACATCAACCTTCCCATTGCACAGGGTGTTGATAACAGCTATTACCTCAAGAAGGATATTTACGGCAAGTACACAACCTACGGTGTACCCTTCTTTGATTACAGAATGACCGATTTCAGAAATCTTCACAAGAATAACGTTATTTACGGTCACAATATGCGCTCGGATGACTATATTTTCGGCAATCTTGAGAATTACCGCACCATTGACGGTTTTGCATCAGCACCCGTTATTGAGTGCAACACTATTTACGGTGATTATACGTGGTTTGTTTATGGCGTATTTATCACAAACTCCGAGGCACAGGACGATAACGGCTACGTATTGCCCTATAACTTCATTGACATTTCAACCTCAAAGTTTGAAAGCTACATCGAAGAAATTGACAAGCGCAAGCTTTACACAACAGGCGTTGATATCAACGCTAACGACAAGATTCTCACTCTTTCCACCTGCTGTTACGACTTCAACGAGGCAAGACTTGTAGTTGTTGCAAGACTCAGACGTGACGGAGAAAGCGTCAGCGTGGACACTTCAAAAGCTTTTGAGAATCCCAACCCCAAATATCCCCAGGCATATTATGATGTAAACAAGAAAGCGGTAAATCCTTATGCCAACGATGCCCGCTGGTAAACTGTTCTGAAGGCATATTTCCGCCAATACTGCGTCAAACCTGTTCGCAATATCTGCATATTGCTTCAAAGATTTTCCTTGTCTTGGCGAAAATCTGCACTTCATAACGGCAAGGCATATTTCCGCAAATACTGCGTCAAACCTGTTTGCAATATCTGCATATTGCTTCAAAGATTTTCCTTGTCTTGACGAAAATCTGCACTTCATAACGGCAAGGTACATTGTACAGTGCCGTATCAGACTTAAAATATTTTGAAGAATCAAGAAACGGAGATTTATTTATGAAAAGAAAGGTGAGTATATGCACCCTTTGTGCCTCGTCGGCGCAAAGTGAGGCGGCATATCTTGAGCAAAAACTCAGGCAATACTATCCTGATGCACCCTCTGCCGATTACGGCGATGCTGCGTCATTTGCCGATGCTGTTGCAAAAAGTGCCTGCGAAGGCGGCATTATTGTTGCGGCTGCGCCCCTTTCTGTCTTTCTTGGTGCAAAGCTCCGTTTGCTCAAGCTTTTTTCTTCAAAAATAATCAGAAACAGCGTTATTTCTTCTGCTTTGCAGGGCAATCTGCCCGATGACTCAAAGGAGAAGGATATCCACTCCGCAACGCCCGAAAAGGCAAAAGTTTTTGTCTCCGATGACGGTCTTTATTCCGCATTTGCAAAGGAATTGGGCGAGGGTCTGGTTGTGTTTATGCCTCTCGAAGCAGGCAGGACTCAGGCGGTTTTTGCCCTCGGACTTGATGCGTTTCTGGAAAAGGCTTTTCCTGTGGAAACCCGTGTGAAATCCCCTTCAATCGAGCAGGTCAGGGAAAGTGTACGCAAGGTAATCGCAAACGGCAAAACCGTTGCGGTTTCTCCCTGCGGCAGCGCAAAGGCTTTGCTTTCCGTGATTTCTGCGGTGCCCGACAGCGATGAAGTATTCATCCCCGATTCAACCGCAAAAGAAGCGGTTGAGGGCGAAAGCGCAGAAGAATTTGTTACTCACAGCGCAAAATTATCAAAGGAAACGGCAGATGCCGATCTGGCCGTGGCAATTTCGGATATCAACGTTAATGAAAACGGCGAAAGCTACGTTATTGTGTGCGTTGCAGATTCCGTGAGAGCAAACGCAGCAAGGGTTTTTGCTCTTCCCGGTGAAGACAGAAAGCACCTTATTGCCGCCGCGGTTATCAAGCTTTGCTCAATGCTTGAGGAGCATACGGGTGCGGCAGGTCTCGTGAACCCCAATATTCCCGAAAAGAAAAACAACAAGAAAACCGCACTTATTATTGCAATTTGTGCCATCGCTCTTGCAACGGTTGTGTGCCTTGTTGCGGCGTTGGTGCTTGGCAGCAAATATACCCAGGCATCCATTGTCAATGCAGGGGGCAACAACACCGCAGAGCAGGCTACGGTTACCGAAATGCAGGAAGAAAATAATTATTTCGGAGGCAGCGGTCTTGACGGTGCGGATATGGGCATAACCATAATTATGCCCGAAACAACTCTGCTTTCAACCGATACTTCAGCAGAAGTCAGCACAACTGAAAAACTGACTCTTACCCAAAAGGTGACACAGATTCTGACCACCGTTGCCGCAACGGCAAAAACCACCAAGGCAACCACCACCGCAAAGCCCACAACCACAAAGCCCGTTACCACAACGGAAAAGCCTACCACAACTTCAAAACCTACAACAACAACCACAACTCAGAAGCCCACCGTGCCCCAAACCGAGACAACAACCCGTAAGTCAGACGGCACAACGGCTGGCACAACAGTTTCAAAGGGCGGCAAGTTTGTGTTCAAGGTTTACGGCTACGGTCACGGCGTTGGCATGAGCCAGAGGGGTGCGCTCAAAATGGCGGACAGCGGCAGCACCTATGAGCAGATTCTTGCTCATTATTTCCCCGGCACAACGATAAAAACCGATTCCTCAACGCCTGCGACCGTTAAATACGGCGGTGTGGACGTGCCTCTTGTTGAATATATCTGCAAAACAACAAAGCAGGAAATGGGTTGGAGCACCGCAGGCAGAGAGGCTCTCAAAGCACAGATGGCGGCTATTTATACCTTTGCAAAGTATTACGGATTTAACGTTGAAAGGTCAAAGCACGCATACGCAGATGATTTTAACTACGAAGGCACGGCAATTCACAAGGCATGCCTTGAATATCTGGGAATGGCAACTGCCGAGGACAAGCCCGTTGCAAAGTACGTGGATTATAACGGCTCTGCGGCATTTACCTGCTATTTCTCAACAGCGGCAGGCAAAACGGCATCGGCAGCAAGCGTGTGGGGCGGCAATCAGTATCCCTATCTTACGGGCGGTGTGACCAGCCCCGAAGACCCCGGTGCATCGGACTATGAGATTTCCGCATCAGAAATGAAAAATCTGATCGAAGCGTATTCCGACGAGATAGTGCTTTCCGACAATCCTGCAGAATGGCTTGATATTGTTGAACACGACGCTTGCCGAGGCGAAAACTGCGGATATATAACAACCATAAGGGTAGGCAATGCCACGATGAGAGGCAACGCATTCCGCTTCTCGATAATGAAAGGCAAAATCCGTTCGCATTGCTTTACCGTTACATACGTTGCATAATAAAAAGGGGCTGACAACAGCCCCTTTTTAGCTATTTATTCGTTATTCTGACCACCGTTTCGTAGGGACAGCCCTTGCGGCTGTCCTTTTTAATATGCAATTATGCATTACGAATTGTGAATTTAAAAGGAGCTGTTTCATAGACAAGTGAGGCAGCTCTCTTTTTATACCTCTTCTGCAACGGCGGTTATGACCGTCATATCGTCAAATCTGTTTCCGCATCGTCTGCGTGCGGAGTCCACCATATCCTGCGAAAATGCGCTTGCTTCAATGCCGCCTGAAAAAGTCTTTATTTCTTCTTTCAGCCAGTTGTTGCCGCAACCTAAAATCCCGTCGCTGACCATAACCAGAGTATCCCCTCCGCGGAGTTTGAGGCTGTATCGGCTGAACGAAACCTTGCTGAGAATTCCCAGCGGTGTTGATGGAATTTCAACGGTACGCACCTTGCCCGAAAAAGTGTAAAAAGAGGGTGCTGCACCTGCTTTGTATATGACCGTGCTTCCGTCAAAAACGTCTATTTCCGCCACGTCCAGGGTGGAGAGTGATTCGTCATCGGATTTAACCGAAAGTGCGGAATTCGTTATATTCAGCGCAGAGTCAAGGCTCACTCCTGCACGCACAAGCCGTGAAAAAAGTTCAACCGTCATCGTTGAATCTATTGCAGCCCTGCCACCTGTGCCCATACCGTCGCTGAGGATGATGTATGCCTTTGCTTCGGTCTGAAAACATTCAAAATAATCACCGCAAAGCTTCTGATTTCCGCAACTTGCGGAGGCTGACCCCATACGTATTCTGAAAAGCTCCTTGCGCAGAAAAATCAGTTCCTTGCCGCTGTCAAGAATTCTTATTTTCGGCGGATTCAGCATCACCTCCAGCTCCGTTGAAAGGGCGGCGGTAAGCTGAGAAAGACTTGTGGACGGCGGAATTTCTTCAACAATGCAGCTCAGACGCAACGCACCCGAAAGGGGCTGGATACAGCTTGTGCTTCTGACTTCAAATCCGAAATCGGAGAGCACCCTTGCGGCGCATTTTTCCTTTCCGAAAAGAACCTGCGCTCCTTTGCTCAACTCCTCGGAAAGCTCTCGCAGCAGAGTGGCTGTCCAGTCAAACTGACTGCAGGCAAGTGCACGGTTACGGGCTGAATTTGCCTGCAACGCATTAACTGCATTGCGTGTTGCATATACTCGGTTAAAGCTGTCTGCCAGCCTTGGTACGCAGGGACATTTCATATTGAAATCAGCAGAAAAATCCTCTGCTCCGATTGTGTCGCCGTGGGCAAGTTTTTCAAGTATTGCGGCAAATCCGCCTTCTTCGGGGCAAAACGTATCCTTGAGACGGCATTGGGAGCAAACCCTTTCGCGCACACGCATACAAACCATAATATCATTTGCAGGCGTAAGTGCCTCGATGCCTTTTGAAACGTTTGCAACGCATTCGGAAACGGAGCCGACGGCTCGGGCGGTTTCCATCAGTCTTTCCCCTGCAGACGTGAATTCAAAATCAATCCGCTTTGTTTTCGGATTGAGGATATTGCTTCTTACACGTGAAAGTTTTGGCTTGGGAATCGCCGCAAAAATAAACGCAGCTGCCGCAGATTCCGCAAAAACGTAAAGCCCGTTACGGGTACCGTCCAGCAAAGCGGCAATGCCTGACGCAAGGGTAAACACAAGTGCGCACACAATCTGTCCGAATTTTGAAAATATACCTGCCAGAAGTCCGCATATTCCGTAGCATATGCTCAGGGCAACTCCCGTGCCCGAAACCGCAATGCATCCGCCGATTGCAATGCCTGCAATGCTGCCTCCCGAGCGGCTGAAAAGATAGGCGGCGGTGAGAATAACAAAGCATCCGAAGAATCTTGCAGGTCGGAATCCCATCAGACTCAGCTCCGACGATCCCAGAAGAAGGGTGCAAAGGCTTGCAACGATGCAGACAAGGCTGTGATTGTCCAGCATATACGGACTGCGTTTTTTGCTGATGCAGTCAACGGTACCCGAATAAAACGTGACCGATGCGGCACACAGCAGGCTTGAGCAGATGACAAGCAGGAATTGAGTCAGGTCGGGTGTGCCTGCCAGCATAACAGCCTCTCCGCACAGAAAGCAGAGCAAAAACACGGTGACGGTAAGAATCGTGCGTCTTTTTTTGCGTATTCCCGTGCGCTCCATAATGAATACCGTGCCCGTTATACCTGCCAGAGGTATCAATCCGCAGAGCATTTCATGCCCCGTCAGCCGCAACAATGCGCCCAGAATTCCTCCTGCGGCAGAGCAAATCAGCTCAACGCCCGTGCAGGACGCGCATAAGCCTATGCCGAGCGGAATTTTAAGCGAAAAAAGTCCTGCGCCCGATAGGGTGAAGCTGCTCACAAAATACAAAACGCAGGTGAGAATCCTGACTCCCCTGTCCCAAAGAAGGTCGGCTGAATCGCCGTTGCGGACGGCTCTTGAATTTTCCATAATTTTTTCATTCCTTTCTTGCTCCATTATTGCACACGGGATATGGCAAATACTGTCACTTACTGAACGGAAAATTCAAAATTTTTCAGGAATTTTCTGTAAAAATTATATTTATACTGTTCATTTTTGTTTTTATGTGTTATAATGAACCGAATATAGCAAAATAGGAGGAGTTTGCTTAATGGAAGTGCAGAATGAAAAGCAGGGTCTTATTATCGGACGTAACGCCGTTGCCGAAGCGCTCAAAAGCGGCAGAGCCATTGACTGTCTGCTTGTAGCCAAGGGTGAGAGAGGCGGTTCCGTTGGCAAAATCATCGGTCAATGCCGCGACAAAGGCATTGTGGTCAAGGAAACTGACAAGCGTAAGCTTGATAAAATCTGCGAGGGCGAAAACCATCAGGGCGTTGCCGCATGGGCGGCGGTGCACGAGTATTCCTCAATCGAGGATATCCTTGCAAATGCAGAGAGCAAGGGCGAAGAGCCGTTTGTTATTATATGCGACGAAATCGAAGATCCCCACAATCTGGGTGCGATTATCAGAACTGCGGATGCCTGCGGTGCTCACGGAATCATTATTCCAAAGCGCAGAGGCGTTGCCCTGACCTATGCGGTAGGCAAGGTTTCTGCAGGTGCTGTGGAATACGTACCTGTTGCCAGGGTATCTAATCTCCCAAACACTATCGAGGAGCTGAAGGAAAAAGGCTTTTGGGTTTACGGTGCGGATATGGACGGCAAACGCTGGGATGAGCAGGATTACTCGGGCAAGGTTGCCCTTGTTGTGGGCTCAGAGGGTAAGGGTGTAAGCCGTCTTGTCAGAGAAAAATGCGATTTTGTGGTTTCTCTGCCCATGAAAGGAAAAATCAATTCCCTTAACGCTTCCGTAGCGGCGGGAATTTTAATGTATGAAATTGCAAAACACAGGTAGGTGAATGAATTGAGCGATAATCCGAAAACAGCATCAGGCAACGATATCGATGATATTCTTGCCGAGGTCAGAAAATCAAAGCAGGCGGAATCCTCGGGTGATGAGCCGTCAAAAACCTGGTCTATGGATGATATTGACAGACTGATTGCTCAGTCCAACGGTGAAGAATACGTGCCTGCAACCAAAAAGACACTCACCCCTGCAGAGGATTTTGAAAGAATTCTCAGCCGTGAGTTTGACACGGGAATTTTTACCGTCAGACCTATAGAAGATGTGCCTGTAAAGACTGAAATGCAGGATATTTCTTCAACTTCAGGCGAGGATGAGGTTGACGGTCAGGAAACCTTCTTTGACGGCACGGAAGAAGAGTTTGACGAATCACTTTTTGAGATTGAAACCGTTATTGTGCCCGAGGATATCCCTCAGCCTGCAGGCTCCATGTTTGCGTGGCAGACACCTGCCGCAGAGCCTGAAAAGCCTGAGGATAAAGGTCCTTCGGAGATAAAGACTTTCTATGAGGGCGAAGTTGCGGCGGCAGATTTCTTTGCTGAATTTGCGGAGGAAAAGCCTGCTCCCGAAGAAAAGCCTGCTGAAAAAATCGACTACAGAACCAGATTTTTTGAAAAACTGAAGCTGGATAATACGGTTGAAATCGACCCTGTGCAGGAAGGTCCCGTTGACAGGTCGGGTATCGTTGTTCAGAAGTCATCAGCGCAGGCGGAAAACGGTCTTGAGGCTATGCCCCGAGTGCTCGCCGCCGAGGATGCAAAGAGCATTGACGACGAAAAAACCCGTATTATGGACGCTGTCGGCAGAGCGGAAAAGAAGATATCCGAGGCAGGCAATGACGTTGAGGGTCAGATGATGCTGACGGGTTTTGAAGATATTCCCGAAGAAACTCTGCCCGACCACAGCCGTGAAACGGACGTTGAGGCACAGCTTTCCGAAAAGCGCAGACAGAGAGCAAAGAGCTTCAAGCTTCTGGATTCTCTTGACCTTGACGAGGAATTCGAGGGCGATTTTGAAGCGCCTCCCGAGGAGCAGGAGAAGCAGGAAAGAAAACGCAGGAAGAAAGAGAAAAAACAGAATCAGGCAGTTGCAGAGGAAAAAACGGTTGCCAAGGAATACGAATCCCCTGCAGAGCGTTCATCCATGCACACTTTCCTGACGGAAAAGAGTCTGAAAGCAACCAAGGGCATCATTTTTGTTGGTGTTGTTGAATTGCTTGTTATAATTTTCAATCTTATCCCCTCGATTGCGGATAAACTTGCCATTGAAACCGATGCTTTCGTTGCAGGCTCGGCATTTATGTGCGCAATCAATGCAGTTCTGATTGTAGTTGCAGCTGCGCTTAACTATGAGCGTTTTGTTGACGGCTTTATCGGAATATTCAAAAAGAACATAACCGTTGACACGGCGGTAAGTCTTTCGTTGGCGATTGCACTTGTGCAGAATATGCTTGCCGCTTTCATCGGCGGCGGTGAAGTTGCCACAACCGTATTTTCCGCAGCGGCGGTAGGTGCGGTGCTTATCAACAAGGTTGCGGAAAAAATGGACGCACAGCGCACCCTCTCCAACTTTGAGGTTTGCGTTTACAAATACGAGCATAATATGTATGCTGTTCATCCTTTTGAAAATGAGTCCGAGATTTTCGAGCTTGGAAGAGGTCTTATGATGGGTAATGCAGACCTGCTTTATTCCTCAAAGGTTGCCTTCCCCTCGGATTTCGTGAAGAATTCCGAAAAGGATGCAACGGATAAAAAGCTCATCGGCATTCTTATTCCTGCGGCACTCGGCGCGGCGGCTGTTGCGGCAATTGCCTGCGGAATTGTTGAAAAGAGTGCTATGGCAGCATTCTCTGCCTTTGCAGGTACTTTCTGCGTGTGCTCACCCGTGTTTGCTGCGGCTATTCCTGCATTTATCGCAAGATTTGCAAATCACGAACTTAACGTGACGGGCACAATGATTTCGGGCGTTGATGCGGCTCAGGAAACTGCATCGTCAAACGCAATCGTTATGGATTGCGCTGATATTTTTGACCGTTCAAAGTGCACGATGCACGGAATGAAGGACTTCAAGAGTATCAGAATCGACGACGTGTTGCTTTATGCGGCGGCTCTTGTTATAAAATCAGGCGGACCTCTCAGAGAAAGCTTTGAGCAGGTTGTTGACGGCAGACACGATTTGCTGCCTCCCGTAAAAGAGCTTGTGTATGAAGATAAGCTGGGTATTTCCGCAAGAATTCACGGTCAGAAGGTGCTTCTGGGTAACAGGAATCTGCTTGTGAATCACAGCGTTGAATTGCCCGAAAAACTGTCTGAAGACAGATATACTCACAGCGGCAGAAAGGTTATGTACCTTGCCGTTGCAGGCAAGCTTGCGGCACTTTTCGTTGTAAGCTATGCGGTGGATAAAAACCTTGAGCCCTATTTCAAATTGCTTGAAAGCAGCGGAATTCAGGTGCTTGTGAGGACAAACGACGTTAACGTTACCGAGGAGCTTATTTCAAAAAGCTTCGGACTTCCCAAGGAAACGTTCAAGATTCTTTCGTCCGTTGCAGGCAAGCTTTTCAAGCGCAGACGTGACGCTGTATGCGACAGACTTCCTGCAAAAATCGTTCACGACGGTACGGCATTTTCAATGCTCAGAGCCGTTGCGGCGGCTTGCAGCATAACGTCTCAGGCAAAGCTCGGCTCAATTCTTCAGATTGTGCTCAGCGCATTGGGCTTTGTGCTCAGTCTTGTGCTTTATTGCACGGCAAACGGCCCTGCATTCAACGGACTTACTGCAACACTCTTTATGGCAATCGGTCTTGCGGTGAGTGCAGGTGTGCTTATTTTGCGAAAAATCAAATAAAATTTCAAAAAACTCTTGACAAACCCCGTGTGATAGGTTAAAATAGCTTGCACAATAAAGCAGAGCAGGTTTGGCTCTCACCTTCCGGGGATTGTCCTGAGTCGGTCAATAGTTTCTTTTCAATCGGGTCTTTGCGCCCGTATAAAGACGTTTGATTTGCGAGGTCAGGGAATCCTGCCCTCGCTTTTTTATTACACATTGGAGGTGCTTTAACATCAGCAGCAAAGAACAGCAAATCAATGAGGAAATCCGTGACAAGGAAGTAAGAGTTGTTACAGATGACGGCGAGCAGCTGGGCATTATGTCCGCAGCAGAGGCTCTCAAAATTGCCGAAAGCAAGAATCTTGACCTGGTTAAGATTGCTCCCATGGCAAAACCGCCCGTATGCAAAATTATGGACTACGGCAAGTTCCGATTTGAAAAGGCAAAGAAAGAGAAGGAAGCAAAGAAGAATCAGAAGACTATCGAGATTAAAGAAATCAGGCTTTCTCTCAACATCGATACCCACGATTTTGACACAAAAATCAATCATGCACGCAAATTCATTGCAGCAGGCAACAAGGTTAAGGTTTCCATCCGCTTCAGAGGCCGTGAGATGGCTCATCCCGAGCTTGGTCTTACAATTATGAAGCGTTGCTCGGATGCTATGGCCGACTGCGCAGGTATTGAAAAGCCCGCAAAGCTTGAGGGCAGACAGATGCTGATGTTCCTGGCTCCGAAAAGCTCAAAGTAAAAACGTATTAAATTTCTAAGGAGGAAATACCAATGCCCAAAATTAAGACACACAGCGGCGCAAAGAAGCGCTTCAAGATTTCAAAGAACGGCAAGCCCATGCGTGCCCATGCTTACAAATCACACATTCTCAACAAGAAGAACACAAAGCGTAAGAGAAATCTTCGCAAGACAACTGTTGCTGACGTAACAAACTGCAAGCAGATCAAGCGTCTTGTTCCTTACAAATAATTAAGGACTTTGTAAACAACTATCACAGATAAGATTTAACGGAGGATATTAAAAATGGCACGTATTAAAGGCGCTATAATGACTCGTAAGAGAAGAAATAAGGTACTCAGACTCGCTAAGGGCTACTTTGGCTCAAAGAGCACACTCTTCAAGACCGCTAAGCAGGCTGTTATGAAGAGCGGCAACTACGCATACATCGGCAGAAAGCAGAAGAAGAGAGATTTCCGCCGTCTTTGGATCACACGTATTTCAGCTGCTTGCCAGGCAAACGGTATGAACTACTCAACATTCATCAACGGTCTCAAGAAGGCTGAAATCAGCCTCAACAGAAAGATGCTTGCTGAAATCGCTGTTTCAGATCCCGCAGCTTTCACTGCACTTACCGAAAAGGCAAAGGCAGCTCTCAACTGATTATAGAATTTTTCATCAGAGATGTGGCATTTTGTTACATCTCTGATTGTTCTTATTTCACCTGTGTTTTGCACGGGGAATTTGTGTTTTTTCGTCAGAATTCAAGCGGATTTTTCCGCTTTTTTTCGACAAAAAACAACATATAATAAGGTATCAAATCTTTAAACATTATAGTGAGGATATTTATTATGGAAAAAATAACCTCAAGAACAAATGACAAAATTAAATATGCTGTCCGTCTTGGAGAAAGTGCTTCGCTCCGAAAAGAGGCAGGGGAATTTTTTCTCGAAGGCGCACGGCTCTGCTTCGATGCCGCACAGACGGGCATTGAAATCAAGCAGGCGTTTTTCACGGGAAAGGCTCTGTGGAAATACGAGGACTACGTGAATGAGATAATCGCCAATTGTGATGAATGCTACGAAATCAGCGCGGAAGTTTCGCAGAAGCTTTCGGGCACAGAGAGCTCGCAGGGCGTTTTCTGCATCTGTTCAATGAAGCCTCAGTCCCAAAAGCTGAGCCTTGACCCCAAAGGCAAATACATTGCTCTGGAAAATCTGCAGGACCCTTCAAATCTGGGTGCAATCTGCAGAAGCGTTGAGGCAATCGGACTCAGCGGACTTATCGTCAGCGGCGGCTGTGACGTGTATAACCCCAAGGCGCTCAGAGCTGCAATGGGTTCATCGTTGAGAATGGACGTCATAAGCTGCGACGACCTCGGCGAGGTGCTTGACCTTGCTCACGGTCTGGAAATGCTCACACTTGCTTCGGTGCCGAGAGACACGGCGAAGGATATCCGTACGGTGTCGAAAGAGGGCGGAGTAATCTGCTGCGTAGGTAACGAGGGAAACGGACTTTCCGAGCAGACGATTATGAAATGCAAAAAGCAGGTCGTTATCCCTATGGAGGGCAGGGCAGAATCCTTCAACGCATCTGCAGCGGCGGCAATTCTTGCCTGGGAGCTGAAAAGATGAGTGATTACAAGAAATATTGGGTATGGCTTTCAACTGCATTGGGTGCAGCCGCAAGGATGGACGAAATTCTTGCAGCGTTTCCCCGGCCGCACAAGCTTTTTGAGGCAAGCGAAACCGACAAAATGATTTCGGGCGTGTTTTCCGCAAAGCAGCTTGCAAAGCTGAATCAGGCAACAATGAACACGGCTGTTCATTATATTTCTCTTTGCAACAAGAACGGCTGGCAGGTTGTGACTCCCGATTGCGAGCAGTATCCCGAAAGCCTGAAGAAGCTTTCCGATATGCCTCTTGTGCTCTACGTTGACGGTGATATCGACTGCATAAAAGACAAGGTGACAATCGGCGTTGTGGGCACACGCAATCCCTGCTACGAAAGCATAGCTGTTGCCCGTAACATCAGCGGCGAGCTTGCAAAGGCAGGTGCGGTTGTTGTCAGCGGCGGTGCTCTGGGAATTGACAGCGCGGCTCACGAGGCGGCGATTATTGCAGGAGGCAAAACGGTTTGTGTTATGGGCTGCGGTCTTGGCACGGATTATCTCAGAGACAACGAGGCGTTACGCAGAGACATAAAGAGAAACGGCGCGCTGATTACCGAGTTTGCCCCGTTTGCAAGTGCATCAAGATTCACCTTTCCCCAGCGTAACCGCATAATATCAGGCTTGAGCAAGGGTGTGCTTGTGGTTGAAGCAGGCGAAAAAAGCGGCTCGCTCATAACCGCAAGAACTGCGGCGGAGCAGGGCAGAGACGTTTTTGCAATCCCCGGTAACGTGTTCTCAACCGCCTATACGGGCGCAAATCGCCTTATCCGTGACGGAGCAAAGGCGGTAAGCTGCGCAAGAGAAATTCTTGCACCCTATGCGGCAATGTATCCCGACAGATTATGTATGGATAATCTTTGTGACAGTCTGACCGTTGAGAAAGACTTGTGCATAAAGCAATTTGCTCCGCAGAAAGTAAAAAAAGAATGTCCCGAAGGTCTTGATTCCGATTTGCGTGAGGTCTATAATCTTTTCGGAGACGAACCTCTCCACCCCGACGAAATTTGCGCCGCAACGGGATTTCCCCTTTCAAAGGTAATTTCTCTTCTTGTGCGGCTTGAGCTTGACGAACATATCGAGCAGACTGAAGGAAAAAATTATATTCTAAAATAAACATCAACAGGAGAAAATTAAATGTCAAAGCTTATTATTGTTGAGTCCCCCGCAAAAGCAAATACCATCAAAAAATATCTTGGCAAGGATTTTGACGTTGTTGCTTCAAAGGGTCATATCAGAGATTTGCCCGCAGCAAAGCTCAGCGTTGACGTAAAGAACAGTTTCGCTCCCAAGTATGCCCTCATCAAGGGCAAGGAAAAACTTGTCAAGGAGCTTAAGGATAAAGTTGAGGCAAGCGAAGCCGTTTATCTCGCAGCCGACCCTGACCGTGAAGGAGAAGCAATTTCGTGGCATCTTGCAACAGTTCTCGGTCTTGACCTTAACACAGAAAACCGCGTTACATTCAATGAAATCACCAAAACGGGTATTGCCAACGGTATGGCTAACCCCAAGAAGGTTAATATTGACCTTGTAAACGCACAGCAGGCAAGACGTGTTCTCGACCGCCTTGTAGGCTACAGACTCAGTCCCTTTGTTTCACAGAAAATCAGAAGAGGTCTTTCCGCAGGCAGAGTGCAGAGCGTTGCAGTAAGACTCATTGTTGACCGTGAAGAAGAAATCAATGCCTTCAATCCCGAAGAGTATTGGATTATCGATGCAAAGCTGGCAACAGCCCAGAGAAGAACCTTCACCGCTACTCTTTATTCCGACGAAAACGGCAAAATCAAAATTGAAAACGGTGAGCAGGCAAACTACTATCTTACAAGACTTGACGGCGCAGAGTACGAAGTAAAGTCAGTCAAGAAGGGTACAAGAAAAAAGAATCCCGCACCTCCCTTCATCACCTCAACTCTTCAGCAGGAGGCTTCGAGAAAGCTTGGCTTCCAGGCAGAAAGAACAATGAAGGCTGCGCAGGAACTCTATGAAGGTGTCAACGTTCAGGGTATGGGAATGACAGGTCTTATCACCTATATGAGAACGGACTCGCTCCGTATTTCAGAGGAGGCAAGAGCTGCAGCCAAGGATTATATAACAAATACCTTCGGCAGCGAATATATTCCCGAAAAGCCCGTATATTATAAATCGAGAGCAAATGCTCAGGACGGTCACGAAGCAATCAGACCTTCAATTCCGTCACTTACACCCGATCAGGTCAAATCCAGCCTTACAAGCGACCAGTATAAGCTCTATAATCTTATCTGGAAGCGCTTTATGGCAAGCCTTATGGCAAGCTGCGTGCAGAATACCGTAAAGGCAGAAATCCTTGCATCAAAGGACGGCAACGAAAAGGAATTCTGTATTTTCACAGCTGCAGGCTATTCCGTTAAGTTTGACGGTTTCACAAAGCTTTATGAGCTTCCCGATGACGATGCGGAAAAGGGTGTTCTTCCTGAAATCAAGGCAGAAGAAAAGCTGAAGCTCCGTGAGCTTAACTCAAATCAGCATTTCACCCAGCCTCCCGCACGTTACACAGAAGCTTCACTCATCAAAGAGCTTGAAGAAAACGGCGTGGGCAGACCCAGCACATACGCAACAATTCTTTCAACAATCATCAAGAAGAGCTACGTTCAGAGAAAAGCAAAGCAGCTTGTTCCCACAGAACTCGGCTGTGCCGTAACGGGTCTTCTCAAAGATAAGTTTCCCAAGATAGTCAACACAAAGTTTACTGCACAGATGGAAATCAATCTTGACCGTGTAGGAAGCGGCGAAGAGGACTACGTAAGAATGCTTGACGAATTCTACACCGATTTTGAGAAGAATCTCGACAAGGCAAAGACGGAAATGAAGAACGTCAAAATTCAGCTTGAGGAAGATACAACCGACATTCCCTGCGACAAGTGCGGCAGAATGATGGTTATCAAAACAGGCAGATACGGCAGATTCCTTGCTTGCCCCGGCTACCCCGAGTGCAAGAATGCAAAGCCCCTTGTTGTCAACACAGGTGCAAGATGCCCTGTCTGCGGCGGTGAAATCATCGAGAGAAAGTCAAAGAAGGGTCACGTATTCTTCGGTTGCGGCAGCTGGCCCAAGTGTAACTTTATGAGCTGGGATCCTCCTGCAGAGGAAAACTGTCCTCAGTGCGGAAAGGCTCTGTTCAGAAAGAAGACAGGCAAGCTTGTTTGTATGACAGAAGGCTGCGGCTATGAAAAGTCAGCAAGCGGAAAGAAAAAGAACAATGAATAAAGTAAAAATAATCGGCGGCGGCTTTGCAGGAGCAGAAGCAGCGTGGCAGCTTGCAAACAGAGGCATTGAGGTTGAGCTTTATGAAATGAAGCCAGTCAAATTCTCGCCTGCTCATTCAGGCGAGGGTCTTGCGGAGCTTGTGTGCTCAAACTCATTCAAGGCTATGCGCCTCGGCTGTGCGGCAGGTATGCTTAAAGCGGAAATGGAGCTTATGGGCTCTCTCTGCGTTGAGTGTGCAAAGGCAACGGCAGTTCCTGCAGGCGGTGCTCTTGCGGTTGACAGAGACAAATTTTCTGCTCTTGTAACCGAAAAAATCCTTTCACGCAAGGAGATAACCCTCATAAGAGAAGAGGTTACGGAAATCCCTGACGGCTTTGTAATCATTGCCGCAGGCCCTCTTGCATCGGAGCCTTTGAGCGAAAAAATAAAGGAGCTTTGCGGCGGAAGCCTCAGCTTTTTTGATGCGGCGGCACCAATTATTACCGCTGAAAGCATTGACCTTGAAAATGCTTTTATGCAGTCAAGATACGACAGAGGCGACCCTGATGACTACATCAACTGTCCTATGAATAAGGAAGAGTACGAAGCATTTTATGAGGCTCTCATCAACGCAGAGGTTGCGCCCACCCACGAATTCGATAAGCGCAAGGGCGTTTATGAAGGCTGTATGCCCATTGAGGTTATGGCATCAAGAGGTCACGACACAATCCGTTTTGGTCCTATGAAGCCGTCGGGTCTCACCAATCCGAGGACGGGTCACCGTCCCTGGGCAAATCTTCAGCTCCGCAAAGAAAACAAGGACGGCACAATGTATAATCTTGTGGGATTCCAGACAAATCTGAAATTCCCCGAGCAGAAAAGAGTTTTTTCAATGATACCTGCGCTGAAAAATGCGGAATTTGTGCGCTACGGTGTTATGCACCGCAACACCTTCATCGATTCGCCCCGACTTCTGGGCAGCGACTTCGGCTTCAAGGCGAGAGAAGGTCTGTATTTTGCAGGTCAGATAACAGGTGTTGAGGGCTATATGGAGTCTGCGGCATCGGGTATTCTTGCAGGCATCAATGCCGCTAAAAAAATTCTGGGAGAGGGAGAGTTTCTTCCCTCGGAGCTGACAATGACAGGCGCACTTGCCCGTTACATCAGCGACGAAAGCGTCAGCAACTTCCAGCCTATGGGTGCATCTTTCGGCTTGCTCCCGCCCCTTGATGAAAGAATCAAGGACAAAAAACTGCGCTATGAGACTCTTGCAGAGCGCGGTCTTAAACAACTTAAAGAACAGCTTGGCATAATATAATCAGTTCCGACGGAGGAAATTTTCATGGTTGAAAAAGTAATATCTTTGATTTGCGATGAATTCGGCTATGATGAAAGCGCAATAACAGAAAATACACAGCTCAGCGACCTTACGGCAGACGGCATTGAGCTTGAAGAAATCATACACGCAGTTGAGGGCGAATTTTACGTTGACCTCAGCGAAGATATCAGCGGCGATATGACCATTGCGGCAGTCGCAGAAATGCTGGAGTAAAAGTCAGTTCAGAAAGGAGTTTTGAAATGAGCGATAATCTTGTGCAGTTGCAGAAAAACCTCGGCTATAAGTTCAAGGATATTTCTCTGCTCAAAACTGCTCTTACTCATTCGTCATATGCAAACGAACAGAACAACGGAACAATCTGCAACGAAAGACTGGAGTTTTTAGGCGACTCCATTCTCGGCTTTGTTTCCGCAAAATATTTCTATACCACCTTTGATTGGCCTGAAGGTGAGCTCACAAAGCAAAGAGCCGCAAAGGTCTGCGAAAACGCTCTCTGCACCTTTGCAAGGGAGCTTGGCATAGGTCCTGCGCTCCGTCTCGGCAAGGGCGAGATCAGAATGGGCGGCGCAGACAGACCTTCTATCCTTGCGGATGCTTTTGAGGCTGTGCTTGCGGCAATTTATCTTGACGGAGGTCTTGATGAAGCCGCAAAAATTGTGCTCAGATTCATTCCCCGTCACGACGGTCTGGAGAGAGCCAAGGATTATAAAACAATCCTGCAGGAGGTTGTGCAGCGTAACCGTGAGGAGCGTGTTGAATACGTGCTTACGGATTCAAGCGGCCCCGACCACGCAAAGGTATTCACCGTTGAGGTGCATCTCAACAGCAACGTTATCGGCAGAGGCACAGGCAAAAGCAAAAAGCTTGCCGAGCAGCAGGCGGCAAAAGAAGCTCTTGCGCTTATGGGCATAAAATGAAACACGTGAACGTTGCACTCTTTGTGGTGCATAAGGGTTGCCCTCATATGTGTTCATTCTGCAATCAGCGGAGCATTTCGGGCAGCAAGAAGGATATAACCGCAGATGACGTTCATTCTGCGGCACACACCGCAATTGCCTCTCTGACGGAAAGTCAGGCGGCAGGCGGAGAAATTGCTTTTTTTGGCGGAAGCTTTACTATGGTGGAGCGTGAATATATGCTGTCGCTTCTTGAGGCGGCGTATGAATACGTCAAAGAAGGAATATTCAAGGGAATCAGAATTTCCACAAGACCTGACGGCATTGACGGCGAAATTTGCGGAATTCTGAAGAAATACGGTGTAACCGCCGTTGAGCTTGGCGCACAGAGCCTTGATGACAGGGTGCTTCAGCTTAACGAGAGAGGACACACCGCAAAGCAGGTTGAGGATGCCTGCAGGATGCTGAAGGAATACGGCTTTGAGGTGGGTCTGCAGATGATGACGGGGCTTTACGGCTCCGAGGACTGCGACAGCCTTGAAACCGCGCGAAAAATAGTTGACCTTGCTCCTGCAACGGTGAGGATTTATCCTACGGTTGTGCTGAAAGGCACACGGCTTTATGAGCTGATGAAAACAGGTGAGTTTATTCCGAAAGGCATTGACGAAACCGCTGACCTCTGCGCAAAGCTTATTGAGATGTTTGAACTTGCAGGTATAAAGGTTATCAGGGTGGGTCTCCACTCGGGCGGCGGAGTTGAAGACGGATTTGCAGGCGGTGCGTATCATCCCGCACTACGTGAAATCTGTGAGAGCAGGATTTATTATAACCGTGCGCTTGAGGCTCTTGAAAAGCAGGGAGCAGGCACGTATATTCTCAGCGTCAACACAAAAGAAATTTCCAAAATGACAGGGCAGAAGAAAGAAAATCTCATTAAACTTCGTGAAAAAGGCTTTGACTGTGCCGTAAAAGGTGTTGAAGGTCTTGAAAAATACGAGGTTGAAATACATAAAGGACAGGTAGTCAGATGATATTAAAATCACTTGAAATGCAGGGCTTCAAATCCTTTCCCGATAAGACGGTGCTCGAATTCGGAAAGGGCATAACGGCGGTTGTCGGCCCCAACGGCTCCGGTAAGAGTAATATCTCCGACGCCGTGCGTTGGGTATTGGGTGAGCAGTCAACCAAAACCCTCCGTGGTGCCAGAATGGAGGACGTTATTTTCGGCGGCACAAGCCAGCGTAAGGCTCTGGGCTATGCCGAGGTTACTCTGCGCCTTGACAATACCGACAGAGGGCTGAATAACGACAAGGATGACGTTGCTGTTACCCGTCGCTACTATCGCTCGGGCGAAAGCGAATATAAAATCAACGGCGAGGTATGCCGTCTGAGAGATATTCACGAGTTGTTTATGGATACGGGTCTCGGCAGGGACGGCTACTCAATGGTCGGTCAGGGCAGAATTGCAGACCTTGTTTCCGCCCGTTCAACCCAGCGCCGTGATATGCTTGAAGAGGCTGCAGGTATTTCCCATTTCCGCTACAGAAGAGCCGATGCAAACCGCAGGCTTGATCAGGCGGAGGAAAATCTTGTAAGACTCCGTGACATTCTGGCAGAGCTTGAGGGCAGAATAGGACCCCTTAAAACCCAGAGCGAAAAGGCTATGAAATTCCTTGCCCTTGCCGATGAAAAGAAAACTCTTGAGATCGGTTTGTGGCTTCACACAATAGAAAAATCAAAGAACGGTCTGCGTGAGCAGGAGCATAAGCTTTCCGTTGCCGCATCTCAGTATGAGCAGACGGAAAATGCACTTATCGAGATAATTGCGCAGATTGAGCAGGCAATCAGCGAGGGTCAGGCAATAACCCTTGAAATCGAGCGTCTGCGTGAGACTATTTCCGTCAGCGAAGAAGAAGCAACCGCTATTGACGGTAAAATCGCTGTTGAAAGAAACACCATTGAGCACAACGAGCAGACCGTTGAGCGTATTACGGGTGATATGGGCGACAGCGAGGCTTCAAAAGCTGAAATCGATGCGCAGATTGAGCAGGCTCAGGCGGATATTGCGGAAAAAGAAGCCGCAGTTGCAGAGAAAAAGGCTGCCCTTGAAGCCGAGCTGAAAAAGCTCAGCGACCTTATGGGTCAGAACAGCGAAAACAGCGAAAAATCAAGGGAAATAAGCGATAAAATAACTTCACTTGCACTCAGACTTGCCGACCTGCGAGTTGAAAAATCAACTGCTGAATCCGCAAGAAAAGAATTGAGCGAAAGAATAAATAATATCAACGGAGTCGTTGAGTCAAGAGGCGGAGTTGTTGCCGCACTTGAAAAAGAAAAATCCGAGGCTCAGCTTGAGCTTGACCGCCTTAATGCCGTTGCCGCAGAGCACGAAAACAGCCTTGAGGGCTACAGAATGATTATCGGCACAAGAGCAGATAAGGTTGAGAGGCTCAGAAAAGAGCTTGAGAGCATAAATCTTGACATTTATCAGAAGAATGCAAGAATAAAAATGCTTGATGACCTTGAAAAGAACCTTGACGGCTATGCAGGCAGCGTTCAGAAAGTCATCAGAGAAGCAAAAAGAGGAGCGCTCCGAGGCATTCACGGCACTCTTTCGCAGCTTATTTCGGCTCCTGCCGAGTATGCCGTTGCGGTTGAGACCGCCCTTGGTGCGGCAATTCAGAACATAGTTACGGACAACGAAAACACAGCAAAGCTTGCCATTAATTTCCTCAAGGAAAACCGTGCAGGCAGAGCAACCTTCCTTCCCCTTACCTCGGTCAAATCAAGACCCTTCACCGAAAGCGGACTTGAAAAATGCGAGGGCTTTGTGGATATGGCAGACAGATTGCTGGAATATGACGGCAAGTATGCCGACATCATCGGCTCTCTTCTGGGCAGAACAGCGGTTGTTGATACAATCGACAACGGCATTGCCATGGCAAAGAAATATTCGTACAGATTCAAGATAGTTACCCTTGACGGTCAGGTGCTTAATGCAGGCGGTTCAATGACGGGCGGCTCACGCGGCTCGGGTTCAAGCTTCCTGAGCAGAGCAACGGAGATTGAAGCCCTCAAAGAAAAGGTCGCGGCTCTGGAAAAGCAGCTTGCAGAAAAAGAAGAAGTGTTCAAGTCTCATTCCGAGGAGCTTGCCCTTGTTCAGGCAGAGCTCGATGCAAGTGAGGCTGAACTTATCAAGGCACAGGAAGATATCATCAGAGCGGAAAGTGCACTTGATCTTATCAAAGACAGATACAATGCCGCAAAGGGTCATATTGATGAACTTGAAGCGGAAAAAGAGCGTGCGGCTGCAAGAATTGCAGAATCCGAAGCAACCGAAAAGAGAGCTCAGGCAGATATCGATGCGGTTACCGCACAGAGCGAGGAGCTTAACTCCCGACTCAGCGGACTCAACGAGGCAAGGGAAACTCTGGACAGACTCCGTGAGGAATCTGCGGAGGTGCAGAGCACACTTAACCTTGAAATCGTATCGCTCCGCAAGGATATTGAGGCGGACAACGAGATTATCGCAAGCTGCCTTGAACGCAAGGAAAGCTTCAACCGACGTGCAGACAAGCTGAACGAAGAAATTGCGGAAATCAGACGTCAGAACGAAGAAATTCTTGCCCGCATTGCTGATTTTGAGGCTCAGGCAGCGGCTCTGCGTGAGCAGTCTGTAAAGACACGTGAAAAGATAGAACAACTCATTCAGAAGAGAACCTCCTGCGAGGGTCAGAGCACAACGCTCCGCACAAAGGAGCGCGAAATGACTGCTGAGCGTGAAAAGTTGGGCGGTGAGCTTGCAAGACTTGAAGAACGCAGGGATTCAATGCAGAGAGAGCTTGAAACAGCGCAGAACAAGCTTTATGACGAATATCAGCTTTCTCTCCGCGAAGCAACGGAAATGAATATTGTTCTTGACGATATCCCCAAGGCTCAGCGTACCTTGCAGGAAATCAAGAACAAAATCCGTGCTCTGGGCAGCGTAAACGTCGGTGCCGTTGAAGAGTACAAGGAAGTATCCGAAAGATACGAATATATGAGCGGTCAGATCGGTGATATCGAGAAAGCCCGTGAAGAGCTTATCAAGATGATTGAAGAACTGACGGGCAAAATGGCAGAGCGATTCAGAGAACAGTTCAGACGAATCAACAACCATTTCGGAGAGACCTTCAAAGATCTGTTTGACGGCGGTAAAGCCGAGCTTGTGCTTGAAGATCCTCAGGATGTGCTTGAGTGCGCAATCAATATCAGGGTTCAGCCACCCGGAAAGAACGTTCAGAACATCGACCTTCTTTCAGGTGGTGAAAAGGGTCTTGCAGCTATTGCATTGCTTTTTGCAATCCTCAAAGTTACACCTGCTCCCTTCTGTATCTTTGACGAGGTTGAGGCGGCGCTTGACGACGTTAACGTAAGCCGTTATGCTTCATACGTCAGAGAAATGACGGGCAGCACACAGTTCATCCTTATCACCCACAGACGAGGCACAATGGACGAGGCGGATATGCTTTACGGTGTAACGATGCAGGAAAAGGGTGTTTCAAAGCTCCTTGAACTCAAAACAGCTGAAATGGCAAAGAAACTCGGACTGGAATAATTTTGTGCAGTGTTACAAATATGACTAAAATATGGTCAAACTTTGCTTGCAAAAAAAAATTACTGTGTTATAATTAAAGAGTATATATTATTACAAGCGGTGCAAATCGCTTAAGGGAGGATTTAAAATGTCAAATCACGGTATTATTAATTACCCCGATGCGCAGGCTGTTCAGAAGCAGCTTGACGAGCTTATCAAAAAGCCTATTCACTCAATCAGCCCCGAAGCACTCAAAAAGTATGAAGAAGAATATTTTGAGGGCAAGTGCGCAAAGTCAAAGGCAATGATTGAAGAGGCAAAGCAGGTTATTCCCGGCGGCGTTCAGCACAACCTTGCTTTCAACTATCCGTTCCCTCTTGTTTTCACAAAGGCTGACGGCGCATATCTTTACGATATTGACGGAAATCAGTATTATGACTTCCTTCAGGCAGGCGGTCCCACAGTTCTGGGCAGCAATCCTCCTGCAGTTCGTGAAAAGGTTATTGAACTCCTTAACACATGCGGTCCTTCAACAGGTCTTTTCCACGAGTATGAGTATAAGCTCGGCAAGAAAATTGCTGACCTTATCCCCAGCGTTGATATGTTCCGTATGCTCGGTTCAGGTACAGAAGCTTGTATGACAGCTATCCGTGTTGCTCGTCTTGCAACAGGTAAGAAGAGAATCATCAAGATGGGTGGCGCATACCACGGCTGGTCAGATCAGCTCGGTTACAGCATCCGTGTTCCCGGCTCAAAGTTCACTCAGGCTCCCGGTGTTCCTCTGTTCTGCTTCAGAGATACAGACGAATTCTTCCCCGGCGACCTCAATGACCTTGAAAGAAAGCTTAAGGCAAACAGACTCAAGGGCGGCACAGCTGCTGTTATGCTTGAGCCCGTTGGTCCCGAAAGCGGTACAAGACCCGTTGACAAGAACTTCTGCAAGGGCGTTGAAGCTCTTTGCCGCAAGTATGGTGCACTCCTTATCTTCGACGAAGTTGTTACAGCATTCCGCGTAAGCATGAGCGGTGCTCAGGGTTACTTCGGCGTTTCACCTGACCTTACCGTATTCGGCAAGGTTATGGCAGGCGGTTACCCCGGTGCAGGCGGTCTCGGCGGTAAGAAAGAATACATGAAGCACCTCGGTTCAGGTCTTGACGGCGACGGCAAGAAGGTTAAGAAGGCATTCTGCGGCGGTACAATGACAGCTAACCCCCTCAGCTGTATCGCAGGTTACACAATGCTTGAAGAAATGGAAAAAGCTGACGCTTGCTACAAGGCTGCACTTATGGGTGACAGACTCACAGCAGGTCTTCAGGAAATCATCAAGAAGAGAAACCTTCCCTTCGTTGCATTCAACCAGGGTTCAATCTGCCATCTTGAAACAGTTGGTACAATGAACTTTGCAATCAATTGGTGCAAGCCCTGGGGTATTCCCAAGGTTCTTGAAGAGACTTCAGCTCGTAAGAAGGTTATGACTCATATGGGTGCTGCTTATATGGCAGAAGGCGTTGTTACTCTTGCAGGCAGCCGTCTCTACACAAGCGCTGCATACACAGAAGAAATGATCGACGATGCAGTTGCAAGATTTGACAAGGTATTTGAGAACATCGTTTGCCTTGAAAAATAATTGAAAAAAATCAGCGGCGGGATGCTGAATCCCGCCCTGATGTTATTATTTAGTGAAAAGCTAATAGTGAAGAGTGAACAGTAAAGCGGGATGTTGCCTGCATCTGTTTCAATTTTCACTTTTCATTCTTCACTGTTCACTTAACACAGAATATTGTTGTTTGAAAGGGGATACATCATGGACGTTTTAACCGCAAAAAAACTTGTTATAGAAGCAGGCGAAAGACTTGTTGAAACAGGTCTTATTGCCAGAACATGGGGTAACGTAAGCTGCCGTGTTGACGACAAAACTTTTGTTATCACTCCCAGCGGCAAGCCCTATATCGGACTTACTCCCGATGATATCGTTGAGGTTGCAATCAACACACTTGAATGGGGCGGCAACGTTAAGCCCTCATCAGAAAAAGGCATACATGCCGAGGTATACAAAGAATTTCCCGAGGCAAATTTTGTTATCCATACCCACCAGAAGGTGGCTTCTGCAGTAAGCTCTCTTTCAAGGGGTATCGATAAGGTTGTAGGCGATGCAGGCAAGCTTATCGGTGGTGTAATCCATATGGGTTCATACGGTCTGCCCGGCACAAAGAAGCTTAAGAAGGGTGTTACAAAGGCTCTGCGCCTCAGCCCCTCAAAGGCAGTTATTATGGCTCATCACGGTGCTCTTTGCTTTGGCAAGGACAGCGAAGAGGCTTTTCAGGTTGCAAATATGCTTGAAACCGTAAGCGCAAAGCACATTCTTTCAGCAGCAAAAGAAAGACTTGGCATAAACTCAGACAATCTTGACGATTTTTGTACTGAAATGGCTGACAAGCTTACAAATTCCCAAAAAACTGTTGAAATTGATGAATCATTGCTGTATAATAGTTCCTGCGACAGAGAGAGCGGAGAAATTCTGTTCACCAATAAGGCGGACGGTTCAGAAATGAAGATGCCTCTCGACGGTGCAGCAGCGGCAATCGGCGAGCTTGCAGAGGTTGCAGTTGCACACAAGGAAATTTACGCTAATTATCCCGCATTTAATCATATAATTCATAACACTTCAAGCGAGGTTGTTGCCGTTTCAAGACTTGGCAAAACAATGAAGCCTCTGCTTGATGACTTTGCTCAGATCTGCGGACCCACAGTCAAGTGCGCAACTCCCGACAAGTGCGTAAAGGCACTTAAGAGAAAGAATGCAGTTCTTCTCAAGGATATGGGTGCTCTCTGCTGCGGCGCCAACGAAGGCGATGCTCAGGCAGTAGATATGATTATGAGCAAGAGCAGCCTTACTCTCCTTACCGCAAAAGTATTCGGCAAGGAAAAGGCAATCAACCCCGTCGAAGCCTGGTTAATGAGAATAGTTTATACTCTCAAGTACTCAAAGCAGGCGGAGAAATAATTAATCTGACCACTACCATCTTTTGTCCCCCCCGTTTTATACGAGAAAAATCCGAGGCTTACGGCCTCGGCTTTTTCTTTGTCAGGAAAACAGAAAGGCTTGCACGGGAGTTAACCTGTACAAGCCTTTTGCTTTTTTAATTATTCTTCGATTCTGTGACCGTCCTTGAATTTAACCTTGCCAAGGAAGGGGATTTTGAGGAATCCGTCAAACTCGTCTTCGTCAAAAGTGATGCAGAGCTCGATATCCTTGTCAGGAAGAAGGCTGGTCTGAACAACAGCGTTGATTGTGTCGTCGTCTTCTTCAATCTTTTTAACAATGATTTCGGGAACGGTGATGCCGGGAACGTCCAGCTCAAAACCGTATTCTCCGTTGTTATCAAAAACGTTTATTTTTGCTTCTCCTGAGAAAAACATGGTATTAACATTACAAGCCCACTTGCCTAAACCTATCATTTTTGTGATCTCCTTTCGATGTGGAAGTGAATATATTCTACCATAACATTACAATTATGGCAAGACTTTTGCGGAAAAACAGACATTTGCAGAGAAATGCCCCAAATAATTTTACTGTATTTTGATGTTGCTTTGTTGTCCGATACACTATATTGTAGTATAAATTATATTATATATACCTTTTATATATGTACATTTCGGCGAGCATATCAATTCAACGTGGTAAAGCGTCAAAACCCTTGATATCATTGGGATTCAGGGTTTCAAAAAATTAAAAAAACTTTGAAAAAAGTATTGACATACTATAAAGCTTGTGTTATTATACTAGGGCACGGGTTTCGGTCAAAGGGACAGTTATGTCCGGAAACAACCGCAAACCATTGCAGATATGCGTTGATGCAGGAGGTGGCCGCTCACCGAAGCGGGAAATTTCTGCGGAGTATGTCCGATTTTAAACCGGGCGAATTGTGTCCTTGCTAAAGGTCTGCCATTCCCGGGCAGCCTTGTTGCGGGATACCTATGTGCAAATGAGCGAAAGCTTTCCCGGAAATATGTTTTTCCGGTTTTTAAATCGGACGGGTTGAAACACCCGGGTCGGTTTTCACCAATTTGCAATTCACAGCCCGCCAAATTATTAAGGAGGCGTTCACCATGGCAGTTAAGGGAAAAATCAGAATCAGACTCAAGGGTTACGACCACAGCCTTGTTGACAAGGCAGCGGAAAAGATCGTTGAGACCGCAAAGAGAACAGGTGCTCAGGTTTCAGGTCCCGTTCCCCTTCCCACAGAGAAGGAAGTCGTAACAATTCTTCGTGCTGTTCACAAGTATAAGGACAGCAGAGAGCAGTTTGAGCAGAGAACACACAAAAGGCTTATCGACATCATCAGACCCTCAGCTAAGACAGTTGAAGCTCTGACAGGTCTTGAGCTTCCCGCAGGCGTTGAAATCGAAATCAAACTTTAATTTCAACAAATGCAGGTCATGTTGGCAGAAATGTCAACCAATAACCTAACAGGAGGAAAGCAATATGCAGAAAGCACTCATCGGCAAGAAGATCGGTATGACACAGATCTTCGACGAAAAGGGAAACGTAATTCCCGTAACAGTTGTTGAAGCAGGCCCCTGCACAGTCGTTACAAAGAAGACAATGGAAAACGACGGTTATGAAGCAGTTCAGCTCGGCTTCGGCGACGTAAAGGTTCAGCGTGTGAACAAGCCCATGATGGGACAGTTCAAGAAAGCTGACGTAGCTCCTAAGAAGACACTCAAGGAGTTCAAAATCGATATCGCAAGCGTTAACGTTGGCGATACACTCAAGGCAGACATCTTTGCAGTTGGCGAAAAGGTAGACGTTATCGGCACAAGCAAGGGTAAAGGTACTGCCGGCGCAATCAAGAGATGGAACTTCTCAAGACTCAAGGAATCACACGGTACCGGTCCTGTTGCAAGACACGCTGGTTCACTCGGTGCTTGCTCCGACCCCTCAAGAGTATTCAAGGGCAAGAAGCTTGCAGGTCACCTTGGCTGCGAGAGAGTAACAATCCAGAATCTTGACGTAGTTAAAGTTGATGCAGAGAACAACCTTCTCGCTATCAAGGGCGCCATCCCCGGCCCCAAGGGCGGCATCGTTGTTATTCGCGATTCAGTTAAGAAAGCATAAGGAAGGAGTAGAGAATAATGGCTAAAGTATCAGTTTTCGATATGGCTGGCAAGAAGCTCTCCGATATGGATGTAGCAGACAGCATCTTTGCTATCGAGCCCAGCATTCCCGCTATGCATCTCTGTGTAGTAAGCTATCTCGCTAACCAGCGTCAGGGCACACAGTCTACTCTTACCAGAGCAGAAGTAAGCGGCGGCGGCAAGAAGCCCTGGAGACAGAAGGGCACTGGTCGCGCAAGACAGGGCTCAACAAGAGCTCCCCAGTGGTACCACGGCGGTATCGCTCACGGTCCCAAGCCCCGTGATTACAAGAAGGAAGTTAACAAGAAGGTCAGAAGACTTGCTATGAAGTCAGCTCTTTCAGCAAAGCTTGCTGACAACGAGCTCATCGTTCTTGATTCACTTAACCTTACAGAAATTAAGACAAAGGCAATGGTTAACGTTGTTAATGCTCTTGAAACAGGCAAGAAGGTGCTCTTCGTTCTTCCCGAGAAGAATGACATCATCTATCGTTCAGCCCGCAACATCGCAGGCGTTAAGACAACTCTTGTCGGTACACTTAATGTTTACGATCTCCTTAACTGCGACACAGTTGTAGTTCTTAAGGATGCAGTAAGCAAGATCGAGGAGGTTTACGCATGAGCAGATTAGCACAGGATATCATCCTCCGCCCCATCATCACTGAAAACAGCATGGACGGCATTGCAGACCGCAAGTACACCTTTGAGGTTGCTAAGGATGCAAACAAGATCGAAATTGCTAAAGCAGTTGAAGAACTTTTCGGCGTTAAGGTTGCAAAGGTAAACACCATCAACGTTGACGGCAAGCTCAGAAGATACGGTCGCTTTGAGGGCTTCACAGCTTCTCGCAAGAAGGCAATCGTAACTCTTACAGAGGATTCAAAGACCATCGATTTCTTTGACGGAATGATGTAATAAGCTGCCGAGCAATCGGCTAGGCACTAAAAACTAAATCCGGCGGTAAGGTATGGAGAATGACATTGCTCCGCAAAGCCGCTATAAGGAGAGTGTAAGAAAATGTCTATTAAGGTTTATAAGCCGACCAGCAACGCAAGACGCAGCATGTCGGTTACAGATTATTCCGAGCTTTCAAAGGTTGCTCCCGAAAGAAGCCTTCTTGTTTCACTCAAGAAGAACAGCGGCCGTAACAGCTACGGAAGAATCACAGTTCGTCATCGCGGTGGCGGACAGAGAAGAAAGTATCGTATCATCGACTTCAAGAGAGATAAGTTCGATATCCCCGCAACAGTAGTAAGCGTTGAATACGATCCCAACAGATCAGCTTTCATCGCACTTCTTCAGTATGAAGACGGCGAGAAGAGATACATCCTTCAGCCCGCAGGTCTGAAGGTTGGCGACACCGTTCTTGCCGGCGCAAATGCCGATATCAAGGCCGGTAACGCACTTCCCCTCACAAACATCCCTGTTGGTACAGTTGTTCACAACATTGAACTCTATCCCGGCAGAGGCGGCCAGCTCGCAAGAGCAGCCGGCAACTCAGCTCAGCTTATGGCTAAGGAAGGCGTTTACGCACTTCTCAGACTTCCCTCAGGTGAGCTTCGCAACGTTCCCGCAACATGCATGGCTACAGTTGGCCAGGTTGGTAACGTTGACCATGAAAACGTTAAGGTTGGTAAGGCCGGCCGTAAGCGTCACATGGGCTGGAGACCCACAGTTCGCGGTTCAGTTATGAACCCCTGCGATCACCCCCACGGTGGTGGTGAAGGTAAGTCACCCATCGGCAGACCCGGTCCTGTTACACCTTGGGGCAAGCCCGCTCTTGGTTACAAGACCAGAAATACAAAGAAGAAGTCCGACAAGCTTATCGTAAAGCGTCGTAACGACAAGTAAGTGAAAGGAGCAGATAATAATGGGCAGAAGCGTTAAAAAAGGACCTTTTGTGCAGCCTAAACTGCTCGAAAGAGTTCAGAAGATGAATGAAGCTGGCGAGAAGCAGGTTCTCAAGACCTGGAGCCGCTCATCAACAATCTTCCCCGACTTTGTCGGCCACACATTTGCAGTTCACGACGGACGCAAGCATGTTCCCGTTTATGTAACGGAAGATATGGTCGGACACAAGCTCGGTGAGTTTGCACCTACAAGAACCTATAAGGGTCATGCAGGTTCAAAGACATCAAACAACGGTAAATAATCGGCGAAAGGAGTGTATTAACAATGTCAGATATGGCAGTTGCAACAGCAAAAGCAACTTATATCCGTATTGCGCCTCGTAAGGTTCAGATTGTTCTCGATTTAATCCGCAATCAGCCTGCAGACAAGGCAATGGCTATTCTCAAGTACACGCCCAAGGCCGCGTGTGAACCCTTGATGAAGCTTTTAAAGTCAGCAATCGCAAATGCTGAAAACAACAATAACATGGACGTGTCAAAGCTCTATGTTGCAGAATGCAGCGTTAGCCAGGGTCCCACTCTCAAGAGAATCAGACCC
>JAZQTC010000044.1:0-1722 GCA_045630405.1 Acutalibacteraceae bacterium
GATGCACTTATGTCTTATGCTTCTGCCGGAGAAACGGAAAGAATAATTGACTACATTAAACAATACATGGAACAAACTGCTTCTTATGCACCAAAAACATTTTGCGAAAACCATACAATCAACAGTATTTTGGGTGTTTATCAGGAAAAAGCAAAAAATAAAGGTATAGATTTCGAGGTGCAGGCATCAACACGCAAAACACTTGGCATTGCTCCCCCTGATATTGTAACGGTGTTTGCCAATGTCATCGAAAATGCTTTGAACGGTACGGAACCGGCACCTAAAAACGGAAGATATATAAAACTTGATATATTCCACAAGGGGAAGAAAATCGTTCTTAAATGTTCAAATTCCTGTGATTTAGACCTTGACTTTGATGATATGCCCGAGCAAATGCGAAGCACAGGCATCAAAAGTATATGTTCTGTGGTTGAAAAACATAATGGTAACTGTCGATTTGTGGCGGGCGCGGGACAGTTTGAGTGTATCGTTATCATGGATGCATAGGTAAAAATTTAATCAATTCATAAAACTCTCTTGCTTTGTCAAGAGAGTTTTTTTGCAAATTACGACAGAAAACATACAAATTACGACAACGCTACCTATTTATTATATAAATTTGATAAAATTATAGTGTATATTTTTAATTAAAAGTGTATTTATGAGTGGGGGCAATAGTATGAAGAACTTTAACAAAAAACTTTTAAGCTTCGCTATAGTTTTGTGTATGTTTCTCTCGTGTTTTTCGGGAGTGGTATTTGCAAAGGATACCGAAACAATCGTTATTCTTTATGAAAACGATGTTCATTGTGCAGTAGAGGGTTATTCTAAACTTGCAGCAATGAAAAATGAATTATCAGAAGATTATGAATATGTAGGCGTTGTATCCTCCGGTGACTTTGTTCAGGGCGGAACTCTTGGTGCAGTTTCCCGTGGTGAATACGTAGTAAGCCTTATGAACCTTGTGGGATATGATGCCGTAACACTTGGCAATCACGAATTTGATTATAAGCTCGCACGGCTCAATGAGCTTGCAGAATTGATGAACACAAAACCAATTTCCTGCAATTTTCAAGAGATAGGTACAAGCAAGTCTTACTTCGAACCGTATTCCATCGTGTCCTATGGTGATGTAGATATAGCATATATCGGCATCACAACACCGAGTGCATTGTCATCATCGTCACCTGCACAGTTTAAGGATGAAAATGGTGAGTATATTTACACATTCAATGTAGATACCCTTTACGATGTGGTACAGGCAAATATTGATTCTGCAAAGGAAGATGGCGCAGATTACATAATCGCCCTTTCTCATATCGGATATGAAGAAGATCCGCAGTATGAGGATGTTGTTGACTTAATTGAAAATACAGACGGATTTGATGTTGTTCTTGATGGGCATTCTCACTCTGTTATTGAAAATATGAAGCTGACCGATGAGGGCGGAAATGAGGTTGTTCTTACCTCAACAGGCACAAAGTTTGAAAATATCGGCAAGCTTACAATTTCAGGCGAAACGATTACAACAGAGCTTATAGAAAGTGAAAGCTATACTAATACGGATGCATCCGTTGATGCAAAACTTGCGGAAATAAACGATGCATATTCTGCCCTCGGTAATCGAAAGATTGGCGATAGTGAAATAGAGCTTATTACGCACGATGGAGATAAACGCCTTGTCAGGACAACAGAAACCAATCTCGGCAATCTATGTTCTGA
>JAZQTC010000045.1:0-6435 GCA_045630405.1 Acutalibacteraceae bacterium
ACTTGCAAAGTACTACCATGTGTACATGGTAGATTATTACGGACACGGAAAGAGTTCCCGCAATCCAGAAAAATACAATCTGGTCAGTATCGGCAACGACATCATGGACTTTATTGAAAATGTGATTTGTGATTCTGTTGCTGTGTTGGGTCATTCGTCAGGTGGACTGATTGCAGCATACATTGCAGCACAATCTTCCAGATGCACCAAACTAATATTGGAAGACCCTCCGTTCTTTTCAAGCTGGGGCGAAAGAAGATATAATACATACAATTACAAGGATTTATCCTCTGTCTGCCATAATTTTCTTTTGCAGGATGTGGAAAAAGATTTCGTCTATTATTATTTCAAGAATCAGTATTGCTGGAATTTCTTTCCCGATGAATCCAGAGAAACTGTCAGAGAAAAACTGAGTGGTTTCGCATTGAAATACCGAACCAAACATCCCGACAAAAATCTGAAAGTTCTGTTTTGGCCTAAAAAGTTTTTAGAAGGTTTTAATGGCCTGCAATATTATGACCCTCATTTTGGAGAAGCCTTTTATAATGATTCGTTCAATGACAGTGTTGATTACGATGACCTTCTTTCTAAAATCAAATGCAACACTCTGTTTATGAAAGCAAAGATAACGATTGGTGAGAACGGTTTGTTGCAAGGCGCATTGTCTGATGAAGATTTGCAGAGAGTCAATGCTTTGATTGAAAATATGAAAATCAAGCAATTTGATTGTGGACATGGTATTCATACAGAAAAGGCAAACCAGTTTGTGGAAGCAATAATTTCAATTTGACAAATTCCAATCTGTCGGACTCCTTCGGTATTCACCGAGGGAATTTTAGTTATTGATTTTTATTATTTTCGGTGCTATAATGTGGCGAATATCACTCACGAGGTAATTTTATGAAAATTATAAAGTATTTTCCGGGAATAATTTTATCGTTTGTTATTGCCGCTCTTGCGATGTGGCTTGAAAGTCTGCTTCCGATTCATTTAATTGGCTCTGCTGTTATCGCAATGTTCATCGGTATGATTATCAACCGTTTTCTTACAAAAACAGATATCTTTGCAAGCGGTATAAAATTCACATCGAAAAAGCTTCTCAAATTTGCAATTATTCTTCTCGGTCTTTCGCTTAATATCACAACCGTTCTTCAGGTCGGCAAAATGTCATTGACAGTTATGGTGTTCACCCTGCTCACCTGCTTCGGCGGCGGATATTTCATCGGCAAAGCATTGGGTCTTAACTGGAAGCTTTCCAATCTTATTTCAGCAGGAACAGGTATATGCGGAGGCTCCGCCATTGCCGCTATCGCACCCACAATCGATGCAGACGACGATGACGTTGCCTATGCTATGTCAGCAACCTTCCTTTTTGATATGGCAATGATTATTCTTTTCCCGATTATGGGCAGAGCAATCGGAATGACCGATGAAGCCTTCGGAATCTGGGCAGGTACTGCGGTTAACGACACGTCATCCGTTGTTGCAACGGGATATGCATTCTCGGAAGGTGCAGGCGATTTCGCTACAATGGTAAAGCTCACAAGAACACTTTCAATTATTCCTACTGTTATAACTTTTGCATTCATTTCCCTTAGTCTGAAAAAGAAAGAAGCACAGAAAAACAGCAAGAATCCCGATGAACTGAAAGCAAATTTCAGCATCAAAAAGATTTTCCCTTGGTTTATTCTCGGCTTTGTTGCGATGTCTGATGTTGCAAGTGTTTTTGCAATTCCTGACGAAATTGTTTCGGGAACAAAAACAGCAAGCAAATTCCTTATGGTTAGTGCACTTGCGGCAATTGGCCTTAACACATCTTTCTCAAGCTTCAAAAAGTCGGGAATCCGCCCGATGATTCACGGCTTCATCATCTCCGCACTTGTAGTATTTGTTGCCCTACTTGTTGAGATTTGTATGGGTATTGTGTAATAAATTCAAGTTTATTAAACTACTCCCCAAAAACAGAGAACCACCTCTTATCGGAGCTTTCTGCATCGATTGAGGTGGTTTTGTATCCGATTAAAGTCCACAGAACAAATTATCCTAATCAGATAGACAAATTCCAATTTGTCGAATTAAAATCCAAATTCATATAATGAAAAAACCACTTCACTGTGCATCAGGCATAATGGAGTGGTTTTTTTGTTACATTTTCTTGTTATAAAATCCGTTTGTGTCAATTCGCAGCAGCTTTATAGCTTTGTTAACCAGCGATGAAAAATCGTTGCGGGTCAGCTTCATAACGCCTTTGATAAGCGGTGACACTTTGAATCCAGCCATCGCATTGACCGTTCCGAGATAGAAGTCATCGGGGAAACGTGCATCTTTATCTTTCGGCACGCTGTCAGCCGTTTCAAACAGCCATTCAAGAAGCTTTGAACGCATATCGGCAATAACGGTTTGGTATTCGGGATTATCAATTTCGTTTGTTTCTTCACCCTTTGACAAATCATAGAATTCATCGGTTTCGTAAAGGCGCATAACATATTTATAATCCTTGGTGCGGATCATAACCGCCTTGGTGTGCTGACCGTCATTTTTCTGCTGAATACCAATTCTCGGCGCATACTCATCTGCAACAACACCAAAATAGTTTTCGACCTCTTCGGTGCAATGTTTCTCATTCTGAAGTCTTCCGCCCTCAGAGCAAACAAAATCACGCACCGATACTGTTTTATCGGCAATTGTTTCAACAAGAGAACGACCGAAATGGGTATATGATGCATCGGTTTTGGTTATATCAAGAACGGTTGCGAAAAAGTCAATCAGCTCAACGGTATTATCGTTTATACCGCTGTCGGTCTGCATATATTTCGGCAGTTTTACGATAAGCGGAACATTCACAAGGCAGTCATCAAAAAGATTCTGTGCCTTTTCGGGTATGCCGTAATCGGCGGTAAAATCGCCGTGGTCGGAGAAAAAGAAGATAGCGGCATTGTCATATCTGCCTGTATCTTTGAGTGCCTGAATAATTCTGCCCGTCAGCTCGTCAATCCTTGCACATTGAGCAAGATATGTCTTTCGGAGTGCGGCTATATTGTCGGTATCCCAATCACCGATTCCGAGTGCATCGCAGAGTTCATACTGCATTGACGGTTTTTTATCTTTGGGTTTTGACGGTGATTTTGCAGGCGGAATTTTTGACTCGTCAATCAAATCAAGAAATCTTTTTTCAGCGTGATACGGCGGATGCGGATTGTTAAGACCGAGAAACGCAAATATCGGTTCATCAGGTTTCGCTTTTCTGATTAAATCTTCACAGCCTTTTGCCCACACCCAATCGTTATCGTGGCACATACCGTCCGATTCAACGTTGGTTATTTCACCTCTGTAAAAACTCAGGTATCTTTTATCTCCCTTTTCGCCTCTGCCTTCATCCTTCGTTTTTTTACCGCATTTGTTAAAAATTTCGCTCGTGCATTCTTTCAGCCATTTCGATTGCTGACCTGCAAGACAGTCGCCTCTGCCGCTTGTCCAGACGTAATATCCGCTGTTTTTAAGTATACGGTAGAGATTATCTTCGCCCTGACGGAGCAGATAACTCATAGTTCTGTGACCGTTTGTGTGAGGATAGGTACCTGTCATAAACGAACATCTTGACGGCACACACACGGGATTCTGACAGAAAGCGTTGCTGAAGCTGACACCCTCATCGGCAAGAGTATCAAGATTCGGAGTATATGAAGCAAGGTTTCCGAGATGATGCAGAGAATCCGCCCTCATCTGGTCGGGGTTGATAACAATAATATCGGGTCTGCGGTTCATATCCTCACTCCCTTTTTCTTTGCCTGCTCTTCCATTTTTCGTGTATATTCAGCCTCGTCTCGCAATTCTTTTTCGGCTTTTATTCTTGCCTTTTCTTTCTGTTCTCTGAACTTTTTCATATATTTTTCAAGTTCAGCCTCATAGTTAAGTTTACTGTTCTTTGCACACTTTTCTTTGAGTTCGGCTTTGAAGGATTCAATTGCCTTGGCGTCAAGCTCTTCCTGAATGATTCTTGCTTTTTCTGCAGGCTCAACCCATTCTTCGCCGTTTGCCTTGCATTTGTCAATCTGTCTCTGACGGATAATCTTCTGAATTGCAGGGAGTTTGAGTTCAATGTCAAGGAACCTGAGAAGAATTGCAAGACCTGCGTGAATAAATATATTTATTCCGACAAATGCCCAGACGATTGCTGATATAATATTGTCAGGCTGAGTTGTTATACAGTTGCCTGCCGCATCAAATTCAGGCTGAATGTATCCTCTGATAAGAAGATTGAAAATTCCGATGCTCAAGCCGACAGCAATAGTGTTCATCGAATTGATAACGCTCGTTGCAACACCGTCACAGCGGAAACCGTGTTTATACTCAATCTCATCAAATACGCCTGCCATAAGTGCAGGGAAAACGTATGCCGCAGGAACGATGCCCATATTCATAATGAACTGACCGATAAGCACCGTAACAAGATTATCGGGTGCAACAAAAGTTATAATATCACCGATTACACAGAGAATGAATCCCGTTGCGGTAACGGTCTTTTTACCGAATTTCTTCGACAAGGGCCATACAAGGAAAATGCCGATACCCATTGGCAGACCACCGATAACGTTGAGAAGAGTCTGTGTTATACCGTCGGCATAGGTGCTACCCAATACCCAGTTTGCATAGTAGGTCATCGCATTTGAACGGGTAAGCTGACCAACCCAATAGAAAAGCCAGAAAGCAATGAGAATCCACCAGTTTTTGTTTGACATACAAGCCTTGATTTTTTGCTTGAAGGCTATGTTGTCCGCTTCGGCTTTTTCGGGATTTTCAAGGGTTACACGCTCTTTGGTGAAATAATATTCAAGGAGCATAACAGGAAGCATAACGATTGCCGCAACCGTCATAAACGTTACCCACGCATCAATATCGCCTTTGATTTTCGGAAGCACAAGCATCGGAAAAAGAAGAGCAACAAGTATGCCCGTTATTGCAATATTCGCAACGTTATTGAAAACTGCAAGCTGACTTCTCTGCATATCGTTTCTTGTTGAAAGCGGAACCATCATCATATGGGTTATGTTATACATCGTGAACGCAAAACAATAGTAAAGGTTATATGTGAAAATGATATAGATTGCCTTGACGGTTGTTGATGCGTGAAGCGGAACGTAGTAAAGCAGAATACCGCAGATAACAACAAGAGGAACGGAAAGCAGAAGCCAGGGTCTTGCTTTACCTTGAGCAGTTTTCGTTTTGTCGATAATTGCACCCATAATAAGATTAGTTATCGCATCGAGAATTTTTGAAAGTACAGGAAAAACGACAAGGAACATTCCGCCCCATACTCCGCTCATACCAAGCTCATCGGTATAAAAAACGTTGAGAAAACCCTGCGCAAGAAGTGCATTTACGAGCAAAGCACCTGCGGGTCCGATAAGATAACCGAGAAACTTTTCTTTTGCAGTTGTGTTATAGCTCTGAATTTTAGAATCAAACAGCTTTGAAGATAAAATTTTCATTTATATTACCTCCGTTGACAAATTTATCCGATTAAATTATACTACTGAATACAAAGATAATCAACAGACTGTTCGATAAGTAACTGCTTGTTATCGAACGGATATAAGAGGAAGTGTTCGTTAAATGGACATAAGAATAAAAAGAACAAAACAGATGCTTGAAAACGCGCTTTTTGAGCTGATGAAAGATAAACCCGTTGAAAAGATTACTCCGACGGAGCTTTGCAGAAAAGCAACGGTCAACAGAAACACGTTTTATTCTCATTATTCAAGTGTTACCGAGCTTTATGAAAGCATTGAAAACAGCCTGATAAATTCGGTTGACGAATCGCTCAACGAAAGCAATACAACGGTTGAAGCGATTACGGTTGTTTGCAGAATGCTAAAAGAAAATCAGACTCTTTCAAACATCATTTTTTCTAAACGTCTGAGTTCAAAAATAATGAACCGTGTGTTTATTATGACAAACAGATTCAATATGAACAAAATGAAATCCGAGAGCAACAGTCTCTCGGACAATTATAAGCAGATGGTTTCGGCTTATACGATTATGGGCAGCTCCGCCGCACTTGAATGCTGGGTCAGAAACGGTATGCAGGAATCACCTGAAGATATAGCGAAATTCATCTGGAATATTTCCAAAAACGGTTCGTCGGTTGTGACAAAGTAAAGGAGTAAACATATGAAAAAAGAAATTGATATAAATGCTTGGGACAGAAAAGAACATTTTGAGTTTTATTCAAAAATTGCAACACCGCATTACTGCGTGGCATTCAATATTGACGTAACAAATCTGCTTGCTTTCACAAGAAAAAACAAGGTTTCGTTCTATTATTCGCTGATATATCTTTGCACACAGTCGATTAATGAAATTGACGAGTTTTTGCTTGAAACAGAAGATAACAAAGTCTATAAAATTGACCGCCGTGTGCCTTGTTTCACAGAT
>JAZQTC010000046.1:0-110126 GCA_045630405.1 Acutalibacteraceae bacterium
TCATATATTTAATCCGCTTCTGAATCTTTTCGTTTTTGAAAAATCCGAGCGATGCTTCAACATTCTCCTTGTATCTAGTCTGGCTGTGTTTCTTTCGGGTGTAAAAACATTCCAAAAGTTCATTGTCTTCCTGATAACACCTGCTTTTATTGTTAAGCATTACATCGAATTCCTCCTTTCAAATTGATTTTGGGTATAAAAAAAGACGAACCTTAATTTGCATTAAAAGTTCGTCTGGTTTATCTGTTCTGATTTTGTTGTTTATGTTTTTGCCACGCATCGAGCAATCTGAAAATAGTCACTTCAATCTGCTCGTTTGTATATGACTTCGGAAAGTATTTATTCAGTTTATCTGCATTAAGTACGACATTTCGTGTCGGTGGTTTCTTTTGTTCCATCATTATATCAAGCATCCTATCATCGTTTAATTTGCCGAGTTTACTCAAATCACGCATTCGTTTCGCTTGTGAAAGTGACGGAGTAGCTTGTTCGCTTTCTATCGTTTCGACAAGCATAGCTTGTTCTTCAGGTTTTAAATACGATATTTCAACAGCCGGAGTAAGACCAATCTTTTGCTCATCGACCAATTTTTGAAGTGGGGGTGATAATTCATTAAGGCGAATATATCTTAAAATTTGTGTTTTGCTATCGCCAGATTCTCTCGCAACAATTTCGGCACTTTGAACACCTTTCAAAAAATTCAGACCAACTTGGTCTGAATTTTTTTCTGACGTTTTAGTCGGTCTGCCCGCTTGTCTTTTTATTGCATCAAGTTTCATTTTATATGCTTTTGCTTTTTCGCTTGGCAAGATGTTTTCTCGTTGCAAATTGCTGTCAACCATCATTATAATCGCAGTATCACGGTCAACATCTCTGACGATTGCAGGAATGGTATCAATACCCGCAAGCTCACAGGCTCGCATTCTTCTGTGTCCGCTTATCATTTCATAACTACTTTCAGCAGTTTGACGAACAATAACCGGCATAATTACGCCGAAATCTTTTACACTCTGAACGGTATCTTTCAAAGCATCATCGTCACGGACTTCAAACGGGTGGTCAAAAAACGGGTGAATATCTTTCAAATGAATATGCTTTACAACTTCATTTACATCTGACATTGGATTCCTCCTTTTTCTTGATTTTGGATACAAAAAATCGCAACCATAAATATAGTTACGAGTGTCGTGTTAAATTGCACAATTATTTCGACATTGATTTGTTTAACCCTACAAAGTTTTGTTTTTCGACAATTTTTTTGCGTAACAAATCGTAATTTCCGTCATATATGTATATATGCATTTTCATGGCATATAAATAAAAAATAGGAGAATAACTAAAATGAAAACTTCTGATCAAAAATTACCAGCTGCAAAAAGAAAAGTCATAAAAGATATTAGTGACTTTTTCAAAAACAATTCTGAAATTATAAACGAACAATATTTCAATGTTATTGACAAAACAAAACTTCCTCGAAAACTTTCTGCAATCAGTGATATCTACGAAGAAATAGATGCGATGCAATTTAACAAGGAACTACTTGATGTTTCTATTGTAATTATCACTGCAAACAAATTTGAAAATGATATATTAAACTATTATGCATATAAGGAAAATGACGAAAACAAAATATTGAAACTTAAAAATGGTCTTGATTTATTTATTAACATAGATTTTAGACTTGTTAAATCGTTTATCTTGTCAATTGGTCACTATAAAATATTGCATTTGCATGCTCCAGAAACAGGCTCTAATACACCTTGTGGTTCAGCAGATTTAGTTAGATATGTAAATTCAAATCCATATCTTCAACCTTCATGTATTATTTCATTCGGTGTATGCTATGGAATTGATTGCAGCAAGCAAAAAATTGGAGATACAATTGTTGCTAAAAAAATATATCCTTGGTCAATAGGTTTGAAAATTGATGATAGAGATTGGAAAATTAAGCACGATGATTTTATCATTAATCTTAAAGAACACAACAAAAAATTGTATGATGCTATTGAAGAAATAATCGCAGGTGATATAAACCAAAGAAAGGATATTGTTTTCTCGGATACAGAAACAGGTAATATTTTAACAGGTGAAGCGGTACTAAATAACGAAAAGACAAAAATCAAAGCAATAGATCGTGCTTATGGTGTTAATATTACTGGTGGAGAAATGGAAGGTTATGGTTTGGCTAAGGAATGTATATATTACTCGAATACTTCATGCTTGATTATAAAGTCTATTTGTGACTGGGGTGCATGTAAAGATATAAAAAGTTATTTGGGTGATGATTTCCCCAGTGATGTCAAAAAGGATTTAAAAGACAGATTACAAGCATATGCAGCATATTGTGCATATACTTTTTTAAAGAAAATTTTATATGAAGAGATAATAGATTATTCAAGCACAACAAACACTATTAAGGAATATTTGTTTGATAATTATTATAAAGATGGTGTTCTTCAGGAGAAAACGTTAATTAATATCATAACATCGAAGGTTCAAGAACTCAGAAATATAATGTCAAAGCAAACTAATATTGATAAAATGGTAAAAGACATAATATACGACTTGGTTGATAGCGACTTTTTTGAAGTAAAAAAATCAGAAGGCATTATTGTATACGCATTCAAATAAAAGGAGGAAAATGTATGAGCTACACATTTGACAATTTGCCAAACGCTGCATTATTACGAGCAGATTCTCACTCGCAAAAAACATCAATTGATACTTCTTCCGGAACACAAAAAAATCTTGTGTCTGAAAATCAATTCTGGGGAGATGAACAAAAACAAGGATTATACTATAGTTATCAGACGCCCAATAACCCGGGGTACACTCTTGCTCACGAAGGGTGGAGTTATTTCTGCCATTCTGATTCAAGAACTATGGATGCAGAAAAAACAGCCGAATGGATAAGGGAGCATGTGTTGACACATAGAAGCAAAAATCTGTGTGTATTTCAAGGATATGCCGGTTGCGGTAAAACTACTCTTGTTTATGATATTTTACGACAAGCAAAAGAAATGGGTTCCTATTCAGATTATCATGATTTATATATTGGCTATAATAAAGACATTGATGAAAGTTTATACATTATCTCATCTTTACAGAATAGTATTGTCAACAAAATAGTTGCAATATTAAAAGAAGATGATGGTATGCTTGTTTACAAAAAATTCATTGATTTTTTTAGTATTGATCTGTCTAAACTAAATCCTTTATTGTCAACACACTTTTCTAGCTTATTTAGCAGTGACTCAAACGCTTCACTCTTAAATTATGCAAAAGCTATTTATGAAAACAGAAATTCACCTAACGAGGCTCTCGATAAAGAGTATCGAGTTCAATTCAACACGGCATTTGAAACTAAAATTGCCAAGTTTCTTTATTATAATAAAACTTTCAAAAGAAATACAAACCCAACAAACGATTGTTTAAATATCCTTGTCTATTTTGATCTTTTATGGCATTGTGCTGTTTCTGTTGTAAAAAAGACAACAAACGCTGCAAACCATTTGATAATCTATGATAATTTGGATATTATTGATAATCATGAAATAGTAGCAAATTTTATTGACACGCTTGTAATTGCATTATCAAATTATTGTGATTTTAAACAGAAGCTTGAAGATTTATCTGATGAATACCATAAACATTTACCGTCATTCAAAGCGATACTGACCGTAAGAAAAATAACTTATTCTGAAATATCAAAGTTTTTTGAGGTTCGTAACAACGAAAGAAAAATAACCCCCCCAGACATTGACTTCCTCGATGTATCTTGTTTATATCCACCTGCAAATGTACTGAAGTACAAATCTGGCGTTTTCTTGAATAATTTAGATGAGTATGTACCCAATACAGCCAAAAGTTATAATCGTATTAAAGATTATTTAACAGAAATAAACCAGATGTCAGATGAATTGTTTTCAGAAATAAAAGTATCAGAACTTTTTAATCAAAATATTAGAGCGTGTGCTAATATATTCGATCAAGTTATTAGCAGTAGTTCTTATGAAAAACACATTAAAGTGTCAAAAAATTTATCTGTTTCTGCTAAAAGTGCAATATGGATACACATCATTTGCAAGATTTTAAAAGATAATAAGGTGTGGGATAATTTAGGTTACAATTCTAACTCGTTGGATGATACAACTCATCCGACGACATTATCGAGAATGATCTTAACACTTCTTTCAAATTATAAACAAGGTTTTTACGAAAAAATCGATAATTTTGATTCATGTGATGTTTCTTTTAAAGATATAGTACAAACTTTTGAAAATTTTCCTTTTTGTGACATAAGGAATAAATCTGAATGGAATGAATCAATCCAAGAAGCCATCGTAAAAAAATGCAGCAAAAATGACACCAGAGAAAGAATTATTGAAACAATCGCAAAAATGCTTCAACGAAACGAGCTAAAAGACAAAAATAATAACTCGGTTGAAGATCTGGAGCTTTGGAGACGACCTATATTCTACACAAAAAATTCTTTTTCAATAATAGATATTAATACAACAAAAAACTATCTAAGAAATCAAATTAATAATTTTAATAACCCTAACTATCCAATCACAAGATTTTGTATTACAGATGAGGGAAGCACTTTTGTTGAAAAAATTGCAACTCATTTTGAGTTTGCTTCTATAAGATTTAATGACAATAATGCTGTCCCATTATGTTGTATAAATGATGAAATCCTTTTAGACAGCTTAATTTCCACAGTTTACAATGAAGTAAAAAACTGCGTAAAAAAACAAGTTTGGTTAGTTGGATACTTCGGTGGAACAACAATAAAAGGCAAAAATGTTTATTTGAAAAAAAACTTCCATCCTCGTACAGAATCTAACAAACCACAACTTCATATTGTAAGAATGATTTATGATCACATAAATTATCTAAATAGTTATAGAGAAATTCTAGATTCCGAAGGGAAAGCCAGATCTTCTCTGGATATATGCTTGACAAAATGGATAGGAAAATATTTGCAATTATACAATTATCACCTGTTTGATTTGCTTAAGGATACAGTTGGAAAAAACAATAATAATGTATGGCTTGATTTAAAATATTTGTATTGGTTAGTATATGAGGATAAAACAAACGGAAAGTTTGTATCAATAAATAGATTTAATGAGGATTATAACAGAATTACCACCGAGAAATATGTAATCAGAGATGAAGAATTAATAAACAAAGCAATGATTATTAAATAGAAAAATTAAATGTTAGATATAGCCACTATTAAAAACTGTTATAAAAATTTCATTGCTGTCAGCTACAAGCTTTGATATGAAAGTGGTTTGACAATTCCCTTATAATTAACCGTACCAGTAGAAAACCTTGGTATTCCCAGATTTCGGAAACACCAAGGTTTTCTTTTATTGTCCCAAAATCAGCTGCATCTAACGCAAATTTGAGAAAGAGGTGCTCATAGATTATGCAATTGACTTTTACCTGCCTATATCAAGATGAGCGTAGAAATTTGCTGTTGTAACAATCTACAAGGTTATTGAATTGCTTTTCTTGGTAAAAAAATAATAAAAGCCTAACTGGCTTAGTAACAGATAAGGAATTTATAATTTACGCAAACAAAATTCTCCCCAAATTTTGCTTAGATAACACCAAAAAAATTAACATCGATTTAAAAGGAAACTCATGGGGCAAAAAAGATGATGAAGGATTTCACCCTTCATTTTCATATACAACAAAATTAAAAAGTGTTTCATCTGAATTGTCAACATTTTAACAAATAATAGACATTCTTCGTTATTGCAAAACAAACTGCCTTAACAAAAAATTCATTATATGCAAAGGAACAGCAGTAAGGTTTATCTTACTACTGTTCCTTTTTTAGTATATATTTCGTATCAATCAGACAAATATCATCTGCTTTTTTATTTTCACCTTATGCTGTTAAAACATTTATAGAGGTTAACGATTGAAAATCGCAATCATTTGAAATAAAAATTGTTTTCGAACAATCAAATTCATTCGATAAAAAGTAATCCATAGGATCCATACAGTGACTATCAAGTGTATCCACAAAGCTATTAATGGTAGGTATAGTAACTGTAGCATCGGCTTTTTCATATACATTTAATTCCATTAAAACGGTTTTAAATTTTGCTTTTACACTATTTCTATGTACCGGATCCTTTCGATAATCCTTTTTTGTATAACTTTTAGGGTTTATACCATTGGTTTTCCAATACAATTGATATTCTTTGTTTTCAATACTAAAAAGCAATTCTTGAACACTTAATGAAGATACTTTTATAGTATATCCATTTGACAAAATGTTTTGAATCAAGTTGGAATAGCTCAAACACTCTGAACTGTTAGGCAATGAATAACCAGAATGAACATAGTATAATATGTTAGTATCCAACACAAACTCCGTATCTTTCGGAACAACAGAAAGGTCAAATTTAGAAATTTTTGTTACAGACATATTTTCCACCTTAATCTTCAGTATCTTCAATTATTTCGTTATGGATTCTTTTCGCATCATCAGACATATTAAAATAATTAACAGCATTATCAAATGAATGTTGATAAGTTGTTTCACCTAATTCAGAAAGATTTTTAAGTTCAAACTTTAATTTGTATTCATCTGGACCAAGTTTTAATATATATTTTGTAAACGCATTATTAAAAAACAATGTAGTAAAAATGGTAATTCCCGAAAAATCAACGATTACCTTTTCTCCACTATTAAAAATAGGTTCTATAGCATATCCAATTTTTGAAGCATCATCTGCCGAGAAACCTGTTTTTATAAATTCAATCGCTTTAATCATTATTATACCTCCAAAAGTTCGTTTATTTTAATATATATTCTCTATTATTGTCAGCAATTATATCCATCTCAAATAGTGTTCCATGAAAATAGTTTTTCAATACATAGAAATTTTCAACATTTCCTTTTTTATATATATACAAAACATTACCACTAATTATTCGAATAACGCCCTCATTAGCTCTTGCAAAGCTTTTCAAAAGGCCCAAGCCTAATCCCCTAGGAACGCCATCGTTAGCAGTACTATTGCCATCAACCATAGCCCATTTAAACGCATCCATTTGCGTTTCTATTTCTTTTTTTGCTGCTATAACATTATCAGGTATCCCAATACCATTATCATAACACGCAAAACAATATGTGTTTTTTTGATTTCTAAAATATTTTGCACCCAAAACATCTCCTTTGGAATGCTCCATTGCATTATTGTACATTTCACCTGCTCTAGAAATAAAAATCGATGCTAGTTTAGGGCTCATTTTCACTGGTGCTTCATTTGGAATTTCTGTTACCGTTCTAAAAATATGTTCACTTTCTGTAATCAAACCGGCATTCTTTTTTAATATTAGCGAATAATCAGTGTTTCGATCAAAAGTAACACTATCATCTATCAAGCCTAATTTTTTGAACAAAGTATAAGTTTTGTTATTACAAAAAATTTTTAATTTTATATTGTTTTTTTCTGCCAAAAAAGGAAGTGTAGCAAACAAAAAGACAAAACTATAACCCACTCTATTTTCCATATTTAAATACAAATGAAACTCTTCGTCAACACAAAGTTTAATTGCATTTTGAATTTTTGCAAACCTTTCATATGAAGGCTTTTGAGCAGTAAATGAATCCTTAATTATTAAGGATCGCAAAACAATCCCTCCTCTTTGCTTACTACAGAAAAAACATATTCAAAATTTTAATCTTCATTTTTTGAATTCGTATTATTTTGGGGCGGAATGTAAACTACAATATCTGAAAGTTCACAATTTAATACACAGCATATTCTTGCTAATACACCAAAGTCAGGTCTCTGAACTTTATTATTGCAATAAGAGTTGAGTTGAGTTCTTTGTAAATTTGCATATAATGCTAATTTATTTTTACTCCAATTGTTTTCTTTCAAATACTCAGAAAGAGTAAATTTAAATGTACCCCAATCGTTTCTCTCGATACCCACTTCATCAACTCCTTCCATGCATGAAGAATTATAACACAAAGCGACAATTATATACAACTGTAATTATTTGCACACCACAGATTAATACGATATTTGCACTTTTCTGTTTGTTAACCCTAAAAAAATTCAGTAATCTTTTACACTTTGTACTATTTCTTTCATAGTATCCTTGTCATGGCTTCAAGCGGATGGTCCATAAACGGTTTGATTGGTATTATATCTACCCATTCTAATGAAGGGTCTGTTATACATCTCTTACGTGTTAAGAACAGTCGCAATAAATTACGACTAAAACTTTTATTTTCTTATTGCCAATAACATATAAACATATTATAATCTATATACAGCTGTAGACAAAATTCTGTTTTAATACTAAAAGATTGAATTTATGGTTTTCGGAATTTCCTATTCTAAAATTTTTTATTCGAGGTTAATTATATGGAACGAGTTTTTGCTTTATTTGAGTCTATTTCTTCTATAATATCGAACTTGGATTCGAATGGTATGTTAAACTTTGCTGGTTTGATTTTAAGTACAGTTGTCCCTATAGTCATTATGGTTTTCACATTAAGAAGAGAAAAAAAAGCAGCAAAGCATGCTGCAATTGAACAAGAAAAGCAATACAATGAATCTAAAAAATTAGCAGAAAAACAGCACAAAGAACAATTAGAAACACAAAACGAGATAAACAGAGTGGCTATAATGCCATATCTCATTATTGAAAATATTTTAGCCAAAGCAGAGATCGGAAGAGTAAAATTTTCTATCTCATTTAAAAACATTGGTAATGGTACAGCGATAAACCTAAGAACAAAGTACATAGAACACAACAGTAGTTTATTATGTCCAATTCACGAAACCAAATTAGCAACTTATTGTTGCACATATCCTTTCGATGTATATCTACCGATTGCTAGACAAGATGAGGTATGTCAACTTGAAATTTCACAAGAACTGAATGATTCATCTATAGATAATATCGATTGTTTCGCCTTAACATTAGAGTATACCGATATGAAAAGCCAATATTATGAACAAACCTTTTCTATAAATTTTGATGCACATGATTTATCAAATATCGAGTTTGGACGACTAATCACAAATAACCCAGAGCTAAAAAAACATTCCCAAATATAGGTTAAGAAAAAAACAAACACCTCGCCATATATTGAGAAACACATTTATAAAGAGCTAAAAGTTGTATCATCTAACCAACATCTAACATTTGTATTAGACAAGTTAATATTTATTTGTTTAATTAAATTCGTTTGAAAGCGAAAAATCGTTGATATACAAGGGTTCTTTCCACGATATACCACGATACGCCACGGTTTGACCAAGTACCGAGTCCGCCTCATAACCCGGAGGCCGCAGGTTCAAGTCCTGTCTCCGCAACCAATAAAGCACAGATTATCGTCAGATAGTCTTTGTTTTTTCTTTTTTACAGGCGCAGGACTTGAAGGACGAGCGGCACAGAGCAACAGTCCGGTGGACTGTTGTGACCGCGAGCGACCAAGCGACCGCAGTCGCGCGAGTCAAGTCCTGTCTCCGCAACCAACAGAAAAAGCCTTGAAATCCTTGAAAAATAAGGACTTCAAGGTTTTTTCTATTTTATTTTCTTTTTCAAAAAGTGTGCCAAATTACACCAAAAAACGCATTTTGAACTATAAATTCAAGTCAAATTCAAGTCAAGATTCAAGTCAAAACCTCCCCGAGATGGCAATCCAAATCGGGGAGGTTATTTTTTATAACATTATAAGCTTGTCAAGAAGTTCTGCAATTTCCTGAAGGAAGATCCAGATATACAAGCCTCCGACAGAAATAATAAAATGTCCCATTATTTCAACTCCTCCAGATAATTCTTATGAACCCATCTGTTTTTGGTATCGCTGATTTTGCACCAAGAGCCTTTTGTCTCGTAAACCATTACAAGCATACCCTTGGGGAAATCGTTGTCGGATGCCTTGCCACCATTTGCATACACCTGCTCCTGCTCATAAACTGCCACAATGGGTCTTATATTGTCAGTTCCTTCTGTGTTCACTTGAAGATTGGAAGATTTGCGAGCCAAATCTCTGGGTGAAGAATGAGATGTATTGCTCCCTGTGCCATCTGTGACAGGATAAACCCCAACATCTCCAATTCCTTAATAATCGACGTTATATCCATAAACATCATTTAGCACTCCTTTTTATCATAGTAATAAGTCTTGTCGGCACTGAACACACTGTAATTTATAAGTAACAAAACCGACTCTCTTTGTTTTATAAACTGATATTGTTTTCACACATCGAAAGAAAAAGGAACACCGTGAATGCAAAACGGAACTGTTACGCTTTTTTCTGTTGCTTCAACCTCTTCAACATTCTTATCAACTGAAATCAGAATCAATTCTTCTGATACAAGAGTTACACCAACACATCTGTCACGGACAACACTGTATTTGACAGTAACCTTATCGTCTTTCACGGAAACTGATTCAACGAAAACTTTGCATGCTGAATTGGGAATTGTAACGGGAATTGCAACAATATTTGATACTTCAAAATATTTTTCGTTGAATTCTCCGTTTTCTTCAAAGCCAAAATGTTTTAGCGCAGTTTCGTGGTTGGTAATAACCATAGGATCTTTGATATCCGTGAAGCAAATCTCGGATGATACCAACACATCAGAACTGTTCGGATCAATATATTCTTTCCCACCAAAAAGTGCAGGGAACCAGCCTGAAAACATCACAACTACTGACATTATTCCTGCGAACAATTTTGATAAAATCAGTGCCATTTCTTTTTATCTCCTTTAAAAATTAATTGGATTATTAATTTTGTTAAGCTAAAAACGGTTGTCCTCATTGTTTTGCGTTTTCAATTTCATCGCTATTTTTATTAACCAAAAGTATGATTGTAATACTCCGGTCCGTTAAAATATGCTGTTTTTTCACCAAAAAATGAACCATCCGATTTTTTATGACTTATGTATTATCAAAAAAAGTGAGGCGAAGAATTCCGCGATTTCAGCAAAGAAAAGACCTATCGATGTAATAGCGAGGCTGAAAATCAATATGCCGCTGCCGAATATTCCCGAATAAACATTGTTAATTTCATAAAATATTTTTTGGAGAACCGCTGTAAAGCTGTCGTTGGGGGCAATTTTTCTTGAAGTGATGTTTTTGGAATCGGAGGCAATCACCGTTCCGTCGGGGGTAACTATTTCAAGTTTCAGAACGGCATTTCCGCGTTCAAAGGTTGAAATTTCAACAGCGTTCTCAATGCCGTATCTGTCGGTCTGAATGTTCAGAATTTCCGAGTCGCCTTCGATAGTCCAGACAAACTTTGCGTCGGGATGCTCGTCAAGAAAGTATTCAGCACGGAAAACCTCGAATTTAGGGTCTCCCGAATCGAATTTTACGTCTCCGTTAAGTTTGCAGTAGGGCTCAGGCTGTTCGCCGTTAAGGTAAACATTCCAATGCCTGAAAAGATTAGTGCCCTCATATCCGATAAATTTTCTCCACAGATAATATTCCTTGCGGTCTTCATAAACGATAACGCCTTGGTGAGTTGCCTGAACTTCCCAAAGGATAACGTTCCATTCCGTTTCCGTGCCTGCAAAGCAGACGGCAGATTTGTGCCAATGAGTGTAAACCGTGTCATCAATGGCGTTGTTCTGTATTTTGCAAATGGTTTTTGGCAATTCGATTTTGCACAAGGGCGGAATTTTATTATTCTCTTCTGCAAAATAAAAAGCATTTGTGCCGATGCTTGTAACGCCGTGCTCAAGAGTGATATTCCATATATCAAAGCGGTATTCATACCAGGGCGGCAGTTTGCCGTATTTTAATGAATACCAATCCATATCGCCCTCACCGCTGATGACAAGTTCGCCGTTATCATAGAAAGTCCATGTAAGATTTTCGCCCAATGCGCCGCAGAAGCCGCTGTCAACAATGGTTCTTTCTCCCGATGCAAATGCCGTCATAGGGATTGCCGTGAATGCTAAAACTGCACAAAGAATAATTGCAGTTAATTTTTTAAATCCTTTCATTTTGTCCTCCCTGTTTTATAATCGAATTTTTTAGTTAAACATTGCTTGTAAAGCTGCCCCGATTATGTAAGCTATCATTTCAAAATATTATTAATAGTTGTTAATTCAAAGCTCCCTGTAATGCCGCCCAAATTATATAGCCTAACATATAAAGCTCCTGAAATATCAGTTCTATATACTGAACAATCATTATTTCTTTTCTCCTTTCTTTGGATTACAGTTTTATTGTATAAAAACAATTTTTAAAAATAAAGCGGCTAATTAATTAAGATTTTCTTAAATTTTTAATGTTTCAGGTGTTGCAACACTAAAGTATTCCGGGTTCATTAAATAAGTGTAAAATTTTAACAGTTTTGTTGCAAACAATTTCTTAAGAAAATCTTAATTTTGTGATTGTGTTTTTAAACTTCTACAGAAAAAGCGGAGCCTTTGGGATAACGATTGCGCTCTAACAAAATTCATTTTGGAATTATGCCGGTTATTAACTGATACGTTTTTTTACCATTTGCAGGTTTGAAATATGTTCCATTCTGATAAACCGTTCCGTCCGAATGAATAAAGAAGGCATGAAGCATACCTTTATCATCCGTTATTTCAACATAATAATAACCTGTTGAATAACTCGGGCGTTCAGCCTCAATCAATCTGAAATTGTTATAGTTTTCAACAATTTGTGATTTATCTTCATATGAAAATTGAGTTACTATATATTTCATTCCTGATGCACCCATATCAATCGTAAATGATAAGGGTTTACCGATATCGGTACCTGCAGGTGCCTGCTTAATACATTTTGTGATTGCAAATTCAATAACAAGCTCATCCGCAATTTCGTTGTTTTCATAAATCGGCAGAGTCACTCTGTAGAATCCGTTTTCAAGTTCTGATACGGTTAGAAGTGCGGAAAAGAATGTGTTTTTACGTAACTGCGCAGTTGTGTTGTCGTTGTGATTGTATTTCTTCTTTTGTTCAAGCCATTGTTCATCAATTTTTCGTTCAAGCTTAAAGCCGTTGATTTCCATGGTGTTATTATAATTTTTAACATAGTATTCGTTATCGCTGTTATTAATCATTGTTAACAGCAGATACGGTCCGTCATGATAAGACGTTTCATAAACAATGCCGAGAAGTTCCACATCAATTGCATATTCGGATAAATAAGAGTGGATATCGGATATTGCATAGTATGGTTTGATATCAACAGGCTCCGAAATAGGAATGTATTTAGTAACCCCTGTATATAATTCAGGTTGTCTTGTGTAATCATCAGGATTTTTGGGCGGCTTTGTCTGCGGCACATAATCATCGGGTAGGTCGGGTGCAGCGGTAGTTGTTTCAACAGCATCTTTTTGCTTTTCGTAAAATATGTCAACTATTGTTCGACACAGAACGTCATTGTTTGTTTCATAAAGACAATTGCCGTAATCGGCAGACATAACAACATTATCCGAAACAACAATAATTGAATGAGTTCCCGAATCTTTGGCTTTTATTTGAACGCAGAACAGTTCATCATATAATATTTCTCTGCTATAGTCATATTTCTCTTTGAAAGATGTCTGATTATATGCATTCTCAATTTTTCCAAGATCTTCTTCCGATAAAACATAGTTTATGGGATTTGAATAACCCTGAGCTATCCATCCGCTGACTGGGACAACAATTTTTTCGGATAATTCGGCGTAAAAGCCCTCGGAAATATCATCATAATCAAGAGATGGCTTTGCATTATATGTTTTATCACTCTTGACATTAAATTTTATTGAAGCTTCAACCGTTTCACCGAAAGGAGTTCCAACCGCAATGTCGATATAATAAATTTTGTTTTTTTCAAGGGCATCAAGATACGGTGCAAGTTCATATATGCAAAGATATTCTTTACCTGAGCCGCCTTCAATCATATACATCGGGTTTTCGTGATATTCACCGTCTTTTCTTTTGAACTGTTCACCTTCCGTTTCGCTGCCTTCGGTGAGTACACGCACGGCGAAATTGCTGTCGATTCTGTAATATGGAATCTGAACGGTATTCATAACCTGCATATTACTTGTTGTCTTCATAAGCAAAACAGGTGAACCGAGATAGTCAATGAGTTCAAATCCAATTGCATTAAGATGGTTCAAGCTTTCGGGACCTGTAAGCTCTGCACTTTTGATGTTGTATTTTCCGCCGTATGCATTTTCGAGCTTTTTAGTTGCATTATCGGCAATTTTTTTCCATATTTTTTCGGTGTATTCAACTTCATCACCCATATCAACGGGAGTTTCAGACGTCAAGCCTTCAATACGAATAACTTCCATATCCTCATCAAAATGAACTTCGCTCATAACAGGCATTAGAAAAGATTCTTCAGTAAGAGCAAGCCCCGTTTCAATCGCTTCATCAACATGATTTCTAAACATTGCGATTTCTTTTTCTGTTTTACCTTCAAGATAGCTTGAATAGGTGAAATCAAAACCAGCATAGTTTATCCAGCAGTAAGCTTTGTTGTCGTGGGTAACCATAACGATTTCCGCACCCGCAACTCTGTCGGGATTTGCTTTTTCAATATAAGTTTCGATTTTCTTTTCAAGATCAGCATATTCGTCTTTTTCCGTCTTAGCGTTTGTGAGGCACATCGCCGCAACTGCAATACAAGCAACGATACATACAATAATAACGACAATCTTTGATTTTTTGAATTTCAGAATATTGACTATTCTTTCTTCAACAACGTTCTCACCAAAAGAAAGAGGCGCAGATGCAACAAATTTACGGTTTGAACCAACCGAAACTAATGTTAATCCGTAGCTTTTTTTATCGTTTTCGTTCAAGTTTTTCAGAACTTTTTCATCGCAGCTCATTTCCATATCGCGAATCATAAGGCTATATCCGAGCCAGACAAGCGGATTATACCAATGAAGCGCAAGTACCGCAAATGACACGAGTTTTATGATATGGTCAAGTCGTCTGATGTGAGCCTTTTCGTGAAGAATAACGTATTCTCTTTGCTTTTCGTCCATTCCGCAGGGAAGATAAATCTTCGGTTTGATAATTCCAAAAACAAAGGGTGATTTCAGCTTCTCGCATTCAAAAATGTTTTCCTTAATCTTTGTTGCAAACTCAATATTCTTATATACTTTTATAAACGAAACAATGCCGTATATCGCCATTGCAACTATACCGATTATCCATATAACCGATGCAACGGTAATAACAATCTGCATAGGATTTACACTTGCCGCAACATTCGCTTCGGGCAGCATGGGATTGATAATCATATCCGCCGCAGGAATACCTGTTGAAATTTTCGGAACAGGCAATAAACCTATATCGCCAGGCACATAATTGTTGGATGTTGTAACGCTGAGTGGAGATTTTTCTGCAGGCACAGAAAACAAATTGAAAATACTGAATACTGATGAAAATGAAAACTTGCAAAGAAGCCTTATTCCCGCAATCGCCCATAAATAATACGAGAAATTTTTCGGAGCTTTCTTAAGAAGTAACCTGAAGAGCGTTATTGCAACGATTATGTAACTGCCCGTTAAACTCAAATTGAGAAAGGTAATAAATATTTGTTCAATAAAATCAATCATTATTACTCCTCCTTATGCGAGTTAATAAGCGCAGTCAGAATATCGGCTTCTTTCTCAGAAATGGTTTTGCCACCGAGAAATGATGCAAGAAAAGACGGAAGTGAACCTTCAAATGTGCGCTCAACAAAGCTTTCGCTTTCATTTGCCTGCACCATTTCTTTAGGCACTATAACGGAAACAACTGCGTTTTCATTTTTAATAAGTCCTTTTTCGCACATCTTACGGATTGCATTGTAAGTTGTTGATTTTTTCCAGCCGAGCTTTTCTTTGCAAAGCTCAACGAGCTTTCCTGAATTTACGGGTGCATTGTCCCAGATAACACACATAAATTTGTACTCGCTTTCCCATAATGTAAGATCGTTCATAATAAAACCCCCGTTTTATATATTTGGTTTGCAATCACAAACCTTAGTTTAAGTTTATAATTATAAACCTCGTTTGTCAAGTGAGTTTAATAAAAATTTACATTTAATATTCAAAACGCAGAATTTTTTTTGATAAGAACATAAATACCAAAATTCGCTACATCAAAGAAGGAAAAATCACGGCTACGGTGTAGGCAGCACAAAACTATTGCAAGAAAATATAACGGTGTAGCAGAATTTTCATGCGATAACGGCAGATTCATAACAAATATTTATTTAATTGTTTTTCTGTTTGAATTATGTTATAATTTTTATAAGTTTTAGAAAAACATATTTAAGTGCAATCCTTGTTGATTTTATGTATAAAAACAGGTGAAGAAAAATGTCAAACGAAATCATAAGACTGATATGCTTCGGACTCTTTGTTCCTATTACGGATTTAAGCCTTAAATGGATATGGAAAGCGGTGTATCGTTCATCTCACAAAAGAGAAAGTGATGTTGAAAGATATCAGCAAGAAAATTTAAGGATGCACAGGCGACACAGCGGAATAAATGCATGGATGATTGATACCTCCCCAAATCCTCATAAAACTCAACTCATAATATGGGCTTATTATGTTTTGTTGTTGCCTTCTCTTGTGGGTATGGCATTGAGCAGTTTCGGATTGGCAACTAATGCTTTTGATTCAACTCTCAATATTTTGAAAATTATTGTTCCTGTTATCTTTGTTGCTTCGTTTATTATCGGTCTGATTTATAAAAAGACCGCAAAGGAACTTGATTTCAGCGAGATTCAGAATTCAGAAATAACAACCCTTGAATCTCAACAGCTTGCTGATTATGCAGATAATTGGGAAACGGGAGAGTACAAAAACAAAAAAAGATACAGACCTTCTGCTCTACCCAAATACATCTTTTTGATAATTTGGTTTGCAGCGCTTATTTCGATGCTTGTTTTTGCCTTTACTCATAACTTAAAGAACAAGAATATACCGGAGCAAACAACAGAATCTGTTTCTGAAGCACTTGAAAAAGCGGAAATTAAAGAGTTGCCTATATCTGAATTTGACGGAATATTTGCAGAGCATAATCTTGCAATCAGCGACGAACCGTCTTATCTTGACGGTGTGTCAGACGGATTTGTTGAAAGTGTTATTTATAAAGGCGATTCGGTTTCGTTTATAATTCATTTGTTCAGCAGTAAAGAAAATGCAACAGATGCTTGCTTGGAACGCATTGATTTTAACGGAATTTCGGGATATGAATACTCCGAAACAACGAACGGAATAGTTTACGAGCAACAAGACAGAACTGTTTATTATAAAACACTCAGCATTGACAATGTATTGATTGAAATATGGAACACAGGGGCTACTGATACAGAAATATTGCTTGAATCAATTACGGACGTTTTACAAAACAATTGAATAATAAGTTAAAGCCATACACCTTGACTTTTAACCAAGGTGTATGGCTTATAATTTTTCAGTAATATTAAATTAACTTACAGTTTAAAATTATTCTCAACAAATTCAATCATTGCTTGTTCTTTATCTTGGTCGGGTTCTGCGATGAAATCCAAATCGGGGTCATAAAACCAAAGATATGCAATTTCTTTTGTTTCGTCGTTATAACCGACTATGCCGAACTTTTTGGGATATTCGCCGCCGTCGGCAACTCTCATCTGAAATCCTTTATACTCAAATTCCGTTACGGGAATGGTATAGTGTCCTTCAAGAATATCGGCTTCGACAGGTTCGGTGAGGAAGTTATAAGTCTGCTCGACCTCGTGTTTCTTTGCCACATAGAAATCGTCATATTTTGCTTTAACCGTCATTGTGTTTGTTTCAAATATGAAAACTATATCCTTGTCATAATCGTAGTAAACGCTGTCATAACTCGCAAAGCCGCTTGGCAAAAAGTCCTCTGCTTCGTATTTCTCACGGTGATATTCATAGATATATCGTTCAACCGTCCAGTTTGAACAAGCCGACAAAACAAGCGGAATCATCAGGAATGCAACGATTGTAAAAACACATTTAATCTTCTTCATCTTAAAAATCCTCTATGTTATCCTGAATAAAAGTGATAACAGAAATTGTTAAATTGGTTACGTCCCAATCGGTGTTTTCCATATCAATATATGCATCGTTGAACTCATCGAAAGGCTTGCTTTTTTCAAATTCAATACTTTCCTCAATGCTGCTGGTTTCAACAGATTTGAATTCAATATCGTTTTCTGCCATGAATGTTTCAAGCAAGTCTGCCTGATCTTCTGCACCGACAACACGGAGATAATCAAGGATGTTTGCAATATATTCATCATCTTCATTGATGAGATACTGCGCAAGACCACCGTTCTGAATTTCCGAATCAAAGTTTATAACTGCTACAACAGCTTTCTGCTTTTTGTTTTGCGGAGTGCCGATTTTTTCCCATATCCCGAAAAGACCTTCTTCGTAATATGCAATGCCGTATTTTTCCTCATATATTGAGAAATCATATGAATCCCATTCAAGCTCACCTGATTCATAATATTTCAGCCAAAAGGTTTTGCCTGTTTTTTCAAGGTGAACCTCAACCTGATAACCGATATACTTTGCGTCATAATCGATATCGACTATTGTGGGATTCATTTCGGAATAGTTTTCGGCAACATATTGTTCAGCAATATGTTTGACGTTCTTTCTGTCAAGAGGATTGCCGAAAAGTTCAAGAGCAACCCATATTATAAAACCGAGAACGATTGCAGAAACCGTTACAATTACTGCGACGGTAAGAATTTTTTCTATTATCTTCATGACAATCTTCCTTTGATTACATAAATATTGATACGAAGAATGAAATAACTTTTGCGAAGAATGAGCTTATGGTTGAAATGATTCTTTCAAAGAAACTCGGTTCTTCTGCTTCTTTTGAAATCACGAAATCTGCGGTTGCTGTGCCTGAATAGTTGCCGATACCCGTGATTTTTGCAGTTGCTGTTCCTTCGTTAACGTTGTTACTGAAAGTTACGGTGTAATCTTTGCCTTCGCTGAGAACTTTCAATCCGTCTGTAACTGTGAGTTCAGGAGTGATAGCTGAACCTGTATAAGGCTGGTCAGCGATGGGAGAAACGGTTACAGCAGAAACGTTCTTTGTTACGATTGTGAACATTGCTCTGCTTGCGAACATTCTGAAATCGCCCAAGCCTTTAACATTTACATCGGCATTACCTACATTAACATTATTAGCATAAGATACGCTGAAGTCAATGTTTTTATCAAGAGTATCGCCCGAAGCAGAAACACTGATTTCGGGTTTGATTTCAAATCCTGTGTAGGTCTGATTGGGAATGGGTGCGATAACAAGAGTGCTGACTCTGATACCCTGAGTCTGTGCATATGTATGGGCATAAGAGTTTTCAGAGCAGTAAATTGTGAGCTTATCACAGCCGTCAAATGCATCTTCAGCAATTTCGGTTACGCTGTCTGCAATAACTGCGGTTTCAAGATTTTCACAGTTTGCGAAAGCCTGAGTTTTGATTGCTGTAACATTACCACCGATACCGAGGGTTGCAAGGTTATCGCAATCCATGAAACTCTGAACTTCAACGGTTGTCAGCGGAGTAAGGCTTGCTTCGTTTTCTGTTTCGCCAAGCTGAACAATATTAACACCGCTTCCGAGGAAGCTGTTTACATAGAGCTTTTCAACATTCATAAAATCAAAATCGGTGAGCTTTACACAGTTGCCGAATGCAAGCCTGCCGACGAGCTTGCTGTCGGAATCCCACGTAAATGTTGAAAGCTCTTTGCAGTTGTAGAATGCTTCACGGGGAATGTAATCAACATTAGGTGACATACGAACGGTCTGAAGTGCGGAGCAATTTTTGAATGCATCCATTTCTATGTTTGTTACCGTGTCGGGAATGTAAATTTCGGTCAGCTTATTGCAACCTGTGAAAGCTCCTGCACCGATAAGTATAATTTTATTTCCCGTTTCTACGGATTCAAGCTTAGTGCAGCCGTAGAACGCAAACTCTTCAATGCTTTCAAGGCTATCGGTGGCTTTGAAGCTTGTGATACCGCTGAATGCAAATGCCCATACGCCAACATCCGTGACCGTTGACGGAAGAACAATTTCGTCTATTGAATCAATTCCGCAGAAAAGATATGCAGGAAGCTCCTTTATATTTTCGCCGAGGTTAACGGTTTTGAGATTTGATAAACCGTAGAACGGAGAATAATATAAACCGGAAATATTGCTTGAGGTTAAATTGGTGAATTTACAGTTTGCAGAATAAAAATTAATCTCGGTTACATTTTTGCATCCTGCAAAAGCTTTACCGCTGAGTGTTTGTAAGCCTTCGGGGAAGGTCAGAGAGGTGAAGGCACCGTCAGCAAAAGCGTAATAGCCTATTGATTGAATTGATTCGGGCAAAACAAGCTCATTAAGTGATTTGCAACTATCGAAAGCATATTCTTCGATAATCTGAAGTGATTCAGGCAAAACAAGATCTTTAAGGGACAAGCATTCATAAAATGCCGAATCACCTATTGTGTGCAGGTTTTTAGATAAAATAAGCTTTTCAAGCTTCGGACAGGTATAAAAAGCAAAATCTTCAATTTCCGTAACAGAATCGGGAATCGTCAGCTCTGTTATTTTTTCAAAATTGCAGAATGTACCTTCATAGATTTTTTTAACTCCGTCACCGATTATAAGCTCGGTTACATTTCGCCCGTCAAAAATCTGGTATTCCGGTGGCAAATAATCCGAGTAACAGGTGTAATCAGCAGCGTTGAAAACAATGGTTTCTACCCTCTTGCAGGGATAAAAAGCTTCTTTGCCGAAATAATTAACACTTTCGGGGATTTCAATTTTCTGCAGATTCTGGCAATATGAAAAAGCATATGTATCAATTCTTTCAACACCGTTTTCAATTTCCAGCTTAACAAGGTTGAGATTCTTAAAGAAAGCACAGACACCTATGCTTTTCACTCCGCTGCCGATTTTAAGCTCCGAAAATTTACTGTAAGCAAAAGCATGAGCATCTATTTCAAGATTTGTTCCGTTGATAATTATTTTGCCGAAGCCCGAATGCATAAATGCACCTTCATCAATGTACTCAACGGAATGAGGGATATAAAGGGTGCTGTAATTTTCCTTGCAGGTTTCCTCTGTGCCTGAAAAAGCGTTAAAGCCGATTTTTTTCAGATTGTTTGAAAGAGTCAGGCTTCTCAAATCATTGCAATCAAAAGCATAGTCACCGACTTCAGTTACCGAATCGGGAATAACGAGAAATCTGATATTGCAGGCTACAAAACATTCATAGGGAATTTTTTCTGCGCTGCCGAGGGTTACTGTTTCAAGCGAATTGCATTGTAAGAATGAACCCATTCCGAGCTGAGTAAGGCTGTCGGGAAGCATAGCGGTCTGCAGATTTTTGCAATCTGCAAAGGCATAATGCCCGATTTTTTCAAGACCGTCGGAAAAGTCGAATGATGTCAAGGCGGTTGAATCAAAAGCGAGACTGCCGATTTCTTTCACATTGCCCGACTCAACATTTTTGAGAGATATGCAAAAACAAAATGCCATAGGTAAAATTTTGGTGACTGACGGAATTGATATGCTCTCCAATGCTTCTGCATCCATAAATGCACCGTGGGGTATTACTGTTATCCCTTCGGGTATATTAATCGTTTTCAAAGCTTTGTTGAATGCAAAGGCATATGCACCGATTTCGTTTACGGTTGCAGGCAGAGTGATTGAAGTTATTTGTTCTCTGCCGATAACGCTTGTGTTGCAAGCTCTGAAACCACGCTCAGTCCACTGGGCTATAAAAGCATAGTCAGCAATTTCCGTAACGGTATAACCGTCAATGCTTTCAGGCACGGTGATATCCGAGCCTGCGCCGATATATCGGGTGATAACCGCTTCGTTTCCGTTTTTAACGGCGTAATTATAATCGCCGCTGACAAAGGTTTCTGCATATTCATCAGATGTTCTCGTGAAAATAACCGTTCCGTCATCCTCATAATGAGGGTAGAGACCGTAGGCTTCAAGCTCGATTTGCGCATCCATTTCCATGCCGCCCTTGCACACAATCCTTTTTAAAGCATTGTTTTTAACACCTTCATCGTCATTGATGACCTCACGGGCATACATAAAGCCTTCAACAATGATTTCTTCAGTAACATTGTTTGTTGAATTAATATACGAGATATTTGCATTGCCCTTTGCAGTAATTCTTTTTACATTTGTGTTTGCGTATTGCTTATAAGAAATATGTTCAATATAGGAAGGCAGAACAAGCTCTTCAACAGCCGTGCCGTTCAGCGCAGTGCCGTCAAAGCTGCTAAGAGTCTGAGGGAGGTTGATTTCCGTCAGCTTTTCACAGCCTTCAAATGCTGATGCATCTATATCATATAAACCTTCGCTGAAATTTATTTTTTCAAGAGAAACGCAACCCTTGAACGCTCTTGCATTTATATCTTCAACAGTTTCGGGTATTGTAACGCTTTTTATTTTGGCACAAGCCTGCTGCTCCGGGGTTGCATCCTCAGCCGTACTTCCGCTGAAGCAATCTGAACGGATTCCAACAACGGGTTTGCCTTTTAATTCCGACGGAATAACAACATCAATATCATTTCCGTAATACTTGGTGATATAAACATAATCACGACCTATTTGGTTTTTGATTTCGTAATCGCCTGCTCTGTTTAATGCGCTTGCAGCTTCGGATTCAACGGTAAACAGACTGCTGAAATCAATGCCCGTCAGCGGAGCCGAGGCGGCAATGACGGCAAGAGCCGCCACGCCGCATATAATTTTTTTTAACAATTTTTTCATTTTAAACCTCCGTTATTTACGGATTATCACAAATTGAGCAAAAAAAGCTTTGATTTTTGCGCCAATTGCGTTAAAGAATGAAAGGAGTACATTGACAATATTTTGAACCGTATCAAGCTCTTGAATTTCAAAATAAACGGTTTTACTTCCGGAATAATTACCGATTCCTTTTAATTCGACAGTTGCTGTTCCCGGTTCAACATTATTCTTGTAGGTTACGGTATAATCCTTACCTTTTTCAAGAACTTTTCCGCCAGATACAACGGTTAACTCTGGAATAATTTTCTCACCTGTGTAGTCAACTGCCTTAATTTCCGCAACATACGCATTTGAAATATCGCTTGTTACAATTGTAAAATCAGCTTTGCTTGCAAGCATTTTAAGCTCGCCCAAACCCTTTATTTTTACATTGGCTGTTCCTACATTTACGTTATTTGAATATGTCGCTGTGAAATCTGTATTTTTATCCAGCGCTTTACCTGAAAATGATACGCTGATTTCAGGCTTGATTTCAAAACCCGTATATGTCTGATTTGGAATAGGAGCAATTACAAGAGTTGTAACTGCAATGCCTTGAGCCGATGCATAGGCGTGAGCATATGAATTTTCGTTACAGATAATAGTCAGATTATCACAACCCTCAAACGCATTCTCTGCAATTTCTGTTACGCTGTCGGAAATAATAGCTGTTTCAAGGTTTTCGCAGTTCGCAAAAGCCTGAGTTTTGATTGCGGATACATTGCCGCCGATTGAAACATTGGCAAGGCTTTGGCAATCCATAAAGCTCTGAACTTCAATTTCTTCAAGTGCAGAGGGAGTTTCATCAGCTTTTTCGCCAAGCATAACTGCGGTTATTCCGCTGCCTGCAAAACTGTTGTCATAAAGCTTTTCAACATTGTTAAAATCAAATTCATTAAGGCTTGAACAGTTGCCGAATGCAAGCCTTCCGATAAGCTTTTTCGCTGAATTCCAGGTTACGGCTGAAAGAGAGGTGCAGTTATAAAACGCATCGCCCGGAATATAATTCACATTTGATGAAATATAAGCCGTTTCAAGCTCAACGCAGTTTTTGAAGGCACTTGTTTCAATAACGCTTACCGTATCGGGAATATAAACCTCCTTGAGCTTTGCGCAGTTGTCGAATGCACCCAGGGCAATAATCATAAGCCCGTTGCCCCAATCTGCAGTTTCAAGGCTTTCACAGCCGTAAAATGCATATTCGCCGATGCTTTCAAAATTATCCGTTGCCGTAAAGGTGGTGATACCGCTGAATGCAAATGCGCATTTGCCGATATCAGTAACATTCGCAGGCAGGTTGACTTGAACGGGACCTTTCACTCCGCAGAATGCATAGTCGCAGATTTCTTTCACGTTTGCACCTATATTTATTGTTTCAAGGGCGGTCATCTCCTCGAACGGTGAATAATAAACCTCGCCGATTTCCGTTTCGGTTGCGTTGCCGTATTTAACTTCCACAGCGTTGAAATTGAGGGTTTTTGCGCCCGTACAGCCATCAAATGCATGGGGATTAATCACTTTAATGCTTGAGGGAATTGTGATTTCCGCCAATGCGGTGCAGTTGCGGAAAGCAACACTTCTTATTTCTTCCGTTCCCTCGGGAATAACAACGCTTTCTATGCTTGCACAGCTCTCAAAAGCATACATATCAATTAATTTGAGGCTGTTTGGCAGAGTGAAGAACTTAAGAGCGGTACAGCCCCAGAATGCGCCGTAATCAATTTCTTCAATGCTGTTTGAAAAAACGATTTCTTCAAGAGTAATGCAGTTATATGCCAATAATCCGGGAACAAGCTTAACCTTATCTCCGAAAACAATCTTTTTCAGCTCATTGCTTGAAAAAATCGGGAATTTTGAAGTCGGCGCTCTGCCGAAGTTTTTGTCAAGCTCAATTGCATTGTAATAAACGGTTTCAATCAATGTTTCACTGATAATTTCAGTGCCTAATTCTCTTACGCTTTCGGGAATAGCAATTTCCGTTGCCTTGTTCCATTCAAAAGCACGGGTACCGATTGTTTCAACACCGTTTTCAATTGTTATCTCGGTAAGATTTTCACAGCTTGAAAATGCCATCATTCCGATTTTCTTGACATTTGAGGGAATATGAATGCTTTCAATGCCCAGCCCCGCAAAAGCGCAATCACCGATTTCGGTAAGATTTTGCGGAATAACAAGCTCCGTTATCAATTCGCAGAGTTCAAATGCGCTCTCGCCTACATAGGTCAGAGCTTCGGGCAAATCAATGCTCGTAAGGCTTGAACAGTTTCTAAATGCTCGCTTACCGATTGTTTCAACGGAATCGGGAATAACAATTTCTTCCAGACCATTGCATCCGCCAAAGGCATATTCACCGATTTCTTTGAGGGTGTCGGGCAGAATAACGGACTTTAGATCAGTAAGATAAAATGTTCCATAGGGAATCTCCGTAAGCGGTGCAAGGATTTCAACCTGCTCAAGAGGAGCGTAACGGAAAACATAAGTACCCATTTCTTTCACATTTTCGGGAATTGTGATTTGCTTGACGGTGGGGTTATGCGCAAAGGCACGGTCGCCGATATATTCAAGGTTTTCGGGCAGAGTTGTTGCATTTATCGTTGCAAAATTTCCGCTCATTCCATCAGTTGTGCTGCCGGTGAATGCATAGCCGCCGATTTCCTTTATCTTGTCGCCGAAATCATCAATAACCAATGATTTACAGCCTCGGAATGCACCGTTGCCGATAATTTCAACATTCTCAAAAATGCCGAAATCGTTGAAGCTGTTGCAAAGCATGAAAGCATCAGCAGGTACGTACTTAACCTGAGACGGCCAATTGATTGTTTTAAGCGCATGACAGGATTTGAACGCCTTGGGACCGATTTGAGTTATTGATTCAGGCAATGTAATTGTTTCAAGAGCAGAACAAAGATAAAAAGCACCGTTTCCGATTTCCTGAACAGAATCAGGAATTTCAATTGATGTAAGAGTTGAGCAGTTTTTGAAAGCATAGTTGCCGATTCGTTTGATTGTGTTGGAAAGAATAACTTTTGTTACATTTGTATCTGTAAAAGCTCCGCTGCCAATTTCTGTTACAACGCCATAATTAATATCGGGAAATCCTACCTCCTCAGGCAGAATAATATAAGGGTTGTAACCCGTGTACTTGACAAGAACTGCTTCGCCGTTTTCTTTGAGAATATAATCAAATGACTTGTCATGATGTACTTCATATGAGGAATAATCTCCAACATAGGAGCAATGCCAATATCCGCTTACATCATCATAAGCAACATTATATGTATTGAGAAAAGCTTCGCGCATACCCGTAGGAAAATGACGCATATAGACATTTTTGAGTGCAGGGCTGTTTGAACGCTCCAGGCAGTCAAAATTAATGCTTTGCTCATGCCGGAAAATTACGGTTTCAACTGTCTGATGCCAATTCGAATTATAAAAAGCCTTTGACATAACAAGATCCACGGTTGAAGGGACGGTAACTGTTTTTACCTTTGTATATGTAAAAAAGTAATCATAAATAGTGGTCATACCCTCAGAGAGGTTGATTTTCTCAATGCTGCTGCCGTAAAAAGTTTGGGAGTCCATTTCAACATCATTGCCGGGCCAGGTTATTTCTTTGAGGCTTGTGCAATTTCTGAACAAATCGCTCTCCATATACTCCACACTGTCGGGAAGATTAACGGAAACAAGGCTGGGGCAATAACCGAAAGCACCCATATATATCTGCTGAACACCTTCATTAAGGGTTATTTTTTTCAGATTATCCATGCCGCTGAAAGCATAGCTGCTAATCCTTTTTACAGTTGAAGGCAGAGTTACCGTTTCAATTTTATCCGCACTTTCGGAGTTTGAGAAGCATCTGTTGCCGATTGTAAGCACAGGCAGTCCCCCGATTTCCGCAGGAACGGAAACATCTGCATCTAAGCCGAGATAGCTTGTTATTCGCGCACCTTCTCCGATTTCGTCGTATTCGTGAACATATTCATAATCACCCCAGACAAGAGTATCCGCCGCTTCAGCTTTTGCTGAAAAAACAGCAGTTAAATCATAGCCTGTTAAAGGCGATGCTGATATGATTAAAGTTAATATAAGTATAAAAGATAAAATCTTTCGTTTCATAATATAGCCTCCTTTTCGGCTGTAAAGTGTTTAAGGTTGATTTGTATAGTGCGTAACACTTTCTACTCCTTAAACACCGTAAACGAACATGAGCATCCTCCGTAGCTAATTGTCACAAACGCTTCTTCTTTGAACAATTTCTTTTCAATCTCAATATCAAGCGTGTATTCGTCAGCTGTCAGCTCTGTTTCGTCGCCGTTACTGTAAACTGCATAAACCTGCATTTCGGAAAGATCGATGTTGTTCAAATCATTTACCGTGAAATCAAAATCTTCGGGGAATATCGCATAAACGGAATTCAGTTTTTTCGTTTCAAGGCTTTCGATAATTCTCACTTCAAGAGTTTGTGTGAAGCCTGCAGCGATGATTTTAACAGTTTCATATTTCGGCTGAGTGCCAAAGCTGTCGGAAATCTCAACCGTGTAACTGTCAATGCGTACAAGCTTTCGTTCGCCGTTGTCATATTCCGCAAAAACCTTTATACCCTTTTGCTCAAATGACTCGCCTACATAATATTCAGATTTAAATTCGTCTGTTGTTTCAACGCTGATACCCGTAATCAGAGCATCAGCCTGCGTTGTTTCCGGCTGAGTTGTTGCAGGAGTCTCTGCCTGCTTTTCTCCTGTGAATAATTCCGAAACGATGCCCGAAAGTGCCTCAATAACCGAAACATTTTCTTCAACTTCAATCTGTGTGCCTGCGGTGAAAAGGATTGCGATTGCCGCTGCCGCCGCAACAAAAGCTCTGAATTTGCGTTCGGTCTTGATACCGACTTTCTTCAAGAAATCCTTGCGAGAAATAAGGGGAAGAATCTGTGCGTTATCGCCCGAACGGATTGCATTAATCGCATCTGCACATTCATCGATGAAATCAAAATCTGTGTCATCGCCTTTGTCGAATTCTGCATCGATTAGTGCTTCAAGCATAGCGCAAAGTTCATCGGCGAGATTGGTCATAAAATCGGGGTGCATTAAAATTTCTTTGCTTACTGTCATCATTCCGTCAGCCTCCTTTCTTTTCAATATCAAAAGAATAAACCATATCTTTAATCTTGTTTCGTAATCGCATTAACCGCATCGATGCGGCAGGTCTTGAAATTCCGAGTTGTTCTGAAATATCTTCAACACCTTGTTTTCGTATGTACCGCAAATCATAGATTTGTTTTTCTTCATCGGTCAGAAGATTCAAAAGAATTTTTGCGATTTCTTCGTAGTCAATCAGGTCAAGCCGTGATAAATATTCATCGGTGACTCCGATTTCAGCCGCATCGTCAAGCGGAACGTTTCGTTTTAACTTAACAGCATCTTTTTGCTTTTGCCGTTTGACGAAGTTGTGCGCCGTGCGGTAAAGAAACGCTCTCGGATTTTCAAATTCTTCTCCGTCGAGAAGCTTGTTATAAAAAACAATGAAGGTCTCTTGCACACAGTCATCTGCAGCCTCCCGTGAACCGTCAAGGCGTGAAAGACAATAATTGAAAAGTCTTATGCGGTATTGGTCGTAGCATTCCTGCAGTAATGCGTCGGCTCGCTTCTTTTCGCTCATTATCCTCACTCCTTTCATTGTCCTTCATTATGTAGTCAACGAAATTTCAAAATGTAACAAAAATTTTTTTGAAAAAGTTTTCAATTTTATTATAAACCTTGAAAACAAATAAGACAACTGTTGTTTAATCGGCTTAATTTTGAAAAAATAACCAAAAGCGGTTAAAAATTACAACTATGCATCCAAAGAAAAAATCCCCGAAGGGAGCAGTAACTTCTGCCCTCTTCGGGGTTGATTAATTAATTTTATATTTTAAACAAGCCCAGGAATAACACATGAATTATCCACTGCCACCAGTTATATTTAACGGTCACATCAAAGGTATCGGAATACTGTCCGTATTTTACGGTAATGGTCTGTTTGCCGACTTGTGTGCCGTCAAAACCCGTAACGGTAAGCGGTGAAGACTCGTTTAACATTTTTGTTGTACCGTTGGAATTTGTGTATCTGATTCTTAATCCTGTTAAATCAAGCTCTTTAGCGGTGTTATAATAATAAACCGTTTTATCGGGAAGATGAGTGATTTTTATATATGCAGCAGGAACAAAAATTTCAAACTCGCTGAACTTGGTTACTTCAAAAACAAGATAGCCGTTTTCGATTCTGAGTGTGCCTGCCGAAGTTGAAAGCTGTTCTCTGCCGCCGCCCGTGAAGCGGTGATAAATCATAAATGATGTCTGATTTTTATAGGCTTCGGGAATTGCGATTCTGATTGTTACCTTATAACCTTCATTAGGCTGAACGACCTCTGAATTTTCATTGACCGTTTTGATGTTGTAGAGACCGATCTGCTTATAATACTCGCCATCGACCATATACACGCCGCCGGGTTCTCTGTCGCCTTCAATCAAAGCGACCTCGAGAGTAACATTCTCATCGTAGCAGCCGAGCAAATAGGTTGCAGAAACATTAAAATCACCTGACTGTAAAACGACGTTATAAACAGCAGTGAAAGTAAGGTTGTATGAAGGCATTGTTTCGGGCACCTCGGGCGACCAACCGACAAACACACAACCTGCCTTTTCGGGAGCGTCAGGCACTGTAATCTCGGCGCCTTCTTCAAGATAATTGCACTCATAGGTTACACCGTCAACAACCCATTCAATGCGGAACGTTCTCGCCTTAACGGTCACCTCGCATTGAGCCGTTATTTCCGTGCCGTCAATTCTTGCGGTAATAACCGCCTTACCTGGAGCCATTGCGGTTACTGTTCCGTTTGCGTCAACAGCGGCTACATTGCTGTCTGACGAAGTGAAAACGATGTTATCGGTTATGTTTTCCGTTACGGTAACGGAAAGAGTCTTTGTACTCTGGTTATAAAGGGTTATTTCGCTTCGGTCAAGAGTAATTTCAACCTCAACTTTCTCAAAGCTTTCTCCGCACACGGAACAAGTGCCTGAGAATGTGTTACCGTATACATATTCCCATTTGTCGATGGTATGGGCGGCTTTGGGGATTATTTCTTCATCCCATCCGCCGCAGACCGTGCAGTATAACTCTTTCAGACCTTCTTCCGTGCAGGTAGCTTCAGAAATTATTTCTTCTTCCCAAGTGTGGCCTAACGGCTCTGCTGTTATTGTAGTATTGCCTACAATGCGACCGCAAACAGTACATTCATTGCAAATTTCGCCATAATCTTCGCAGGTAGGTTCATAGACTACTTCTTCAACAATATGACCGAGACCGTATTCGTTATCGCCCATAATGGCATCGTCGCCAGCATTAATATCGTTATAATAATATTGATCGCAATTGACACACTCATAACGGGTTCTTATACGAGTGCAGCTTCTGTATGTTACTCTTGATCTATAATTATGATCTCCCAAATCGCCTATTATATTTTCAATTGCCATTGTGCAGACGGAGCAGAAAAGCGTATCAACCTGATGATCTGTGCAGGTAGGCTCCTGTGTGCGTACCCATTCGCCAGGGGTGTGACCCGTTGCAGGATATTTTTCAATCCACTCGTCATAAATCGGCTCGTCACATCTGATACAAGTATAATAGAGACCGCCGTCCTCGGTGCAGGTGGGATCAATTTTTACCGTCTCACCCGAACCGGTATGGCCGAGAGCCGGCTCGGCTTCCTCGGTCTTTTTGATGTTACAGCGTGTGCACTGATATGTTTTTTCGCCGTTCTTTACGCAGGTTGCTTTGATGTGTTCAATAAGCTCATAATCGTGGCCGAGTGAAGACATGGTTTTTGTTCTGAGAGTCTTTGAGCATACAGAGCAGCGAACTTCACATTCTCCTGTGGCGGTACATGTCGGTTTTATTGTAACAGTATATTCTTTAGCAGCTATATGAGCCTTGGGAAGTTGCGGATAAAAATAACGGACATAACCGCAGGAGCAGGTATAAGTTGTACGGATTTTTTGATCACAGCCCGTTCCTATGGTTTCGGTTTTTGTTGACTTGTTTGCGTGTGAGCCTTCGTTGTATTCTCCAAAAGTTTTATAGACTAATTCATAGCAGTCCAACACATCCATACCCGGCTGAACATGATTGATTTCTCCCCAGAAAAAATCGTTTCTTTCGTATCTGAATCTTATAATACGACTGAATCCGCGCATACCAAAGGCATATTCACCAACGGTTTCAATATAATTCGGAATATTAACACAGCTGAGCATCTGAACGTTGTTGAATGCAAATGCACCGATTTCGGTAACACAGCGCGGAACAACATAACAGATATTTTCGGCACCTGTAGGATATGCAATAAGCTTTGCACCGGTTGAATCGTGAAGCGCGCCATTATTGTTAATACTGAAATGCTTGTTACTCTCCAAAGTGAATGTCTTGAGACTTGTTGAATCGCTGAATGATGAGCCGTTTACGGTTTCAACGCTATCAGGAATATAAATTTCTTCAAGGCTTTTCCATTTGACAGCACCGCCTGCAACAACAGTTGTTCCGTCTTTGATTACATAATAATTTTTATCGTGTTCTGTATCGGTTGCAACAAGGATATTTTCGTGATAGAAAACGCCATCCTCGTCATAATCAGCATTTTCAAGGAAAGGTGTTCCCTCAAAAGCATTGTAACCTAAAAATCCAGGAGTGGATATTAATGAAAAACCTTTAAGATTGGAATTCTTGAACGCACCGTTTCCGATTCGCTGTGCATTCCAACCGCTGATTGTTTCTACGCTTGAATTGATAAACGCGTAGTCTCTGATGATAACCGACTGCCACGAGCTGAGAGTTTTAAGATTTTTGCTTCCGCAGAAAGCGTAGGGCAGAATTTCAACAGCATCAGCAGGCTGTGAATATTCCGAAGCAGGAGCATTCTGAGGATATGCAACCAAAGCAATAACAGAGCCGTATTTGAAAAGAACACCGTCAACAGCCTTATAATACTGATTATCCGATGCAACAGCGAAAGCCTGATTGTTGATGGCGTAGGCAAATGCCTCAGGGTCAATTTCCATAACTTTTGAAGGAATATGAACTGAGGTAAACATACAGTCTCTGAATGCTCCGCGCTCAAGCTTTGTTACGGGATAACCGTCAATTGTTTCGGGAATAACAAGAGCAGATGTTGATTCTCTGAATTTATAACCCTTAATAACGGCCTTACCGCACATAATATCATAAACAAAGCCGTCCTCCGTACAGTTGCCCTCGGCATAACCGTGCTCGTCAACATAACCGCAGGAGCATACCGATTGAACAGCATTATCCGAAATCATATAATGCTCTGCAACCGAATACGTGTTAAAATGAATGTTTGCAACATCCTCTGCGGTTACCATTGTATCATAGATGGCTTTATCGTAGCACGCGCTGTTCCAATCGCTTTTATCATTTTCATAATAAATATTGGTTATGCCGTTTTCATCACCCAAAGCACAATAACCTATATATGAGAGATCGGGAAGGTATATATTCTCAATCGGACTGAGATAGAACGCATAAGGAAGGATTCCGCTCAAGGAACTGATTGATTTGGCATTGTAACAGCTCTCATATCTGCCGTTTGGATAAGCTATTATACGGTCATTGTCTTTATTATAGAGTACACCGTGGTCATCAACAGCGAATATACTGTCTGAGTGAACGGTAAATGTTTCAAGATTCGGACATTTTGCAAAAGGATTTGAAACAATATTTTCCATTCCGCTGTTGATTGAAACCACTTTCAGAGAGTTCCATCGGAATGCACCGCCTGCAATTGATCGCATACCTGCAGGTACTTCATAATATTCCTTATCACCTGAAGGATGAGTTGCAATAATATTTTTGTGAAGAGTAAGAATACCGGAAAAATCATAATTATCGCGATTATTGATAAACGGAGTATCTGCAAAGATATCCCAACCCAGACTTTCAACAACATCGTAAATTTTGACCGACGCAAGTGACGAGCACGATGCAAAAGCATAGTCTCCGATTGAATTTATACTCTTGTTCATTTCAACGCTTTCAAGGCTTGTTGCATTGTAAAAAGCATATTTAGCGATGTCGTAGCTTGTATATTTATCGTTAACATAACCGTATGAAAGCGTAATATTTTTCAGATTTCTTACCTCGGTGAATGCATAAGAATTCACACTTATTGCTTCTAAGCTGAGAGATTCCGCCGGAGCGTTTTTAGGATATGCAACAATTGATCTGGCGGTTTTCCCTCTGTAGAGAATACCGTTCTCGGATGAATATGTCGTATTATTTTCATCCACCGTGAATCTTTCGATATTGGGCATATCAAAAGCAAAAGCTGTAACATGAATAGTAGTTACCGTTGCGGGAATTGTAACAGCTATGCACTGACATCCTTTAAAAGATCTGATGTTAAGCTTCGTTACCGGATAACCGCCGAGGGTTTCAGGAATAAATATTTCCTCGATTGACTGCTTATCGGTATAATCAACAATAACTGCATTTCCGTCAACAACATTATAAACAAAGTTATTTTCGGACAAGCTTTGAGTTGAAACTTCTTCAGCATGAGAATGCGGTAACTCTGTTATACCGATAACAACAATACTGAAAGTCATTATTAATGCAAGAAACAATGATAATGCTTTTTTCATAAAATTGCCTCCTTGTTAAACTCTTAAGTAGTTCCGAGCATATATGGAGAATTTCTCTTTTCTGCTCTATCAGAACGACAAAACATTATAATTCTGCTGTGATACTGTAGTTTTTGCCTGCTTGAGCAACCGCACCAACAGCATCACCGTAGATACCTGCCATAGGCTCATAACCCTTGCTTTTTATCTGCGCAACAAGATATTCCCACGTCATCTCCGTATCAGCCTCAACAGTAAAGCTGAATGTTGCAACAACGTCCTCGTTCATATCAACAACCTCTACGTTAACCGTTGCGGGAGCCTGGGTTGCGGGTTCAGTGGTAGCAGGATCAGTTGTGGTCGGTTCGGTTGTAGGTTCCGTTGTGTCAGGAACGGTAGTTTCGACTGTCGTTGGTTCGGTTGTAGTCGTGGGTCTTGTGGTGATTGGTTTTGTTGATTCCTCTTCAGTTGTAGTTACGGTTGTAGACTGAGTGGTAGTGGTTGTTTTTGCGGTTGTTGTTTCTTTACGGGTTGTTGTTGGCTTTGTGGTAGTTGTTGTTTTCGCTTTGGTAGTTGTTTCTTTTTCCGTAACCGATTTTGTTGTTGATATGGGTGCGGTTGTGTATTCCGTTGTGCTTGTCTTTTTTGTGCTCGATTTTGTGGTTTCTTTTGTTATTGAAGAAACAGTTTCGATTGTAGTTTCCTGCAAAGTTACTTCGTTGAATACATATTCCGTTGTAAAAGCAGGTGCGGTTGTAACTTCTTCAACAATCTGAGTTGTTGTTTCTTCGGGCGCTGAATTTTTCACAACAGTCACAACTCCTGCGGTTGAGCCGCCGATAACTGCTGTTGCAGCAACTCCGATTGCAATTTTCTGCGCAACGGATGCAACTGCTATTTTTGCGGCTATGCCTGTTCCGGCAGAAGTGGCGGTTGATGCCGCAGTTGGAGTTGCAACGACTGTTGCAGCTGCACTCGCAGAGTTTACCGCAACTGCATTCGCAACGATTTCTGCCGAAGCCGCACTTGAAACGAATGCCGCTGAAGCGGTAACCGAGGTTTTGTTAAGTGCCCATATAAGCAAGCTGCCGAGAGCCGCACCGTAAAGAATGTTTCCGTTTTTCTCAAACTTCGTTTTCAGATCCTTTCGAGCGGTGTAAAGTCTGTTTTTAACCGTGCTTTCGGGAACTTCGATGCTTTCGGCAATTTCTTTAACACTCATATCGCCGAAGTACATCATCATTATGCAGGCTCGTTTTTCGGCGGTCAGTTCGTCGATTGCCGCCATAACCTCAAGGCGCAATTCTTCCTGATTCAGATTTTCTTCGGGGCAGAATTCTGCTTTTTCTTCAGGGATTTCTTCAAAAAATGTTTCTTCTTCATCTTCAAAAACAAGGCGGTTTCTGCTCTTGAGCAAATCCTTGCTCTTGTTTGAAACAATCTTAAGAAACCACGACATCACATTCTGTGAAGTGTCGATTTCGTTAATTTTTTCGAGTGCTTTTATGTAACTTTCCTGCAGAATATCTTCTGCATCGTGTTCGTTCTGAGTTATCTTAAGTGCAATAAAATATGCTTTCGGACTCGTCAGCTTATAGAATTCTTCAAACACCGACTGATTTCCTCGTTGCATCTGCTTGATTAATCGGGCGATTTTTTTGTTTTCGTCTTTCATTGTTACACCTCAATCACACCTGTATTTCCTGATTTCATTATATCACATATCCGTCCGTGTTCAAGCAAATACAATTTTTTCCTTTTTTGTTTTCGCCGATGAAATTTATTTCCGGTATTTCACCGTTCAGATAAACGATACACTTTTTAATGGCAGAGCGAATATAATTGCAAGGTTCATCAAATTTTTCCGCATAAACGAAAGTGGATTCCTCGCCAACAATCAATTCAGCTACAACGGTTTTTGCGTTTTCATTAACTGAAACCTCAAGAGAATGTATGCCGTCAAGATTGACCCTTGTAGTTTTTACGTCATTTTTCATTTCACACCTCCGTTTCAAAGACCTTTCACTATTATTACGATTGAAACGGTCGGTTGGTCTATCAAAAAGCAAAAATTTTTACAAGAAATAATTTGAAGATAAACTTAGTTCAAATAAAAGTTAAATCTCAGGTTGTTGTTGATATGTTATAAACAGATATAATATGATTGTTGAAAAAGTAACCAGCATCTGATTTTGATGTCAACTTTTTGACAACAGGTTTTGTTGCAAAATTTTTCGCCACAGCTCTGACACGTGAAAAACCACCGATTTTTCCGCTTTTCAGCAGGAATTTCGGTGGTTTTATGGTTTTACTGCACTTTATTAACGGTATTTAACGTTGTTCTTTAACTCATAACCCGGAGGCCGCAGGTTCAAGTCCTGTCTCCGCAACCAATAAAACACAGATTATCGTCAGATAGTCTGTGTTTTTTTCTTTTTTACAGGCGCAGGACTTGAAGGACGAGCGGCACAGAGCAACAGTCCGGTGGACTGTTGTGACCGCGAGCGACCAAGCGACCGCAGTCGCGCGAGTCAAGTCCTGTCTCCGCAACCAACAGAAAGCCTTGAAATCATTACGATTTCAGGGCTCTTTCTTTTTTTCGCCTCTTTAAAAAGTGTTCCAAACTACACCCAAAAACGCATTTTGAACTATAAATTCAAGTCAAATTCAAATCAAAACCTCAGAGTTTTTTGTCACACACAAAACCCCACCGATTTTTTCGGTGGGGTTTAACTTTCACGCCATACAGAGGTGGTTAAGTAGAGTGATAATATTAATTTTATCACTGAATCAGCAAACGTGTATCAATCCCCCAGAGGGGGCAATGTAAGTGCAAAATGCAAAGTTCAAAGTGCAAAGTGAGATTGAGTAAGGAAATACTTCTTCACTATTCCCTCTTACCTATCACCTCAAACCACCCCCAGAGGGGGGTTAAGTAGTCTTTGCGGTAAGGCTCCTTATTTCCCCTTCAAAGAAGGAAAAGAATATCTGTATCAATCCCCCAGAGGGGGTTAAGTAGGGGTTAAGGATGAAGAACTTCACTTTGTCTATGGCGGAAAGCATTAGTATCAATCCCCCAGAGGGGGTTAAGTAGAACAACATTTTGTGTTCAATTAATGATAGCACACAAACTGTTGTTTGTCAAGCACTTAAAATCCTCGAAAAGCTCGATTTTATTTAGTCACAGCGCCCTCAACATCACCAAAAACGCGCTTGTTCTGCTCGCGAAGCAAAAGCAAAAGTGCCTGTAGCTAAATCAGACCTATGGTTTTATGGAAAATCAGATAAAAAACGGTTCTTCATTCCTGACAACGCCGATTTCTTCTTTTTCCGCAAAACGCATTGACCCCATCTTATAAAGCATCACCGAATCGTGTTCAGGATCTATGATTTTAAAAATCTCAGCCTTGAGTTTTCCCAGCTTGCTTTCCGTTATATAACCTTCAAAGACTGATTTCTGAACGGGAAAAAGGTATTTTTTTGCTGTTTTCATAACCTTTCCAACCCGCTTTGAACCTACGTCATAAACAAGTATCACAAACATTATCTCACCTGCTTGAACGAACTGTATTTTTTGTTTTCCTTTATGCATCCCGAAAGCTTGCGCACTTCCGCCTTGATGATGTGGCGGTAGTTCATCTTTTTGTCTTTTTCCGTTATAACAGTATTGAGTTTTTCGTGAAGAGCTTTCAGGAAAATTCGTTTTCCCTCGCCGTCGAGCATTATTCCGCCGCTTTCGCTTTGCTCAAAGTGATGCTTCTTTATCAAATTTCTGTTGACAAGGGTAAATATTGTTCTGTCAACAATCAGCGGCTTGAGCAATTCCGCAATATCGAGGTTGAGGGAGTTTTTTCTGTTGTTGGTTGCATGAAGAAAACCGATTCTGATATCCAGAGAAGATTTGTTTATTTCTGTTGCAATAATATTATAAAGAACAGCGTTTCCGAAGCTCATCATTGCGTTTATTTCGTTTCGCGGCGGTTTACGGCTGCGTCTTTCAAAAACAAAATCCTCGTTTTCAATGAACATATCGAAACACGAAAAATAAAGCTCCCTGACCCTTGCTTCCGCAAGAAGCAGGGCTTCGTAATCCGCAAGTTCTTTTATTTCTGCCGCAATTTCATAGGTCTTGTTAATTACCTTTTCTAAATATGCATTGGGATTCTGCTTGTTGTAGTATCTTATATTCAGCCTCAGGTTATGGATTGAACCGAGAACAATTTCCTTTGCAATTTCAAGGCGGCATTCTTCGTTATAGTATGCATTCAGCTGCTGAGATGTCTGCCTGGGAGATTTGAGAGATGTGAACGGAGTGAACGTGCCGAGCAGATTGCCGCTTTTTTCAAAAACATTGATTTCAATTTTATTCTGCAATGCCTTTTTCAAAAATCCGCTGTCAAAAACAACATCCGAATAAATATTGATAACATCAACGGTTTCAACGGGGATATCGCAATCTGCAGAATCGGATTCAAAAGCGAGAGAATAATCTTTTGGGCGGAGAATTCCGTCACTGATGATATCCGTTATCCCCATGTTGTTATATGATTCTGCTTCGTGCCACAATCTGTAAGAAGTGTTGAGTGAAGCGTTTGCTTCAAGAGCAACTATTCCTTTTTTGTCACTTTCGAATTTGTAACCAAGATATTTCATGTTCAGCGGCGAATCTGTTTTGAATTTTTTCTCGTTGATGCTGAGTTTTAACTCGTTATTCATAAAATCTCCGATTCTGCTGCTCATTTTGCGAGTTTCGTCCAGCGTGTTAGCAAAAATAACAATGTCATCCGCATAACGGATAAACTCAACTCCGTTTTCTTCCATAAAACGGTCGAGCCTGTCAAGATATATGTTGCACAAAAGAGGGCTGATGGGCGCACCTTGAAGAATTCCTTTTTCAGGGGTGATAATTTCACCGTTTTCCATATAGGGCATTCGAGCGAATTTCATAAAGAGTGACACGGTTTTTTCTTCTCCGAGAATGTCGGACAACGCTTTTTCAAGAACCTCATAATCTATGTTGTCATAGCAGGCTGAAGGGTCAATTTCGGCGGCAAAGCGATAATTGCGCGCGTTTGCGCAAAACATTTCAACCGCCTGACCAATACCTTTTCCCTGACGGTAGGCAAAGCTTTTGGGCGAAAAACGGCTTTCGCACAGTTCGTTCACAGCATCAATTGCAGCATATTGAATTGCCGAATCAACTGCCGTGAGCTTTGAAATGCGGCGGAATCTTCCGTCTTTTTTGGCAATTCTGAACGATGCGGCAGGCATGGGTTCATAGCCGCCGTTTTCAATTTCTCTGCAGAGTCTTTTAGCGTTTATTTCAATCCATAATGCAGCACCTGATGCAGACATACCGTCCGACCCGGGCTTGAAATCCCTTTTTCTGAGCATATGAGCTTTGGATATCAATATTTCTTTATCGGCAATTTGCTTTATCATAACATCACCTCAATTTGTATTTTAGCACACATCCGGGCAGATTTCAACAAAACAATTTAGTTATAGGCACTTTTGCTTTTGGATTTGCAAGAGAAATAACCGCATTTTTGATAATGCTAAAGGCGCTGTAACTAAATAAAATCAGACTTTTTGAGGATTTCAAGCACTTGACAAACAACAGTTTGTGTGCTATCATTAATTGAACACAAAATGTTGTTCTACTTAACCCCCTCTGGGGGATTGATACTTTTTCGATGCCTTTGAAGGCAAGCCAAGCTAAAGATCTACTTAACCCCCTCTGGGGGATTGATACTCGTCGTTCTCTACATATTCAAGAAGCTTATAACCCTACTTAACCCCCTCTGGGGGATTGATACACGAACTGATACATATTATCTCGAACCTTTTCTATGAAAACTACTTAACCCCCTCTGGGGGATTGATACAATACTTTGGTCATAATAAGTCCTCCAGATATTAATTCTACTTAACCCCCTCCGGGGGATTGATACTCTTTGTGAAGAACCTTCTTGCTTAAATGCTTGAATTCTACTTAACCCCCTCTGGGGGATGGTTTGAGGTGATAGGTAAGAGGGAATAGTGAAGAAGTATTTCCTTACTCAATCTCACTTTGCACTTTGAACTTTGCATTTTTCACTTACATTGCCCCCTCTGGGGGATTGATACCTTTGCATTACGTCTATTATCCTCTTTTACTTCTACCGCTACTTAACCCCCTTTGGGGGATTGATACTTTAACCAGTAAATGAAAAATGCATCCATTTCTGGTATCTCTACTTAACCCCCTCTGGGGGATTGATACAATCTGTGCGAACTTTTCCATTTTTTTTGACATTCTACTTAACCCCCTCTGGGGTATTGATACAGATATTCTTTTCCTTCTTTGAAGGGGAAATAAGGAGCCTTACCGCAAAGGCTACTTAACCCCCTCTGGGGGATGGTTTGAGGTGATAGGTAAGAGGGAATAGTGAAGAAGTATTTCCTTACTCAATCTCACTTTGCACTTTGAACTTTGCATTTTGCACTTACATTGCCCCTCTGGGGGATTGATACTTAGTAAGAACTGAAAGCTTCTTTGCTCCTACAATTCTACTTAACCCCATCTGGGTAAATGTAAAGTGACATACGCCTTGACGGCGTGTTTCGGACGGATTTCGCCCGTACCCATTTGTAGGGGCGATTCACGAATCGCCCGAATTCAATTGCGCATTACATTGCTCATCCGGAAAGCACAAAATCACTTAAAACAAGAAACACCGATTATTTCGCCAAGGCAAAATAATCGGTGTTTTGTTATGTCATTTATTAAGTTTTATGAAAACAACTCTATAACCGTTGAAACAATTTCTATTATTCCGAGTATTGCAAGACCGAAAAGAATTCCGTTCATCAGACTGTCATTTTTGAAATTTCTAAGTTCAAAGAGATTGTGTATCTGATTTTCAACATCACACTTCTCTTCTTTGATGAACATCTTCTCAAGAATAATATTAAAGATTTCAATACCCTGCTGCTGCTCCGTAACCTCATGAAGCATATACTGGCTGTCAAAATCAATATACTGCTCCTGCAGCTTCTTTTCGCCCTTTTTGCTTGTTGAAACCTCGCTGATTCGGCGCTCAAACGCAAGCAGAGATGCCCTCTGAGCAAGAACAAGCATTGCAATTTCAATATATTCGGTCAGAAAAGCATTCGCAGAGAACATGCTTGCAGAAATGCAGACAAAGCTGTATTCCGTTATTCCGTGAACAGTTCCGCTGAGCGCACCGTCGTTATGATACTCTACCCAACGGTCATAAATATGCTTTGAAAGCATATCTTTGAGCATCGTTCTGCTGTGGCAGCTCAAGCCGTCACCGTCAACAAAAACCGCTTCATAAAGCTTTCGGGAAACATTGTTCTGCCTGTCATCGGGACTTTTTTCATCCGCATCGGAAAGATAGCGATATTCTCCGCTGCTGTTTCGTTCGGCAAGCAACCGCGCAAATTCCTTGTTGCAAATGTAGCAAGCAACATACATTCTGTCATCAATAATAGGCTCAATGAAAAACTCATTATTTTTTTTGCTATCCTTATCGATTGTAACCATCCGGTCATTGTCCTCAAAAAGGAATGTAACTATTCTGGCAAGTTCAATCCTCTTGGGACTTTCAGGCACGCCCGCTCCGCTGATTTTGGAGCAAACAGCTTTTCCGTTGATATCATTTAATCCTGAAATCAAAAGACAATCTGCACAAAGGCTGCAATTTCCGTTTTTCGGATCATAGAAAGGTCTTGAGATTCTTCGTCCCAAATCGTTGATTTTATTGATTTCATCAAGCGAGGAATAATCGTAATTCTCAAGCTCATATATCAGGAGTCCGATTCCCGTGTTATAGAGCTTCAACCTGATCCCATTAATCGGAAGGCTGAATTCCTGATTTCCCTTGCGGATAACATATTTTACGCCATGATTTTTATTTTTGAAAAGCTCAGGCATATATCTGTAGCATATGACAGACTGCTTATCGTTATTTTCAAGAGTATAAATAACAGATCTTGCGGCATTGTTGAAATACTGATAAGCCGAATAGTTCTCACCGCAAACCGAAGGCTCATTGTTTCTGTATTCACCAAACAGGTCTATCTTCCACAAACTATCACGCAAACATTTTTTGAATTCTTCTCTGCTTACTTTGCCTCCGTCATTCCACAGAAAAGGAAGAATAAACGTATGATAGCTATATACATTTTCTCCCAAAAAAGCACCTCCCTCTATCTTCTGATCTGATTATTGCAATCCCTGCAGTAATTATGCCATTTGTTCGTTTTGTAATTCATGCCGACAGGTCTTCCGCAGTTCTTGCACTTGCCTTCTCCGTATCCTGACGGTGCAGGTGCAGGAGCGGTCGGCCTTTCCGAACGAGCAGGAACAACAGGCTTTATTTCATCCGTAAACCTGCCGAAACCGACATTTGTTTTTGCACCCATTCCAAGATCGAGAATGATTTGTTTGAAAAGCCGGAACTTCTTCTCGGCGGTGATGCAGTCATTATCTTTTAAAATAAAATCAAACTTATATACAACGCCGGGCTTGACCTTAACAAACGTAAGCGGATTGGGCTCAGCAAGAGTTCCCAGTTCTTCGTTTTGATGATGAGGAGTAATGTTTTCAATATCAAAAATGCCGTTACAAACTCCGTCAACAGGATAAGAATCGAAGAATATATCTGTTCCTGCTGCATCTTCATTGCCGAATATCTCTTTTATCATCGCTTTTATATCAGCAGAATCATCCTCAAGGATTTCCTTGATATAGTTCTCGTGATCGAACGCCGAACGCAAAAGACCTTTCACTGATGAACCGGGCAAGTAAGGCAGCCCTGTCACATAATCAAGAGAACAACCTGCGCATATTTCACTTTTCACGCCGGCAGAATGGGGATATCCTACACCTGCTATGAGACCAGGGTATTCAACCTGCAGTTCAAATGACAGTATGCCCGGAATGGCACAGACATCTTTTTTTAGTGCAGGCTTGGCATTTCTTATAATTTTGTTTTCTATGCAAATATCATGACTTTCATCGTTAAAAAATTCGCCATAATATTCCGCATTAAAAAACCATGATAAATTAACAGCGGACATTATTCAGCCTCCGTTTCAGCCTTTTTTTTCTCTTTATCAACCAAAACAAAAAGATTCATGGCAAGCTTTAACGCAATTGCCGCATCAAGAATTTTTTCTTTGATGTTATCTGTTTGATTTTTATTGTTTCTGACAAATTCAAAAAGACTGTTGTCATTGCAAAGAGAAACATCTTTGTTTTCACTTTTAAGAATCACATAATGAATCGCTTTCATGAGATTCTGGCGCTCCACAACAGCCTTACCCTGAGCACTGAAAAACGCAACGGATGCAAGCAGACTGCCCATTGTTATTGCAGCACCAAATGTTGAAATCTGTCCTCTGAAAGTTTTGTCTATCTCGTTATTTTGGGCAATTCCGCACTCTTTCAGCGCATCATATGCAAACGGCAAGTAATCATCTATTCTTTGTTTTGACATAAATCAACCCTCCAGTTTGGTAACAAGACACTGTCCGCAACCAATAGAAGCATTTCCGCCAAACTGAACAACCTTTCCGTTGACGGTTTCATCAAATTTTGCAAGTTCAGCATCATTTCCCATAACAGCAACCCAAAAAACAGTTTCATGCGATACAAGTTCTTCGTACCAAAGGTTTGCACTGATTCCCTCGTTGAGTTTGTTTCTTGCAACAACAGGGTTCGGGAACTTTCTGAACATCGAATCCGAAACAATCGCAAAATCACTGCCTATCAATTTGCCAATTGAGTTTTTAAGTGCATCATCTTTGAAAGTTGCCTTGATATCCATACCTTCAAGTGCTATTTCCTCAGCAGATGAGCGGTAATCAACAGCGTTATCGATACCTTCAACAGATAAAAATGACTTATTCAAAAAGAGTTTGGCATTTGTTTCAAACTGGCTTATTGCTGTTTTGGTTGTAGCCATATAGAATGCTTTGCTGCCTTTTGATGCTCTTACAGGCTTTGCAAGCATATATGCCTGCATAATCTTTAATTTTCCGGGGCTTGTGCTTTCGTCCGGTGTTCTTGCGGCTGAACCGAAAAGATCAATCACCGACTCTGAATTCTCCTGTTCAAAATACTGTCTGAAAGCGCCTTTCACGCCCGATGAATTAATTGTTGGATAATTTGTTACGGGATCCTTTTCAACTTCGTTATCAATAACATTATAATTAACATCCCCATTACCTACATGAAGATTCGTGAGGCATTTCAAAGTATAAATATATGTTTTCATTACTGTTTTCCTCCTATATGAACAAGCGAGTTCATGCCTATTTTAGTGCAGTTTTCGTTTCTTGCAAAGCTGTCGGATTCCGAATAGAACACCGCCCCTGCTTTTAAGAGCCTGTAAAGACTTTCGCTTTTATTGATTCTGTAATAAAATCTGGAATCGGAGCTTGTTGTCAAATGTCTGAAAAGCTGAGAGTCGGCAATAAACAAGTCCTCCGGAGTTTCTTTGATATAACAATCTCCTGCAGCATAAAAGAATCCGCGAGGTGAAATTGCCGAAAAACAATCATTGATTTTCTGATGCAGATCATTTTTGTGCCTTTCCGCCGAAAGATAAAATGCTGATTTGTTCTGACCGAGAAATACAGACATACCCTGTGTTAGTTTATCGCCAACAGACGAATCGAGCTCTGCAAAAAAAGCAAAAGAACCGTGGTTAAGAATTTTATATTCTTTTTTAAAGAAACTTTCCTTGTTGTCTATAACACCGTCTGTTCTGTGTGTATTGACACCCACTTTGACAATTCCCGAAAACATTTTTTCATTACCGAGGATTTCAAGAGATTCGTCAAGCTTGACCCATCCTCCGCCGCAACCGACTTTAGGAGAATAGTTTTCAACAAAGAGACCGTTTCCTGCGCTGACGCGCACCTCATTGCAAGACTCAACATTTAACGGGGAGTAACTCTTTTTCGAAGCATCGTGATTCATTGGAGCAGGAACAAAATATGTATCACCGTCAACAATAAAAAGAGAGGATATCGAGTCTATTTTGCCGTATGTGCGTTCCTCGTTAAGAGAAAAGCTTTTTTCTCCCACCAGCTCCTTGCAACGCAATTTCTGCTCTTCGCTGCCGTAGTCGGTTATCAATGCATTTTCAGCAGCCAAAACAGCATAGCGCAGTGCACCTAAAAGTGTTGTTTGCGAAGGAGTGTTGAGTGAACGGATAAAATAACTCGACTTGGTCTCCCTCGAATTTTTGCCGAAACTGAAATTTTGCTCACCGCCGAAAAAATATGCTTCCAGAGGCGTCAATTTAATAAGATAGCTCTCCATTATCCGTCCCCCTTTTCAGAAAACAGTTTCGCAAATCGAAGCATTGAGATAAGAACTTCTGTTTCTTTGTAACTGTAGGATTTAACTTCAGTCGAATAAGCTTTACAACAACCGTTCTCATGAATAATATCGCCGATGGATTTTATAGAGTTGATGTAGTTTCTTTTGCCTTTTTGACCTATGTTATCAAAAGTGTTATCAAAGAAATCCTGTGTGTCAACATTATTTTCACGGCAAAACTCATAAGAAGATTTAAAAGCATCGACTATATAAATGACAGATTTAAGAATCTCGTCTTTTTCTTCGCCGTCTTTGAGATTCTGATTCAGCAGTTTTTTCAACTCGGCAGATGGTGAATTGTCTTCCCATGAATTGGGGATAACAAGCTTTATCGACTGTCCGCTGTTTTTGTGCATTGAAATCGCAATCTGATTTTTCTTTCCGGATTTCGCATCGCACATAAGCAACGGAATGACCTCACCAATTGCTTCGTAAAGCGGAGCTGATTTATAATTTACCGACACACCGAATGATAAGGTAGGTGCAAGGCACTTCTTTTCTTCGCTGAATTTCTTGAATGCAGCGTTGAATGCTTTTGTTATATTTTCGCAAAGCGCAAGAATATTCTCGCCGTTTTTGCCCTCAAGCGGTGCCAGAAACAGCAAATCATCGCCGCCGGCATAAATTGTGAGTCCGCCGTAAGCACCAATCATTTTTGCGGCTTCTTCGGTGTACTTTATGCAAACATCCGAAAAAGCAGACACATCTTCAGATGTTTTACAGCTTTCGAGGCATTTGCCCATTCCGTCACCATCGGATTGAACAACAGCAAAATAAGAACGGATCTTTTTTCCGTCATTCTTTTCTTCGGGATTTGCAACGCTTGAAATATCGCGGATTTTCTTGTTTTTATCCATTAACTGGATATTTTTGTTTTCGGGAATCAGCCAGCAATTTTTCACAAAATAGTTGCCTGCATCTTTTTTGCCGTTAAAGAGTTTAGTCAGCGGACTGAACGTTTCGTTGGCAGAGAAGTTTGCGGTAAGCTCAACCGAATCAAGATATTTCGATAAATTGAGAATGCAGTTCCCGCCGTCTTTCTCAGCAATATCCGAAGACGCCGCCAGCCAATTAATCTGAATATAATTTTCAATATATTTGCAAACAGATTCAACATTTTCGGATTCTGTTGCTTTGCTTATGTTTTCACCGAGTTTTCTTTTTGCATCGGAACTGATTTTTTTCAGCTTTTCATAAATTTCTTCTTCCTCAAGTGAGCAACAGAAGAAAATTCTGTCATGCCATCTTCCGATACCGTCGGTGCAAACAAAGCCTTTTTCATAAGCAGGGGAAACGATTTTTGCACCGGGGATTTCTCCGAGGATTCTTTCGCAAAGATCTCTTGCAAGATCAGAAAAAATTCCGCTTGCACACCAAAGTGCTCCGGGAGTTGAAACTTTTGATATCGTTCCGACAATCGGTCCTATCGTGAGTGCGCCGTAATTACGCATTCCCCTCACCTGCCTTTCGGGTGATTTTCTCAATTCTTATATTATTTCGCTTGAATTTGTCAACTGATTTTATAAGTACTGCACTGATGCCAAAGGTTTGATTAAGATCTTGCATATTTTCACGATTGTTGAATGAATCCGCAAACCAGTCAAGGAATTCCTGAAGACTGAATTCCGATTCTGACGGAGTTTTAATCGTTTTTCCGTTCAACTCAAACGCAGCATCAAACATTTTATTCGGGATTTCCTTTGGCACAATAAATAAATCATGACCGTTCGGAACAAATCTGACGGGAGAAGCAAAGCGGGCAACCTCATTGTCTTTTCCGGGTGATATTGTCACTTCGCCCTTTCTTGTTGTTGTGGCAGATGCCCTGAATTCATACTTCTGGGGCAAACCAAGCATAGCTCTTGTAAATCTGAAATCATCGTATTTCCGATATTGATCGCTGTTTTTGTTATTGTCGTTCCCAAAAAGTACATTTTGTTTTATAAATACCTTTTCCGAGCCCCAATTCCTGTCCCAGAAATAAGTCTGAGCCTTTCCTTTATAATAGCATTTTTTGCCGTTCTTTTCGCCAAAGTTAAAACCGGCCTTCATAAAGCCCGAAATCATCCAGATATCGTTAAGAAAATCCGTGTAACTCGGCTTTTGCATACCATATGAAACTTTATAGAAAACGGGAGCAAATCGCAGAATATAAGAATCGGTGAGCCTTCTTCCTTTCACGTTGAAGCTTCCGAAGCCCTTGGAGGCTCTTGTTCCGAAACAGGTGAGAGCAAAAAACGCAGGTAAAACAAAATCAACAAAATCAAGAAGCGTAAATTTTTCGGCAAGTCCTGAACCTTTAAGCGATTCGGGCAGCGAAGCCTTCGTTTCGGCAAAGCTCATCAGTTCAAGATTCACACCGTTTACGGTGTTACCCTTTTCATCCTTGCATTCAAACATCAGAGACTTTATTTTGCCTGCATTACGCCCCATGTTTCCGAAATAGAGCATATGCGGTTGTTTTGTTACTGTGTTTGTTCTGGTGTTTTCTTTTGTTTCATCGGCATCAATGTTCCTACTGCATTTTATGCTCATTTTATAATTCAAAGGTTTTGCAGCAGAATTGCCCTCAGGCATTTTTATGAACCATGATGAAGGGAGCTTTATTCCGTTTCCGCAAACAAACTCCTGAATAAACCTGTCAAGCATAGGCTTGACCTCGCTTGCCCTGAGCGTTGCACCCTGCTGGTTGCTTTGAAAATGAAGCAAAGGTGTTTGCTGCTCAAGCACATAAATCCGTTTGAATTTAGAATTGTTCATTCGCACAATCCTCCTCAAAATTTATAGATATTTTATACCATATTTTTACATAGATTGTCAATAAATTGTCAAATATAAACAAGAAACTTTTTTGCTATTTTCAAGCTTGACAGAAACAAGCTGTTTTATTATTATTAAAATCACAGAACGATTGAAGTGAGTGATATTATGCAGATAATCCTCAGACTCCGAGGCGAAAATATTGTTTTACCGATTGCGTACCGCTATTTTGTTCAAAGTATGATTTATCACACTTTGGAATCCGACCCCTCATTTTCATATTTTATGCACGAGGGAGGATTCAATGGGGATGAACGCAATTTCAAGCTTTTCACTTTTTCTCCGCTCAAAGGAAACTATCGGGCGGAAAATAAAAAAATCTCTTTTTCAGATGTTGTAACTCTTGAAATAAGGTCATCTGTTGCGGAAATCACAGACAAACTGATTAAAGGTTTTATTGAAAAAAAAACAGTTCATATCGGAAGAAATGAGCTGACCGTTGAAAGCTGCACTCTCAGAAACAAAACCCTCTACAAATCCGAAACAGAAATAACAACCGTTTCCCCCATTGTTGCATATGTTACGAAAGATAACACAAAAAGGATTTTCTTTTCGCCCGATGAGGATGAATTCTATAATCAAGTTGTGAACAACGCAAAACGAAAATGGATAAGTGCGGGCAACAATGAAGCGGATTTTGATTTTTCATTTAAAAGAACCGAACGTCAAAAAATTCGCAAGGAAGTTACGGAATTCAAAAAATCCTATATTACCGCATGGCACGGAAGCTTTGTTCTCCGAGGCAATCCTGAAGTTATCGATTTCATATATCAAACGGGATTAGGCTCCAAAAATTCGCAAGGATTCGGAATGTTTGAAAATATAATTTGAATTTTTCTGTTTTTTCACCCGGAGTTGTGCAGACAACACAAAAAAAGAACCAACGGCAAGATATTTAGTCACAGGCACTTTTGCTCTTTGATTCACGAGCAGAACAAGCACATTTTTGTGACACTAAAGGTGCTATGACTAAACAAAACAGGGCTTTTTGAGAATTTTGAACACTTGACAAACAACAGTTTGTGTGTTATCATTAACCGAACACAAAATGTTGTTCTACTTAACCCCCTCTGGGGGATTGATACAGTTGCAAGGGTAATGATTTTTTTTGTCATAATTAATCTACTTAACCCCCTCTGGGGGATTGATACTCATAATCTTTTTCATAATCTTGAAAGTCCTTTCATATTCTACTTAACCCCCTCTGGGGGATTGATACTACATAGAAGAGTCCTCCGTTACCATCTACTCCCCTACTTAACCCCCTCTGGGGGAAACTAAAGAATAGATAAGAGATAACAGAGAATATATAATAGATAAGAGATATTTCTGTTATCTTCGTTCTGTTCTTAACTTTGAACTTTGCATTTTGTATGCCTGTTTCTTTTTCTGAAGCTGATGCATTGAACGAAAGGAAACTGTTTATGAAAAAATTTATCGCTTTGATTCTGGCTGTTATTATGTGTCTGCCTTTTTCATCTTGCAGTCTGACCAAAGGCAATGCAGATGAAATAACTGAATGCGACTTTTCGCTACTATATAACGAATATCAGAACAACGAATTAACTGCCAAAGAAAACTATGTTGGCAAAACATATAGGTTCGCAGGAACAGTAAGAAAAGCAGAGGATAACTGCATATATTTGGCTCCTGTAAAATTCCCCGTAAAACCTTATCGCGGTTGGTTCTTGGTGAAAGTATATATGTCAAAAGAAGATATCAGAAAAGTATCCGTTTTGGACGTCGTTAACGTTTCAGGCAAGATAACAGATTTACAAGATTACAGTAATAATCTTGTAATGAGAAACGGCAAACTGATTGACGATATCATCAGTTTTGAAGGCAAATTACATGAAACTTTTTTATCATCTGTTACAGTTAAATATTCCGAATCAAGCGAACCGATATATTACGAATGTCCGACTGAAAAAACAGGCGAATATATAACCGAAAACTGCATAATCAACGGCATTGAATATACTGAAGGAGATTACGTAAAAGGAACAGCAAAAATGAAAGCTACTGCCTCCTATAACAGATTTGATATTGTGGAACTTGTATCTATAGAGAAAATAAAATAGTTTCTTAAAAAGCACATCAAAAAGCCTTGAAATCATTACGATTTCAAGGCTCTTTCTTTTTCATTTCATTTTTTAAAAAGTGCGTCGATTTTAATAAAAAACTTGATTTTAACTATAAATGCAGGTCAAATGCAAGTCAGAATTCAAGTCAGGACTTGAAGGACGAGCGGCACAGAGCAAAGTAAAGACGTCAATTTTTGACAACAGAAAGTATTGAATGTTGCAAACTATTGTGATATACTGATTGTGCCAAACGAACTTAATAAACAGAAATCAAGGGGATATTTTATCTTTTAAAAGGGACAATTATACCTTTATGCAGTCATAATATCATTGAATTTGTTAAAAACGCAGATTCCATTCAGATATTATGGCTTGGATTTTTATCCCCATTCTGTTTAAGTTTGTTTGGCGACAATCGGGGTTTGCGTTTTATGTGCGTTAACTTCGGTTGGCGCACTTTTTTATTTTGCGGAAAAGTAGAAAAGTGATTTGTGTGGTGCGGTGTTTATTTATTGTTCCGCAAAATATGATAAAAGGATGATTTTTATGAAAAAAACAACTGCAATCCTCTTGGCAATTGTAATTTGCATTTCCCTTACCGCTTGCGGAAGTTCATCAAACAGCGATTATTACAAACTGGGTGAAACAGTTTCAACAGACATTTTTGAATTCACTTTGAACGCCGCAGAATTTACGGTTGCAATCAACAACATAACAGATGAAGCGTATTTCACTCCTAAAGAATATGACCCCAATTCAGATGATAACAATCCGTTTGTTGCACCTGTAGGACACACCTACGTTGCTTTTTCTTATACAGTAGAGAATCTTAACAGAGCATCTTCGGAATTTCATGACGGTTCTTTTGCTTCAGTAAAATACGACGGCAAAAAATACGGTAAAATGGACGAGGGCGCTTACTTCCAGTATGACAATGAACAGTATTTGGATACAGACGGAAAACTTAAAACCAGAAAAGGCGGAGCATGGTATTCAGATCCCGGCAATAACCTTCTTCTCTCAACGGGAGAAAAAGAAACACGACGCGCTTTCATAGATGTTGAAACGGAAATAAAGGATTTGACCGAGGATGTAGAAATCACTGTTAAAATCCCCAATTCCGAAGGCAAAGAAGAAGCATTCACATTCCTTATCACTGCTGCTGATAGAGAAAGTTACACAAAAGCCGAAATCGAAAACTAAACTGTACATACCTATGATATAAATAATCAATCCCTTATGAACATCCGCACCAACAAAGCCTTGAAATCATCACGATTTCAAGGCTCTTTTTTCTGTGAAACTGATTATGCAATTCTTTCAAGAGTGACCTCGTATTTTGTCGCTTTGTCTGCGATGTGAGGAGTCAGAATTGCATTGGGACACCAGAAAAGCGGACAGATATACGGAAAAACCTCGTTTTTGATAACGTCGGCAACAAAAGTTCTTGACGGATAAAGTAAAAGCGAAAGGGCAAGCTGATATTCATTGACCTGCGCTCCCCTTCCCGTATTTATGGGGGGGTGAGTGCTTTTTCATTTTTCTGAAAAGCTTTTTATTGAATATATTTTATAATTTTCACAACAAACGCTCTGTTAAAACAACATAAAACCGCATATGATTCCTTCAAAAATTCTGTTTTGAGAACAACTGAATGCAGCTGATCTTTCCCCTGAAACAAAGAGAAACCATTCCGCCCTCAAAGAACCGTTTTTTATTCGTCATTTTCAACAAAATTTGCTCGCGTTATTTGTGCAATATCTGCAAATTCACGCCTTGACTTTGACCGGAAAATAAGTATAATTGACCTTCGGTAATAAAACATTTCAGAGGTACATATGCAGAATTTTCTCACATTGGTCGGTCACTCATTAGGATTTATTTCAGTAGGTTTATTTTTCTATTCTTATCAGCGCACACAGAAAAGAAAAATAATGATTATACAGACAGTTGCAACTGCTTTGAGCTGCATTCAATATCTGCTCATCGGTGCTTTTTCAGGTTTTGCTCTGAACGTTGTTTGCATCATCCGCAATTTTGCATTCTATTATCGCGACAAAAAACAGAGCACAGATCTTGCATCACCCATTCTTTTTGCCGTTTGTATGGCGGCGGTAAGCTTCTTTTCCTGGGAAGGACTACACTCGATACTGATAACTGCAGGTCTTGTTATCAACACGGTATGTATGGGTGTTTTTGATGCAAGAAACTTCCGCAAAACAATTCTTATCTCATCATCACTGATTCTTATCTACAACGTTTTTGCTTCTTCATACAGCGGCATCCTGAGCGAATCAATTTCTCTCGTTTCGGTTATAATCGGAATCATCCGCTACAGAAGCGCTCAACCTATGGAAACACAAAAAACAATTGCCGCCTGACGGTTTTATGCAGACAGGGCAGAGGAATATTCCCCCTGCCCTGTTTTTTGATTTTCTGAACTGCAATTAATATTGCAGGTTTCAGCTTTTTGTGCTATAATAGCTCGAATTATATTTATGATTTCAGGTGATAATATGAAATATTACGTTGCTCAGGTTCTCGGTATTCTGGTTACGATAGGCGTAATCCTGACCTTACAGCTGAAAAAGAAGAAGCAGATGCTGACAGTATCTGTTGTTGTGAATGCTATGTCAGCTGCAAACATCCTTTTGCTTGACGGATTCAATTCGGGCGTTATCGTTTGCAGCGTGGCTGTGCTCCAGCTTTTGTTCTCTCTTTGGCACGAAGCAAAAGGTACAGACGCTTCCCTTGCCGAAAAAATAATCTTCCTCATTCTCTACGTTGCAGGCGGAGCAATCGGCATTTCTCAGCCCATTGACCTGCTTTCAATAATAGCCGCATTTTTCTATATGCTTGCCGTATTCCAGAAAAAGGAGCAGAACATCAGGCTGATGCTGCTTGTCAACCTTTCAACCTGGACGGTTTATCACACAATCATCGGTTCAACCGCAGTTTTCGCACAAATCGCAGGTATAATTTCATCCCTGATTGCTCTTTACCGCTACAGAAAATCAGGCAAAAACGCAGAATAAATTTCACAACCAACAAACAAGGGTGGGTTTTGCTTAATTCAGAAGCAGAAACCCACCCTTATATTATTTTATCTTACGCTGTCATATATTTCATAGAAATTGCCGATGAACGTGCTTGCAGCGTTCTTGCCGTAGGAAATAAGGCACCAGGTGTCGCTGTCATAAGCGTCATTTTTTTCGTTATACTGAATGCCTGCCAGACAGTAGTTGTCAGGATTTGCAACGTAGCCTGCCGCATCGTTCATAAGGTCCATAATAATGATATCTTCGCCCGTGTATTCTCTGATGGGATCGTAACCAAAGCCCTCTGCACCCTTGCCACCGATGAGAAGCTCGCCGAAGGTTTCGCCGGGACTCATATAAACTTTCATATTGTCGCCGATTTCAAGATATCCGACCTCAGAAACTGTGTAGTATCTGCCCCAATTATCCTTGAGAACAAAATTGTCGGCAACGGACGTTTTGCCAAGCAAAGCAATGATATTGTTTTCAATTCTGACGGTAAACTGTGCGTGCTTCACGTTGAGGACGGGCTCAACCTCCTGAGCGTCAACGGTCTCAAGCCCCTTGTACCACTCTGTGTAATCGGTCTGACCGCTGTATTCCTCAATGCCAAGTCTGTCGCCTGTTGCTTCGTTAAGCTCAATTTTCTCGCTTTCGGTCATATTCATACCGAGAAGAATATATCCGATTTCGTATCCGTAACGGACTGCGGAATAATGGGCGGTCTGCTCGATTCCGTCACCTGAGTAATGTCTTGACGAAGTGACCGTTGAAACGTTGCCCTGAATAAAGATGAAGTTATAGCCTGCATCGTTGATAACCTTTTCTGCATACCAGATAAAATCTGCGGTGAATTTCTTATCAAAGGAAAGCAATTTATCGGGGTCTGCGCTTGCCCAGTCATAGCTTGCAGATTCGGGATGGCAACCGAAGGTTGCAACAATTGTGGGAGTTTTTTCTTTGTCAAAAGGAACAAACTCAAGCTTGTACATATTTGTATCAAGAGCAATGGGAGCAGTTCTGTCGTTAAGATAATCGTCAACGTCTGTCTGTGAATAGTAAAGCTTACCCGTTGTCATATCGGCAAGAGCAGCCTCAACCGCTTTTTTTGAGCCCGAAACAAGTGATTCAATAAACGAACGCTCAACGCCGTATTTGACGTTGGGGTTGATAATATTATTCAGAATACAACCGATAGGGTCTGTCCACACACCCTGAGAGTCAATACCGGTATGGATATGAGTACAGGAAACGTTGATGCTCACGATATTGTACTCCTGAGCGATTTCTTTGAGACCTTCACGGATAAGTCTTACGTCCGCATTTGCAAGTCCCATTGCGTCAACTGCGATAAAAACAACGTTACCTCTGCCTGAGCCGTCATTCATCACGATTGCTCTTGCCATAAGGTCTTCTTCCTGACCGTCCTCATCGGTATACATTGCATCGCCGAAAACGTAGGGAAGATATGCACCCTTTGCGTATTCCTTTGTGCCAAAATCAGCAGGAAGAACGGATGCCTTGCCATAGCCCAGACTCCAGACCTTGTCACCCTGAGGCTCATCTATGAAAGTGTCCGTACCTGCATAGAAATTACCGTATTCATCAATGTTGAAATCCTCATAATCAGCAACTGCCGCTGAATCAGGGATGATAAGCTTGAGCACCGTGCCGAGAAAATCGTTGAGAACAAAATTGCTCAGACCGTTGACAAACTTTGAAAATTTGATTTTTGAGTCTGCATCACTCTGTGATTCCTCAACATACTCCTGCACAGAGCTGTACGATACTTCGTCATCCGCCGCAGACGCAACCGCAGGCATCAGCAAGCAAAAACACAAAACAAAAGAAATAAGCGCCGTAACTGTTTTTTTCATACTACAACCTCTTTCCTTAAAATCACTTTATATCATAATAACATTTCGTTGCAGAAAAGTAAATATATTTTACGGTAACCCAAAATATAATTGTATAACAAAGGCGAAATCTGTACAAATATTGAAAAATTTTATCATTTATGTTAGAATAATTATTATAAAATCAAAAGGAAGTTTATTATGAAAATTGCAGTTATCAACGGCAGCCCCAAAGGAAAATACAGCATCACTCTACAGACCGTGCTTTACCTTGAAAAGAAATATCCCGACCACGAATTCACGGTTCTGCACGCAGGACAAAAAATCAAAGCACTGGAAAAAGATTTTTCAAAGGCAAAAGAACTGCTTGAATCCGCTGATGCCGTTCTGTTTTCCTACCCCGTATACACCTTCTTTGCTCCCTCGCAGCTTCACCGTTTCATTGAGCTTGCAAAGGAAAACGGAGTTAACGTGGCTGATAAATATGCAACACAGATTTCAACGTCAAAGCATTTTTACGATATAACCGCCCACAAATATATTGAAGAAAACGCCCTTGACCTTGGAATGCGATATATCCGCGGACTTTCCGCAGACATGGAAGACTTACTCGAAGAAAAAGGCAGAGAAGATGCCGAAAAATTCTTTGAACGTTTCCTCTGGTCTGTCAAAGAAGAGATTTTTACCGCACCCGTCAAAAAGTATTCCGCTTACTCACCCGTCCGCGCAACCGATGCGCCTCTGTGCTCGGAACAGAAAAACGGAAAAGATGTTCTGATTCTTACGGATGAAACCAATCCCGAATCATCCTTGAGCGCAATGATAAGCCGATTCCGCAACGTATTCGGCTACAAAACAAGAGTCGTCAATATTTCCGAATATCCTCTTGCAGGCGGATGCCTCGGCTGTTTCCGTTGTGCGGTCAGCGAAAAATGCGTTTACAAAGATAATTTTGATACATTCCTGCGTGAAAACATTCAGACAGCAGATGCAATCGTCTATGCTTTCACGGTTTCCGACCACTCAATGGGCAGCCGTTTCAAGATGTATGACGACAGAAACTTCTGCAACGGTCACAGAACGGTAACGGTTGGTATGCCCGTAGGTTACCTTGTTTCGGGCAATTATTCAGCCGAAAACAACCTGCGCAATGTTATTGAGGCTCGCTGCGAAACAGGCGGCAACTTCCTTTCAGGCGTTGCAACGGACGAACAGAATCCTGATGCAGAGATTGATGCGCTTGCAAAGACACTTGCCTTTGCGCTGGAGACAAAGCACACAGCTCCCTCCAATTTCTGGGGTGTGGGCGGAATGAAAATTTTCCGCGACCTTATCTACCAGATGAGGGGTATGATGAAAGCTGACCACAAATTCTACAAAAAGCAGGGAATTTACGATTTTCCGCAGAAAAACAAAGGCAAGGCTATGCTTATGTATGCCGTAGGCGCTCTGCTTTCAAGCGAAAAGATTCTTTCAAAAATGGGCAACAGAATGAACGAAGGTATGCTGATGCCCTATGAACAAATCCTCAAAAAGATGGATAAATAAGAACAGTTCGCTTTTTATTATTAATCGACTTCTCTCTGCAGATAAATATAATCAAACTTATCCGGAGGTGTTTTTTTGAAAAGGAAGTTTTGTCTTTTTACATTTATAATAATTCTGATAATATCGGGCTGTATAGCAGCAAATTATTATATTAACTCAAAGCCCGAAAATGATTTTTCAAATGTTGACACAGAGTTAACATCAGGCGACGAAAATGATTCTTCAAATGTTGTTAGGGAGTTAACATCAAGCGACGGCGTTCATTTCACTTTTTCACCTGAAGAAAAGACGCTGATAATAAGCGGCGAAAAAGCCGATTCTCACGAAAGCACACAAAAGATTGATTATTGGCTGGAAAACACAGAAAAGATAATCATTGCTGATGGTGTTAAGGAAATCGACGCATCATTATATTGTTATTATAATGCAAAAGAGATAGTGATAAGCGAGAGCGTTGAAAAAATAGATTATGATCTGTTTTTTTCTGCCCTTGAAAAATACACGGTTGATAAAAACAACAAATACTATTACAGCGATAAAAACGGTGTTCTGTATTCTTACAACGAGCCTGTCAAAGGCGGAGATACCCTTGAAAAAATCCCGGTCAAGTCTGCGCAAGAAACATATACATTACCCGAAAATGTGAAGTATATAACGTCTGAAGCTTTTGAAGAATGTGAATATTTAAGGTTTGTAAACATCGGCAAAAACTATGACGGAGGCTTAACTAACGTTCTTGAGCATTGCCCTTATATCGAGACTGTAACAATTCACAAGGATAACAAATCATATTGCAACGATAATCAAGGCGTTGTATATGACAAGGAAATGACAATGGTTTGTTACATTCCTCACGCTGTAGAAGAATTTGTTGTTCCCGATGATGTCAAATTTTCATTTAACAGCCGATGCAGCAACCTCGGTGTAAAAAAGCTTGTTATCGGCAACACCTGCCCTCCTCTGCATTATTTTAAAAACCTTGATGAAATAGTTATTGATGAGGCTAACGACAGTATTTGTGCCGTAGACAATGTTGTTTTCAGTAAGGATATGACGGTTCTTAAATTTTATCCGCCGATGAAGGCTGACAAAACATATGAAATTCCTTCATCTGTTCTCACGATTGAAAGTGATAGTCTTTACTGTAAAAAGCTTAAAAAGCTTATTATTCCCGATTCGGTAAAATACATCAATGAACGTGCATTTTATAACGCATCCGGTCTTGAGAGGGTGAAAATCGGAAAAGGTGTTCAGAAAATTGACGGGCAGGACGGTTGGATTGATTATATTGATAATCCGTTCATTGAATGTGATAACCTCAAATCAATAACCGTCAGCAAGGAAAATGAGCATTACGCCAATGATAAATACGGTGCATTATATTCCAAGGATATGAAGAATTTGCTTGCATATCCGTCAAAAAGCATATTCAAAAAATTTTCCGTACCCGATACCGTTACTGAAATAAATTATTGTTTTTCAAATTGCACGGAAATAGAAGTTATCAATTTCGGCAAGAATGTTGAAACCATCACCGTAAGCGCATACGGTGACGGCTATTCGTTTTACGGCTTTGAAGACTGTTTTTCATTGCGTGAAATCAACGTTTCCGATGAAAACGAGTTTTTCACAAGTGATGACGGTATTTTATACACAAAATCAAAGAACTATCTTATTATGTATCCGCCTGCGAAGAAAGGCGAATCATTTGTTATTCCCGATTATTTAGTCGGTTTCGGTAATTTTCCGTTCAGAAATGTCAGATATCTTGAAAGGGTTTATGTACCAAAATCAATTCCGAGACCTGACTATTCATTTGCTTTTGCAAATGGTGATTTAACGCTGTATGACATATGCTTTGACATATATTTTGAAGGAACATATAATGAATGGCACAGTATTTGGTTTGACAAATGTATGCTGTACACAGATCACAAAGTATATTATGATGTAAAAGAATTTCCGCAATAAAAATCAGCCTTTTCAGGGTGGCGACTTTCCGTTAATACATTACAAAAAAATCCTGCAATACACAAGTATTGCGGGATTTTTGTTGTTTATTCAATTATCGGCTGACCTTTTATGCCAAAGTAATTTTATTATCCATTATAACCAATGTGGAGTTAACGTCCTTGCCGAAAGCCTTGTAGTTATTCATACTGATTTCAACGGTGTATTTCCACGTACCGCTGATGATTTTACCGTTGCCGTCAACAACAACCTTGACGGTGGGGTTTGTGTAATAAATCTTTGTATCGTCGTCCGACAGTTCAAGAGGCAAGCCAAGGTCTGTGAGCTGGGTCACAACCTGACCGATATCGCCGACTGCGGTGATTGCGTGACCAACAGAGCCTGAATTTGCATCCTCACGGGGACCCGAAACTTGTTTTTTCATAACCATTTCAACAACTGTGTTGTTGCCCGATTTATACACTTTTGCGGATGCAACGTCCGCTTCTGTAAGGTTTTTGAAGCCGCCCGTGATACCGTCAACCTCTTCGGAATTGTTGGAAATCAGCTTTGACATTATGGGCATAATGAAATTGATTGCGCTCTCATATTCACCGTTGTTTATTGAAACGTCCTTGAGAGTGATTTCGCGGTATGACTTTGCGGTTGCAGTTGTTTTGGATGCTGCATTCTTGTAGAATTCAACAATCTGTGCAGTTGTCCATTCTGCAGAATCATCTGCGAACAAAGTTGTTTCGTCGGGTATTGATTGCGTAATTTCTTCTGAAATTTCAGTTACAACTTCCGTTTCGCGTGATTCATCAGGATTTGTTTTCTCCTCTGCAGCTACGGTTGTGGTGTCCGTTTCGGGAACATCGCTCTTCACGTCATCCTTGCAGGATACAAACGTAAAAACAAACATAATCGAAAGCATTATTGCCGCAAATTTTTTTAGCATCATATCGCACCGTCCTCAATCATTCTCGGATAAATAATACCAATTTTGTAGTGTTTTGTCAACAAACGGTTAAAATCACGATGCTCTGCGAACGATTTTTACAACACCCGTTGCCCCGTCAAGGCGCACGGTGTCACCGCTTTGCACGGTGGACATAAGGTTATCTATTCCCACAACCGCAGGTATGCCAAGCTCACGGGAAATTATTGCCGTGTGGGAAAGGAGAGAGCCTTTTTCGCTGACAACACCCTTTGCCTCTGCAAGCAAAAATACCCAGCCCGGGTCTGTCATTTTTGTGATGAGAATTTTATCCTTTACGCTGCTGACGGCTTTTACGTCTGTTACAACGCAGGCTTCACCCTCAACAACGCCGTTTGAGCAAGGCACACCAACCATTTCATCCTTGCCGCAACTGACGGAATTCATATTGACGTTGCGATGATTTTTGTCAAAAGCCTCACCGCTGAAAATTATGCGTGAATATGCAGGCAACAGAGCAAACATCTCATACTTATGCTTGCGTGCAACCACTTTTTCTTTCATATCACAAGGATTTTTTGCAAGCGAGCGCACCTCGTCAAGAGAAAGATAAAACACGTCACGCTTATCTTCAATGCATCCGTTTCGGGTATAAATTTCGCCAAGACGAAGCACAGCTTCACGCACCATACCGAAAATTCTGCCTCTGTTAAGGCGCTGAATTTCGCGGTTTCCGATGCCCAGCATACATTTCTTGCTCAGGAATTTCGTAACGGGGTCGCCCTTAAGATTGATTCCGCCCTCACTTTCCCTGTCCTCAAGCAAAGGCAGGAGTTTTTCAATATCCTGCGCAAACTCATCAATTTTTGCATCAAACATTTCGGGTTTTGTGCGGAAGGTTTCAGTTTCAAGCTTCAGCTCTTCAAGGCATCTGTCACCGTAAACCTCAATATATTCTGCCCTGCGTCTGCTGTATTCCTCTGCAGACATCTTTTCCTTATCCATAGCAATGCGTATCATTTCTCTGACAGGCTTCATACTCTCGATGTTGGAAATGCCTGAAATATATTTGTTGGCAAGCTCCTCGTGATTTCTGTATTTCTTTTTCAGTCTTGCCTTCAGCAGACCCGTAAAAATGAATGCATATGTGTCGTTAAGAAGCGTTATGCCCCAACAAGAAAGCAGCTTATCCTGAATTTTGTCGAACAGTTCAAGAATTTCATCCGCCGTCATCTCTTCCTCAAATCTGCCGTAAACGTAATTCTTGATTTCAACAAAGCGGTCATTCAGCTTTTTCATATTGACAGGCGTGTTGATAAGCTCCGTTATGGTATTCACGTATATAGACGCTTTGACAAACGGATTGACCTGCGCATCGCTTTCGTCATATTCCTTGTATTTGACGCCAACAAGTTCCTGCCACACACCGATTATTTTTTTGCTGAAAGGCAGAAATTTGATTGCGTTATACCAACTGTTGAGATTGTAATAGAGTCTGCCGTTTGAAACACCCACGGTATTCTCGAGAATATTATAACGCTTTCTGAGCTCTTTTTCATTTTTCAGCAGTCTGCGTGCCGCATCCTTGAAAACACCTGCATAAACCATATCCACAAAAGAAAGAGTCAGCGGCAGGCTGAGACCGGGATAGCTTTCCACTATGTTACTGTTATCAAAAAGCAAGGGCTTTTCATCTGAAATTGTAGTAATAGGTCTTGCCTGCAGGATGAAAAGTTCACCGTTTTCAACTGCAAATTCAATATCCGTATATTTGCCGATATATCCGCAGATTATCTTTGATGCATCGATAATTTGGTGCACCATTCCGTCATCAAGCAGATTTTCCTTGCCGTCGTAATAATAAATATCATCGGTAAGGGAGTAATAATAGGATGTGGTGTCGATTCTGTCGGACACAACGTTTTCGCCAAGTCCTCTGCCTGCAACAATTACGGTCTCGTTGAGAATGCCCTGAGGGTTAGCTGTGAAAACAATGCCTGAAACGTCGGAATTAACCATTCTCTGAACAATAACGTTCATCCTCAGCAAGCTCATATCAAGCCCTTTCTGTTCCATATATGTAAGCACGTTTTCATTGTAGAGCGAGCATACGCAGCTTGTGATTTTTGCGGCAATATCATCCCTGCCTACGTTAAGGAAAGTATCAAACTGACCTGCAAAACTGTTATCTGCAGAATCCTCTGCGCTCGATGATGAACGCACGGAAAAAAGTTCACCTCTGAGGGTGATTTCACGGGGTACGGTAACGCTTTCCGCCACCGCCGCCTTGAGAATAAAGCTTTTTTCTGCTGCTGATTTTCCCTGAGACGCTTTCATCGCCGCTTCAATTTTTTCTTTTGAAGGTACAAGTTCATCAAAAGAGAAGGTTTCGAATTCAGGCACGGGCAATCCCGCATTTTTCAAAACCTTAAGATTTTCAATTTTACTGCCAAGTGTCATCGTATAGTCCCCTTTACTGTAATATTCCGATATCTCCCCCGAGATATCCCTCGTTTTATACGTTTACGGCAAAACATTGGCGAATTTTGCCTTTCAATATATCAGTGTTATTTTTCGGGAACTTTGTTGCAGCTCAATTCTTAAGAAATCATTAAGATTAAAAACACAAAAAACGGTGCAACTCCCCAAAAGGAATTGCACCGCATTGAACTTGATTTATTTATGCAATTTCAGGAATTACAGCTTCATTGCAATATCCCATGCACCCCAGATAACTGTACGGAGATTACCGACCTTTGCAGCATCGCCGATAACGTGGATGTGCTTGCCCTGAGGAGCAACGGGTGTGGGAACGTAACCAACAGACATAACAACTGAGTCTGCTGCGATATCGAATACCTTGCCGTCCTTATCCTTAACCTTTACGCTGCCGTCACCGATTTCGCAAAGAGCTGTTTCAAGATGAACAGGAACTTTGTTTGTCTTGAAGAAATCACGAAGGAAGCTTGTGTTTGCAAGAGCAACGCCGGGTGTTGTGATAAGGTCATCCTGCATTTCGATGATTGTGGGCTTCTTGCCCTGAAGGTAGAGGTCATAAGCAATTTCACAACCTGTGAGACCGCCGCCGATAACTGTTACGTTTTCGCCGACTTCCTTGTTACCGAGGAGGTAATCAACTGCTTCGATTGCCTTGTCTGCACCGGGTACGGGAATTGTTCTTGCCTTTGAACCTGTTGCAACGATAACCTCGTCTGCACCGAGAGCAGCAACGTCCTTAACCTCTGTGTTCATATGAATTGTGATTGCGCTGTATTTCTTAACCTCACGGTTGTACCATGCAATAAGGTCACGGTCCTTCTCTTTGAATGAAGGAGCAGCCGCTGCAATGAATACGCCGCCAAGCTTATCTGTCTTTTCGTAAAGGTCAACTGTGTGGCCTCTCTTTGCGCAGACAATAGCTGCTTCCATACCGCCGATACCGCCGCCGATGATGGCAATTTTCTTTGCCTTCTTTGCGGGCTTGATGCTGTATTTCTTTGACTGCATTGTCTGGGGATTAAGAGCACAGCGTGAAAGACCCATTGTGTCCTTAAGATCCTGAGTGTTTGCGTGACCCTTTGATGATGAGAAGTTGAAGCATGCGCTGTGGCAGCAGATACAGGGTTTGATTTCCTCAACTCTGTCTTCAAGAATCTTTGTAATCCATTCGGGGTCTGTAAGGAACTGACGGGCAACACCTACACCGTCAATCTTGCCTTCTGCAACTGCCTTTGCACCAACGTCAGGTTCCATACGGCCTGCACAAACAACGGGGATACCAACCAAATTCTTGATGTGTGCAACGTCATCAAGGTTACAGTTCTGAGGCATGTACATGGGGGGATGTGCCCAGTACCATGAGTCATATGTGCCGTTATCGGCATTAAGCATATCGTAGCCCATATCCTGAAGGTACTTTGCAGCCTTTTCTGATTCTTCCATTGCACGGCCTACTTCTTTGTAGTCCTCGCCGGGCATTGCACCTTCGCAGAAGCCCTTCATCTTTGACTCAACTGAGTAACGGAGTGAAACAGGATAATCGTCGCCGCAGGATGCCTTGATTGCCTTAACAACCTCAGCTGCGAAACGGTATCTGTTCTCAAAGCTTCCGCCGTACTCGTCGGTACGCTTATTGAAGAATTCGATTGCAAACTGGTCAAGAAGGTAGCCTTCGTGAACAGCGTGAACTTCAACACCGTCAACACCTGCATCGCGGCAAAGCTTTGCAGTTTTTGCGAATGCTTCGATGATTTCGTGAATCTGCTCAACTGTCATTTCGGGGCAGATGATATCGTGTGCCCAACGTGAGGGCTGGGGGCTGGGTGAAGCAAGCTCGTGTGAAGTGTCAAGAATAGGCTTCACGAGAGCACGGGTGGACTTATTTCTGTGAAGAGGAGCAACAAGCTCGGTGATAGCCCATGAACGGCCCATACCTGCTGTAAGCTGAACAAAAAGTTTTGCACCTGTCTTGTGGATTTCGTCCATAAACACTTTGAGTTCTTCGAACATCTTGGGATTCTGCCAGAGCCACTTGCCCCAGAAAGTATCACGAAGAGGTGCAATACCGGGGATAATAAGGCCAACGTTATTGTTCGCTCTTTCGAGGAAAAGCTTTGCAGCCTCCTTGTCAAAATGGCAACCGCCAAGTTCAAACCAACCGAACAGAGAAGTACCGCCCATAGGACACATAACGATTCTGTTCTTGATTTCTACGTTGCCTATTTTCCAAGGGGTAAATAAAGCTTCGTACTGCTGATCCATTAAAAAAACACTCCTTATTGTTAATTATATCAACACGCATATATAATAAAATATTTGTCATAGGTTGTCAAGGAGTAAAAAGCAAGATTATTTGCAAAATTCCCATCACCGTGGTATAATTCCGTTATCAATACAAGGCGGTGAAATTATGCCCTACGCAAAAAAACCTGAAATGATACTTTTTGACGTTGGCGGAACCCTTTTCAACGACGGAAAATGCTGTCCTGCCGACGGTTTTGAAAAATTAAGACTTGCAGCGGAAAATCCCAACGTTACAGACAGCGCAACTCTCGCCGCTTTCTGGGATGAATATATGAGCGAAGTAAGCGGAACAAAATCAAAATCAGGCATCAGCCTTGACCCTCCTCTCTCCGCTGTCATAAAATACGCAACTATGAGAACAGGGCTGAAAATCAGCCTTTCCATGCCTGAGCAGGAAGAACTTTTTGACCGTTACAATTCATCAAGAACCGTTATCGACGGTGTACCCGAATTGCTTGCGGAGCTTGAAAATCTGGGAATACGCACAGCCGTTATAAGCAACAATATGATGAGCGGTGATAGCCTTGAACTTGCAATAAAGCATTGGATTCCCACGGCGAATTTTGAGTTTTATCTCACAAGCGCAGATCTGCTTTTCACAAAGCCTTCAAAAAATATTTTTGCCGCTGCGGCAGGCTATGCGCAAGTTGACCCCGATAATTGTCTGTACTGCGGTGACGGAAGAATACCCGACGTTGACGGCGCACACAACGGAGGAATGCACCCCGTTCTGATTGACGTGAAATCTCCCGTACCCATTGAAATCCGCGCAGACGGAGACTATCTTGCCGTAAACTGCTGGGATGCGCTCAGAGAACACATAAAAAAACTGAAATAACAAAGCGTTTCAACTTCAGACGCAAAGCAAAAGCGACTCGCACCGATTGATGCAAGTCGCTTATTTTTTGTGCTTTATTTGCACGCCTGAACGGCTTCATATGCTCTTTCGGGATTGTCGGTTATGATACAATCCGCACCGTTAAGAGTCAGGGTTTTCACTTCTTCTTCATCGTTGATTGTCCAGTACTGAACCGCAATATCATTGCTGTGAGCGTAGTTCAGCATCTCTCTTGTGCCCAGATTTATAAGATTGTCAAAAGCACTTGAACCGTAGGGAATCTGAAGGGCGGTGTATGAGGGGCTTACGTCCTGTAAATCCCAACCCATTCTGAAATAGAAATAAAACTGCACAGCTTCAATTGCATCTGCCGTTCTTGCAATTTCGGGATATTCGGACTTCATATAAGCCGAAACGTCGGGCGCAAAGGTTGACCAGATTACTCTGTCCTGCAGATTGCGCTCGGTGATGATTGAATAAAGCTTGTCAACCGCTTTTCTGCCGTTTATGCCGATGCTTTTGATCTCGATGGCATACTTGTATTCCTTATGGGAATTTGCCTCAACGTAATCAATAACACCGTCACAGGTAGCGATATGGAGATTATAAGGAATATCATCCCCTCTTAAGCCTTGATAAGGATAATCACCGTTGCCCTTGAACTTTTCACCCATATTGAGCTGCATCGCTTCTTCAAGAGTGAGGGATGAAACAAAAACGTTTTCCCTGCCGAAAAGCTCCGTTGCATCTGAAGTTCCGTCATATGTCAGGTCGTGGTGGAGAACAAGCTCGCCGTCTTTTGTAACCTGAACGTCAAACTCAAGCGTATCAACACAATCCGTGTTTTCTATAATGTTTTCAAACGCCATCAGGGTGTTCTGCGGTGCAAGACCTGCGCCTGAACGGTGAGCCGCAATATCGGGGTCAAGATACTCAACAATGTGAGTGTTTGTGCTTTCGGGGTACTGTTCAACAGGAGTTGAGGGGTCGCCTGCGTTGCCCATTGTACAAAGAATGGGGATCAGCATTGCGGCAGCAACAAAACCGTTGACTATGTTTTTCAATGTTAAAAGTATTCCAGCCATATCAATCACCGAGAAGTCCGTAGTATCTGCCCATCCAATAGGGAAGAAGGTAGATGTAAGGCATCATACCTCTCATTCCGTTTGCACCTGATGTGCCGGGAAGAATTGCGGTTTTATTAAGGATTTTGCTGTTGATATTGACAAATCTTTCCGCGCCTGAATCACATACGAAAGGATTACCGTCATAGTGAACAAGCACTCTTGATGAATATTCAACGGGATATTTGAGCTGGGCAGGAAGACCCATTGCCTCCTGCTCTGTATCCCAGACAATATCCTTACGGTAGCTGTTGTAAATAGGCCATCTGATAAGGTCAAGAGTCATTTCTGAAAGTGACTTTGCGGCGTTCTCGATATCACAGTAATTCTCGGTCAGCGCACCGTAAACAACGTTGAAGAAAGGTGAACGCTCAACTCTTTCGTATTCCCAATGGTGAGTAAGACCCATCTTGAAAATTTCCTTGTGAGCTGCATTGTCCGTGTAAACGATAAGAGGATAAATATTGACAAAGTCAAGCTGGTCGTCGATATGAGCAACGTGACCGTCTTCAACCTTGTACTGCATACAGTTCATTGCATAGTGATGCTTTTTGATAAGCATTTCATAAACGTCATCATACTTCTTCTCACCTGTTACGTGATAAGCAGTCTTGAGGAATGAGAGAATCTCAAGTGAGTTTGTGCCGCGCTCATAATACCATCTGTCGTCATTATTGAGCAGATCAGGCTCCCAGTTTGCCCAGGTTGTGGGCACACCGTCAACGTCGGTAAGATGGAAATTATTCTCAATAATATGATCTGTGATTGTCTTGACAACCTTTGCAATCTTCTTCTTTTCCTTTGCATCGGCTACAAGGTCATAGTAAATGCCGTAAGCAAAATAATGACCTGTCATTTCGTCGCTTGAAGTTTCACCAAGCCACTCGCAATCGGGATTATCCTCGCAGACGTGCCATTCTTCACGGTTGCCCGTGCCGAAATTCTCCTCATGAGAATATCTCGTTGCTCTTGCGGTGAAGCCGGGCTTGCCTGTAACTTCAGTAAGCTTAATCATGGCTTCAACTGCACGTTTTGCGTTTTCCCTTGCTTTTTTGTCACCTGTTACCTTGTAGCGGAAGCACTGGCTTGCGCAGTAAAGACCTGTGAAAAGACCGTCATTATCCGAATTGAGAAGTCTGCCCGATTCAAGGTCGCCGTATTTACGGAGCTCTCTTGTTACGTGGTAACCCTCGTTGCGGTTAAAGTATTTATCGGTCATTTCATCATAGTGAGCAGCCTTTTCTTCAAGGGTCATTTCCTTTGAGAAAATAAGGCTGATGCCTTCGGGAGTAACAGCAGCAATCATTCCGCTGTCTGAAACTGCAATCTGTGTTACCGTGGGGTGCATAAGCCATGCACCGTATGAATAATAAGAAATTTTTCCTTCAATAAGGGTAATAACGCCTGTATTTGTTGCAAAATATTTCTTGCCGTCTGCGGTGAAGCACATATCGTTGAATGAGCCTGCAGGCACGGAATAGAAATCATTGCCGTTAAACCAATAATTTCTGCCGTCATAAATATTGAGACCCTCGCTTGTGCCTACCCAGAGGTGACCCATAGCATCGATTGCGGCACATCTGATATCCTTGCTGAGCACACCTGACATATCGGGAGTAATCTCCGCCCAATGGCGGCGCATGCCCTTCATTGAAAGCAGACCCTCTGAAGTTGCACCGATATAAACTGTCTCGCCGTATTTTGACTTGTTGTCAAGTGCTGCGAGGCATACGGTATCCTCAGGCACGTCAACAATCTTTGTGAATTCTCCGTTTGCTTCAAGATAAAGAGCTTCCTCGGTAACAAGCCAGAGCGAGCCGTCAAGTGCAAGTGACATATCAACAACGGGAACGCCGAAATCCGCAATTTTCTTTGCCTTGCCCTTCACGATTTCCGCAAGAGCGTTGCCGCAGGATGCATAAAGCTTTCCGTTGACGGAAAAAAGCTTTGATGCATTGAAAGAAAGCTTTTTGAGTTTGCCGTCCGCATATTCGGAAACGCCCTCCGAATGAGCAATATAAAGGCTTTCGCCGCAGAATGCAACAGATGTTACCTGAGCGGGGTCAACGCCTTTTTCGCAGGTGATAAATACCTTGTCAAACTGCTTGAAGCTGCCGAAATTAAGAGTTGGTTTTTTCATAATGTATCTCCTGAAAATCAGTATGTAATAGTGTAATCCTTGATGAAAGTGAGACCGACCTCACCGTTGTGAGTGCCGAACATATTCACTACGACTTTGAGCACAAGGGGTGTTTTGTAAACCGCGTGAATTACTTTACCGCTTGCTTTGTCAACGGTTACGGTAACCTCACAGTTGTAATATGAAGTTGAGAATTCCTCAACGAATGATGCTTTATCCGCAACCTCCGATGCCTCGATAACGTCGCACACAGAGCCTACGCCCTTGCCTGCCGTGGGATTCTTTTCATCCTTGAGCTTGATGTTGATTTCGTATGTATCGCCCTTGTCGGTACAGGTTGCAGACTTGACTGCATCTGCAGTAAGCTTACTTACGTAACTCTGACCGGGCACAAGATATTCAGCATTGATTTCTTCCCTTGTTGCATAAACAATGGGATCTGTGTCATCCTTCATAAAAGTGTCAAGAAGGCTGTCTGCCGTTGACTGAAGTGATTTGGGCACAACAAGCTTATCTTTGTCAACAATACGCCTTTCAAAATTCTTTGTTATCTTTGATGCCTCGGGCTTGATTCTGTTTGCGCTTTTATTGAAAAGTTCAACGATTTCGGGAATTGTCTGAGGAAGTGCCTCTGCGGTTGTTTCTGACGTTGTTTCCTCAGGAAGAGTTGTGCTCTCCGTGATATCTGTAACCTCGTCTGTTACCAACGCTTCGCTAACGGGAGCCTCTGCAGGCAGAGTTTCTTCCTGTGCAACAGTTGATGTTGTTTCATCGGTAACGTTTTCATTTGCACCGCAACCTGCGGTGAATATCATCACCGCAATAAGCAGAACGGCAATAAATGCTGAACTTTTTCCTGACAGGAATTTCATTTTATACCTCTCCTTCGTTTGATGCCTTAGCATCGTAAACCATATAGTAGTTATGGATTTTTTCGCTTTTCCAGTAATCGTGCCTGATAACTCTGAAACCCAATTTCTCATAAAAAGGAACGTTTTCGGGATTCTGGGCTTCAAGACCCAGCTTGTATCCTTTGGGCACAAGGTCATTGATTCCCTGTTTTATGAGTTTTGTTGCAATCCCCTGCCCCTGATGTTTTTTATCAACGAAAACAGGAGAAATAATCAGAGTGTTTTCTTCAAAAACTTTCGGGTCAAGGTGGCTGTATGCTTTCAGGGTTTTAAAAGTATTGACAAAATAAAACGCAAGGAAAACCCAGTTGGGACACAGAAGAAAATCAAACACGTCATATTCATTATGAGCATCGCGCCATACACAAAGACCTCTGCCCTGCTCGTCAAAACAGATTATATCTTCACGGTTTGAGGTTGCAAGGCGCTCCATCATAAAGTGATAAATATATTTCTTTCTGATTTTCTCGGATTTGGTGGCATAGGAATGCACAGGGTCATCCATATAGCATTCCGCCGCCATCCTTGCATAATATTTCAGAGTTTTTCTGTCCGTTTTTTTCATTACTTTGCTTTCTTCACTTTGTTGAGCATTGCGTTGACTTCAAGAATCTGCTCCTTGGTGAATTTTCCGCCAAGCATTGAGAAAACACGCTTGACGGTGAAGCCTTTAGCCATACCGTAGACACTCTTGATCAGACCCATATTGATCTTCAATCCTGCCACGTCAAAGCCGACAACTTCCTTTTTCTCACCCTTCTCCTTGCCTGCACTCATTGCATTCTTGAGCTTGAGAAGGATTTTAACCATTGCAATCTTGCCGCCGAAAGTTGCCATAATATCGCCGATTGTGTCGTTGATTGAAAGTCTGCCTTCGGGCATTGTGATATCAAACCAGTTGATAACCTCGCCCTCTTCTTTCATAATGTAGGCTTCGTTGGGTGTGTCAACCTTGCGGATTGAAGCAGTATCTTCAAGTTCACCTGCTTTTGCAACAAGAGTTGTTTCACCCTCGTTCTTCACTTCAAAACAGAAGAAAGGATACTTGCCCTTTGCCTGCTTGCCTACGCTGACACCGTTTGCAAAAAGTTCAACCTCTGCGCAGTTTGAATAAACGGTAACTTTTGTCACGTCTTCAACGCGGTCAATATATCTCTTTGAGCAGATGTGAACCATAGGTTCGGGATTGAGCCATGCCTTGTAAGCATAAAATGAGTCTTTCTTATACTTACGGTCAAAGGTAACGAGACCCTTGTGGTTCATACCGTTTTCGCCGCCCTCTGCACGGGCATCTGCTGCAAAGTCAAACATATTCCACACGTGAGTTGCCCAGAGATAGGGTCTGTCCATAATCTGCTTGATAAGCTCCTCGTGGTAATATGACTGATACTCCTCGGTGTAGTCGCCCTGAAGAGGATTCGAGGTGTGCCAGTCAAGAGCCTCACAGCCGTATTCGCTGATACCGATAGCCTTGTTGGGATATTTCTTATGGAAATCGTCAAACCAGGGGCCATTCATATCGGTTGTACCGCCGTACCAGCCGAAATAGTGGTTATACGAAAGAATATCGCTGATGTGAACGTACTCGGAATCGATTGAACACATCGTAACCGATGCAACTGTGGTAAGACGGGTCTTATCCATTTCGTGGCAAAGGTCATTAAGCTTCTTGTGGTTTCTGATAAGATCGGGGTCGGATGCACCTGCAATTGTGATTTCGTTTGAAAGACCCCAGACAACGATTGAAGGATGGTTATAGTTCTGAACGATAAGCTCCTTCATCTGGCTGATTGTGTTATCGTAGCCGTTGGGCATATGTCTTGAAATATAGGGAATTTCAGCCCAGAGAACAAGACCTGCCTCGTCACAAAGGTCATAGAAAACCTGTGAGTGCTGATAGTGAGCAAGTCTGATTGTTGTTGCGCCAACCTCAAGAATAAGGTCAAGGTCTTCCTTATGATGCTCGGGAAGAAGGGCGTTACCGATTCCGGGTCTGTCCTGATGACGGGAAACACCTCTGAGGGGATATGCTTCACCGTTAAGGAAGAAGCCCTTTTCGGGGTCAACCTTGAAAGTACGGCAACCGAAACGGGTGCTGATTTCGTCAATCGCCTCACCCTTGCTGATGAGTGTTGCCTTTGCGGTGTAGAGATAGGGATCTTTTACACCGTGCCAGAGATGAACGTTTTCGATGGTGAGCTTAACCTCGTCATCCTCGTCGCCCTCTGCGCTTGCAATAACGTTGCCGTCTGCAATAATCTCATATTTAACCTTGCAATCATCGTCATCCTTGATGAATGTTTTGATTGTTACCTCTGCATCCTTGCCCTTGATTTCGGGAGTAACCATAATTGAGGGTGAGCCGTAATAATCAAGGTCAAAGTGATTTTCGCCAACACCGATAAGAGTAACGTCTCTGTAAATACCGCCGTAGAACGTGAAGTCCGCATTCTGGGGATAAACTCTGTCGTTTGATGAGTTATCAACGGCAAGTGCAAGAATATTTTCTGCCTTGACGTCTTCAAGCTTAACTCTGAAAGTTGAATATCCGCCGTGATGCTCGGCAAGCTTTTTGCCGTTCCAGAAAACCTCGCAGGATGAGTTTACGCCGTCAAACTGTGCATAAACCACCTTGCTCTCGGGCATATCCTCTGCCTTAAGAGCCTTTGCGAAGTAGCAAACGCCTCTGTAATAATCGTTTCCGCCGTCCTGACCGTCGGTGCCGTTCCAGGTGTAAGGCAGATTGATTTCATCCCAGCCTGCAGGCATCGTTGCAGGAGCTGATTTTGCTTCCTTGGAAAAAAGCCATTGTGCATTGATATTTTCAGTAATTCTCATAGTAACCTCCGCTAATCAAATCTAAACACAACAATTATACATCAAAACCGCTGATTTTGCAATAAGCTATATTTATGTAATTATAGATATATTATCTTGACATTCAGAAAGATGAGGAGTAAAATTTTATCGTATATGCAATTTCCGGAGGAGAAAAAATGAAAAAGGAAATAAAACAAAAAGCGCATATTTTCAGGAACACCGCTTTTATGCTTAAATGCGCCTTGAAATGTGCTCCCGTTTCGCTGATAATCATTTACCTTGCTTATATTCTGGAGAACGTTTATTACTCCGTTGTTATCGGCGTTATGTTTCTGCAAACCGCCCTTTCAATCATCGAGGGTAACGGCACTTTTCAAGAGTTTGCAATCAGAATGTGCATAATTGTTTTCGGCAAAGTTTTTGTTGACCTTTTTGCCTACATCAATATGTACACGGTGAGAACAAAATTCGAAATCAAGTGTGAAAGCTACATCAACAGCCTGATTTTCAAAAAAGCTCAGGAAGTTGAACTGGGATGCTACGAAAACCCCGAATTTTTCGATAAATACAACCGTGCAACCTGGGTTGTTGAAAAAGGCGGTTTCAAGCGGATCATTGAAGGCTCTGCCTGGACAATCGGTTCGGTTGTGAGCATCATTTTTCTTGTAATCTACCTTATCTCAATAGACCCGTTTCTTCTGTTTTTTATTCTCTGCCCCGTTGTGGTTATGGCAATCCAGACAAAGAAAAACAACGTTGAGCTTGCAAAAGAAACGGCAATGACTCCTTTTGAAAGGCAAAAAGAGTACACAAAGCGTACAATTCTGCTCAAGGATTTTGCAAAGGAAATGAAAACAACGGGCATTTTTACCGTTGTCAAAGAAAGATTTGATTCCGCAATCGCAAAAAATATTGAAGTTATCAAAAAATACGGTTGGCGCATAGCCCTGCTTGAAGCAGGCGCAGATTTCTTTGGCGAGCTTATTCCCGTCTGCGGCGGTTTTGCCTACGGATGCTACAGACTCATCGCACTTCAGAATCTGCAGATTGCGGATTTCTCCGTGCTTATTTCCGCAATCACAACCACAAGAAACAAGCTTAACCAGCTTGCAAGATATTTTGCAATGCAGCAGAAGCATTGCCTCTGGGTACAGAATCTCCGCGATTTTCTTGACTACAAGCCAAAGCTGACGGGCGGCAACCTTGAGCCTGCAGACTTTGAAAGCCTTGAATTCAGAAACGTTTCCTTCCGCTACGACGGCAACGAAAGTGACACTCTCGCTGACGTTTCATTCAGAATCAACAGAGGAGAAACCTTTGCGGTTGTTGGTCACAACGGTGCAGGCAAAACAACTCTTTCAAAGCTTATTATGCGTCTTTACGACGTTACGGAGGGTGAAATTCTCTATAACGGCATCAACATAAAAGAATACAACCTGCAAAAATACAGAGATAAATTCGCAAGCGTTTTTCAGGATTACAGAATTTTTGCAATGACAGTTGCAGAAAACGTTCTTATTCAGGAAGTTGATGAAAACAACGTTGAGATTGCCAGAAAAGCACTTGCTCAAAGCGGTGTATTCAACAAAATCAAAACTCTTCCCGAAGCTGAAAACACCCTGCTCACAAGAGAATTTGACGATGCAGGTGCTCTTCTTTCGGGCGGCGAATCCCAGAAAGTCACAATTGCAAGAATGTTTGCAAAAAACTTCGACATTGCAATTCTTGACGAGCCCTCATCCGCCCTTGACCCTGTTGCGGAAAGCAAGATGTACGATGCACTTATGGAAGGTACTCAAGGCAAAACTGTTTTTTATATTTCTCACCGACTTTCAAGCGCAACCCGTTCCGACAAAATCCTTGTTTTCTCAAAAGGCAGGCTCATCGAGGCGGGCAATCACGATGAATTGATGGCTATTGACGGCGAATACTGCCAGATGTTTACCTTGCAGGCTTCAGGCTACAGAGAGGAGGCAGAAGAAAATGTTTAAGTCATCCTCAAAAAAGAAAAAGGAAAATTATTCGAGCACCATCGGCAACAACCTCTATATGCTGGGCTTTGTTGCAAAAAACGCTCCCGGAATGCTCTTCTGCTACATCTTCTTTGATAACCTCACCAACATACCCTGGATTCTTTCCGACGTTGTGCTCCTCAAATACATAATCGACGTTGTGACCTCGGGTGTTGACTATTACAGAATTGCGGTTGCCTGCGGAATTTTTGCCGCGCTGGTTATTGCAGGCACCGTGGGAAGCACCATATTCTACGAGGTTTTCAGACCAAAGCAGAAAGAAAGACTTCATTTCAAACTTTATTCCGCAATCTACGAAAAAGCGGCTAAAATGGACTACGAAGCTTACGATAATCCGGCTTACTACAATGACCTTGTTCTCGCAATGAATTCAATGAGCGAAAGAGTTGACAGCGTTGTTTCCGATGCGCAGGATATCATCAGACTGCTGACGTCCATTCTGTCCATAACTGCGGTTATCGCAACCATCGACCCCATTTGCCTTGTGTTTATTTTCGTCTGCGTAGGCATTATGATTCCCATTGGCAGACTCATCGCAAAAGTAAACGTAAAGCGCACGGAGGCAATGACTCCCCTTGACCGCAAAAATCTTTATTTCAGCCGTGTTTTCTATCTGCAGGATTACGCAAAAGAGTTGAGACTCAACCCTGCAGGCAGAATGATTGAAAACAGATACAACAAGAATATCATAGACAGACTTTCCACAATTTCTCCTTTTCTCCGCAGACAATGGCAGCTTTACTTCTGTCAGGAAGCGTTACCGATGACCTTGCTTGTTTACCTTGGCATCTCACTTCTTATGGGCTACAAAGCAATCGTCACAAAAGAAATTTCTCTTGGCGATTTTGCTGCCGCATTCAACGGTGCAAATGCGGTAAGCCGCTGTGTTTTTGACCTGACAAGCTGGTTTGCAATCAACCTGAGAGAAAATTCTCTTTACGTTGAAAAATACAGAAGATTTATGGCGGCAAAGGAAAAAATCATCGGTGGCGAAAAGAAAACCGTCTATGATAAACCTGTTACCCTGAAACTTGAAAACGTTAATTTCACCTACCCCGGCAACGAAAAACCCACGCTGAAAAACATCAATCTTGAAATCAAGCCTTATCAGAAGATTGCACTTGTCGGCTACAACGGTGCAGGCAAAACAACCCTCACAAACCTTCTGCTGAGACTTTATGACGTTACAGACGGAAAAATTACTCTTGACGGCACAGACATCAGAGATTGGGATATCCCCTCTTATCACGAAAACTATGCCGCAGTTTTTCAGGATTTCTCTCTTTTCGGTGCAACAATAGGCGAAAACGTTGCAATGAATGACAAGCCCGACGCAAAGCGAGTGCTTGAAGCACTCAAAGAAAGCAGCTTCAGCAAAAAGCTCAAAAAAGGTACGGACACAATGTTGCTGCGTGAATTTGACGACAGCGGCCTTTCCCTTTCAGGCGGTGAAGCTCAGAAGATTGCCGTTGCAAGAGCATTCTACAAAAAATGTCCTTTTGCAATTCTTGACGAGCCCAGCGCAAATCTTGACCCCGTTTCAGAATACGCACTCAACGAAGCAATGGCAAGAGCTGCGGCAGACAAAACCGTTATCTTCATTTCCCACAGACTTTCAACCACCGTTATGGCAGACGTTATCTATATGCTTGAAAACGGCGAGATTGTTGAAAGCGGCTCCCACGAAGAACTGATGGCGTTGGACGGCAAATATGCCTATATGTTCAAGCTTCAGGCAGAAAAATATCAGGAGCAACCAGAAGAATAAAAAAACACCCCCTGCAACCGATTGGCTGCAAGGGGTGAATTTTTTATACTCCGATATTCTCCGATTTGAAGAAATCTTCTATCTGTTTGCTGTCAAGGCTCTTTTCACGGGCAAGCAATTCAGCAAGTTTCATAAGGGTGCCCTTATTCTCGCTTATCATTGCACGGGTGCGGTCATACTGTGCCTGCATAAGTGCCTCTGCATCAGCTGACTTCCAGCGGGCAAAAAGCTTTTCGCCCATTGCGTAGTCATCAAGGCTGACGCGGATAAGATATCTTGCGTGCTTTATGTCGGAGCTTGCGCCTGTGTTCATACCAAGACTTTCTCCGTAGCATTCAATCTCCGCCGCTCTGCCTGCAAGAGAAACGCACACTCTGTTCATAAGCTCATCATAAGTGTAGTTGCCCTTGGTGTCGTCGGATGAGGTTGCCATATATCCTCCGTAATTGCCTCTTGAAACAACAGTCATATACGAAGGCTTTTCGCCGCAAAGTCTGCACACAAGAGCGTGTCCCGCTTCGTGGCAGGCGGTCTGCAACAGATGATCGGGATCCATCTTATTTGCCTCGCCGTATCTGTAGGAATCCAGCGCATCAAGATATTTTGCGCCGTCAGGCTCGCCATCCTCAAGAATTCTGACATATTCGGAATTCAGCTTCTCAAGGTCTGCGTTGTTCATACCTGCAGTACGTTCCGCCATATTTCTGAGTATTTCCTCGTGGTTTTCGCCGAAGTGAATTCCGTGCTTTCTGAGGCTGAGAGCAAGGAGCTCGTATCTGTCGTCCGTATCAGGAAGAGGAATGAGAATTTTGCTGTCAAATCGGCGGACAAAAGCTCTGTCAAGAACCAGAGGGCCGTCACCCTCAATTTCATAGTTTGTTGCCGCCATAACAAAAACAGGTCTCTTTTCGTCAGTCACAAAACCATCCATTTCTGCAAGGAAGGTTGTGAGCGCATCCTCGTTGTGAACGGAGCTTGCACTGCCTGTCCTTCCGCGTGCAATAGCATCAACCTCGTCAACAAATATGATTGACGGAGCGTATTTGCGCGCTTTTCGGAAAAGTTCTCTGATATTGATTTCCGTCTGACCCACAAAGGGTGCAAAAAATGATGCAGCCGAAACAGGGAAGAAAGTTGCGTTGCATTCGTTCGCCATTGCCTTTGCAAGCATGGTTTTGCCCGTACCCGGAGGGCCGTAGAGCAGAATTCCCTTGGGCATAGGCTTGCCCGAAACCGCAACCTTACGCGGATTGTTGAGAGAATCACGGTAATCGGAAAGGGTTTTCTTTGCGTTCTTGCAGCCGATGATATCAGCAAACGTAACGTTGTTGTTACCGAGCTTGCTTGCCATAGAGTTTTCATCGCCCGGCTGAGGAGCACTCCTCTTAAGCAATTTTTCAAAAGATACAACTGCGCAGGTGGGGTCAATAATATACTGGGCGCAGTTATAGGTCAGATATTTGCAGGATCTGCCCAGAGAATAAACGGAATTATTTATAAGTGCGCTGAATGCAAGGTTGGCAAGGCTGTCTCTGAGCTCCTCTTCTGAAGTCTGATCAACCTTGATAACACCCTTTGCACCTCTTGCAAGAAGAGTGTCATAGGAGCGCACGGAAGATGTTGTGTTCAGGATATAAACAGGCACTTCGGGTGAAAACTCGCGAATATAGTCAAACATATGCATACCCAGAGATTCAATATCCTCAACGTCATTGGGAATGCGCTCTTCTGCCTCGATGCCGAAAAGAGGATCAATAAGAACAAAATCAGTAACACCTCTGACCCTGCGCTTGAAAAGGTCAGAATCTGAAATAACGTCAAATTCCGTGTTACAACCGTTGGCATTGAGCTGAGCTCCCACGGCTTCATTTGCAAGAACTGCAGCATACATTCTGTCGTTATTAACAAAAAGTTCCTTTGAATCGCCGTCATCAGCATCCACGGTCAACCTGATTGTTTTGAGCGCACCGATCAAATCGGGATTTTTCTCATAAACCTGCATCACAGCTTCCTGAAGCTCGCTGATAATAATATTTTTTGCAAGACCTTTGAGCGATCTGGCATCGGAAACACCGCCGCCGTTGTAAAGTACAAGAGCAGCCAACTGTTCGGGATTATATTCAACCTTGATTCCCGATGACTCTTCAAAGAAGCCCATCTGAAGTTCAATTTCGCTGCGCACAATCTCCATCAGCGCATAAGGCTCAAGATGGTTGAAAAGAATAATATGACCGTTTGCCATTCGGGTTGTGATACACTCGGGGAAGAACGGCTCACGGGTGTAAGGATTGATGTCTCTTTTGAGTGCGTCGATAATAACGCTTCTGGGAGTTGCAGACAAGTCACAGACCGTTGTGTCTTCGTAAAGCTGCTTGCCTGCGTTAGTGGTCATTATGATTATGTTGTCCTTAAAAGAAACTTCTTTCTTGGTTTTGTGGTCCATCAGTCTTGCACCGTCAAGAATCTGAAGGAAAAGATAAATCGTATTGATATGTGCTTTTTCTATTTCATCAAAAACGATTATTCCGTTGGGATTCTTGCGCGCAAATGTTGTTACCAGCGCATCTTGACCGAATTCTCCGTTGAATCTTCCGCTTGAAATACTGCTGGTGAAGTCACTCATATCAACAATCAGGGACTTTTGACCCAGACGCTCGGCACAGAGGGTTGCAAGATGAGTTTTACCAACACCTGATGCGCCTGCAAAAAGGAACGTTGCAAGGGGGCCTTTTCTTTTGGGATTGCGTGACGCAAACATTTCACATTCAAAAATGCTTTTGACCATCACTTCAACCGCGTGACGCTGACCCTTCACCTTGCTGAGCAGATAGCTCTTGAGATTCTTTATTCTCTCTGCTTTTTCGGCAAGAGTTTCCGTTGCGCTCACCGCAGGAGTTTCATCTGAATCTTCTTCAGGTTTCTTCTCGTCATAGAAACTTTCTTCGGAGTCATAATCCATACCGAGAAAATCATAAAGCTTTTTGCGTGTTTCCGATACCGTGCGATGCTCCGTCTTATCTTTCTGTTCAAAATTCGAAGCCTCTGCAATGAATTTTTCCGCTACCGCAAAGAAAGCGGAATTTTTATCATTTTTCTCTACGGTTCCGATAAGCAGACTGACTTCGGCGGCGCTCGGAATTTTAGCAGAAACCACAACGGCTTTTTCATGTGCTTCTTCAAGCAAATCTCCGATGACGGTTTCAATAAATTCCTGAAAATATATTTCGTCATTCTCTGAAGCAAAATAGAATTGATGCTGAAATCTGCCTTTGCTTTCGTGCACAATATTTTCTGCTTTTTCGGTTTTTGTTATGCGGTCGTAAACATCCTTCCAGAAGTCTCCTTTGTACGTCCACACAACGTCGGTTTTGAGAACCAAAACCGATACTTTTACCACATTCATCTGTTCACAGCCTTTCAACAAAAAAGCTCATCAATACGGAATAATCCGTATTCCGTACCGATGAGCCGCAATCTCTGCTTATTATGCGTAGATGCACTTCATAATAGTGGACTTGCAAGTCTTGGTGATGTCGAGCAGACGGATAACAAGCTCAAATGCTTCGTCCGCTGCTGAACCGGGAGAAAGGAGAGCGTCGTCGTGGATAACGATGTCGCCGTCCTTGTCAACGTAGAACGTTGCCCACTTGTATTTTGAGTTAAGCTCGTTGCAAAGGAAAATAATATCTGCAAGCTTATCTTCGGGAACACTTTCAAAAACAATATAGATTGAAAGGAATTTGTCTCCCGCAAAGAAACATCTTACGATTTTGCCGTCGTAAGGCAGGCTGACAACGCCGTCACCGTCGTCATCAATTTTCGACGAATACTGGAGACCCTTTGAATCAAGGAGCTCCTTGAAAAGTTCAAAATTCGACATAAGAATTACCTCCGTTTTTTCTAAATTTTAACATTGTTGCCGCTTATTGTCAACAACAGTATTATTTTCTTATAACATTTTCACAAATATTTTGAAAAATATTATATCTGGGGAATATCGATAGGCATACCGCCCTGAACTGCGGAATCGTGAGCAAGAATTCCGGGAAGAGACATATTGATTGCAAAATCAACGTCAAGCACGGGCTTTTTGCCCTCGGCAAGGCAATTGATGAAGTCCTTGACCATTTTTGCATCTGCGCCGCCGTGGCCACTTGAATCCTCGCCCTCATAGCAAGTGGTAACGGGAATGTCAATCTTTGAGTTTGCACCGAACGTGCCGGGCACGCTGTAAAGGCTGGCAAGAGTGTGTGCCTCGTCAACAACCTTTCTGCGGTCTGTTTCAAGAGTTCCCCTTGTGCCGCATACACGGTAATTGTGGTCGTAGCTTGTGTATGCACCAAAGCTGACAAGGAGCCTGATAACTGCGCCTTTTGCAGTCTTGAACAGAGCAACGCCCGTTTCTTTTCGCTCGGGAGTATAGGGGTCATAGTGAACGTCAGCTTCCATGCAGGTTACGCTGACAACACGGTCATCCATAACGTAAAGCAGAGGACCGAGTTCGTGGGTCAGATAACGGATTGCAGGCTGATATGTTCTCCAATGACCCTCGGGATAATATGTGGGTGAAAATTCGTTGGGATCAAGAGCGTGAAGATACTCTGCCTCCGCATATGCGATTTCGCCCAGAAGACCGTCCTGATTCATCTTTCTCCAGGTTTCGATGAATGCCCAGTAGCAGCAATTTTCCGCCGCCATATATGTAAGTTCGGGATGAGCCGCAACAGCCGCTTTAAGCTCCCTTGCTTCTTCAACTGAATTAACCGAAGGAATTTCGCAAAGAACGTGTTTTCCTGCATCAAAAGCTTTGATAACGATAGGCACGTGATAAACCGCCTCTGTTGCAACGATAACTGCGTCAATGTCCGACTTGAGGAATTCATCGTAATCGCTGAACTGAATGATATCCTTGTCATTCAGCACCTCGGAAAGCTCCTCATAACCTGATTTAAGAATAGCGGGATTGTGGTCGCAAACAGAAATAAGCTTTGCATTGGCAAGACCTTTCACACATCTTGCAATTGCGGTGCCTCTGCCGAGACCGACTACACCCACTTTTATAACTTTGTCACTCATTTCAAATCTCCTTTCAAGGATATAACTGCATTATATAACACTTTTTCGCATTTGTCATCACTTTAATTTGATAATGTTGAAAAAAATTAAATAATGTTCTATAATGTAAGCATTAACCGCAAGGAGAATTGTAATGCCTGACAGAATCCACAACATCGGAATACTTGCCCACGTTGACTCGGGTAAAACAACGCTGACGGAGCAGCTGCTTTATCTCACGGGTGCAATCCGCCGTGCAGGCAGCGTTGACTCGGGCACAGCCGCAACAGACAGCCTTTCCGTTGAAAAACAGAGAGGCATTTCCGTGCGCACGGCAACGGCAAGCACTCAATGGAAAGGCATTACAATTAACATAATCGACACCCCAGGTCACGTTGACTTTGCAGGCGAGATTGAAAGAGCGATATCCGCCCTTGACTATGCGGTGGTTATCGTTTCTGCCGTTGAGGGTGTCCGCGCTCACACGGAAGTCATCCTCAAGTCCCTTGATACGGCAAAATTGCCCTATGCGGTTTTCATTAACAAAATCGACAGAGCAGGCGCAGACACTAAATCCGTTATAAACGAACTGAAACAGGTTACAAAACGTCAGCTTCTTCTGCTCACGGAAACAGAAAACGAAGGCGAAGAAAACCCTTCCGCACACAGGCTCTCGGGCAATGACTTTGCTCTTGCCGCAACGGAATCCCTTGCAGACGTCTGCGACGAAGCGGCTGACGCTTTTCTTGAAGATAAAGCACTTTCTGCAGAGCGTGCATCAACCCTTGTCAAAGACGAAATTTCTGCTTGCAGACTCTCCCCCGTTATGTGCGGAAGCGCAAAACATTCAATCGGTGTTGAGGCGCTTGCGGATATGCTTGTTGAATTTATGCCCTCCGCACAGCGCAGAGCAACGGATGATTTATGCGGAATAATTTTCAAAATCGAACACGACAAAGCGTTGGGAAAAGTTTCACACATAAGACTTTTCGGCGGCGAAATTGCAAACCGTGATGAAATATCACTCCTCTCACCTGCCGCAAAACAGATTGCTGAATCCGATGCGGTTGAAATCGAAGAATCTCCTGCAATCAAGGAAAAAATCTCACAGATAAAAGGCTTTTCGGGTGCAAAATATACGGATACGGGTATCGTTAAAAGCGGTAACATTGCCGCTGTATGCGGTCTGCCATCGGCAAAAACGGGATTTTTCGTAGGCTCTCTTGCAGTCAGCGACAACGCCAAACTTGTCAACCCGTTTTTAAGAGTAAGAGTCACTCCGTCGGACGGCGATGCGCTGAAGCTCCCTGCCCTTGCTGCAGCGTTGGGCGAACTTTCCGACGAAGAGCCGTATATCGATGCAAAATGGGAAAACGGACAGAAAGAAATCACAATCAGCACAACGGGCAAAATCCAGCTTGAAGTGCTTGACAATCTTCTCAAAGAGCGATATAACCTGACGGCTCAATTCTCACCGCCTACGGTTATATATAAGGAAACACCCTCAGGCACAGGCTATGCACAGGCAAGATACACAATGCCCAAGCCCTGCTGGGCGGTAGTCGAATTCCTTTTTGAGCCTATGCCCCGCGGCTACGGCGTATCATATCACGGCAGACTTCCCTCAAACCAATGTTTTTACAGATATCAGTCACATATCCGCACCTCATTCAACACTTGCCTTGAACAAGGTCTTTACGGCTGGGAGGTAACGGATTTCAAATGCACTCTCGTGGGCGGCGAGCATCACAATATCCACACTCATCCCTTGGATTTCTTCGTCTGCACGCCCATGGCATTTATGAACGGACTTAACGAAATCGGTTCAACGATTCTGGAGCCTTTGCTGAAAATAAGAATCACCGCCCCTACCGAGCTTTCGGGCAAGCTTCTTTCGGAAATCGTCAAAACGGGCGGCGAATACGATACTCCGCTGACAATCGGCGGCAACGTTGCGCTGGAGGCAATCGTACCTGTTGCAACGTCAATGGATTTACCTGCACGGCTTGCCGTTCTTTCGTCAGGCAAGGCAGTATTAAGTCAATCTTTTTACGGCTATCGGGAATGCCGTGACGGACTTGAACATATCAACCCCAGACGGGGTGTCAACCCTCTTGACCGCTCAAAGTGGATTCTTTACGCAAGAGGCGCATATCAGACAGAATAAAGCGTTACAAAAAATTTTTGTAACGTTTTTGTCTTTTCTCAATCTAATAATCGAAAGGCGGTGAAAATGTGGCTGATTTTGAAAAAATCTACAAAGAAAACTCTGATTTCATTCATAAATATCTGCTTAAGCTGTGCAAAAACCCGTCTCTTGCGGAAGAGTTGACGCAAGACACCTTTTTCAGAGCATATATGAATCTCCCAAGCCTGAAAAATCCCGATAAGGTTTCCGTATGGCTGTGTCAGATTGCAAAAAACACTTATTACACGTGGTACAACGAGCATAAAAAACTCTCACCCCACGAGGATGAAAATGAAGCGGCTGACGATTTCTGCATTGAAAGCTTTTTTGAACAAAAAGAACTGACGGAAAAAGCGTTTGTCTGCCTGCACGAACTTGATGAACCGTACAAAGAAGTGTTTATGCTTTCCGTTTTCGGTCAGCTATCCTTTGTCGATATCAGTAAGCTTTTCGGCAAAAGCGAAAGTTGGGCAAGAGTCACATTTTACCGTGCAAAACAAAAACTGAACGAAAGAATGAGGTAACGATTATGGATTGTAATATTGTAAAAGATCTGATTCCCCTTTACATTGACAACTGTTGCTCCGACGAAAGCGCCGCAGAAGTAAAAACACATCTCGAAAGCTGCAGCGAATGTAAAACTGTATTTGACGAAATGAGCAGCCCTGCAGTTTCCGACGTTGTTTCTGCACCTGAAAAACCTCTGGCAAAAATAAACGATTGGAAAGCCTCTGTTCTTCAATCGGCACTGTTTCTGATATCATTCCTGCTCATAACCATTGGTGTTGCATTTGAAGCAGGAACAGACTACATTGACTTAGGCAACGGTTTCTGGGCTATTAACCTTGTTGCTCCCGTGACGGGCTTTATGCTTTCCCTCCCCAACTGGTATTTCATAAAATTCTACAAAAACCAAAAAAGCTTTTCCCGTTGGTCTTGCGCAATAACCGTTATATTAATCTTTGCGGCAACCGTCTGGTCGCTGTTCCATTATGAAGCCTTTGTGCTTGACCGAGGATTTGTTGAATTTTTAAAATCCTGCCTTAATTTAGGTTACTACGTACTTTTCTTTTACACCTACAGCTTTATTATTACTGCTGTTCTTGCTTTGCTTTCAAAGATTTTTTCTGCAAAATATGCAGAAATGTTGGGCAAAGAATAAGGGGTAATATTCGTGAAAAACAAACTCAACGTCATCCTTACCGTTCTTGCGGTTCTGAACGGATTTTATCCTTTGCTCACCCTGATTTCACACCTGTTCGGGTATAACGTTTATATTCCGTTTGCATTCACATATTCACTCTGGCTTGCCGTTATCTTTATGTACTCAGATTACTTTATAAAGAAAAACGAAAAAGCCGAAAGCTCTAAAACCGCAGTAATTCTTGCTCCTTTTCTCCCTGCAATCACAGCCGTCAATCTTGCTGTGTTGCTTTTCAGTGAGAAATCTCCGATAATTACCTTGGTTATGGGTATATGCCTGATTTTTGCTGCTGTTATAGCAGAAAAAATTCTGAAAGGCACAAAAACCAAGGTGCTTTCCGTAATCTCGTCGGCATTAATCTGTCTTTTTGTGCTGATTTATTCTTTTGTCACGATTTTTTCTTCTCTGTTCGGGGTAAGAACAGTTAAATCCGTTATCAATTCGCCTCAAAGGACTTACTGTGCCGAGGTTGTTGACATCGACCAGGGTGCATTAGGCGGAGATACCGTTGTGTATGTATACAGAAGCAGAAACATCCGTATGGGTCTTATCGGCATTTCAAAAAAGCCTCAGAAAATATACACGGGCGACTGGGGAGAATATAAAACAATGCAGTTGGAATGGAAAGACGAAAAAACGCTTGTAATTGACGGAAAAGAATACAGCATAAATATTTGAATCGAGTTGATTGGTGTTGCATTGACAATGCCAATCAACTTTGTTATATTTTAGATATATTTTGATATTCACGGTGATACAATGAAAGAATTACATATGATTTGCAACGCTCATCTTGACCTCGTCTGGCTCTGGCAGAGACCCGAGGGAATTGCCGAGGCAATCTCAACGTTCAGAGTGGCGGCTGATTTCTGCGAAGAATTTGACGGATTCATCTTCAATCACAATGAAGCTGTGCTTTATGAATGGGTTGAAGAAAACGAACCCGAACTTTTTGAAAGAATTCAGAAACTTGTCAAAAAAGGCAAGTGGCGCATTATGGGCGGTTGGTATCTGCAGCCCGACTGCGTTATGCCCTGCGGCGAATCCTTCATCAGACAAATTGAAACAGGCACAAAATATTTTCTTGAAAAATTCGGTGTAAGACCTCTTACCGCCATTAACTTTGACCCCTTCGGTCATACAAGAGGTCTTGTTCAGATTCTGAAAAAATGCGGTTATGAATCCTACGTTTTTATGCGACCGTCGTGGATTGAATGCGACCACGATTTTATCTGGAAAGGTTTTGACGGCAGCAAAATCATTGCTCACAAAATGAACGGCGGATACAATACAGGTAAAGGCAAAGTTCTCGGAAAAATAGAGCGTGCCATTGAGCGCGAATACGGCAACGGCATCAATATGATGTTCTGGGGTATCGGCAATCACGGCGGCGGTCCTTCAAGAGAAGACCTCAACACAATTGCAGAATATATGCAAGCTCATCCCGAAAACGGGCTGCTTCATTCATATTGTGAGAAATATTTTGACACCGTTGATAAATCGAGTCTCAACGAATTCGACCGGTCTCTCAACTACACAATGGTTGGTTGTTACACCTCTATGGTACGCATCAAGCAGGCTCACAGACGCCTTGAAAACGACCTTGATACGTGTGAAAAAATGCTTGCATTAAGCGGCATTTCCTATGATAAATCCGAACTTGAAAAAGCGGAAAAATCCTTGCTTTTCTGCCAGTTTCACGATATTCTGCCCGGCTCAAGCATCAAAGCGGCAGAAGACGATTGTCTGCGCCTTTTTGCCTACGGCAACGAGGTTGCGGAAAAATACAGAACAAAGGCATTCTTCAGACTTTGTCAGGGTCAGCCCAAAGCAAAAGACGGTGAAATTCCCGTTCTTGTCTTTAATCCTCATCCGTATAAAATTGTTCAGGACATTGAGGTTGAATTCCAGCTTCAGGACCAGAACTGGAACGAAAACGAGGTTACTATCGTAGCCGTGCGTGACGGCAACGGCAACTATCTGTCCTCACAAAACGAAAAAGAAGCCTGCACTTTCAGCCTTGACTGGCGCAAACGAGTCTGCTTCAGAGCAGAGCTTGAGCCTATGAGCATCAACCGTTTTGACTGCGAGCTTCACGTTGAAAACTATCCCCGACGCAAGATTGACCCCTGCACACAGACCGATGAATATTTCACTTTTGACAACGGCACAATGCAGGCTCTTATCAGCAAAAAAACAGGTCTTATTGAGAAATATTGCATCAACGGCATTGATATGCTCAAGGGTGCAAGCGCAAAGATAAACGCATACGCGGATAACGAAGACCCTTGGGGAATGACGGTTGAAGGCTACAACGAGTACGCAGGCGAATTCACTCTTCTGAGTGATGCCGACGCAAACGCTTTCAACGGATATCCGGACGAAACTCTTGCAAATGTGAGAGTCATCGAAAACGGCGACGTACGCCTCAGGATTCAGGCAATTTTCGGGTATTCAAAGTCCTTTGCCGTTGTGACGTATACCCTGCCAAAGAACGGTAATTACATTGACGTAAAAATAAAAATGCTTTCAAACGACAGCAGCAGATTCTATAAACTTTCCTTTGATACGTCTCTTGATTCTCCCGAGTTTATCGGTCAGACCGCTTTCGGCACGGAAAATCTCCGCACAGGCGGTGACGAAGCTGTATTCCAGAAATGGTGCGCGGTTTCGGACGGTAAAAAATCTCTCGCTGTACTTAACAAAGGCACTTACGGCGGCAGTGTTGACGGCAATGTTCTCAACATTTCACTTCTGCGCACTCCTGTTTATTCTGCTCATCCCATATGCGACAGACCTCTTGCAGACAGCGACCGCAACCATGAACGAATCGACGTCGGTGAGCGCGAATTTGAATACAGACTTACGGCAGATACAGACAATATCGATATGCAGGCAGAACTCTACAACAAGCCTTGCATTGCCCTCTCCTTCTTCCCCTCGGGTGCAGGCGAAATCAAGGACACCCGTATAGAAGTAAGCAATCCCCGCATTCTCCTTTCAAGATTCCGTAAAAATGAAAATGACATAACTGTAAGATTCTATAATTCATCGGACAAAACCGAAGAAACCCAATTTGCCATTGAGGGCAAAATTTTTGAAATCAGTCTCGGTGAATTTGAAGTAAAAACCTTCAGCTACGCAAACGGCAAACTTACTGAAACGGATATGATATAACAGCAAAACCTCCGATTGCTCGGAGGTTTTTATTTTTAGTATGTAATTTTAAGAGTCTTGATTTCAAAGGGTCTGAACTCAACAATATTACCGTCAAGGGTCTGCTGAACTTCTTCAAGCATATTGGTGATTTCAACCTTCTTTGCGTCCTCAAAAAACTCGACGGAGCAAGCGGTGAAAGTGCCTTCTGCTTCATAAAGTCTTGCGATAAACGCTTTTTCGCAATCCTCGCAGGGTTTGATTGACTCAACAACAACGTTTGCTGCCCCGGGAACAACAAGCGCCTCTGTTTCGTATGCACCTTTACCCTGAATAACGGGAATATTCAGCTCATAAGCAGGTCTGATAACGCTCTCTGCGCTGAATCCGCTGTTGTGGGGCAAGAATGAGTAAACCGTTCTGTGCAAACCTCTGTCACCCTCAACGTCAGGTCTTGTGCCGCCCTTGTGGAGTGAAAGTCGTATCTGACCGCCCTCTACGCTGATGCCGTACTTGCTGTCATTGAGAATCGCAACACCGTATCGTGTTTCGGAAAGGTCTGTGTACTTATGGTTGACAACCTCAAACTTCGCCTTTTCAACGGAATCGTTTCTGGTTGTGGGTCTCATAACGTTGCCGTACTGAATTTCAAAACGGGCAAAATTATTCTGAATTGAAGTGTCAAACGCAGTTTTGAGGAAACGGTGATTATCCTGCCAATCCATAAGTGTATCAAAACGGATTTCAGGGCTGTCTGCAAAGTAAATTGCATCCTGTGTAATTGTTGATTTATCGGAAATTTTATAAACACTTCTGATAATCAGAGCCGCCGCACCGTGTGAAACAACCTGACGGCTGATAAGCTCCGATTTATCGGCAAATTTGCATTCGATATCCGCATCGATATCCCAGTTATCCCATGCGTGGGGCAAATCCTCGGCAATGATGAACGTGTTGAGCGCATAGCCCTCACCCTTGACCTGTCTGCCGCATCTCTTGTCAATAAAAGATGAAATATAGCCTTTCTCGTCAAAAACAACCTCTGCAAAGGGAGTTGATACACCGTTTTCAGTAACTGCGATTTCACTCTGTGCATCTGCATTGCACTGAACAAGATTAATCTTTACGCTTGAAAATGCAGGCACGGTTACGCCGCTGACAATAAGAATATTTTTGCCGTCAATGTTTGTGTATGCCTGCTGCTTGCAGGGAATATCCGCAACAAGACCCTCTTCACACTCAAGGAAAATGGGGTCGCATCTGTCGTGGGAAAGAGTGTTTGTGACGGTTACGTAATCACCCTCACCGCTTGTGAATTCCGCAATCAGCTTACCTGCGGTTTCAAGAACCTCGTCGGTTTCTGCAAGTGAAAGTCTGTGAGCCGAATTGATGCAGGTACCGGGCAGAATATCGTGGAACTGATTGACAAGCAGTTTTTCGTAAAGAGGGTGAATCTTTTCGTCGCTCGCAACCTTGCCTGATCTTACTGCATTGCTTACGGTCAGATATTCAAGGTCGCGCAAAGCAAACTCGCACTTTCTGTTGTTGCGCTTGATGCGATGCTGATTGGTAAGAGTACCTCTGTGAAGCTCAAGATACAGCTCGCCGACATATGTGCTGGGGTTTTTTGTGTCAGCCTCCATCTCTTTCATATACTCGGTAACAGTCTGATACTTGACTCTGGGACAACCGTTAAGGTCAAGCATTCTTCTGCTCATTTCAATGCTTTCAAACTGCGGTCCGCCGCCACCGTCACCGTGACCGAATACTGTAAGACGCTTTTTGGTTACGCTTCTTTCGTTAATGGATTTATAGTGTCTGACATCGCCTGAAACGGTGTCTCTCAAAGTCAGCGGAGTAAGCAGACCGAGGGTTTTGTTGAAATGGGTGAAAACTTTTGTGCCGTCAATACCCTGCCAATAGAAAGTATCATAGGGAAAATGATTGGTGTCATTCCAGTCAATCTTTGTTGTAAGGAAATAATCAACACAGCAACCCTTCATAATCTGGGGAATGGCACCGCTGTATCCGAAAGTATCGGGCAGCCAGAAGCTGTTTGAAGTAAAGCCGAAGTGCTTTCTTGTGAATCTCTGACCCCAGAGAAACTGTCTGATCATTGTTTCACCTGACGTGATGTTACAATCGCACTCAACCCACACAGCGCCGTTGGGTTCATATCTGCCCTCTGCAACTTTTTCTTTTATATCCTCGAAAAGAGAGGGATAATGCTCAAGAAGCATATTGCCGTGGCAAGCGGAGCTCTGAACAAACTTGAACTCGGGATAGCGTGCCATAAGCGAAAGCTGATTTGAATACGTTCTTGCACATTTTTTAATTGTTTCCGTTGTTTTCCAGAGCCATGCGGTGTCCATATGCGAATGACCCGTAACACCTACCTCGGGGGCTTCAGGACCGTTTTTGACGGCAAGCACTTCCTTAAGGAAAGGATGAGCCTGTGCCATTGCATCTCTGAACGATGCCTCGTCAACGTCGTCATAGGCATAGTAAAGTCTCTTGTGAACTTCATAAAGTGCGTTGATAAGCTCGCCCTTTCTGAATGATGAATCAGGCAGGCTTTCCGTCAGGTCATTGATAACTCTCAGGTCAAAATAGAACTCCTGAATGAAATCATCCTTTGTGCAGATATCAAGTCCGTCAAAACGATAAGTATAGCTTTTGATAAGTCTGCCGTTTTCAAGAGGTTGTGTGCCGTAGTGAGTGTGGCCCGTGTAAACCTCAAGGGCGATGTCAATTTTATCGCCCGCCTTTGCATTCTGCACAAGCAGGTCGCAGTAATGATTGCCGTGACCCGTAAAAACAATTTTGGTTGCAAATGTGCCGAAAGGCTTGCCGTTAACCCAGAGCAGAGTTTCGTATCCCTCTGTATGAGGCATAATAAAAAGGTCTTTTCCGTCAAGCTCATCAGGCACGATAAATTCAGTTTTAAACCAGCCAAAAGCCTCTTCACTTCCCCAGGTATCGCCGCTTTCAATAGGTGCGCAGAGTGAATCATCGGGGATTTCGTAGAGTCTTTCTTCTGTTTCAAAGAAGTTCACCTTTCCGATGCAAGCCTCTTTTTTGAAAAGCATCGGGTTAAGAGTGTCTTCAAATCTTCTCAGCTTTTTGAGCATACGCTCAATCTGTTTTTCCGTAAGCATAAAAATTTCCTTTCAGGACGCAAAATAATAACTGATTATATCATTAATAAAAACGAAAAACAATCTGTATTCCGAATTTTTTCGCATAAAAAGCGAATAATTTTACAGTAAAACAATCTGCTTAAATCAAAACTCCACGGAGGAAACAAAATGAAAATCGCTTTTTTCGATGCCAAGCCCTATGACAAACCTGCCTTTGAAAGACACGGCGCAAAACACGGAATAACCTTTAAATTTTTTGAAACAAAGCTTAACGCTGACACAGTTGAGCTTGCCCACGGGTTTGACGGAATCTGCGCATTCGTCAACGACACGGTGAACGCTGAAGTTATTGACAAAATGGCTGATATGAACGTAAACGTACTTGCTCTGCGCTGTGCAGGCTTCAACAACGTTGATATGAATTACGCTCACGGCAGGCTTCACGTACTTCGTGTGCCTGCCTACTCCCCCTATGCCGTTGCTGAGCACACAATGGCTCTGCTGCTAACGTCAATCCGCCGCATTCACAAGGCATATATCCGTTCCCGTGACTTCAACTTCAGTCTTTCGGGGCTGACAGGCTTTGACCTCTACGGCAAAACCGTGGGTGTTATAGGCGCAGGAAGAATCGGAAAGGTTTTTATTGAAATCTGCCGCGGTTTCGGAATGAACGTGCTTGCCCACGACAAAATCCCCGACCCAGGCTTTGACAACAGCAGCACGGTAAGATTCACCGACCTTGATGAACTTTTTTCAGAGAGTGACATAATTTCACTCCATTGTCCCCTCACAAGCGACACTTACCATATCATTGACGATGCCGCGCTGAAAAAATGCAAAAAAGGCGTTGTTATTCTCAACACTTCAAGAGGTGCTCTTGTTGACGCCGAAGCTCTGCTGGCGGCAATCAAATCACGAAAAGTAGGTGCCGCCTGCCTTGACGTTTATGAGGAAGAATCAGACCTTTTCTTTGAGGACAATTCGGGTCATATTCTTGAGGATGACATCCTTGCCAGACTCATTTCAATGCCCAACGTAATCGTAACCTCCCATCAGGCATTCCTGACGGAAGAAGCTCTTGAAAACATTGCAGAAACAACGGTCAGGAATCTGACAGAATTTTTCGGAAACGGGAAATGTGAAAACGAGCTTTGCGTCAAAGCAAGCCATATTTCAGACTGAAAACGCCCAAAATACTTTTAGTCAAATTGCTATCTTCTGACAGCTTTTTTCAGCACTTTTGCCAAGTCTTTTTGCTCGCATAAAGACTTGACTAAAAGCTGCTCATAATGTAAAATAATAGAGATAAATAGTCGAAAGGCAGGTGGAGTTATGTCAACTGAAAGAGAAATAGTTGAATCAACAGATAACTCTATACTTCTCAAAAACCGCCGCTTCGTCGGCATAAAAGAAACCGTTGCCTACGTTCTTGAAGACACAGCTGCAAGTCTTAACATCAATGATTTCAAAGACAGATACATATATGATGTTGTTAAAATCGACTTCAGCTATCTTGCAATCCAGAACATAGTTGCAACCGTATGGGATACCTTCAACGATACGTTCATCGGCGTTATTGTTGAAAAAACCAGAACCCGTTGGGGTAAATTCAGGCCCTATCTTCTCCTCGGTCAGCTTCCGCTGACAATCCTGGGCTTATGGTACTGGTTGATTCCCTTCATTTTCCCCGACACTTCGGGTGAATACCTTCCCAAGTGGATTTTCTATTTTGCAATGTCAATCATTACCGAAACCGCAAACACCTTCACGTCGGTTGCACGTGCAGGCTTCGGCTCTACCATAACGCCTGAGCCATTGGACCGTTCAAGGCTGATTGCCACGGCTAACCTGATGTCGCACTTCGTCGAGGACGTTCCGAAACAGGTTTTCGGCATCATATACGACCTTGTAATCAACGATAAGGTCAAAATCAAGCTTCCCAAGCTTTTCGCAGGTTTCGGCGTTTCATTTGCCGTTCTCGGCGCAGTGTTCTGCCTCTACTTCTTCCTCACAACCCGTGAAAGAGTTGCACAGACAATCAAAAAGCCCAGCGTCATCCAAGGTCTTAAAGCCATTATCACAAACAAGCCTATGTTCATTCAGGTTCTTTCGTCGTTCCTTTCAGGCTTCAGCATAGGCTCCAGCAGAACGAACTTTTACATTGACGTTATCGGTTCAATCACCTGGAAAACAATCGTCGGTATCCCCGCATTCCCCATTAAGTTCATCAGCTACGGCTTCGTTGAACCCCTCAGAAAGAAATTCTCAACAAAGGCTCTGTGGATTCTCGAAGATGCCTGGACGGATATGCTTTGGCTCACGGTATTCGGCATAGGTTCAATAAACAAGAACTTTATGAAAAAGCCGATTATCCTGCCGCTTATGGGTATTGAAGAAATATTTGAGATGTGCGTCTACGGATTAAGGCGAGTTATTCCTGCGGAAATCAGCAACGAATCCATGGACTACTGCGAATGGAAAAACGGCTACCGTGCAGAGGCTATGATAGGCGTTGCACAGTCCACAATTTCAAAGCTCCAGCAGGCAGTTATGGGCAGTGTTAACAGCATTGTTATGAAGAAGGTCGGATACATTCAGGGTCTTAAAGTCGGAACACAGAGCGATAAAACAAAGTGGTGGATTTTTGCCCTCGGCACAGGTATTCCCATCATTACAAGCGCTCTCGGCATTGTTCCCAAGCTCTTCTATCCTCTTTCAGCCGAAAAACGCGACCTTATGTACGCTGAACTTCGCGAAAGAAGAAGCAAGGTTGCTGACAGAATGAACAAGGCAACAACTGAAGAAGAAATTGAGGAAATCGCAAACTCACAGTTCATAGTAAAATAAACATAAAAAGAAAACGGATTGCAAAGATTAATTTCTCTGCAATCCGATTTTTTATTTCATAAGCAGTCTCATAAACAAGCCGCCCTGAACGGTGCGATGACGGAAACCGACCCATTTGCCGCTGACGGTATCATACCAATCCGTCATAGGCACTCTTGAAGACGATTCATCATATGCAGTCCAAAGAGGCGCAATATACTCTTCAAAATCCGCTTTTTCCGATGCCATTGACGCTGTCCACACAAGCCAGTCTGACTTTGTGTAGTCTGCGCGGCTGTCAAGAGGCATACCGTATTTGTTGAAATGCTTTTTGTTATCCTTGATTTCGGCATCCATAAATTCCTGAGTAAAAAGACCCGTCTTCCAGACCTTGTCCCAGACCATATTGTATTTCATTGAATATGTATAAGGCTGGTCAAAGGCAAGGTTTGAGGTGCCGTCAGGATTAAGGGCGGTGTGCATCCAATTTTCAGCCATTTTCTCTGCCTCGTTGCGATAGAAAGCTGATTTTTCACCGTAGCCCAACATATCTGTGATAATCGCCATACCCTGAAGTCCCATAACCGCCTTAAGCGAAAGGTTGCAGTTGTGAGCAAGATGACCTGCAAAGTCATCGGTGCAAAGCTGGTCTTCGGGGTCTGCACCGTATTTGATAAGATAACTGCACCAGCCCTCAAGCAAATCAAGATGCTCTGCCGCAAAATCTGCCGAACCCGTTGCAATAGCAACGTTTGCATCCATAACCAGCATATTGCCGCATTCTTCAACGGGCATCTGATATTTAAGCTCGTTTCTGCCGTAAACCTGACCGTTGACAAGAGGATACTGACCAACGTCGTGGGGAGCGAAGTCAAACTTCCATTCGTCGCTCTTTGCGTAGCGGATAACGGGGCGCATCATGCCCTTGACAAGTTCGGGGTTATAAAGCAGGAACATAGGAATTGAGGGATATGAAACGTCAACCGTTGCAGCGCATCCGTTGGAGAAGCATTCCTTTGAAATGTAAAGAATCTCACCGTTTTCATCAAGTACAAGCTTGTGGGCGGCAATAACCTGACGGTAAGCAAGAGAAAGAAGCTCTGCATATTTCTCTCCGCCTGCTTCAAAAGCATCAGCATAAAGCTTTTCGGAAAAAGCCTTGCAACGGGCAACAACTTCGTCATACTCCCCTGCCGCTTCGTCAACGGCTTCAAGAATGGTCTGACCGTCTTTGTTCCAATATGAACGGAGATGCTTTCCGAAATATTCAATGCTCTCAATATCGTCATAAGCGAAGTAATACATAAGCTTTTCCGAGGGATTAAGCTCCGATGAAATATTGACGTGTACGTCGCTCCAGATTTTATTTTCAAAAACCTCTGCGTTTGCAGCATCGGTCATCAGATAAAAATAGCCCCAATCAATACGCACGTCGTCGCCGCTTCTGTTAAGAGGCTTCTGCTCGGAATTGCCCATTTTCATTCCCTTGACTCTGCCGAATTCAACCTTTTCGGTAACAACGTCATTCTGTCCGCCTTCGTCAAGACAAAGTTCTTCATTGGCGGCTACGTTGACAATAACACTGTGGTCTTTGCCATCAAGAATTTCATATGAAACCTCAAGATATGTTACGGGTCGGGTCAGGAGACGGTAATCATCCGCAATCACGGGAGAGGTGAAAACCGCTTTGAGTCTTATCTGCTCGTTTTCAAAAACAGCTGTTGTTGAAAGAGCATCGATATCAAGGGAAACCTGCTTGATTTTATGATAATCTCTGTGATAACCGAGGAAAAGGTAGCGGTTGCCGTCAACGGTCACGGTGCCGATAATCGAATTACTTTTGCCCGTCCAATGCTCGGTGTTGGAATAGTTGATGTTGGTATCTGATGACCACACGGAAAAATAAGGGTCAATTGTAATAAGAGGTACACAAGGTGCTCTTAAATTCATCGGAATCATCCTTTCGGTTATGATATTATTGAAATTTTACCATATCGGCAACGTTAACACAAGTAAAAATAACCATTAATTTTTTCAATTTTTTCGTTTTGCCGTGCAAATTTCCGAAATTTATTTTTGTGTTGCTTTTTTCTTGTAATGAAGAACAAAAGTTGTATAATATTTTTTCGGAAAACAAATTTCGACGAGGTTTTTATTATGAAAATTTTTCAGCCAAAGCTTTTCACTTCATTGAAAAGTTACAGCAAAAACAAGTTTATCAACGACCTTGTGGCAGGTGTAATTGTTGCAATCATAGCCCTGCCTCTTTCAATCGCCCTTGCAATTGCATCGGGTGTATCTCCCGAAAAAGGTCTTTACACCGCTATTGTTGCAGGCTTTGTGATTGCCTTCCTCGGCGGCAGTAACGTCAATATTTCGGGACCTACCGCAGCGTTTGCAACAATCGTTGCAGGCATTGTTGCCCAACACGGCACGGGCGGACTCATAATCGCAACCCTGATGGCAGGTGTTATGCTCATTCTTATGGGTGTGCTCAAAATGGGCTCACTCATCAAGTTCATACCCCACACAATCACAACGGGCTTCACCTCAGGAATTGCGCTGACCATTGTTATCGGTCAGGTCAAGGATTTCCTCGGTCTTACCTTTGATCCCACTATGCCTACGGTTGAAACAATGGAAAAGATTGAAGCAATCGCACATTCAATGGGCACTTTCAACTGGCAGGCACTTGTTGTCGGCGTAATCGGAATGGCAATCCTGATTGTCTGGCCGAAAATCAGCAAAAAAATCCCCGGCTCGCTGATTGCGGTTGTTGTCGGTGTTATCATCGTCAAAGCACTTGATATGAACGTTAACACCGTCGGCGACCTCTACACAATTTCAAGGGATTTACCCAAATTTTCTTTCCCCACCTTTACCGTTGATTCCGTAAAACAGCTTTTACCTAATGCGTTCACAATCGCAATTCTTGCAGGCATTGAATCCCTGCTTTCCTGCGTTGTTTCCGACGGAATGATTGATGACAAGCACAACTCAAACACAGAGCTGATTGCTCAGGGTGTTGGCAACATCTGTTCAGGTCTTTTCGGCGGTATCCCCGCAACTGGTGCAATCGCACGAACAGCGGCAAACGTTAAAAACGGCGGCAGAACACCCGTTGCAGGCATTGTTCACGCAGCCGTACTTCTGCTTATCCTTGTTGTTCTTATGCCCTATGCAGCATGGATTCCAATGCCCATCATTGCGGCAATTCTCTTTATCGTTGCTTACAATATGTGCGAGTGGAGACAGTTCGTTAAAATCTGCAAAACCGCACCGAAAACCGATATACTTGTGCTGGTTGCAACCTTTGTGTTTACAGTAGTTTTTGACCTTGTGGTTGCCATTGCGGTGGGTATGGTTATGCATTATGCTTTCAAGCTCATAAAATCTTTAATCAAAAAGAAGAAATAAAAAATGCACTCCGAAGCAATAAAACTTCGGAGTGTTTTTTTACATATGTGATTCAAGAATTTTTTGGCTTGCAATTGCAATTTGTTCATCGGTGGGATCCCACGAGAACGAAATATCCGCAATTCTGTTTTCCCAACAAATAATAAAGCTGTTGCCGTAGCCGTCGTCATAACGGATGCGGTAAACCTTATCTGCTCCCCACGGCGCAGGGTCAACCTCTACGTAGTCACTTGCAAATATGCCCTTGATTTCCTCCACGCAGGCATCATAGACGGGAGCAAAATTTATCTGATAAACCTTGCAGTTCAGGCTTAATTCTCCGCTGTCGGGCGCAACCTGCGTTGTTTCCGTGATATTGATAAACCCAAGCCATTCGTTGCTTTTGTGTTTTGAAACCACACCCTCAACGGGAGTTAAATCCTCCAGATCAAGGGGCAGATTTTTGTCGCAATAAATTTCAACGGTTTTGCCTTCAAGCGTTGTTACTTTTCTGATTCGTTTCGGGAAAAGAGTGTAGATTCCGAATGACCCTGCAACAAAGCCTGCAACAAGCACAACCGCAACCACGGCGGTCATTGCCTTTTTCTTGTTATCGGCAATATCTTTTCTTATAATCCTGCGGCGTAACACCTTGAAAACAAGCCAAACGGCAATTGCCAAAACAAGGGCAATCACTCCGAAAAGAATCTGCGGCGGCGAAAAGAAGGTGCAGAATTCAAAAACACTTCCTATAATCCACAAAGGGAAAAGCAAAACGGGATATAAAAAAATTCTTTTTGTTTCGGTAAAAATGCCGTCCTCTGCAGCAGAAACCGCCTTTTTATGCCACAGCCAATATTTTATGATGCTGTAGAGCGAAAACGGAACGCAGAGATAATAGAAATTAGTGTTGTAAAGTCCGTCCGTAAGAGTGTCAATGGGCTTCTGCGTAAATCTGTGTGCAAAAAATATGCTGACTCCAAGACAAACCGCAAGCAAAAAGAGATTTGCCCATATCATTTCGTTTTTTGCAAATTTATGGATACTGTTCACGCGGTCTGCCGCATTTGATACAATCGGCACGGGATTTTCGCTTTTATTCACAAACACGTGCACCTTACCCGAATTTGCAACAAATTGCCAGCCTGCAACGGAACACCCGTCAATAAACTTTTGCCTATCGGCGGTTGTTTCGCCTTCAAAGACTTTTTCGTCATAGTAAACGACCTCAAAGGAAAGGCTTTGCGGCTCAATGCGGCGGTATTTCCAGCGGCGCATACCGAAATCCTTCAGCATCCAGCCCTTTTCCGCCATTTTCTTGAGATGATTTTCAATACCCGTGCAGTCGTAGTAGGAGTAAAACTCAAATCTTCTTTTTATTTCTTCCATATTTCTCACCCCTATCCTATTTTTATCGTAACAGCATATATTCTTCTTGTCAAGAAAAAATAACGGCGATGCTTAGCTGGGTGCTCATAAAACAGTAATTTGAAAAAATTTGTTTAGAGCATCTGTCTGACAGGGTTGGGAAAACAAAACAAGCAGGAAATATCTTTTAGAGATGTTTCCTGCTTGTTTATTTAGTATAGTAGTTTTAAATCATAAAATAATATATTTCTTACCGTCAATTAAATATCATTTGAAAGTACTTATGCACAAAAACATATTATTTAAATATGTAGTTATTTATTAGTAATCAAATGTCAGCTTGTTGAAAAAGTGCTGACTTTGAATTATAATGGTAACAAACAATTAAAATTTTGGTGTTTATATTATCAAAAGAAACTTAAAACAGGAGAACGTTTTATGGCTATTGATACGGGTGAAATCAGAGATTATCAAAAAGAAGCATTTGATACTATATCAAACTATATTAAAGACGATACAACTGAATCGGGTTGCCTAATAGCATTGCCTACAGGTACCGGTAAAACAGGCGTTATGGCATATACTATAAAACATTTTTCTGACAAAAGATTTTTGGTAATTGTACCTAACGCAACTTTACCCGAACAAATAGAATATGAAATAAACACTGCGTTTTGGCAAAAAATCAAAAGTGAATTACCCAAAGCAGATTTATCTAAATTATATGACGGAAACTGTGAAACAAAAAAATGTAGTGCAATAATTATGACTATTCAAAAATTATTACATGTTTATAAAAACAATTCTTCGGATTTCCAGAAATTATCTGATTGGACTGACATTGTTTTTTATGACGAAGGTCACCACGAACCGTCACAAATATGGGCAGAAGCAAGTAGACAAATATCGCAAAAAACAGTTTTATTTACAGCTACACCTTTCAGAAATGATTACAGATATTTTAACATTTCAGAGGCCTATTATTATGAGTATTTAATAAAGGATGCAATTGATAATAAATATATAAGGTCTCCTAGGTTTAATAAAATTCCCAATGAAATAATATCTAACAACAAAAAACTTGCTGATTTTATTACAAAGAAAACGAAACATAAATCACTGGTTCGAATTTCAGGCGTGCAAAAACTTGAAACAACCAAAAATCAGTTTGAGAATGACATACAAGTTGCTTGTTGTCATTCGAAATTTGAATCAAAAAAAGATTTTTATAACTGTGGCAAATCTTTTATGAAAAATCAAAGCAGTTATAAAATTGTTTTGCAAACAGATATGTTATCAGAAGGAGTAGATATACCTGATTTTACCGAATTGTTTCTAATTGATTGTTATGATAATTTTAAATCTTTCGCACAAATAGTTGGAAGGGTTCTTCGGAAAAATTTATTAAGCGATGTTGCAAATATATATATACCGGAAGATATTTTCGAATCATTTAAAGAACAATGGAGTTTATATCTTAAACGAGATTCAAAAACAAAATATTATAATGGAAAATTTTTACATGAATTTTCATTAGTTGATACAGTAAACTTGTATGATGAAATTATTTATGAGAAACAATCAAGCATATATTCTTCAAAAGAAGATATATTCGAAGAATTAAAAACAGCAATAATTGAAAAAGTTAAATCTTCAGTTGAAGTGGATAATAATCTGGTAAAGGATAATTTGAAATCCACAAAAAATGCAAAGTTATATACCGTTTGCTATACTGCATTGACACCAAGCGCTCATTTGGCAAAAAAACTTATTTATGATAAACATTTTGAGTATATATCATTAGTTAAAATTAAAGATAAAGATCAATTTTACTATTTTTATTACAGCACCCAAAGACTATATCCCTTTGAGAATATTTCAGGTTTATTTAATATACCAATGAGTGAATTATATTGTCTGTTTCCTAAAGATGCTGATGTTAAAAATGTATCATTTAGATCTTCCCACATTAACAAAATTGGCGTTAGTAATTATTCTTTTATAGGTAATTCGTTAAATGCTTTACCATCTTCTACAGAACAAAGGATGTCTTTTTTTAAGAATGCTTTAGCAACATATGATTATAATGGTAGTATTGTTAACAGATATATCAGTAATTTTTCTTCAAAAGTTACTGATAGAAATCAAAGGTGCGACTATTATAGTTATATTAAATGGTGTAACTCGTTGATAGATGTAATAAATAGCAAAAAAACAAACAGTTATTTTGAGAGATTCGCACCTATTACTAATCCACCTTCCGAAAACATTGCATTTATAGCGTTTGATGAAATGGAGCTGGATTTCGATTTTATTGGTTGTGATGTTTATAGAAATATATACCCTGTTGATAATAATACCTTTACTGTTAAAACAGATTCAAACGAAGAAATCAAAGGAAACATATTAACATCAAACGATATGATATATATACAGTTTGACTCAACTAACGTTTCACATGAATTCTATAATAAAAACAAGAGCTTGTTTAATCGAACAATAAAAAAGGGGTTTGTTCTTTACTATATAAAAAGTGCAGTAATATATTCAAACGGAGATTTTTATAAGCCGAATATAAAATATACTTACGATCACAAAGAACAATGTGATTTATTGAATATTATGACTCCATTGGACGAATTAACTTCTTGTGAAAATGAAAAGATCGGTACCGCTACCCCAAAAAGCTTTAGTAAAAAAGGATTCCCATTAGACAGTGTTTTTGGTGTAATTATTAAAGAATTAAAATCTTCAAAATATCATTTTGAATATATTATTTGCGATGATTTACAGTGCGAAATAGCCGATTTAATTGCTATTGATTTAATAACCCCTAAAATTTGTTTTATACATTGTAAACACGGGGAAGGTTTTCTCAGTGCATCAGCTTTTCAAGATGTATGTGGACAAGCCATCAAAAATCTTAACTATGTCATTAGTTCAGATGTTAGTCAAAATGATTTTATTGAAAATCATTTTGACAAATGGCAAAAGCTCTGGAAATTTAAAGACTATGAAACTTCCAGAGAAATCAAAGGTGATGTTAAAGAAGGAATATCTAAATACAAAGAAATAATCGGTGATTTAAATGTGAAAAAGGAAGTTTGGATTGTCACTAGCGGTTTATCAATGGAAAGTTTTTGTCAAGAACTCGTAAAAAAGCATCATGAAGAACAATACATTCCACTTATGAACATTTTACATTACACACAAGATAATGTTATAAAAACTGGTGCGGCACTAAAAATTTTTTGCAAAAAATAAAAGTTGCAAACAAGACTTCGTCCCGATAGGATCGCATATCAGAAACGTTTTTTAAGGCACCACGCCGAAAGGTATGGTGCCTTAACTATTTATCGTTGTTGTTAATTAAAAGTATCGTTATTTATTCTTCTGCACACTGACCTCCTGATAAAGGTTTAAATAACAACGGAAGTGGAAGCGTATCGCTCGTTCTTTCTAAATACATTAATGCCCATTGCAAACTATATTCCTTGTCAAATTCAGTATCAAATAAATCCATCAAGCTACAACCATACTCGACAGGATTTTCCGGAGTTAGATTTAAAATGAAGCCAAACGGATATGCACCCAAATCACAGCAGACAGTAGTTTCAAAACCTGTATCCGACATATGACAAAGTGCTGTTGGACCTACCATTAATTGACCTACCTTTTCAGGTGTTAAGTATATTCGTAAATCAAATAATGTCTTATCAATTTTGTTGCTTTCCTTGTTAAGTAAAAGCTCATCAAAACCTAATCTTTTAACCTCAGAGTGTGGGAGCAAACTACAAAACATAGTTACAACTTGTTTTACAAAAGCTAAAGCAGGGAATTTTTTTGTGTTAAAAGCAAAAATATCTCCATGTTCTAAAGTTTTCTCTTTATATAAACCACGGGCAACATCTTTGGCGATATCATTATAAACTATTGCATACCATGTACCAGTGTTGCAATTGCAGCTATCACACAAAGAATATTTTCCCATTCCTTGCTGTTGGTTCTTATAATATGATTTTTCGCCCTTGTATCGTTTAACGGCTTCTTCACCTATGTATACTTTTGTTCTCTTGTTGTTTAGGGCGTTTTCAGGCGGAATGTGTTCAAATGTTAATTTTCCATATCTACCGCATATATGACATTTACCGTAATGATTAATATATTCAAACCGTTTGTCTGACAGCTCTGCAAAAATTTTAGGTGTTGAATTTGCACTTTTTAATCCGACATTATTCCAAGTTGCCACCCAAATTAGGTAAGGGTCAAGTGATAAACTTTCTCTAACCTTAATATGAGCACCATCACGAACAAGCAAACCGTCTTTAGCCATTTTCTCCGCATCAAAATACAAACGTGCGCCTGTTTTATATTCGGTGTCAACATCCATTATAATTTTGCCTGACTGTTTGGAATTAACAACGATTTCTCCGCTTACACCACCGCCAAACATAACGTAATCACTGAAATGAACAGGGTCACCAAGTTGTTTACCTATAGGTTCCTTTTCAAAATTGGCACTTTCATTATTCAGTTGATTCCAACTTTTCAGCAGTCCATCTTTTTGTATTTGAACCCAGTTCTCCATTGATGTACTGTGCACTAAAACCGGCGTTTCATAATTACGTAGTATAGCCTCGTTATAACTGTGACCGTTATAATACTTTTCAGTTTCGTCATACTCACTTTCAGAAATCACTAAAATACCGTTAATACTATTTTCATCACAGTAATCAACGAAATCACCGACAGCCATTTTCCAATCATCATGAAGCTGTTTGCTGATTTTTATGGTATAGGCACAACCGTTGGTTGTTCCGACAATCATAGGTGTATCAATATCAGAAGAAAGAGTCAATACCAACCATGATGAATCATATTCAGATTTAGTTATGGGATTTATATTGTTTTCTGCAAACTCATCTACTCTATAAATCATATCTATCTCTCCTTCCGTTGAGTACATACAAATTATAACAAAGTGTTTTGTATTTTAATAGTGTCTTATGAGCTTATCACAATTAAATATCATATATCATTTCAATAACATTCAATTGGTCTTTTCTGTATTTTAGATTTTCTTTAAACCCAACCGATTTATAACATTTGATTGCTCTTTCGTTTTCTTCACGGACACGAAGGAGTATTTTGTTTGTGTGCATATGCTGTAAATCGGTTTTAATTATTTGTTCAATTGCTGATTTACCGATGCCTTTATTTCTGTAAAACTCATCAGCTATGAAAATACCAAGAACAGCAAAATCTTCATCGGAATTCTTCTCAAGCCAAATGGCACCGATATACTTTTTATCTGCCTTTATGTGATACCAACGCAAAGTTTCTGCATTTTCAGACGGATGAACCCTTGATTGATATTGCTTCAAATCAGTTTCAAATGCTTTTTTGTATTCGCTATAATGCGACATGTTTTCTTTACATATTTGTTCGAGTTCAAACATATCTACACCTCAAAAATCAAAGCTTTCTTGCCTTAATAACAATTGATAGAGGGAAATGCTTTGCTTTGAAATCGGCATAGTAACCTGAAGCGAAGTCTGCTGATTTTTCAAGAACGGTTTCGCTTGTTTCTTCAATCACTCTTTCAACAGCAAAACCTGCATCGGCAAGAGTGTTTATGTATGTTGAGAGCTTACGGTTTTGCAGAGTTAGAGGATTGCCGTATTTCTCAAATGTATAATAATCTTCCTCAAGATAGTTGCCGCTAAAAATAATGCGTTCTTCGGTTGCTACTGTTCTGTTGCCGCCCGAAATAGCAACGCTTTCCAAATCAACACAATGCAGAAGCGGATGATCCCAAGAAAAAATGTAAGTACCGCCTTGTTTCAAATAAGAAGCAGCATTCTTTATTGTTTTCTCAAGGTCTGTTGTCCAACCGATTGCGTATATTGAATAAACAACATCAAAATAGTTCTGCGGAATATTCGTGTTATCTTCCATAGGCTGATGAAAAAGGGTACAGGAGCAATTGTTTTCGTCAAGAAGTTTCTTTGCTGTTTTAAGTTGTTCTTCAGATATATCAAGACCGAAAAGCTCTTTTGCCCCATGTTCGGCACACCATTTGAGCGAATGACCGCTACCGCAACCCATTTCAAATACAGCCTTGCCGTTAAGGTCGGGAAAAAGGTGAAGTTCATCCTCTGTCGGTATTGAACAACCAAGTACAGGCAAAGCGGTTACACCGAAAAAATCTTCAGCCAACTCATTCCAACTGTTTTCATTTTGTTTTAATATCTCGGTTTTCATATCTGTACCTCATTAAAAAGAAGTTTTTCGATAGTAATGCGAGGACGCCACCAAGCTCGTGCCTGCTCAAATTCGGGATATGGAGTATACCATTTCCATGTAATATCAAATCCACCGTCTTCCATTTGTAGCTTACCTAAAATATCTTTTTCTGCAGTTATTAACGGCTCGATTTCAGGTGTGATAAATTCCAAATATGTGCCGGAGAAAAAGTCAGATGGCATCGGTACATATTCAACACCATATTTTTCAATATCTTTGCATATGGAATGATCAATAGCTTTACACAATAAATCTTTGAAACGTTCCAAATTAATTATATCGCAGATACTATTTGTTTTCAAAAGCTCATATGCAAACAGGAAACACTTCAAAGAATCACCGCTTATTTCTTCGGCGTTTTTAAGATACTCAAAGCCCTCTTTTATGATTTCTTCATAAAGAGAAGTGCGATTGCCGTAGCAAATCAAAAATGCCGCTAACGATATTGATGGGTTAAAACCGCTGATACCGTCACCTTTTTTCTTCCACCAGATTGCGTGAGGATAATCCTTGTTGCTGTCTATCGCAAACAGCCAACGCTTTTTGTCTTCATCAAAAGAATCGTGAGATTCAAGATATCTGACTATTCCTTTTACAATGTTGGAATCTCTGTTAAGTGCACTTACACGGAAAAGGGTGATTATTGCATCGTTTGTTGCAACAGGACTTGAATTGGGGTTGAAAAAATCAGGTTCAAGAGCATTGCCAAAACCGCCGTCGGAGTTTTGAAATTTTATAAGTTCATCAATAACAGCCTCGTTGGAGTTGTTTTCAAAGAAATATTTGTAGATAGCTAATTCAAGGGGTCGTGCATTTTGAAATATAAATTTGATTGCATCTTTTTTATTCATAGTCATTCCTCTGTTAAGAACGTAATAATCTGTCGCATCTTAGATCTTTGATATTAATTATTATACATCAATTGTTTTCATAACGCAATAACACCTCAACCGTTTCGGAAGAGGTGTTGTTTTGCTTATTGTGTTTTTATGCTTTAATCTCCGCATAATACTGTGCCTGAGCGTTCCAGAGTTCGCTGTATTTGCCGTTGGGGTTTTCGAGGAGGTTTTCGTGTGAGCCGTCCTGAATCAGCTGACCGTTATCGAACACGAGGATTCTGTCACAGAAACGGCAGGATGACAAACGGTGAGATATATAAACCGCTGTTTTATCCTTAACCATATCATTGAAACGGGAATAGATTTCGTGTTCGGCGATGGGGTCGAGTGATGCGGTGGGTTCATCGAGGATTACAAACGCAGCATCTTTATAGAGTGCTCTTGCGATTGCAAGTTTTTGTGCTTCACCGCCTGAAATTTCAACTCCGTCTTCTTCAAAATCCTTGTAAACGGGAGTTTTTAGTTCTTTCGGCATAGCTTTTACCCGTTCAAGCATACCTGCTTTTTCAAGTGATGACCACACTTTTTCTTCATCATAATCAACACTTGCGGCAACGTTTTCGCCAACAGAGAATGAGAACAGTTTGAAATCTTGGAACACAACAGAAAACAGTTTCAGATAATCTTCATAATCGTATTTCTGAATATCTATGCCGTTAAGTGTTATGTATCCTTCTGTGGGGTCATAAAGTCGGCAGAGCAGTTTTATCATTGTTGTTTTACCGCTTCCGTTCATACCGACAACCGCAATTCTGTCACCGACCTTGAATTTAAGGTTGAGGTTTTTAATCGCATATTTATCGGTACCTGGATATTTGAAGCTGACATTGTGAAATTCAATGTCATATTTATTATCCATTCGCTTTTCGGTAGGGATTGTGCCGTAATGCATATCGGTGGGAATGTCAATATACTCAAAAACCTTTTCCAGATAAAGATTATTACTTTTGAGTGAAGCTGTGCTTTCGGCAAAGTGTGTTACACAGTACATCAGTCTTTCAAGAGGCTCAACGTACTTAATAAATCCGCCTAATCCGAATGCACCCACGTATGCTTTGAAAGCAACAAAAAGATAAATTATTGTAACAAGGGAACCAGTAATAATTCCGTTAGTTGCGCCCTTTTTTAAGCCGATTTCAGCAGTCTGTTTGTTGAGTTCACGCCAATTCACAAAGGCATTCTCAAAACTTTTAAGTATCAGATTTTTCTGATTAAAAATGTGAACATCTTTGCAGGATTTGCTGTCATCGAGATAATCATCCGTGTAATATCTCATCATTCTTTCAACTACCGGTATTCTTCTTTGAACCGTGTAGATTTTTTTGCCGTATTTTTCGCTTATGAAATAAGAACCGACAGCTGCCGCAACCATCAAAATGAAAAAGCATACTGCACAGAGAGATGAATCAGCAAAGGCAGAAAATCCCGTTAATATTTTTGGTGAACGCTTAACAAGAAAATCGGAAAGAAGTATTAATCCGCCTATAATCTGAAATATATCGTAAAACAGTTCTATAAAAGTATTGACCAGAATATTCAGTCCGCCAACATCGGCATTTTTTGTAATAGACTGCCGTTCAAGACGGATTTTCGGATCCTCCATATTCTTATAATCCATTGAAAAAGATTTGTTATTAAGATAGACCTCCGTCCATTGTTTTGAAATCAAATCTCCAACTCTCGCTTTATTATAGCAAAACTTACAGAGAACCATTAACACAACCTGCGAAAAAGCAAGAAGACAGAGAAGAATAATCAATCGCTGAAGACTGCGTTCACCTGTGACTTCATCCACCAATTCTGCAGCAAGAAAAATATTTAAGAACCAACTAAGGCTTTCAAAAAAGCTGTAACCTATTGAATACGAAATAAAATGAGGTGTAAAAGTTGAAAACAGTTTTAATCCACGGATAATCAGGTTAATTTCTTGATTCAATGTTCTGCTTTTTTCCGAAGACTTCATCTGCCTGCACCTCCTTTTCGTAATATTTGCTCTGCACACGGAACATTTCAGCATATTTGCCGTCTTTTTTCATCAACTCCTCATGAGTGCCTGTTTCGGCAATAACAGTATTGTCAATAAGCACAATTCTGTCACAAAAACGGGTTGATGAAAGTCTGTGTGAAATATAAATCGAGGTTTTACCCCGGGAAAATTCATTGTATTTTAGGTACATATCATTTTCTGCAATCGGGTCCAGTGCCGCAGTCGGCTCATCAAGAATCAGAATCGGAACATCCTTGTAAATTGCTCTTGCCAGAAGCAACCTTTGAAGCTGACCGCCCGAAAGTTCAACCGCATCATCATTGATGTTTTTGCCGAGAAGTGTATGTATTCCATCAGGTAAACTGCCTGTTTTTTCGGAAAGTCCCGCAAGCTCAATACAATTCAAAACTCTTTCTATGTCGGTCTCTTCTTCGGGAAGCATTGAAATATTGGAAAGAATTGAGCAGGGCATAACGCGGACATCCTGAAAAACGGCGGAAATTGCAGCGTAGTATTCATCACGATTAAATTCGGCAATATCAACACCGTTTACAAGAATCTGACCGCTTGTAGGTCTGTAAAGTCCGCAAATGAGCTTTACGAGAGTTGTTTTACCTGCACCGTTTACACCGACAAAAGCTATGTTTTCACCTGCATTGATTTTCAGATTAATGTTATCAAGAATTTTATTTTCTGCTTCGGGATAGATGAACGAAACATTTTTCAGTTCTATTGAATAAGGCTTTTTGTCAGGCAAAGTTTTACCGTCTTTGTTTTTTAACCGGTTTTCAATGTCAAGAAATTCCCGTAAATCGTTGATATAATGGGTGCACCTGTTGACGCATTCAAAATTATAGCCTATGTCACGGCACCATACTCCGAAGGCAATCAAAGCAGAAGAATAAAGCACAAAATCCGCACCGCTCATACCGCTTTTGTACATCTTGTAAATCAGGAAAATATAAACACCGATTTCTGTAGCCGTTGAAATAACAAGACCAATGCTGTCGGTTATAAGATAATACTTGTATTTCTTTTTTACCCATTTAAATTTTTCAAAAATATAATGCTCGCTTAAGCTCTGTAAAAATGAACGCAAGCCGTAAATACGAACATCCTTTGCAACGGCAAAGTCCATTGAAGCCTTAGTAAGATAATTCAAATGTCTGTCTGCCATTGCTTCGGGATCTTTGGTTGTGTCCGTCAGTTTTTCTTCCAGAAATGCAACAAGTAAAGACAGCAACCTCATACCTATAACACAAATCAGAATTAACGGGTTTAGTGTCATAATAATGGCACCGAAGCTTCCGACACTTAGCAGAACAACAAAGAAATTGTAAAACTGCTCAAACACCGTATATATTCCGTAATATGAGAGCGAATTTTTTGCTTTCTGATATTTTGCCTTTCCATCGGGGGACTCCAGAAGCTCAAAATCCATATTCATAATTTTGTTGCTAAGCATCAAATCAAGGTGCTTGATAATCTGAGGGCGTCTTTTAAAGTCTTCTTTATAGTAATATTGACGAAGCACACCTATGGCAATATAGGTAAGCTGTATTCCAATTACGGCAGCAGCAATAATTCCAAAACTTGTTTTTTGTTCTATAAACCACACTAAAAGCGGGGCTAACAGTACGGTTACCATTTCCGAAAAAAACCTTCAGCGGTACGTTGATAAGATGCATAAAGATAAAGCCTTTATCCCATCCGTAAAACAGCTTTGCTATAAATTTTAAATTATTGAATGCCGAATATTTTTTTGTTTTGGCTTTTTTCATCCGTTTCACCTCACAGTATGACTATACCAAAAAAGCAACCTCAGCGGGTTGCTTTTGCACGAACGGTTATTTGCTTTGCACGAACGGTAACATAATCTCCGTTCCAAACACTCCGTCTTCAAACTGACGGTTGACAAAGCCGTTGTACTTATCGGCAACCGAGTCAACTCTCATAAGTCCAAAGCCGTGATTTTCACCCTTTGAAGATTTATATACCTTTCCCTTTTTAGCAGGAGTGCCAATCATAGAGTTAGTCACATTTATGTAAAGCTGAGCTTTAAAAAGTCCGATATAAACACGGATAAATCTCTTTGTTTTGTCCTCGATTTTTTCGCAGGCTTCCATTGCGTTGTCGAGCAGATTGCCGATGATAACGCAAAGCTCAACATCGTTGACACCGCATTCTTCGGGAATAGTTGCAGTAACCTCATAAGGGATATTTCTTGCTTTGCAAAGTGCGAGCTTACTGTTGAGAATAGCATCCGCCATAACATTGCCGGTTTTGACAACCGTATCAACCGTGTTAAGGTCAACCGATAGTTCGCCGAGATAGTTTCCGAGTTCAGTTAGATTGCCCATTTCAAGTGACGCACGCATAACCTGAATGTGATTTTTATAATCGTGTCGCCAGCCACGCATTGTCTTATAAATATTCTGAACTTCCTCGCAATGCTTTGTGATGAGGTCATTCTGATATTCGGCAATACGCTTGTCCGTAAAGTTGCGGATATATCTTCTCGTGAAAACAACCGCCATAACTATTACAAGCAAAACACCTGCAAACGCAGCAGCAATAATCCAATAATTCATTGACTGATACCTCTGTAAAAATTGATGAAAGCCATATTGACATCGTTATACATTCGCCTTGATACGGGAATAGTTTTTCCATTGTCAAAGACTACATCTGTTTTGGTAATTCTTGAAATATGCTGAAGATTTGCAATGTATGAACGGTGGCATTGAACGAAACTCTCATCAAGCATTTTGGCAATATCCGAAATCGGGAGTTTAACATTGTGCTCACCATTTTCACAAACAACACAGCTTGAATGTCCGAAGGCTTCAACATAAATAATATCTTTCAAATTTACTTTGAGGCTCTCGTTATCAACCGAAAGCAGCACGAATTTTTCTTCTTTCTTCAGATTGTCGCAAGCCTTTGAAAGAACCTCAAAAAGCTTTTCTTTCTCAACGGGTTTAATCAGATAATGAAGCGCCGAAACATCGTAGCCACGTGAAATATAATCAGGGAAACCGGTTATAAA
>JAZQTC010000047.1:0-2160 GCA_045630405.1 Acutalibacteraceae bacterium
CGGTGCAGTTGTATGCATCAAGACCGTTTGTACTCCTGAAATAATATGTACCATTATCAATAACAAGTTTCGTCTGTGGATGCTGTGAGCAATAATTGAGTGCACTCTGAAAAGCGGCAAAATTATCTTCGTTTTCTTCAGAAAGTCCGAAATCAGCGGCATTGACCTCGTTCAATTTATCAGCTTTGGGTCACTGAATATAAAATTTTGTTCCGTTTGCGCGGTTTATTTCGTCTGCCGTTCTGTTTTCACTTAAATTGACGACTTCTTCAACAAGCACATCTGATTCTGCGGGTAGTGTTGTCGATGAAATAAATAACAACAATATTGAAGCAATAAAAGAAACTATTTTCAGAAGCATCGAATCTTCCTTTCAAATTCTAATTTATCAATCTCATTATAATTACCTGAGATTATTTTTGCAACTCCTGAATTATGTCACCAAAAGTGATGGTTGTATAAATATATGAGCCGTATTCCGAAGAAAAAGAGTGGATTAGTGTAATTTCATTATGTCTCAAAATTATATTGACTTTAGTCATAATATCCTGAATCAGATTATGACCAAAGTCAACAAACAGCAAACTTCAACGGTTTTTGTCATAAAAAAGCACCCGTCAAAAATCTGACGAGCGCTATGTATTGTGTTAGAAATCAAAAGTGAGAAAACAAGAGAAAAATGGAGAAAACGAGAGTTCGTTATAACGCCGGCGATATTTTTTGTTTTATTTTCAGCGTTTTGCACAAGAAAACTCCCTCGGAAAATCAACGGAGTTCGTTTCTGTGTATTTAGTTTATAATGCTTTTCCGCCGGAAACTTTTATTACCTGCCCCGTAATCATTCCTGCTTGCTCACTTGATAAGAACAAAATCGTTTCGGCGATATCCTGAGGCTGAATTAACTTGCCCATCGGAATCAGGGGAACAACTATTTTTTCAAAGTCCTCATCAATCCATCCCGTCTGAGTCGGACCGGGAGCAACACAATTTACCGTGATTCCGTACTTTGCAACTTCAAGTGCGATACTGCGGGTAAGTGCTTCTAAAGTTGCCTTGCTTGCTCCGTAGGTAATCTGACCTGCAAAAATCTGTGCGGCATCTGTTGAAATATTGATAATTCTTCCGTAGTTACCACGGTGTCTGATAAATTCTCTTGACATCAGAATGCTTCCCCGAACATTAACAGCAAACGTATCATCAATAACGTTTTGGGTAATTGTTTCTATTGTGTCACATCCTGTTTCATCATCTGTTGCCGCATTGTTAATCAGAATATCAACCCGTCCGTATTTCTCAAGAACTGCAGAATAAATTTCGTTTACAGATGCTTCATCGGAAATGTCACTTTCTATAATCATGAAGTCTGCATTCATTTCTTTGAGTTTCGATTCTACGGCATCAGCACTTCCTGCATTGGCGGAATAATATCGGTCAACACCGTTTTTATCTGTTTTGGTTTCATCAAACGGTCTGTCGATTTTTTTGTAAACCAAAACAACTTTCGCACCTTCGCGGACAAAGGCAAGCGCTGTTGTTGCGCCGATTCCCCACGGGTTATTCGCTCCTGTAATGACAGCAACTTTATCTTTTAATCCATAGTCAATCATTTATATCACCTCTGCAAATTCTTATTTATCAAACTAAATTAAGCTCTGAAATTTTCTCTTCAAGCTTCTGAACGAACTGACCAACGAAATATCCGTCAATAAAACGGTGGTTAACATCAAGTGTCATATTGATAATGTATTTGCCGTTCTGCTCTGTATATTTACCCCATACAAGAATCGGTGCGGTATCGTCTTTGAGTTTCGGGTCGGTGTAATCACGCTCGTTTGAACACATTGTAATATCCGCCCAAGGGATGCACGAAAAGACAATCTGCGATTCTCTTAATCCGCCGAGAGAATATACAGACATAGGATTGTTTTCACTTTCCTTGCGGGCATTTGTTGCAAATTCAATAATATCTCCGTCACAAGGAAGCGATACCATATGAAAGCTTGTTGCGCCTTTTTTCAGATCTGTGAAACAAGGCACACGGCGGTCAATTTTATAGACTTTGTTATCTTCTGTTTCAAGCAAAAACTCGTCAATTTCATTAATCGACTGTGTGCAAAGATATATCAGCGAATAATAGAACGAAACCTTGTTTTTTCTTGT
>JAZQTC010000048.1:0-29788 GCA_045630405.1 Acutalibacteraceae bacterium
CGGATGATTTCCGCCTTTTCTTCGTTAAAATACTCGCAAATCCGTCAAGGATTTGCTACGTTTTGTGCCTTGACAAGCCAAAAATCCTCACGATAAAAAATCTTCGACCCGAAAGCGAAAGATTTTAAAATGATTTTTGGCTGTTGAGGGAGCAGGAAGGCTGACACCTTTCAATCCCGAAACGCCGAAAAGCGTTGAAAAGATTCGCTTTCAGGCATAGTACGGATTGCTCCCGTCACTCTATGTGATTATGCCCCGAACTCTTTTTTCCATTCATCGGCTGCAAGCTTTCTGACTTCTTCCCAGCTCATAACGCCCTGTGCATATTTGAGCAGAGCCGCACCGAGAGAGTCCTTGTATCCCGTGCCGGGAAAAACCGTGAAATTCCAGGGAATATTTTCAACGTTTTCTTTATTCATCCATTTCACAACTTGTCTTGCGAGAGGGTCGTCGGGCACTTCGCTTTCCGAAAACGTGTCAAAAGGTGAAATAAATCCCAACTCTTCTGTTACAAATTTCTTGCCTTTTTCTGAGCTGAAAAGCCAGAAAAGAAAGTCTGCGGCGGCTTTTTGCTCTGCTTTGCTTGCTTTTGAATTGATGCAGATGAAGTTTTCCGTGCCGATGCACAACCCCGTGCTTTCTTCACCGTCAATTCCCATATATATCGGCAAAAATATGATATCTTCGGAAGCAACTGTGTTGCCTGCAACACCCAGAATCTGTGATGCACCCCAGTTGCCGTTCTGAACCATAGCGCATTTTCCCAAAGCAAATTCAGCCATTGATGCGGTAACGTCTACGGTGCCGAGCTGCTTTTTATCGGACACGGAGTTGTTGAGGTAAAGATCGAAAATGTTTTTGAAATTTTCTGAATATCTGAAATCGATTTCTTTGTAGTTTTCGCTTGTGAGGTCGATGTTTTTATCGCGGAATTCAAGTGTTACGGGAATGTTCATAAGGTGAGTCTGCCAACGCCAATCCTCACCCGTCTTGAGAGAAGTTGAGGCAAAAACGCCTTGAATTCCAAGGGCTTCGCGGTTTGCCTGCATATCCTCAACAACGGATTTGAGAGTTTTGAAATTGTTGATTTCATCGGCAGATTTAACGGTTGTTTTTCTGTCGGGAAGAGCAAAATATGCATCAAGAATTTTTTTGTTGCAGATAATTCCATAGCCTTCAACAACGTAAGGAATTCCGTAAACTTTGCCGTCTGATTCGATTGCTAGAGACTTATCTTTGAGGTGTTTATAAAGTTCTGTGTCGCTTAAATCTGCACAATATTCGGCCCAGGATGCGTAGCCTATCGGCCCGTTAATCTGAAAAATTACGGGTGCTTCATCAGTTGCCATTCTTGCGGTGAGAGTTGATTCGTATGTGCCTGATGCCGCTGTTTCGACCGTCAGTCTGATACCCGTTTCTTTCTGGTATTCTTGGGATATCCGCTCATAAACCTCGGCAATTTCGGGCTTGAAATTGAGATAACGGATTTCTTTGACGGTTTGCTGGTCGTTTCCTGCATCTGTGTTTTCGTTTGATGTTGCGGATTTTGAGCAGGCAGAAAAAACGGTTGCAAAAATCAATATCGTAAGTGTGAGTGAAACAATTTTTTTGAACATTCTTCATTCCTCCTTGCAGATATTATGCACCCTGAAATGGGTGAAAATTCATTGGATTTACAAAGCGGAAAACCTTGTTCGGAAATTTTTAACAAAAAAGGTTGCATTTTGCTTTGAATAGTTATAAACTTATGATGTATAAATCTATGCATTTATCAAATTTTTTCCGATTCATTGATACAGGAGGTATTTGAAAATGAATAAACGATTTGGACGTGCAGTATCATTTCTGCTTGCGGTTGTGATGTTGGTTTCTGCTGTGCCTTTTACGGGAATGCAGGCTTTTGCTGCAAATGCAGGAAAATGCGGTGAAAACCTTGAATGGTCGATTGCAGACGGAGTTCTCAACATTACGGGCAGCGGTGATATGGATGATTATGCCGTATCGTATACTCCTTGGTATGCAGAACGCGATTCAATCGAATCCGTAATTATAGCCGACGGAGTTATGAGCATCGGAAACAATGCATTCTACGATTGTGACAAACTTGTGTCCGTTGTTGTACCTTCAGGTATTGTTTCAATCGGTAATGGTGCTTTCCGTGATTGTTATGCGCTTGAGTCGCTTGTTCTTCCTGAGGGAGTTGTGAGCATCGGAGATGCAGCTTTTTATTCAAGCTCAATTGAAAACATAACCATTCCTTCATCTGTTAATTATGTCGGTACAGAGGCTTTCGGCTGGTGTACCGATCTTGAAAAAATTATCGTTGAGCAGGGCAATAAGAATTATTCAAGCGATGAATTCGGTGTGTTCTTCAATGCGGATAAAACCACCCTTATCAAGTTCCCTGCATATAGCGAACAGAGAAAGTACAAAATCCCCGAAACAGTTGAAAATATTGTGACCTACGCATTTGAAAACAGCGGAAATATTGATGAACTGACTATTCCTGCGTCTGTTAAATCAATTGAAACAGATGCGTTTTTTAACTGCAGCGCAAGCAGTTATTTTGTTGACGGTGCCAATGAATTTTACTCAAGTGAAGACGGTGTTATTTTCAACAAGGACAAGTCTGTTCTGATTCAGTATCCCATCTGCAAAGAAACGGAAATTTATGCGGTACCTGCAGGTGTGGTTGAAATTGCAGACAGCGCATTCTGCGACAGTCTCAACCTCATAGGCATTGTGCTTTCAGACGGAATTGAAGTGATCGGTGACATGGCTTTCTATTTTTCCGAGAGTCTCGAATACGTGCATATCCCGTCAAGTGTAACGAAAATAGGTTCGGATGTCATAGACAATACTGATGCATATATCTGTTCGGATAGCGAAAATTCTTATGCCAAAACATATGCCGAGGAAAACGGATGTGAGTTCAGACTTTGTTCGGGTCACGGCGTAAGCGGCATTGAAATTTCCGAAACCGAAATTGAAATTGAAAACAGAGGAACATATACGCTTACTGCGTCTGTAGTTCCCGAAACAGCAACTGACAAGAATGTTGTATGGGCATCGGATAACGAAAGTGTGGCAACGGTTGACGGTGGTGTAGTTACAGCCGTGTCTGCAGGTGTTGCAAACGTAACCGCATCCGCAGGCGTATTCACCGCAACCTGCAAAGTTACGGTAACTCCTTTGTATTTCAACGTAAAGTGGATAGTAGACGGCAAAGAAACCGTTGAAACTGTTGCAGAAGGCGCAGATATCATTATCCCTGCAGACCCTGAAAAAGAAGGCTTTGTGTTTGCTTTCTGGTCACCCGAAGTGCCCGGAAAAATGCCCGGAAAAGATATGAAATTTACCGCTGTCTGGACTGCAGAGGGCTACAAAACCATGTTTGATGCAAACGGCGGCAAATGGGCTGACGGCGCAAAAACAAAGAATATTTATTTCCTTTACGGAGCAGAAATATCAGCTCCCGAAGCACCCGAAAAAACAGGCTATTCATTTGTCGGTTGGACTCCTGAAATTCCCGATGCAATGCCTGCCGAAACGTTGAATTTTGCTGCTGTGTGGGTTGCAAACTCCTACGATGCCGTGTTTGATGCAAACGGCGGTAAGTGGGCAGACGGCGATGCGGTCAAGTGCGTTTCAACAGAATACGATTCGCAGATTGTTGCGCCCGAAAATCCCGTAAGAGCAGGCTATTCGTTTGTTGGCTGGACTCCCGCTGTTGGTGTTATGGACAGCGTTGAAGGTAAGTCATACTCCGCAAAATGGGTAGCAATGACAAATATTGTTTATACCGTTGAGACCTACACAATGAACACGGACGGCGAATATGAAGTTGACAGCAAGGAGTACAAAGGCACAACAGACACAACTGTTTCGGTTGAATATGATGAGCTTACAGGTCTCGTTTTTAATGCTGATAAGAGTGTGCTTTCAGGCGTGGTTGCGGCTGACGGTTCGCTGGTGCTCAAGGTGTACTATGACCGAGTGAAGAACGTTGTTATCATCAACGGTGTATCTGTTGAATGCTTCTACGGTGCAAACCTTGCAGAACCTGTAAAGCCTCAGGCTCCCACAGGTTATGAGCAGCAGGGTTGGGTTGACGGCAACGGAAATCCCGTTACTTTCCCGATTGAGATAAACGACAACGTTCCTGCTCAGATCATTCCGAATTTCGTGAAGAGCATTTACACTGTTAAATGGACTGTTGACGGTGTTACCGCCGAAGAAGAATATGAATATGAGGCAGAGATTGTCAAGCCTGCAGACCCCGAGAAGAAAGGCTATATTTTCAAGGGCTGGACTCCCGATGTTCCTGAAGTTATGCCTGCATATGACGTTGAATTCACCGCTGTTTTCGAAAAGATAATTTACACCTGCGAATGCGGTGAAAAGTTCGACGATGAGGCTGCTTTCAATGCTCACGTTGCTTATGAAAACGCACTCAAAGCTACCGGAATTTCCATAAAGAACAATCCGGGATCAAGAAAAATCAATTACGGTGAGACTCTCAGGCTGACCGCCGTTTTAACCTCCGAAGCAAGCGGTGTCAACGTTTATTGGTACGTTGACGGCGAAAAGGCAGGCGAGGGCGAGACTTTTGAAATCAGACTTGAAAGCGGCAAGAAAACCGTAACTGCAAAGGCGGTTGATTCAGACGGCAACGTGCTGTTTGACGCAAACGGAAACGAAATTTCCGATGAGCAGGAAGTTTCTGTAAATTCCGGTATTTGGCAGAAAATCGTTTCGTTCTTCAAAAACCTTTTCGGAATGAACAGAACGGTTATTCAGAAAATCTTTTTTGCATAAAATACAGCTGTCCCGCTGAAAAGCGGGGCAGTTTTTTTGCGTAAAATAAATAATATGAACAAACGATTGAGAAAAGTTGGGTTTATTGCTAAAATACACTTGTTTTTTTTAAAAAAGGGTATATAATATATTATGACTTTGTACGAATATACGGAAACTTGTCCGAGTTTAATTTGTGTTAAGGAGAGACATTTGCAAAACTATGGAACAGAAGAAAACAGATTCTAATTCAAGGGAATATTACGTTATTGACCTTGCCCACGTGGTGAAAAACGTATGGCGCAGAATATGGGTGGTTGCAATATGCGCCGTTCTTTCCGCTGCAATAGGTTTTTCGATAGCGGCATTTGCAATAACACCCACATATTCATCATCCATTATGCTTTACGTCAACAACAGTTCGTTTACGGTAGGCGACCTCGGATTCAGCATCAGCTCATCTGAAATCAGCGCAGCGCAGAGCCTTGTCAAGACTTACACGGTTCTTTTGAAGAACAGAACAACTCTTGAAAAGATAATCAGCGAAACAAGCGTGCCCTACACGTGGGATGAGCTTTATGAAATGATTGAGGCTGCTCCTGTCAACGAAACGGAAATTATGGAGGTCAAGGTCACAACCACCGATCCTTACGAGGCAGAAAGAATTGCAAACGGAATTGCAAAAATTCTGCCCAAGAGAGTTTCTGAAATTGTTGAAGGAAGTTCAATGGAGGTTGTTGACTCCGCAATAGCAAACACCAAAAAGGTTGCTCCGAACATAACGAAGTTCACGGCAGTCGGATTTGCGTTGGGTGTTGTTCTTTCGGTTGCATTGCTTGTGGTTCTTGCGTTGCTGGATAACACGGTTCACGATGAAGAGTATATCCTCAACAATTACGGATATCCCATCCTTGCAAAGATACCCGACCTTCTGAACACAGGCACAAAGAAATATGCTTATTACAGCAACTACAAAAAGCAGAATTAAAGGAGGCGGTGAATTATGAGCAAGGCAAAAAACAATTTCTTCTCGGGAACCGAGAGCAAAAAGACACTTCACAAAAATCTTGATTTCACCGCACTTGAGCAATACAAACTCCTCAGAACAAATCTTTCGTTCACTCTTCCTGAAGATGAAAAATGTTCCATCATCGGTGTAACAAGTGCGATGAGAGGCGAGGGAAAGAGCACAACGTCGGTTAACCTTTCCTACGTAATGGCAGAAAGCGGAAAAAAGGTTCTGCTTATTGACGGCGATATGAGAATTCCCAGCGTCGCAAAGAAGATGGGAATTGAAAACAATTTCGGTCTCACCGACCTGCTTAAAGGTGCAGGCTCCGTGCAGATAAGCAGCTTCAAGTCAGCAGAAAATAGCAACTGGTACATAATGCCTTCGGGAGCATTGCCTCCCAATCCGTCGGAACTTCTCGGTTCAGCAAGAATGAATAACGTTCTCAAGGCTCTTTCGGAGAATTTCGATTGCATTATCATCGACCTTCCTCCCGTTAATCTTGTTTCGGATGCTTTGGCGGTTTCAAAGTACATCAGCGGAATGATTGTTGTTATCAGGCAGGATTATACAGAGAAAAAGGAAATTGAGTCTTGTTTCAGACAACTCAAACTCTCCGACGTAAACGTTCTTGGCTGCGTTATCAACGAGGATAAGAAAGGCAAAGGCTCATACAGCAAATACCGATACAAGCGCTATTATAAGTACTACAGGACTTACGGCGATAACCCAAAAAAATAAGAGGTTGAGTGTATGACTGATTTTCATTCGCATATTCTTCCTCGTATGGATGACGGCAGCCACAGTATCGAAGAGAGCATTGAAATGCTGAATGCTCTTTCGCAGCAGGGCGTGAGCAGGGTAGTTGCAACTCCGCATTTTTATGCCAACGATGAATCGGTTTCTGAATTCCTTGTCAGGCGCAGAGATGCATATGACAAACTGTCAGCGGTTCTTTCGGCGGATATGCCGGAGATTTTGCTTGGAGCAGAGGTCAGGTATTACGACGGCATCAGCCGCCTTGAAAATCTGAAAAGTCTTTGCTTTCAGGGGACGGATTTGTTGTTGCTTGAAATGCCTGAAAAAAGGTGGACGGAATACACGCTTCGCGAGCTTGAAGATATAGCCTGCTCAGGCAGAGTTACTCTTGTTCTTGCCCACGTTGACAGATGTATGGATTATCAGAAATCAGATACGCTGTTCAGACTGCAAAGCAGCGGAGTGATGATGCAGATGAACGCCGAGTATATAAACGGCTTCTTCACCCGTCGCAAGGCGGTTTCAATGATGAGAAACGGTATTGTTCAGTTTGTCGGCTCGGATTGCCACAATATGACCGACAGAAAACCCGACATAGGCAGAGCATATGAAACCATAAAAAACAGACTGGGAGTTGATTTTACCGACAGTCTGAAAAAATATACAAACGAAATTTTAGAAACAAAAATCTGAAAGGATGATTCTCATGAAAAAAGTATTAGCAATTTGTCTGGCAGTTCTTCTCGTTGTTTCAGCAGGTGTTCTTGCATTTGCTCAGGGTGGCTTTGTTGCAAGCCCCTCAGGTAACGATGCCCCCACAATCGTAGAAATAATCTATGAAGACGGCTCATGTATGCCCAAGGTTATCATCACACCTTATGCAGACCGCGAAGATCTTGAAGATGACAAAGAAGAAGAAATGAACAGTGCTTACAAAGAAATTTCAATGAATGCAGAGCTTTCAAAACTTTGCCCTGCACTCAAGGACGTTTCAGCTACAATCGGCATCAACTATGCAAGATTTGCTGTAAGTGATCTCTTTGACATCAGCGTTCGTCACAACCTTCCTCACGATTTCTGCGGCAAGATCACACTTAAGCTTTCAGCAGAAACTCTCAAGAATTTCGTAGCTCTTATGCACAGAAATTCACAGGGTGTATGGGAAATCGTTCCAGATGTTGTGATTGACCACGCAAACCAGACACTCACTTTCACAGCAAGTGACTTCTCACCCTTTGCAGTTGTTGTTGACAAGGATGCATCATCACTTCCCAACACAGGTTCAATGCTTTACATTCCTGCTATTGCAATGGTAGTTTCAGCAGTTTCTCTTGTTGCTGTTCTTATCAGCATTAAGAAGAAGCAGGAAGCATGAGTAAAACTTACACCACAAAAGAAAAAAGAGTCCGAAACCTGAAGTATGTTGCGATAATTCTCGCATCAATACTTCTGGTTTCATCCGCACTTTTGATGGTCAGGCTGTGGGAAAACAAGCAGGCACAGTTTCCTACGCAGGAAAGCGTGACCGCAAGTGTTAATATTGAGCACAAAGGTGTTGAATACCGACTCAAGGACGGTGTAGAGGCTGTTCTTGTACTTGGTCTTGATAAGTTTGAAGGTGCCGATTCGGATTCATACAACAATGACAAACAGGCCGACTTTCTGATGCTGCTTGTGGCTGACCACGAAAATAAAGTATGTTCAGCACTTCACATCAACCGTGATACAATTGCAGAAATGTCTATTCTTGGTGTTGCGGGCGACAAGGTGGGAACTGTCAGAAAGCAGATAGCTTTGGCGCATACCTACGGCAACGGTCGTGAGGTGAGTTGCCGCAATACTGCGGATTCGGTGTCAAAACTGCTTTTGAACGTTCCGATTGATCGTTACGTTTCCGTCAAGATGGATGCAGTTGCAGTATACAACGACCTTATCGGCGGCGTTGAAGTGACTGTGCTTGATGATTTCGCGGGTATTGACGATACGCTTGTACAGGGCGAAACCGTAACTCTTTACGGAGAGCACGCGCTCAATTACGTCAGAACCCGATACGGTCTTGATGACAGCACAAACTCAAGACGTATGGTTCGTCAGCGTCAATACATTGAAGCACTTTACCGGAAGACTCTTACAGTTGCGGAAGGCGACGACAGTTTTGTTGTGAATGCGGCTGCAAAGCTTGCCGATTTCCTTATCACCAATTACACGGGAAACGGACTTCAGAACTTTGCGGAAAGAATTTCAGATTATACTTTCGCAGAGATATCAGCACTTGACGGAAGAATTGTAAAAGGAGAAGAACACATGGAGTTCTATCCTTATGAAAGCTCCGTCAAAGAAACGGTCATAAATCTTTTTTATGAGCCGGTAAATTAAAAGCAAGATTTCAGAAGGAGCAATTATCGATGATTCATACAAATTCAGAGAATAATATGCAGGAATCAATGCAGCTGGCAACAGAACAGCTGCAGAGTAAGCCTGTGTATGAATTTTTCAAAAGATGTTTTGATATCGTTTTTTCGGTTATTGCCCTTCTTGTGCTTTTTGTTCCTCTTTGTGTCATTGCTCTCATTATTGTGATTGACAGCCCGGGCGCATCTCCGATTTACGTTCAGAAACGTGTCGGTAAAAACGGAAAAGAATTCAGATTCTACAAATTCCGTTCTATGGTTCCCAATGCGGACGCAATGCTTGATTCGCTTCTTGACAAGAACGAAATGGAAGGCCCTGCTTTCAAGATCAAAGAAGATCCCAGAATAACAAGGTTCGGCAGAATAATACGCTGTGCCTGCATTGATGAGCTGCCTCAGCTTATAAACATCGTTAAGGGCGATATGAGCTTCGTCGGTCCCAGACCTCCGCTTCCGCGTGAGGTTGAAATGTATAATGAATATCAGAAACAAAGGCTTTCTGTAATTCCGGGCCTTACTTGTTACTGGCAGGTTCAGCCTGAACGCAACAGCGTTTCTTTTGACGATTGGATGGAGTGCGATATGCGTTACATAAAGGAGCGCAGCCTTAAAACTGACATTAAAATAATGCTTAAAACCGTAGGCACCGTTTTCAGTATGGAGGGAATATAAATGACTTCCGACAAAAGCTGTGTTATGCGTATTGCTATGCTCGGCCACAAAAGAATTCCGTCCCGTGAAGGCGGCGTTGAAATAGTTGTGGGCGAGCTTTCGTCAAGAATGGCATCTCTCGGTCATAGCGTCACTTGTTACAACAGAAAAGGTCACCACGTGAGCGGAGAACAGTTCGACGGCGAAAAAACAGCCGAATATAACGGCGTGAAAATAAAAGAAGTATTTACTATCAGAAAAGGCGGCTTTGCAGCTGCCTCATCGTCTTTTTTTGCGGCATTAAAAGCCGCATTCGGCAGATATGACGTCGTTCATTTTCATGCCGAAGGACCCTGCGCAATGATATGGATTCCCAAGCTTTTCGGCAAAAGATGTATAGCCACAATCCACGGGCTTGACCATCAGCGTGCCAAATGGGGCGGCTTTGCTTCACGCTATATAAAGCTTGGCGAAAAATGTGCAGTTAAATTTGCAGATGAGATTATTGTTCTGAGCGAAAACGTTCAGCAATATTTTAAAGATATATATGGCAGAGAAACGGTTTTTATCCCCAACGGAGTTTCTCGTGCGGAATGTTGTGAGACGGAAGTTATCACTGAAAAATTCGGAACACAGAAGAATGATTATATTCTTTTTCTCGGCAGACTTGTGCCCGAAAAGGGGATAGAGTATCTTATTGAAGCTTTCAAAAAAGTCAAAACCGATAAAAAGCTTGTTATCGCAGGCGGTTCATCGGACACCGATGAGTTTGAAAAGAAACTCAGGACTATGGCTTCGGATGATGAAAGAATAATTTTTACAGGTTTTGTTCAGGGCAGAATATGGCAGGAACTGTACAGTAATGCTTATGTGTACGTATTGCCGTCGGATGTTGAGGGAATGCCGCTCAGCCTGCTTGAAGCAATGAGTTTCGGCAATTGTTGCCTGACCTCGGATATTCCCGAGTGCGCCTCGGTTGTTGAAGGATATGGAGTGACATTTTCAAAAGGCGACGCTGCAGATTTGCAGAAAAAGCTGCAAATACTGTGCGATAATCCCGATGAAGTTGCGGCATTCAGCGCAAAAAGCGCCGACTTTATCTGCAATAAATACAGTTGGGACACCGTAACGGAACAAACCTTGGAGATTTACAAGAGGAAGTAACGAATGAAAATTCTGTTGGTTAACAAATTTTTATATCCCAAAGGCGGCTCAGAGACGTATGTTTTTGGGTTGGGTAATGCTTTAACCAATATGGGTCATTCGGTTGAATATTTTGGTTTGAAAAATGATAAAAACATTGTTGGCAATACTGCGGAATCATATGTTTCACATATTGATTTTTCTGAAGGTATAAAAAACAATCTTGCAGCACCGTTCAGAATAATTTATTCAACAGAGGCCAGAAGAAAAATTCGTAAAGTATTGGATTGTTTTCAGCCTGATGTTGTTCATATGAATAACATTCAATTTCATTTGACTCCAAGTATAATTCTTGAAGTTCAAAAATACAGGAAGGAAACGAAAAGAAAGGTTAAAATTGTATATACGGCACACGATTATCAGCTTGTGTGTCCCAGTCACGGATTGTTTGATTCGGATATTAATATTTGTGAAAAATGTCTTAACGGAAATTACATGAATTGCTTAAAAACAAAATGTATGAAGAAGTCACGGATGAAGAGCTTGCTTGCTACAGCAGATGCTTATTTGTGGAAATTCAGCAAGGCATATTCATATATTGATTCGATTGTTTGTCCGTCAGCTTTTCTTAAATCGAAATTAGATGCACAGGAAAGGTTTTCGGATAAAACGGTTGTAATTCACAATTTTATCGACAAGCAAACTGATGTTATAACTGAAAAAGACCGATATGTTCTTGAATTTGGGCATCTGTCAAAGGATAAGGGCACATTAACTTTGCTTGAGGTTGCAAAGAGGATGCCTGAAACCCGATTTATTTTCGCAGGTTACGGTAGTGCAGAGGACGCAATAAAATCCGTACCAAATGCTGAATTTGTAGGATTTAAAACAGGCGACGAGCTCAAAACGCTTATTCAAAAAGCAGCTGTAAGTGTATATCCTTCTGAATGGTATGAAAACTGTCCTTTCTCTGTTATTGAATCCCAAATGTACGGAACGCCAGTTATTGTCTCTCGTATAGGAGGAATTCCCGAACTTATTAATGACGGAAGAACAGGTTTGCTTTTTGAAGCGGGAGATGCCGTTGACCTTGAAGAAAAGTTAAGATATTTGATCGAAAATTCAGAGAGACTTAAAGTTTTTACGCAAAATTGTTATTGTTCGGTTTTTGAAACATCAAAAACATATTCTGAAAAATTAATACGGGTGTATGGAGATTAGTCTATGAAAATATACGAAATCGGGACGGGATATACACCAATCCCTACTCAAGTTTCAGCAGCAACTGAAAGTGTTGTTGAAGAACTGACCAAAGCATATATGCAAATGAATCAATCTGTGGAAATAATAGATATTTCTGCGTCTTGCAGAGCTGTTAACAATCTTCCCATAACAGAAGTACGTGTTCCGTTGGTTTTTACGAAATCTGATGTGACCTTGGGTTTTTGGCATAAGATTAAAAGGGTTGTTTATTCGGTTTTGCTTGCGCATAAACTAAAAAAAATATTAAAAAGAAAAAACGATGATATGGTCCTGCATTTTCATAATCAATACAATCTTTTTTTCTTCATAAAGCTTGTTCCTGAAAAGTTTCGCTCAAAAGCTGTGATTGCATATACTAACCATAATGGAATGTGGAGTTTGCCGTGGAATGATGTGAAGGACATATTACACAAGCGTTATTTTCAGGAAATCACAGCAATGAAGAATGCCGATTTGATTTTCGTTCTTAACTCAAACACAAAAAAAAGTATTACGGAAAATCTTGGTATAGTCCCAAACCATGTTATTGAAATAAATAACGGAGTTAATCCTGATATATATTATCCATTGCCTGAAGGTGTTGTAGAGGAAATTAAGTCAGCATATAATTTGTCTGGGAAAAAAGTGGTTTTGCAGGTTGGTTCGATATACGAAAACAAAGGTCAGGTCAGGTGCGTTGAAATGCTTGGCCCTCTTCTCAAAAAGCATAGTGATATTGTTTATGCCTATGCAGGCGGTATTGTATCTCCGGAATATAATTCTCAAGTTTGTCAAACAGCACGCGAACTAGGTGTTTTAAATCAGGTTGTTTACCTGGGTTCATTTGCGCCGGGTGAAGAAATCAACAGAATTTATAATCTCGCAACCGCAACCGTGTTTGCGTCCCAATACGAAGGTTTTCCTCTGGTTTGTGTAGAATCACTTTCGGCAGGTGTTCCTGTTATGCTTTGCTCTGATTTATCAATTAATCTTGGAGCAGGAAGTGTTTTGATCGATAAGGATAATTTTGAAAAGGATATTGAAGATACGATTGTTTACAATGACGAGAAGTATCAAAAGCTTTGCTCTGATGCACGTAATAATGCACTTGAAAATTATTTGTGGCAAAGCGTAGCTCAGAAGTATCTGACAGCATTCAAGAACATAAAAGGTGAAAATTAATGTCCAAAAAACTTAACGGAACCGTTATTGTAACTTATCGTTGCAATGCGAGATGTACAATGTGCAACAGATACAAGGTTCCATCAAAACCCGAAGAAGAAATTTCAATAGAAACAATCCGCAAGCTGCCTGAAATGTATTTTACCAACATTACGGGCGGAGAGCCTTTTATACGTGAGGATCTGAAGGAAATTGTCAGGGAGCTTTACAAGAAAAGTGACCGTATTGTAATTTCCACCAACGGATTTTTTACCGACAGAATAGTTGACCTTTGCAAAGAGTTTCCTCAGGTGGGAATACGCATTTCAATCGAAGGTCTTGAGCAGACAAATAATGACATAAGAGGTCTGGAGGACGGCTTCAACAGAGGTTATACAACCCTCAAGACCCTTGTGGATATGGGTATGAAGGACGTTGGATTCGGTATGACCGTTCAGGATAAAAACGCTCCTGATCTTGTACCGTTGTACGACATATCTGACGAATTTAATATGGAGTTTGCTACCGCATCTCTGCATAACAGTTTTTATTTTGTTGAATCCAATAATATTATTCACGACAGACTTGCAGTTGCAGAAAATTTTGAAAAGCTTATTAATAAGCTGTTGGAATCCAACAGCCCCAAAAAGTGGTTCAGAGCGTATTTTAATCATGGGTTGATTAACTATATTTTCAGCCAGAAGCGACTTTTGCCCTGTGATATGAGTTTTGATACGTTTTTTATTGATCCCTACGGCGACGTTATGCCTTGTAACGGTACAAAAGAAAAAGAGGTTATGGGTAACCTTAACGAGCAGGAATGGGACGAGCTCTGGAACAGTGAGGCGGCTGAACAGGTGCGCCAAAAAGTACGTTGCTGTGACCGTAACTGCTGGATGATAGGTTCTGTTTCACCTGCAATGCATAAATATATACACAAACCTGCACTGTGGGTTGTAAAACACAAGTTTCTTCGCTTTTTCAAAAAGAAAAAGTATTCGATGTTTGAAAATAAAATTGTCCGCGACTACCGTGACGGCAAGGTAACAAAGGAGCAGCTTGATGCTTGCTCAACCTGTGAAAAATGTATCATCAACGATAGAAAATATTAATATAAAACTTCAAAAGAAATTTGAAGAATAAGCTTAAAGGCGCTGATTTGAATGTTGATTTTTACGAATTGTATTACGGATACCGCCGATGAAGGTTGTTTGAAAACAGCCAATAATATCATAAAAAGAATTAAAGTGTTGAAACCCGAATGTTCTATTGTATCTTACGAACGTAGTTCGGTTATTACTGATAGATTTGTTAACTCAAACAAGTTGCTTTTGACGAAAGATATTATTGCAGAAATCAGGAAAGAAAAGGAAGATATTTTTTATGTTCCTTTTCCTGCAAGGTCAGAGGCTACCGCTTTAAGAGTTTTTATTCTTTCTGTGTTTGCTGCCGCAAAAGTAAGAGTAATGTTTTCTCAGATAACTGAAATTTCGTTTTTAGCCAAAATTTTGTTGAGGTTTTCCAAATCGGAATATATTGTACTTTCGGATGACTCACTACAAAAACTTGAAAATGTAGTTGGAAATAAACGTGTTAAAAGAATAAAGGCAGGAGTAGAGACGGACAAATTTGTTCCCGTAACAATGACAGAAATATGTAAACTTAAACAGAAATACGGGTTTATTTCGGACAGACCGGTTGTTCTTCATGTAGGTCATCTCAACGAGGGGCGCAATATTGCACAACTAAAAAAAATATCTCTCAAATATCAGGTAGTGCTTGTTACGAGTACACTCACGAAGAATGAACAGGATTTGAAACTTAAAGAAAGTCTTCAGGCTTGTCCGAATATCAGGATTATTGAGAATTATCTGCCGAATATTCAGGAGATATATCAGCTTTCTGATGTGTATTTTTTTCCTGTTGTGGAACAAGGCTATTGCATTGATTCACCTTTATCTTGTCTTGAAGCCGCCTCGTGTAACAAACCTGTTGTAACGACGAGCTTTGGCGAAATGAAGGAATTCAAGGGCAAAGAAGGTTTTTATTTTATAGACTCATTTGAGAGTGAAAAACTTAATTTATTGATAGACAAGGCTGCCGCAAGTATGGCAAACACACGTCAGTATACGGCAGAATACGACTGGAGCAATGCGGTAAGCAATATTTTGTAAATTATCAGGGAGATGTTCAGAGTATGAATCATCCAAAAGTTACTGTAATAATACCGGTATATAATGTTGAAAAATACCTGGACAGGTGTGTAGAATCTGTTGTTAATCAAACTTATCAGAATCTTGAAATAATTCTTGTTGACGATGGTTCGTCGGATAAATGCCCTGAAATGTGTGACGCATGGATAGAAAAAGACCGTCGTGTTAAGGTGGTACACCAAAAAAATTCAGGTGCAGGATTTGCAAGAAATACCGGACTTGAAAATGTAACAGGGAATTATGTAACGTTTGTTGATAGTGATGATTACATTGATCGGACTACTGTTGAAAAATGTGTTTTTAAACTTCTTGAAGATGATTCACAGATTGTTATGTATGGCAGAGTTGATGTTTTTTCTGACGGTCGTACAGAAAAAAAGACTATCAAAGCTAATCGATTTTTTTATCAAAATGAGGAAGTCGTTGAGGAGATTCTGTCAGGACTTTTCGTTAATTCAAAGGGTTATGGAGTAGGCGTTTGTGGAAAAATGATTGACTTCGACGTCATAAGAACAAGTGGTATTCGTTTCCGTTCTGAACGTGAATTGCTTTCGGAGGATGCTTTTTTTCTTATTGAGTTGTTTTCTCGTATTTGTTCGGTGACTTTGTTGCCTGAAAATTTGTATTATTATGTTCAAAATGAAAATTCTTTTTCAAGAACTTTCAAAAAAGATTTTCAGCAGATGAACGATAATTTTCTGATGCATAGTGTCGAAAAATGCAAGCAACAGGGCTACTCCCGAAAAGTTGTAACGTATCTTATGGCAAGATACCACATTTACACTCTTTCAGGGATGAAGCAGATTGTTATGTGTGATATGTCAGAAAAAGAAAAAAGAAAGGCTCTTAAAGAAATAATTAACAATGAAACACTGCAAAGCACACTTACATCAGAGCCTTTGTCACTATGCAACAATAAGTCTAAATTGTTTTGGAAGTTTGTGAAAGTAAGAAGTATTTTTGTTTGTAATTTAATGTTGAAGTTTAAAACACAAAATTAATTAGTTGGAGAAATATTTATGCGAACTGGTCAAAAAGGTCTCATTTATATAAAAAAACGAAATTTACCGGAGACACTTGCATATGTTATCTTTTTGTTTCCGTTTATAATGGCGATTTTGCTTGAGTTTTTGCATTTTCCGAGTTTTGTGAAATATATGGTTGATTTGATGTATCTGTGTGCTGTTCTGTTGATAAATTTCAGAAAAAGTACAGTACTGAAGAAGAAACTTGCTCCATTCACCATTTTTATACTATGCTTTCTGTTTTACAATTTTATTATATACCTTTTCAATTTTCAATCTCCGTTCTATTTTCTTTGGGGAGTAAGGAATAATTTCAGATTTTATGTTTCTTTTCTCCTTTATTCAACTCTTTTTGATGAGGAAGATATTCACGGTTTTTTAAAATTTATTGATGTTCTTTTTTGGATTAATGTATTGGTAACAATGTTCCAGTTTTTTGTTCTGGATTACAGGCAAGATTATCTCGGCGGAATATTTGGAACAGAAAACGGTTGCAATGCTTTTACTATTATTTTTCTTTCGATAGTGGTTGGAAAATCGCTGTTCATGTTTATGAGTAAAGAGCAAAGTGTGCTGAAGAGTTTTGCTGAATGTGGAGTGTCTCTTCTCATAGCTGCAATGGCAGAACTTAAATTTTTCTTCATTTTGTTTGTTTTCATTCTTATTTATTCGGCAATTATGACTAAGTTTTCATTTAGAAAAGTTGTACTTTTCATAGTCGCTTATGTATTGCTTATGGGGTCGAGTCTTTTGTTGCCCTTGCTTTTTGGAGAAAGCAGAGCGCTGACTTTAGATAATATTTTTGAAACAATAACTGCGACTAATTATTCAACGGCGAAAGATTTGGGCCGATTTACGGCAATTCCTACAATTAGCAGAAATTTCCTTAATGGTTTTTTTGACAAGCTTTTTGGTATGGGATTAGGTAATTGTGATACTTCGTCATTTGCGATATGCAACAGTCCGTTTTATCAGTCACACTCTTATTTGAATTACAACTGGTTTTCAAGTGCATTTCTTTTTCTAGAAACAGGTTATATAGGTCTTTTGACATACCTTTCATTTTTTGTGATTTGTTATCTTGGGGCAAGAAGTCATATGAAGCAAGGGAGCGCCGATCCTCTTTTTTGCCGAATAAGTATGCTTATGTCTATTGTTTGCATTATCCTGGTGTTCTATAATTCTTCTTTGAGAACTGAAGCGGCATATATGGCATTTTTTGCATTGGCAATGCCTTTTGTTGAAAAGGGAAACAGCAATATATCAGAATAGTCGCTTGATTGGATAAATATTTTTTTGGAGGGATTTACTGTGTTTAAGAAAACAAGTAAACGTTTATTTGCTCTGGCTTTAGCAGCTTTGATGATATTCTCTGCGATTTCTGTTCAAGGCTTAGTTATGAATATTGACCTGAGCGACAGAGAGAGTCTCAAGGCACTTTTCGGCATTGAAGAGGGAGATCCTGCATGGGATGCTCTTCTTGAAATGAACGAGGTGCTCAACCGATATCTCGGCACGGTTACCGCTACCGAAGAGGAGGTTAAGCAGGCTGTTTCAAAAATGGACGAAGAAACTCTTCAGTATGCTGAGGAGGATATAGCTTCGCTTAAAAAGATGCTGAGAAAACTGTCTGCTGATGAACGCGAGGCCGTTCTTTCAACTCATACCGCTGCAACTCTCGGTGTTTTTGAGGCGGCTGTTGAGGCGGCAACATCCCTTTCAACTGCAGCGTCTGCAACCTGCAACGTTCTTGGAGGAAAAGTTTCCGTCATTGATAATCAGGGTACAGGCAGCGTGTCCAATGATACTGTAACAATTACAGTTAAGGGCGCTCTTGCTCAGGCAAAATCAAATACAATTGATATCTACAACAATACAGATAAAGCCGCTACAATCAAGTTTAACTACAAAGCAAGCAATTACAAAGAATTTACTCTTGGTGACAGCGGTACGTATTCTGCCCTTATCTATCCCAACAAAAGTATTACTATTACACTTACTGCAGGTGCTTTTTATCAGGAGTCAACTCTGGTGTTGAGCAACTTCAGATATATCGAAGCGCAGGATGTTTCTGCGGTTACCGTTGCATATGATTCGTCGTATGGTAGCGTTACTGTTGACGGTAAGGCTGTTTCCGCAGGGGATAGTGCACAAATCACTCTTGCACAGGGTGCAACGCTGACTGCATCTGCAAAAAATTCGGGCAAATTCCTCGGATGGATTGACCCCGAAACCAATCATATATACACAACTTCAGCTGATTTCAAACTTAATCCCGTCAACGATATGACGGTAAAGGCAGTTTTTATAGGTGCAAATTCAAATGCATATTTTTCAGCCGGTTCTGAAAATTATCTTTTCGATGACTTGAACAGAGCCGTGTCATATGCTGCCGATTCAGGCAATAAAACTGTTGTTGTTCTCAATGACGGTATTCTTCCTGCAGGCAACTACACAATTCCTGCAGGCGTAACCCTCCTTGTTCCTTTTGACAGCGCAAATACATCATATACCAAAGAACCCGAAGTTGTAGGCGAAACAAGAACAAAGCCTACGGCATACCGCACTCTGACAATGGCAAACGGTGCAAATATCACGGTTAACGGTGCAATTTCAGTCCCTGCGAAGCATTATGCCGCAAGAGGAAGTAAAACCGACGGCGGTTCGCCCGACGGACCCTGCGGATTTATCAATATGCAGAGTGGCAGCAACATTGTGCTTAATAACGGTGCATCACTCTATGCGTACGGCTTTATTATCGGCTCGGGTAATATCGTTGCAAAGAGCGGTTCAAACGTTTATGAGTATTTCCAGATAATGGACTTCCGCGGCGGTTCACAGACAACAGAAATGGAAAACGGAGTTTTCCCCCTTTCACAGTATTACGTTCAGAATATTGAAGTGCCTCTTACTCTCGAGGCAGGTTCTGTTGAAAACAGCTATACAACTGTTTATATTTCAAAAATGAACCTTGGTTCAGCGGTTTCATTTATTGCAAAAAGCGGAGCAATGTTTAATCTCACGTCAGGTTCGGTAACAAAGCGATATGACCCTGCAACCGACAGACTGATTGTTGAGGTTGACGGTAACATATCCATTGACCCCATCGAAATGAAGTTCGGAACGGGTATTTTATCAAAAACAATCAATTCAAAGAACTATGAGCTTCCCATCAATAACAACATCACCGTTAAAGTAAACAGTGGCACAATCGCACTCAATCAGGACGTCTGTATGCTTCCCGGCGCCGAAATCATAATCGGTGAAAATGCAAGATGTGTTGTGGGATCAAATACAAATATTTATCTTTACGATGCAGATGAGTGGGGCGGTTTCTGCGCGCCTTCAAACAAGAAGTTTATACCTCTGCAGTATGCACCGGGCAGAAAATATAACCGTAAGGAATCTGATCTTAAAGATGCCTCGGTAATTGTCAACGGTACGTTGGATGCATCTCAGGGTTATGTTTACACAACAGCCGGCGGTGCTGATATTCACAGTACGGGTAACGGCGAAGCAATAATCAAAAAGGGATCACAGACAACAACTTATCAGCTTGTTCAGAATGTCGGTTATTCATCAATTCCCCTTACACCCGCAAAACTTAAGAATGCCGATGGTACGTATAAAGCAATAACAAGCGCATCTGCATCCTATTATTACACAAACGGTGCGTGGATTGAGCACACAGGTCATATGTATACAGAAACTGTTACAACTCAGCCCGATTGTGAAAACACAGGTCTCAAAACCCATGAGTGTCCCTGTGGCAATTCATATACTGAGGTTATTCCTTCAAAGGGACATTCACTCAGCGCAGAGGCAAATTGCACAACTGCACAGACTTGTCTGACTTGCGGAAAGACAATTACAGATGCTCTCGGTCATAACTACAGAATATCAGTTACAGCTCCTACCTGTACTGACAAGGGATTTGAAACTCATACTTGTCAGCGTTGCGGTGATACGTTCACAAGCAACGAGGTTGCGGCAAAGGGTCATACACACGGTGCGTCGGCAACCTGTACCTCAAATCAGGTTTGTACGGTTTGCGGAACAGAACTTGCGCCTGCAATCGGTCATAACTATACAGTCAAGACAGTAAATGCAACTTGTGAAAACGCAGGCTATACGGTTCATACCTGTAACAATTGCGGCGATACGTACAAAGACGGCGAAGTAGCCGCTTTGGGTCATACTGCAGGTGCAGAAGCAACCTGTACCGTTCCTCAGACCTGTACGGTTTGCGGCAAGGTTCTTAAGTCAGAAAACGGTCATGTTCCCGGTGCGGAAGCAACCTGCACAGAGGATCAGATTTGCCTTGGTTGCGGCGATGTACTTGTGAAATCATTGGGTCATAATATGATTCACGATAATGCACAGGATTCAACCTGCACCGAAGACGGTTACAGCTCAGGCAGCCGATGCACACGATGCGACCACACAGAAGGCAAGCAGATTATCCCTGCAAAGGGGCATACTGCAGGTGCGGCTGCAACCTGTACGGCAAATCAGATGTGTACAGTATGCGGTGATGTAATCGAGTCTGCACTCGGTCATAACTACACAGTAACTGAAGTCGGCTCAATCTGCACAGAAAAAGGATATACAATTCACAGCTGTAAAAATTGCGGTGACACATACAAAGACAGTTACGTCGATGCAAAAGGTCATACTGCAGGTGAATCAGTCACCTGTACAAAGGCACAGTATTGCACGGATTGCGGTGAGATAATCGCTCCCGCAAAGGGTCATACCGTGGGTGCGGCAGCAACCTGCACAGAGGCGCAGTGTTGCACAGATTGCGGTGTTGTAGTTGCTCCTGCAACCGGACACAAAGCAGGCGGCCGTGCAACCTGCATAAAAGCTCAGGTATGTACCGTATGTAATGAAGAACTTAAGGCATCCCTCGGACACAGATTTGTAAAATTATCAACCGAGTCAAGTTGTACCGAAAACGGAAGCACGGTTTATACCTGCTCACGTTGCAGATACAGCTACATTGAAAAAGAAATTTATGCCAAAGGCCATAATATGACCGCGGCAACCTGCACAGCTCCTTCGACTTGCTCCGATTGCGGACACACAGAAGGCGAGGCACTCGGTCATACAGAGGTTACTGACGAAGGTGTACCTGCTTTCTGTACCCAGGACGGTTATACTGACGGAAAACATTGTACCGTATGTCAGGCAGTAACCGTTGAGCAGGAAGTGATTCCTGCGCTTGGTCACAACATTGTTCATTATGAAGCAAAGGCTCCCACTTATACAAGCGTTGGTTGGGAAGCATATGATGATTGCACACGCTGTGCATATACAACGTACGTCGAAATTCCCAAGCTTGAAACTGTTTCTATCAAGGATTTCGATTCCTTTATGGAAAATCTTGCTCTTCTTGAAGAACTTGCAAATTCTTATGCATCAGAAGTTCCCGGCAAAGACCCTGTAAATCTCCTTATAAAGTACATCAGAACAGGTGTTGAAGATTATACTGACGGCTCATGGGGCATTATGGCGGGCTATGAGGATGCAGGTTTTGCACAGTACGTTGCAAGAATTGAGGATGAATATAACTCGATGGCAGGCGATGCCGTAATCACAGTAAGTGCACTCAAAAACATCGAACTCTTTGAACTTCCCAACGGTGACATTGTTGATTTTGGTCATATGTTTGGTGCATTTGATATTACTTATCACAACAAAGCAAGTGCCAACCACGCAGATCTTTCAGGCTGGGCGGGCGACATTGTTGACCTTATGGAATTCTCCGATTACGGTGGAGCAGAAGGCACTCTTGATGAGCTTATTGCTCAGATTGCAGAGAACTATTTCCTTCAGGATAATCCTGATGAGGTAGGCGGATTCAACCAGCAGGACGTTTACGCTGACCTTGATTCGGTTTATCTTATGCAGACCCTGATAAAGGCTGTCTACGAAAACGGTTATTTCACTCAGCTCTTTGAGGAATATTTTACAGAAGAGCTTACTCTTGTTACCAGAGCGGATTATTACCTCAAGAACAGACTTGGCGGTGCAAGCACCCGTGCAGACGTGCGCAATGCAGTATATAACATCTACACAGGTAACAAGCTTATCACAACTCTTGAAGGAACAAGAGAGTTCAATACAGAGGATATTTCTTCTCTCAGAAAAGCTTGCTGTTACGTGTTTGCAGATTATGTCTGTAAGCTTGCAGGTGACTACGTTGAAGTGACGGAAAATCCATATTTCACAACGTTCTCATCAGAAACATCAACTCTTGCTCCCGGTGTAATTCAGCACATCAAACTTGCTACTACTGCAGATAATAAGCAGATGGTTTACTATACTGCAACTGCAGACCTGAGCAGAGATGACGTTCACGTTTATGCAAACTACAGAAATAACGACCCGACTGAATGGGGTATGCAGACTGTTCTTGGTCAGGCAACGGCAGCACAGGAAAAATACGGCAATCCCGAAAGTGAGCATTACATTGAGAATTATAATGTAATCGCAAGTATCAACGGCGACGGATATAATATGGAAACCGGTAAGCCGGGCGGTCTGCTGGTTATGAACGGCAAGGAATACCACGGAATTGACAAAGACGGTTTCTTCGGTATTACCAAGGATGGAAAAGCCGTTATAGGCTCAATGGATGAATACAATACCATTTATAAAGATCAGGTTGCAGAGGGCATAGGCGGATTCGGTTCAAAGCTGATAGAAGACGGAAAAATTAAAATTACGGGTACAAGCAATTATTATACAAACCGTGCCAGCCGTACCGCAGTTGGTATAACAAGAACAGGTAAGGTTGTGTTTATGGTTCTTGACGGCAGACAGGAGCCCATTTCCTGCGGCGGAAGCATGGAAGAGATTGCACAGATTATGTTTGAAGCAGGTTGTGTTGAGGCTATCAATCTTGACGGCGGCGGCTCAACAACCTACGTTGCAAAGGTTGAAGGTGCCGATGAGCTCAGCGTTGTCAGCAGACCTTCCGACGGTACGTCTCGTTCGGTAAGTACGTCGCTTATGATCGTTTCAACGGCTCCCAGCTCAACTGCATTTGACCACGCAATTATCGAGGCGGAAACAGATTATCTTACAAAGGATTCGTCTGTTCAGCTTACAGCATCAGGCGTAAGTGCAACGGGTAATGCAGCAGAGCTTCCCGAGGGTACTTATTGGGCGGTTTCTGATGATAAATGGGCAACAGTTACGAAAGACGGTGTGTTTACAGGTCTCAGAAACGGTGTTGTTGAAGTTTATCTTATGCTTGATGACGAAATAATCGGAAGCAAAACGATGAATATCGTTGTGCCTGACCGTATTTATTTCACTAAGACAAATCTTGCTGTTGTTTACGGCTCGGCAACAAAGCTTCCCATTGCAGCACTTTATGAAAACAAACCGGTTACAATCCGACCTGAGGACGTTGCATTCTCGTTTAGCAATTCCGTTGCAGGTACCGTAAGCGGTTTTGAATTCACGGGAACAGAAGGCACCGGTATTAAGAACGTTGTTCTTTACGCATCGCTTGCAAGTGACGAATCAGTCAAGGCAGAACTCAGCATTTCACTTTATAATCAGGGTGAAATAACTTTTGACTTTGATAAAGCAACCGGCGGTGACAGATTGCTCGCCTGGGACCGTAAGGTTTCCAATTCCACAACAGACGACAACTATACTTATGAGTCTGTCAATGCTGATGAAAATATGGAAACTTCCTATGTGTTTGCAATCGATATGACGCAGATTCCCATTCCCGACCAGCTTGCAGACCTTACAACAATGCTTCCCGGTGCGGAACTTGAAGGTGCGTCGGCATGGACGTTCCTGCTTCAGCTTGCAGAACGAGTCAGCGTGCTCACCGAAGTTAAGCCGGCAATCAGAATCGACAAGAATTTTGACGTTGATTATTCGGAACTTAAAGTTGTAAATGACTATTTTGAGATGACAGGAACGGAGTTTGACGAGGAAAGCAATACCCTTACTCTTACTCTTAACTGGATAGATCAGACTCAGGCTATTGACCCTGCAATGGCAAATCCTCTTTGCATTCTCAGCGGTATAAAGATTACTCCCAAAGACGGCGTTGAGTGGTCCAAGGACAGACTTGCGGTTGTAAATTCAGGTGAAGTAAGCTACAAGATGTATATGCGTGCAACTGCGCTTTACACATTTGCACAGAAGCCCGAAAATCAAGAGATTTACGGTGTTATGCCCTTCGTTAATCCCAATGATGCAAATGAAAAGGGCGGCTGGTTCGGCGGCGTTTACGCCCAGTTTGAGGACAGCTACGTTCTTTCAAAGGCTGTCAAGGATGGCTGGGTTAACGAAGAAGGCGGTTTTGCATATTATACTGACGGCGTCAAGTATACAGGTGTTAAGCTTGTTGACGGTTATTACTATGATTTCGGTGAAGACGGAATCAATGTAGGTCAGGAAAAATATACAGGTCTTTTCCTTGATGAAACCGAAAATGTTTATCGCTATGCAAAGTTCGGAGAGCTTCAGTCAGGCTGGCAGATGATAGGTGAGGAGTGGTATTATTTCCATCCGGATTCAATGTCGGGTAAAGCCGGTGTTTACAGAGTAGGAAGTATTCCTGTTGAATATACATTTGAAGAATCAGGTAAACTTTGTTCAGGTGTATGGGCTAAAGGAATTTTTGGTTACAGATACTATTATGGTCCGTCGTTTCATAAGCGTGGTTGGGTTGAAATTGATGGCAACAGATACTACTTTAAAGATAGCTACAGATATGAGGGGTATCGTTGTGTTCAAGAATCCAACAGTAAAGATTTCGATTGGTACAATTTCGGTGATGACGGAATTTGCAGAAATGAGGTTATTCCCGACGGATTCTATAATGATGTAGATGGTTCACTCAGCTATGTTGTTAACGGAAAAGCTGTCAAGGGACTTCACAAGATTGATGGTGATTATTATTTCTTTGACTACTATGGTCGTGCAGTCAAAGGCAGACAATATGTCGATACAACAAGTTGTGACTTGCCCACTGGTGTTTATCGATTTGGCGATGATTATAAAGCGCTTAACGGTCTTGTTGATATTGACGGAGTAACCTATTACTATGTAAACGGTAAACCCAAAACAGCGGGTCTCGTTGAAATTAACGGATACTATTATTTCGCAGGTGGTTCAGGCGGCGAAATAATAAAGGGTTCATCGAAATATGTTTGGGCCGGTAACGGACTCCTTCCTGAAGGTACATATGAGTTTGATGAAAACGGAAGGATGCTTGACGGCATAGTTGAAAAGGATGGTGTTCTTTATTACTATGTAAAAGGTAAGCCCAAGCAGGCCGGACTTATCAATATTGATGGTGCTTATTATTTTGCAGGTGGTGCAAACGGTGAAATTTATGTGAATAGAGTTCAGTATGTATCACAGACAAACGGCCTTCTCTCTGAAGGAAAATATGAGTTTGGTTCCGACGGAAAAATGCTTGACGGAATAGTTGAAAAGAACGGTGGTCTTTATTATTACGTAAAAGGTAAGCCCAAGCAGGCCGGACTTATCAACATTGATGGAGATTATTATTTTGCAGGTGGTGCAAACGGTGAAATTTATGTGAATAGAGTTCAGTATGTATCACAGACCAACAACCTTCTTCCTGAATCAAATTATGAGTTCGGACCGGACGGTAAAATGCTCAATGGTATAGTCAAAAAGAATGGAGTACTTTATTATTACGAAGTTGGTAAACATAAGGCAAAAGGACTCGTTCTTATTGATGGTTATTATTATTTTGCTTGTGGATCAAATGGCGAACTAGCCGTAAATGAGTCCAAATATGTATGGGAAGGCAACGGACTTCTTCCTGAAGCAACATATGAGTTTGATGAAAAAGGCAGAATGCTTAATGGTCTTGTTGAAAAGGACGGTGTGTTGTATTATTACGTAACAGGTCGTCCCAACCAAGCAGGTTTGATTAACATTGATGGTGCTTATTATTTCGTTAATGGTGTTAATGGCGAAGTTTGCGTCGATAGGGTTCAGTACGTATGGAATACAAACGGACTTATGCCCGAATCAAATTATGAATTCGGAGCAGACGGCAAAATGCTTGACGGAATAGTTGAAAAAGATGGCATTCTTTATTACTATGAGAACGGCAGACCAAAGCAGGCGGGACTTATCAACATTGATGGTGCTTATTATTTTGCAGGTGGTGCAAATGGTGAGCTTAGTGTGAATTCCCAAAGGTATGTATGGCAGGGTAATGGATTGCTTCCGGAGTCAAACTATGAGTTTGGTCCTGATGGCAAAATGTTAAACGGATTTATGGAAAAGGATGGAGTTCGTTATTATTATGTTAACGGTAAACCTGCACCTGTTGGTTTGAATTATGTGGATGGATACTATTATTTTGTTATGTATGATGGAACTCTTATTTGCAACCAGTCATATTATGCATGGGAAACCAACGGACTTTCTGTTGAGATGACATACACCTTCAATGAGTTAGGACAGGTTATAGGTTGATTTGATCCGAAACATTTGCTAACAAGGAGCGATACGGATAGATAATGAATACGGTCAGATTGTAGGATGATTCAAAAAATTCTGCAGCATCTCCTTTTGGGGATGCTGCAGAATTGTAATGATATAAATAAAAATACAAGAGTGTTTTTGCAGTTTTATTTATATCATTAATCGGGAATTTAAAGGTGTGAATATGAAATATAATCAAGCGGTAAATAACGCAACGTGGATTGTTGCATGTAAAATTGCGCAATCTGTTTTGCAGTTGATTGTGGGTATGTTGAGTGCCCGATATCTGGGTCCGTCAAATTACGGATTGATTAACTATGCGGCATCTGTTGTTGCATTTGCGCTTCCGTTAATGAGATTGGGCTTTAATGCAACGTTGGTGCACGAATATGTTGAAACTCCTCAGAAGGAAGGGGAGATAGCAGGCACGGCGATGACTCTTAATCTGTTATCAAGTCTCTTGTGCATTGGCGGAGTTACTGCTTTTTCTTTTGTTGCAAATGCAGGCGATTCAACGGCGATAACAGTATGCGTGTTGTATAGTTTTTCTTTGCTTTTTGCGGCTGTGGAAATGATTCAGTATTGGTTTCAGTACAAATTGCTGGCAAAATATTCGTCAGTTGTAATGTTTCTTGCATACGTTATTGTTTCGGTTTATAAAGTTTGTTTGTTAATCATGTCAAAAAGTGTTTTCTGGTTTGCCGTAACCAATTCATTGGATTTTGGATTGATAGGCTTTGCGTTATTGTTGATATATTCAAAAAAAGGATCTGCCAGACTTACTTTTTCTTTTGAACGTGCAAAGGCGATGCTGGGCAAAAGCAAGCATTATATACTGTCATCTCTGATGGTTGTCCTTTTTCAAAGCACAGACCACATTATGCTTACGTCGATGAGCGATACGGCACAGAATGGTTTTTATACTGCAGCAATCACTTGTGCAGGTGTGTTTCAATTTGTATACACAGCCATTACAGATTCATTCAGACCGATGATTCTGAGCGCAAAAAAAGAACAAAGCGACAACTACAAAACGTTACTGTCGCAGTTATACAGCGTAATTATTTACGTTGCTATGGCGCAGAGTCTTGTGTTCTGCATTTTTTCAAAAACAATAACAGGAGTTCTTTATGGCGAAGAATACAGTGCTGCAGTTCCGGTTCTGAGAATTCTGGTGTGGTATCTTGCGTTTTCGTATATGGGATCGGTCAGAAATATCTGGATTCTTGCTGAACAAAAACAAAAATATCTTTGGATAATCAATCTTTTCGGAGCGGTGTTCAATATAATTCTGAACGCAGCGATGATTCCCCGTTGGGGGGCGGCAGGTGCGGCTTTTGCTTCGCTTCTGACGCAGATATTTGCAAATTTTGTTCTCGGGTTTGTGCTCAAGCCCATCAGAGAAAATAATCGCATTCTTCTGAATGGATTGAATCCGAAGTTTGCTCTGGGAGAAATTAAAAACTTGCTGAATTATTTCTTGAAACCGAAAAGCAAAAAAATTGATTAAGGCGGTATAAAATGGATAATAACGATAAACTTGAAATTATAAAAGCTGATGAGATTGAGAATGAAGGCTCGGAAGCAAGAAATTCGGCAGCTGATTCCGAGCATCATCACAGTCATCATTCTTATCACAGCAGCCATCACCACCATTCTCATCACAGCAGTTCGCGCAGAAGAAAGCAAAACAAAAAAATAAAAGAAATTCAGCGTTTCTTCAAAAAGAACAAGCATAAAATTCTGAACATTGCAGTTGCTTTCCTTTTTGCGTTGTTGCTTGTTGTGCTTGGCGTGTCTCTTGATAAAAAAGGATTTAACGACGAAGAAGATCCTTCGTCGGTTAATTCCGGCAGCTTTGATGTGACGGATTCTTCAATGAAAATCGAGTTGCCTCTTTTCAATGATGACGTTTCTGTTGTAAGCACAGGAGTGGAGAAATATATCAATTCTCCCGAGATAGCGTCTGCACGCAGTTTCTACAAGGATTATTCCGCATTGGGCAGACTTGATACGGGAAAGCCTGTTACGCTTTGGTATGAAATCAACGGCTTACCTGCCGATTATTCGGTCAGAAATGCAGAACTTATGATTTCCGAGAAAAAGGATTTTTCATCGCCTGTTGTGTATTCTGTTGATACAAGCGAAAAAAGCGTGGATGTTTACAATCTGAAAACAAACATGCAGTATTATTACCGATTTGTGATTACTTTCACAAACTCTCAGCAGGCAGGAGCAGACGGCAGCTTCAAAACCTCAAATGCTCCCCGTATGCTTAACGTTGACGGAGTGGGCAATATGCGTGATATCGGTGGCTGGACAACCCTCAACGGAAAGGTTATTCGTCAGGGTCTGCTTTACAGAGGCACGGAAATTGACGGTGTTGTTGAGCCGAAATATACCGCAACGGCTGAGGGTATAAACACTTTACTTACCGTTCTCGGAATAAGAACAGAAATGGATTTGCGCTATGAAAGTGAAAACCCCAACAAAATTAACGTTCTGGGTGCAGGTGTAAAGCACAATTATTATGGTATACCTATGTATTCTGATGTGTTTACCGATGGGGGAAAAGCTGCAATTCGCAAAGTATTTTCAGATTTGGCAAACAAGAATAATTACCCTGTATTTATGCATTGTACCCATGGTATGGACAGAACGGGAACTGTGTGTTATCTGCTTGAAGCTGTTCTCGGAATGAGCGAGGATGACCTGATGCGCGAGTATCAGCTTTCCGTATTTTATCACGGTGATTTGTGGGGCATTAACGATATGAACGAATTCATCGGCAGACTTAAAGCATATGAAGGTTCAACTCTTCAGCAGAAAGCGGAAAATTTCCTGATTTCAGCAGGAGTTACTCCCACGGAA
>JAZQTC010000049.1:0-26161 GCA_045630405.1 Acutalibacteraceae bacterium
CCTCGGTGCCGAAGGGCTGAATACAGCCATAGCCGATACAATGCAAACGCTCTCAAGGATGCGATACCGCATAACCCATGTTCACGCAACCGGAAAACGCCATTACGATGCCATGTGCAAGGAATATCCGGAGCTTGCAAAGAATCGTGGCAGCAGGCTTGTCCCATACATTGAAGACATGGCGCTCTGGATGTCTGCCGCAGATCTTGCCATAACAAGAAGCGGTGCAATGACCGTTGCCGAGCTTGAACACAGATATATGCGTCCGCAGGAAAACGGTCACAGAACTGACGTGCGAAATCTGACCGTAACCGATGCGTCGGGCTTTGGCATAAGGATTGATTCAATGGATATTCCCTTCGGCTTCAATCTTGGCTATTACAACCCCGAAAAGCTTGACAAGGCAGAGCATCTCTATGAGCTTGTGAAGGATAATCACATCACCCTTTGCATTGACGGTGCAATGAGAGGTGTTGGCGGCGATATGCCGGGCTGCGCTCATCTCCACAAGGAATACCGCCTTAACAGCCACAAGAAGATTGAGTTTGAATTCAGAATTTCCAAGAAGTGATTTTATGACCAAAACAAATGCGATGCGCCTGCTTGAAGCGGCGAAAATACCATTTGAAATTATGGAATATGCCGTTGACGAAAGCGACCTTTCGGGGCTGAGCACGGCAAGAAAAACGGGCAAAGACCCGTCGCAGATATTCAAAACCCTTGTTTTCAGCGGAGAAAAGCAGGGCTACGGTGTATGCTGTATCCCTGCCTGCGAAGAACTTGACCTGAAGAAAACCGCCAAAGCTTTCGGCGAGAAAAAGGTGGAAATGCTCCACGTCAAGGATTTGCTGAAAGTGACGGGTTATATCAGAGGCGGCTGCTCGCCCGTGGGAATGAAAAAGGCATTTCCAACGGTGATTGACGAAACCGCAATCCTTTTTGATAAAATCTACGTCAGCGCAGGTGTAAGAGGAATGATGCTGGGCATCGACCCCACCGCCCTCGCAGATTACGTGGGCGCAAAGCTCCTTGATGTGACGGTAACAGAATAAAAAACACAGCAAAAACCGTGTATGGCAAAAGTTATACATGGTTTACTGCTAAGTGTTGCGAAAACAGTTTTTGTGTCAGTTGTATTATTGACAGTCTTATGGCTTTTGCTTATAAAGAGCGTAAAATCAAAGGATGTGTTTAAATGAGAAAGATTATCAAAGTTTTTCTGGCGTCATCGATTGTTGAGTTTGCAAATGAGCGGCTGGCGATTGAAAATTTCATCCGTAACGTAAGCGATAAATTTGAGGAGCAATATGACGTTAAAATTCAGCCATTGCTGTGCGAGAATTTTGACGATGCTTATTCAAAGGTGCGCAAGCAGGAGGAATATAACGAAAAAATCCGCGGCAGTGAGCTTTGCTTCTTCATTTTCTTCACCAAAGCAGGCGAATATACCCGTGAGGAATTTGAGGTTGCAAGAAAAAGGTTTGAGGAAACGGGAAAGCCGAAGATTTATACCTACTTCAAGGTTATAAAGGACGAAAAAGCCGAGCAGAGCATTTATGATTTTATGGAGGAGCTGGATAAAACCCTCGGTCATTACTACGGCACGTTTGAGCATATCGATACCGTCAAGCTCAGAATTCTGCTGAGCCTTAAACTGCAGGAAATGGATTTTGTTGAAATAAAGGCAGAGGACGGCAACTGCGTTGTGGACGGCAGGGTGGTTATGCCCCTGACCAATATTTCCGAATTTGCCAATAACGAAATATACAGGCAGCTTCAGGCAGAGCTTGCGGAGGTTGAGGAAAAGTATTTCAGACTGAAGGCGGAATATGTCAAGGGCGGCTGTAGCGATGCTCTTTACCGTGAATATGCGGAGATTGCAACCAAAAGGCAGAATCTGCTGGATGCCATTGAGGAGCTGCAGAAGAATATTTTCAATATGTCCCTGCGCCTGAGCCGTGACAGCGTGCGCGGCGAAGTTACGCCGAGGCAGAGGGAGGCATACCGCCTTTTTGAGGCAGGCGATATTGAGGGCGCCAACGCAATTCTTGACTTTGCGGAAATCAGGAACGACTATCGGCGCAGAAAAATGATTCTTGCAGAAGAACAGAAAAAGAACGCCCGTATTTACATAAGGGAAACAAAAACAAAAATTGGTATTCTGCAAACAATGACAGGTCTGTCTAACCGATTTGAAGAGATTGAGGAGCTTTATGAGGAAATTGTTCCCGAAGCCCTTTATTACGGTGTGGAATCTGAGACAGCACTTGATTGTGTGGTGTTTCTTGCAGAACAGAATAAGCATACAAGAGCTCTTGAAATTGCGGTGCAGCTTGAGGAACTTTATGAATCCGGCGAGGTTGAGGCGGATGATGAAAAAAAGGCGGATTTGCTCTTTGCAACGGCAACGGTTTGTATGGTTTTATCGTCAAAAAAAGAAGAAGCTGAAAAGAATATCGGTAAGGCGATAGCGATATATGAAAAGCTTGCATCGGAAAATCCGGAAAGGTTTACTGCAGACCTTGCGATGAGTTATAACAACGCAGGAAATTTTTACAAAAACCAAGGTCAGCCTGCCAAAGCAGAGGAATATTATCTGCAGGCGATAGCGATAAGAGAAAAGCTTGCAACGGAAAATCCGGAAAGGTTTAATGCATACCTTGCAGGTAGCTATAACAACGCAGGAATTTTTTATGATGACCAAGGTCAGCCTGCCAGAGCAGAGAAATATTATCTGCAGGCGATAGCGATATATGAAAAGCTTGCATCGGAAAATCCGGAAAGGTTTAATGCATACCTTGCAAACAGTTATAACAACGCAGGACTTTTTTATAAAGACCAAGGTCAGCCTGCCAAAGCAGAGGAATATTATCTGCAGGCGATAGCGATAAGAGAAAAGCTTGCATCGGAAAATCCGGAAAGGTTTAATGCAGACCTTGCAGACAGTTATAACAACGCAGGACTTTTTTATAAAGACCAAGGTCAGCCTGCCAGAGCAGAGGAATATTATCTGCAGGCGATAGCGATAAGAGAAAAGCTTGCATCGGAAAATCCGGAAAGGTTTAATGCAGACCTTGCAGATAGCTATATCAACGCAGGAATTTTTTATGATGATCAAGGACAGCCTGCCAAAGCAGAGGAATATTATCTGCAGGCGATAGCGATAAGAGAAAAGCTTGCATCGGAAAATCCGGAAAGGTTTAATGCAGACCTTGCAGCGAGTTATAACAACGCAGGTGTTTTTTATAAAGACCACGGTCAGCCTGCCAAAGCAGAGGAATATTATCTGCAGGCGATAGCGATATATGAAAAGCTTGCATCGGAAAATCCGGAAAGGTTTAATGCAGACCTTGCGATGAGTTATAACAACGCAGGAAATTTCTATTATAACCACGGTCAGCCTGAAAAAGCAGAGAAATATTATCTGCAGGCGATAGCGATAAGAGAAAAGCTTGCATCGAAAAATCCGGAAAGGTTCAATCCCAACCTTGCCGTCAGTTATTTTAATTTTGCAATTTTCAGCGACGATGACAGTTATTTTGCCAAAGCTCTTGAGCTTGCAAAAACAAGACCCGATGATCCGTACTGCAGACAGATAATTGCCGCACTTACAAAATGATTTATTCCTGCTCTTACGGATAAAACGAAAAAACCGCATAAAAAAATCCGCCTTGAAAAAATCAAGGCGGATAATTTTTTGTTCAATCAGTCGTCGCAACCGTCGCAATCGTCGCAGTCGCAATCGTAGTCGATTTCAAACTCGAGGAGCTCATTGCAGTTGGGGCAGTTGATGCTGCCTTCCTCAAGAATGTCACCGTCAACGCAGATAACCTCGCCGCAGCTGGGGCACTCAACGTCATAATATTCTTCTTCCTCGTCGTCATCGTCGCAGCAATCGTCGCAGCAGCAATCGTCGAGTTCTTCATAAACGAAGCCTTCAAGCTCGTCGAGATCCTCGTCAACAGCGTCAAGCTGCTCGCTGATGAGGTCAAGTCCGTCTTCAAGATCGCTTACTGAGAGAGCGATGTCGTCAAGAACGTCAATCATAGCCTTAATGAGTTTTGCTTCGGGCTTGCTTTCGTCAAGTGCAAGACCTTCTGCAAGACCCTTGAGGTATGCAACCTTTTCAGTAACAGTCATTTTAGTGTCCTCCGTTAAATATAATTATGCACGGCTGAGATATTCGCCTGTGCGAGTGTCAACAACAATCATTTCGCCCTCGTCGATGAACAGGGGAACCTTAACTTCCGCGCCTGTTTCAAGAGTAGCGGGCTTTGTTGCGTTTGTTGCTGTGTTGCCTGCAAAGCCGGGGTCTGTCTTTGTTACCTGAAGAGTAACTGAGTTGGGGGGCTCAACACCGAAAACGCTGCCCTTGTATGAAAGGATACGGCAGGTTTCATTTTCCTTAACAAACTTGAAGTTATCGGGAAGTGTGTCTGCACCGATGGGGATCATGTCGTAGGTTTCGGGGTCCATGAAGTAGTAGAGACCGCCATCCTCGTATGAGTATTCCATTTCCTTGCGCTCAATGTAAGCGGTGGGGAACTTGTCGGTGGGGTTGAAAGTACGCTCAACAACTGCGCCGCCGATAACGTTTCTGATCTTTGTTCTTACGAAAGCTGCGCCTTTGCCGGGCTTAACGTGCTGGAATTCGATAATCTGATAGACCTGACCTTCCATTTCGAAGGTTACGCCGTTTCTGAAATCGCCTGCTGATACCATAAGTTTATTTCTCCTTATATATATGTTTTCGCAATTATTTTATACTATTCATCTGTATTTTTCAAGTCTTTTTTGTGAATTATCGGTCTACTTTAAAGAATTATGAGATTTTTTGGGCATTTTGTAAGGTTTTCACAGCCGTTTTCCGTGATAAATGCCATATCTTCAATGCGTACTCCGAATTCATCGGGCAGGTAAATACCCGGCTCAACGGTCACAATATCGCCTGCACAGAGGGTGGCATCGCTCTTGGGAGAGAGTCGGGGAGCCTCATGGATTTCAATGCCCACTCCGTGACCTGTACCGTGACCGAAATATGCACCGTAGCCTGCGTTTTTGATTATATCTCTTGCGGCGGCATCGGCATCAACGCATTTCACGCCTGCCCTGAGACTTTCAAGGCTTCTGAGCTGTGCATTCAGCACGGTTTCATAAACCTCTGCCTGCTTTGAGGACACTTCACCCACCGCAAGGGTACGTGTCATATCGCTGTGATATCCGTCAACAACCGCACCGTAATCGAGGGTGATGAAATCGCCTTTTTCGATTTTTTTGTCGGAGGGCACACCGTGGGGCATAGAAGAATTTTTGCCGCTGACGGCAATTGTTTCAAAAGAAACGGCTTCCGCACCGTTTTTCAGCATAAAGAAATCAAGCTCAAGGGCAATTTCACGCTCGGTGACACCGATTTTTATGAAATCAAGAATTCTGTCAAAGGCTTTTTCTGCAATTGCCTGCGCTCTGAGGATATTATTTTTTTCTTCGTCTGTTTTTATGCGTCGGAGGGCGTCGATTGCACCGTCAACATCTCCTGCGATGCATATGCAGGGAGAAATTTTCTTTATTTTCTCAAAATCCGCAACGGAAAGACGCTGTTCCTCGGTGTAAAGGGCGGTTATACCCATTTTGGAAATGTACTGGGGCAACTGCTCTGTAAGTGAGGTCAGAAGCACGCTTTCACAAGCGGTAATCTGTTTTTGCGCCGCTTCAATGTAACGGCTGTCAACAAGAAAAACAGCATCGTTTTTTGTGATGAGCAGGTAGCCGTCGGATGAAGCAAATCCCGTGAGCCACCGTCTGTTTTCGGGGGATACAATGATATATGCGCCGCCGTCGGGGATTGATAACTGCAAATTCTTAACGTTCATATCACACCTCGGGTCTGAACATAGGCATAAGCTGAAGCTTGAAAAGATTTGCCTTGTGTTTTCTGTCAATAAGCTCTTTCTTTTCGGGGTCGTCAATCTTGCCTGTACGGATGTAAACGTCAAGCTCCGCATAGGTGAAGCCCAGATTTTCCTCGTCTGTTTTGCCGCAAAGACCGTCAATGGGAGTTTTTTCAACCAATTCACGGGGCAAACCAAGAAGATGACCGATTTCCTTGACCTCTGTAACGGTCAGGTTGCACATAGGCGAGAAGTCGCCTGCCGCATCGCCGTAACGGGTTGAATATCCCACCCAATCCTCGGAAAGGTTGCAGGTATTCACAACTCTGCCGTTAAGTGACTGACTGACGGCATAAAGAGTTGACATTCTGATTCGGGGAGGCAGATTTATCTTTGACTGCTCGGAGAGGGGCAGATCCTCGGGAAATGCACCGAGAATGCCTTCCATAGCCGCCTTGATGTTGACTTCATAGTGCTTTATGCCCAGATGATTCACAAGCATATATGCGGCATCGATGTCGTGCTGTACGCCCTGAGGCATAAGCACACCGATCACTCTGTCCTTGCCGAGGGCTTCAACGCAGAGAGCTGCCGCAACGGAGCTGTCCTTGCCGCCTGAAATTCCGATTACCGCATTACAGCCTTTGCCGTTTTCTTCAAAAAAGTTTCTTATCCATTCAACGCATTGATTTTTCACTTTAAGTGCATCAAACATATTATTCACCGCCATTCAAATATTATTATACGGGAGTAATCTCGTAGAATACAACCGCGTTGGGGTCAAGGGTGATTGAGAGAGTGAGCGCACCGTTTTCAACCGCCGCTGTTTCCTCAACGGGCACAAGCTTTGAGCATTCGTAATATTTCGGCTTGAGCTGTGTGAAGTAGATTTCTCTTGCTTCGGGGTCAGAAAGGGTTATGGGGTTGTCAATGGTGGGGTCGTCGGGTGACCAGCCGAAGCAATCGTCACCGATGCCGTATGTGATTCTGTCCTGCTGCCATTCGTCAAAATAATTGCAGTCATCGTCGATGATGTACGCAGTGATTTTTACGTTTTTGCCGTCAAACTGAGGTATGCAGACGTTTATATTCACGTCTGCAGGAGCAGTGTAATCAACTTTATTCTTGAAATTATACGTCATAATATGCAGGGTGTTTGTTTCGCTGTTGAAAGCGGATACGGTTTCAACCTCTGCTTTGGGGACGTAGCCGCGGTGGGTTTTTTGGGTAACTGCAAGCTTTGCGCCGCCGAATTTTGCCGCATTTGATGCTACGTGATAGCTGACGGTGGGGTTGCCGTCAAGAAGACCGTTGGAGAGATAATCCCAGGATGAAAAATAATTGATATCGTTCATAAACATTGTGCGGTACATCCTTGCATCGTAAGCCGCCTGATAGGTGAAGCCGCAGGTGCGTGAAAGAAGTTGGTCGCTGTCTTTGCCGCTTGTGTTGCCGTGAAGAATTCTGCCTTCGTCAATGCCGTAAATCAGGTCTTTAAGCCCGTGTTTTTCGGCGGTTGAGCGCAGGTAATCTATTGTTTTCGCAAGGGTTTTGCCGTCCGTGTAGTCACCAGGTGCTGAGTCGTAAAACGAGGCGGAAAGATAGCAGATACGGCTGCCTTTTTTGCCTGTTCTGTAATTTGTGCCCTCGGCACAATGGCGGATGAAATATGCCTCATCCCAAAGACCCTCGGTGACGGTCATTGAATGCGCACCTACAAAAACGTCCTCACCGATAACGTCAACAAGAGCCGCAACCGTGCAGTCATAAAGCTTGCAGAATTCAACGGCGGATTCCTCGGGGTCGCCGCTGACGGCTTTGAACCATGATTCATTTTCGTATTCGGTCATAACTCCGAATCGCCAGGTCAGAACTTCGTCTCTGCCGAATTCATCAACAAGAGCCTGACAGATGGCGGCAATGTAATTGTAATATACGTTGTAATCGTCGGGAGGATAGATGTTCGTGCTGAATTCAGCATCCGTAGTTGCATTTGCGGAGTATTTGAGGGGAACGCTGCCCAGCTTGAGCATAGGCTTTGCGCCAAGCTGAAGAACGCCTCTGCAGTTGTCAATCAGCACGGTGAAATCATAATCGTCAAGCACGGTTTTGTCGAGGGGGTCAACAAACAGGTCTCTGTCGGCATTGCCGCCCGTGCATTGCATAAACTGGACGTAATTGACAAAATCAAAAATGTTGTATTCCTCGTTAACCTGCTGATTTACAAAGGGATTTCCGTCGATTGACCAGATGTTGACGTTGCTTGCAGGGTTTGCAAGAACGTTGCCGCATTGCGAGGCATCAACGGAGAATTCATAATTGTTCACAAGGTCGGTGATATTTGCGGAAACCGTGCCGAAAAAGCCGATTATAGCCGCAAGTATTGCGGATAAAAACTGTTTCATAAAGTTTCTCCTTTACTAAAAAATCCGCCTTTCGACGGATTCTTTTTATCTCTGCACTTCGCCTGTAATTGCGTTGATTACGTTGTAATACACCGCAACGTGGGAATTGGAAATGTATTTATCAAGATGCATTGAGCCAAAGAACCAGCGTCTGAAAACGCAGGCCTCGGAAAGCTCCTCAAGGTAGGTGTTAAGACCCGTTACGCTTGCGGTTTCGCTGTCTTTGAGCTTAAGGAAACCCTTGATTTTAACGGGGGGCTCGTGGGTGATGACGTAATCCACCCTGCAGTTTAGTTTTTCAAGATTTGCCGCACCCTCAAGCAGCTCTTCACGGCTGGGGAATTCGTATTTTGACCAGGCTTTTTCCTCAAAACGGATGTCGATATCGGGGCTTTCGCCGCCGCCCATTGTGAAGAAAGTCATATTGTCGATGCGGAAAATCTGACCTCTCATCATATGGTAAAGGTTGCCGCAGATGTGATGCACCTTGCCGCCGTTCCATTCGCTGACGGGGTATGCATTCAGCAACTCAAAATTTTCGTGAGTGCCGTCGATAAAGCAGATGTTGAATTTTTTGTTGCCGAGTTTTTTGAGGATTTTCTGCTCGATTTTGCTGTTATCCCAGACAAAGCCGAAATCACCGCAGACAATCAGGGTGTCGCCCTTTTTGAGCTGTTTTATTGCAGGTGAATCGAAGCGTGAAAAATCGCCGTGCATATCGCCTGTTACGTATACCATAAAGCAATCGCTCCCAAACATGTTATAATCTATCTAAATATACTCTAATATCCGAAAAAAATCAAGGCGGAGAGCATCAATTTATTTGGTAAATTAAAATTAATACGCAAGGGTATTTATTTATTTGTTTTTTTGTGCTATAATTACTTTCGTCTGTGACAAAATATTTAATTTACGGTGTTGAAAAATGAAAAAGATATTAAGTATATTGATGATTGCAACCGTTTTGCTCAGCAGCATGTTCTCTGTTAACGCAGGTGCGGCTTTTGATGAGGAAATGAAAACTCTGGGTCTTTATTCCGATTGCCTGCTGCTTGTGAGTGCGGATAACGGCGAGGTTGTTTTTGACAGAAACGCAGGCAAGCAGACTCCTCCTGCAAGCCTTACAAAGGTGGTAACCGCCATTGTTGTGCTTGAAAATTGCTCCGACCTCAATGCAACCGTAACGGTTGCTGAATCCTGCATCAAGGAGCTTGACGGCACGGGCAGCTCGCTGGGCGGTCTCAAGGCAGGGGAGGTTGTGACGGTTTACAACCTGCTTGCAAGCCTGCTTATCCAGAGCGCAAACGAAGCGGCAACCGTGCTGGCGGATTACATAAGCGGCGGCGACAGAGCCAAATTCATTGCAATGATGAACGAGGTTGCAAGCCGTCTTGGCTGCGTAAACAGCAATTTTGTGAATCCCCACGGTCTGCACGATGACGACCAGTACGTTACCGCAGAGGATATGGCAAAGTTTATTCTCCACGCAATGGAATTCCCTGCATTTGCGGAAATCGTGGGCAAAACTTCATACAAGCTTCCTGCAACAAATTTGCAGGAAGAGCGCAATACCCTTAACACAAATTACCTTATGAACAGCGCATACAAAGACTATTATTGCAAGTACGTCAAGGGCGGTAAAACAGGCTCAACCTCCGATGCAGGCAGATGTGTTGTTGCCGTTGCATCAAAGGACGGTTACAATTACGTTGCGGTCTGCCTCAATTCCGTTTACAAGGACGTTGACAACGACGGCGTTGCGGAAAACGGTGCATTCCTTGACGCAAAGGCAATGTTTGAATGGGCGTTCAAGAACATTGAGCTTGTTGCTATTTCGGACACAACCAGAATCGTGGGTCAGGTGCCCGTGAAGTATGCAAAAACAACGGATTTTGTAACTCTTTCTCCTGCGGAAACGGTTTACAGTCTTGTGCCCGTGGGTACGGATTCAGGCAGCCTGCTTGTTGAGCCCGTTGAGGGTACAATGCCCGAATTTGTGAAGGCTCCCGTCAAAAAAGGCGAGGTTATCTGCCGTGCAAAAGTGCTTTATGCAGGCAACGTGATAAAAGAAATTGACCTTGTTGCAAGTATGGACGTCAAGAGAGGATTCTTTGCGACAATCGGTACCGTGGCAAAGTCAATTTTCTCCAATTGGGTATTCAGAATCGCCGCTGTTGTGATTATTGCGGTGCTGATATTCCTTGTGTTTATGAAACGCAAGAGAGACAAGGCATCGGCACGCTCAAACGGCAAGAATTACAGAGTTCTGAACTACAACGACTTTATGAAAATGAGGTAAAATCCGATGAATATCTATAAAGGATTCGGCTGTAAGGAAGACGAAAAGCAGCTTATTGAAGTCCTGGATGACGTATTCTTTTCCGAAGAGCCACAGACAGACTTTATGGGTCTTCTTCCCAAGCTTTACAAGGATGAATACAACTGCGGAGAGAAAAATCTTATCCTCAAGGAGGACGGTGTAATCAAAGCCGCAATCGGTTGCTTCCCCCTTACCGCCGTTGTTGCAGGCAAAAAGCTGAAGGCTATGGGTATCGGCAACGTTGCGGTTGCAAAAGACAGCCGCCGCAAGGGTTACATGATTGACCTTATGAACGATGCTCTGGAAGTGATGAAGGACGAGGATTACGATTATTCCGTGCTGGGCGGTCAGAGGCAGAGATACGAGTATTTCGGCTACGTGCCTGCAGGCAATGCAATCCGTTTTGAAATCAATATCGGCAACTTGAGTCGTCTGAGAAACGGAAACACGGAAACCGCTTTCACCGCAAAGGAGCTTACGGAAGCTGATACTGCGGAAATTGCGGAAATCAACAGGTTCAACGAGGCAGAGCCTTCATATATTCAGCGCAGCGAGGAGAATATGATTGACGTTCTCCGCAGCTGGAAATGCACGCCTTACGGTGTTTATGACAACGGAGAATTCAAAGGATATTTTTCATACAGCGGCAACGGAAGCGTTGCGGAATTCAGAGTGTATGATATGAACGACCTGCTTGATTTCTTCCTCTGTGCAATGAAAGTGATGAACAGCGAAAGAATAACTTTTGCAGTTCCTCTTTACGATACGGAAATTTGTTCCCGTATGGCAAAAATTTGTTGCGGAATGTCGGTTTGTCACGTTGAGCAGATCAATATTCTCAACTATGCAAAGTTCGTTGAGGCTTATCTTGCCGTCAAGGCGCAGAGAACAAAGCTCTGTTCAGGCACAGTCAACGTGCTTGTTCACGGCTATAAGAAAGACGAAAATCTTGCAATCACTGTTGACGGTGAAAAAGTGACCGTTACGGAAACCGATGCAAAGCCCGATTTTGAGCTCGGGCATCTTGAAGCGGTTGCGTTTTTTGCGGGTCAGTATGCGGAAGAAAGGCTTGACCTGCCTGCATTTGCACAGAACTGGTTCCCCGTTGATTTCTACACGGGACATCTTGATAACGTGTAATTCGGGATTCTGAATCAAGTAAATCCGAATTATGAATTCCGAAATTTGTTTATTTTTGCGATACTCTATTGACTTATCAAAAAAATAAATATATATTATACTTGTATATTTTTTCAAGGAGGGTAATCCCAATGAAAGTATTTATGATTGGCGGTACAGGTCTTCTGGGTTCAGAAGCTGCAAGAATTTTCATCGAGAGAGGTCATCAGGTAAAGAGTGTTGCTCTTCCTCCTCTTCCCGAAGGTGCTCCCATTCCCGAAGAGATGGAACTTGAGTTCTGCAACATCTACGCAAAGTCAGATGACGAAATCAAGGCTATGATGGCAGGCTACGATTGCTTTGTTTTCGCAGCAGGTATCGACGAAAGAGTTGAATTCCCTGCTCCCGTTTACGATGCATACTACAAGTACAACATCCAGCCTCTGGTGAGAATTCTTCCTCTCTGTAAGGAAATTGGTATGAAGAGCGCAGTTATTCTCGGTTCATACTTTGCATATCTTGCAAAAGAGCGTCCCGATATGAAGCTCACAGAGAAGCATCCTTACATCAGAAGCCGTATTGCTCAGGAAGAAGTTGCATTCTCATTTGCTGATGAAAACTTTGACGTTGCTGTTCTTGAGCTTCCCTACATCTTCGGCACACAGCCCGGCAGAAAGCCCGTTTGGGTTATCCTTATCGAGCAGATCAAGATGATGGATAAGCTTCCCCTTACAATGTATCCCGGCGGCGGCACAGCAATGCTCACAGTCCGTCAGGTTGGTGAGGTTATCGTTGGCGCAGCTGAAAAGTCAAAGGGCGCAAAGGCATGGCCTATCTCAATGTACAATCAGACATGGAAAGAATTCCTTAAGATCGTTTATGCTGCAAGAGGTATGGGCGAAAACAGAAAGATCCTCAGCGTTGCTCCCTGGATGATGCGTATGGGTCTCGGCAAAGTTAAGAAGGAATATGCTGCAAAGGGTATCGAAAGCGGTATTGACGTTGACGGACTTGCAGATATTATGGATATCAACCTTTTCATCGACAGAAAGTACGCTGTTGAACTCGGCGCAACTGAAGACGATATCAAGGCTGCAATCACAGATTCAATCAAGGTAAGCCAGGCTTCATATGACGGCACTGTTAAACTCCTTGAAATGAAGGGCGAATAATTTTTTTGAAACACAGGGGCTGTTGATACAGCCCCTTTTTACAGTATGAGGTGATATTATGGCACAGCTTAAAATGTACTGGCTCAAGGGCACTCCCGTAAAGGAATACGAACTTCCCGAGGGCTACACTATTGTAAACTACAAAGACGAAAGCGATAAAGCCGCTTGGGTTGAATGCTGCAAGAACGGTCTTGTCAGCGACGACGCCCAGCCCGAATTCTTTGATGATTGCGTTGGCGGTCGTGACGACGTTGTTTATGAAACCGACGTTTTCTTCCTTGACTACAACGGCGAGCATATCGGTACCGTAACTGCGATTGACCATCCCGAAGGCAACCACGGTGAGGTGCATATGGTCGGCATCAAAACCGAATTCCGCGGCAAGGGTCTGGGCAAGTATCTGAACAGCGTTGCTGTCAAGAAGCTCAGCGAAGACGGCGTTGATTATATTGAACTCACAACCGACGAATGGCGCAAGGGCGCAGTCAAGAGCTATCTTACTGCAGGCTTCATCCCCGTTGAATACGACGAGGATATGAAGGCTCGCTGGGAATGGATGCTTTGCGAACTGGGTGTTGACAGCGTTGATATGGTTTATGAAGATTGCTCATTCTGCAGACGCGTTGAAGCTGCACCCGTAATCAAGGTGGGTGTTGTCGGTGTTGGCAGAGGCAGAACAATGATCAACCATTGCGACAACGTAAGAGGCGCAAAGACCGTTGCAATCTGCGATAATTACGATATCCTGCTCAACAAGGCAAAGAAAGACTACGCTGACAGAGATATCACTTTCTACGATAACTACGAGGATTTCCTCAACCACGATATGGACGTTGTTGTTCTTGCAAACTATGCAACCGAACACGCTCCCTTTGCCGTCAAGGCTCTTGAAAAGGGCTTCCACGTGCTCAGCGAAGTTCTTCCCGTTCAGACAATGAAGGAAGCTGTTGAGCTTATCGAAGCAGTTGAAAGAACAGGCAAGAAATATTTCTACGCAGAGAACTATTGCTATATGGGCGCTCCCAAGAAGATGAGAGAGCTTTACCGTGAGGGTGCTCTGGGCGAGTTTGAATACGGTGAGGGCGAATATATGCACAACTGCGAAAGCATCTGGCATAACATCACCTTCGGTGACCCCAACCATTGGCGCAACCTTATGCACGCTTGCTACTACTGCACACACTCAATCGGTCCCCTTATCCATATCACAGGTCTTAAGCCTGTCAAGGTAACGGGCTTTGAGCTTCCCTTCAATGCAAGAATGGCAAGAATGGGTGCAAAGGCAGGCCCCGCAGGAATTGAAATGATTACTCTTGAAAACGGTGCGGTGCTCAAGAGCATCCACGGCGTAGGTCCCTCAAGAAACTCAGTATGGTACAGCATCTACGGCTCAAAGGGCAGAATGGAATGTGCCCGTGAAGACGCTTGCGAAAGCGACCACGTAAACAAGCTCTACGTTAACCTTGATGAATTTGAGGGTCAGAACAGCAACGAGCCCGTTGAAGAGTCAACAAAAGACTGCTTCTCACGTCTTGCAGCTCCCTCAGGCCACGGCGGTTCAGACTGGTACGTAATGCACAACGTTGTTGAAACTGTAAGAGGCAGAGAAAATATGGACGTTATCGACGTTTACGAGGCAATGGATATGTTCCTGCCCGGTATGTTCGCTTACCGTTCGGTGCTTCAGGGCGGAATTCCTCTTGACGTGCCCGATCTCCGCAACCCCGAAGAGAGAGAAAAGTGGAGAAACGACACGGAATGCACAACTCCGGGTGTTGCAGGTGATATGCTTGTTCCCGGTTACTCAAAGGGCAACCCCGATATCCCCGACGAAATTTATGCAGGTATAAAGGCAAAGTTCGAGGAAGAATGGGCAAAGAAAATGGCGGAATACGACTCATAAGAGAGAGGAATGTCTTTTATGGAAAATAAAAAATACGTAAGCAAAAAAGAGTTGTGGATGTTTGCGCTCGGTGCAGGCGGACAGGGTATGATTTACGCTATGATGTCCAGCTATATCAGCGACTACTACGTAAACGTACTTCAGCTTCCCCTTATGTTTGTTCTTGCACTTATGCTTGGTGCAAGAGTATGGGATGCAATCAATGACCCTATGATGGGTATGATTGTTGACAGAAGATCAATGAAAAACGGCAGAATGAAGCCTTATATCATTATGGCTACCCCCATTGTTGCCGTTCTCACTCTTCTTATGTATCTCAGCCCTGATATGAATACAGTTCCTCTGATGATTTTTTCGGCAGTTATCTATATTCTCTGGGGTATGGCATACACAATGGCGGATGTTCCTTTCTGGACTCTGCCCAACGTACTTACTCCCAACTCAAAAGAGAGAAGCGACGTTATTTCGTTCACAAAAATCATCAACAGCATCGGTTCGGCATTGCCCGAGGTTCTTTTCCTTGCAATTCCCCTTATCCTCAATGCTGTTTATGCAAAAAGCGGTAACGCTCCCAACCCCCTTGATTTTGAAAAGAAAAAGTATTTTCTTATCGCACTTTTCGCCGTTATTATCGGCGGAATAATGTACGTCAACTGCTATTTCCACATCAAGGAAAGAGTTACTCTGCCCGATAAAAAGAAGGTTCCCGGTCAGCCCGGCAGCCTTTCAAGAATCTTCAAGTGCAAGCCTCTTATGCTTGTTGTTATGATGGGTATTCTTTCAAGCGGCAGATATCTTGTTCAGGCTGCGGCAATCCACGTTGCACGTTACTCATTCTATATAGGACCCGAAAATCCCACTCAGGCTGATATTCTCAACAGCATCAGCCTTGTTAAAACCATTTTCCAGGTCTGCACAATCGTCGGTATGTTCGGCACAACTCTTGTTATGCCTGTGCTGATGAAGAAATTTGACTACAAGAAGATTGTTATCACAACCTGTCTTGCAGGCTTTGCCGCAAGCGTTGTTACAACTGTTTTCGGCTACGTGACGGGACTTTCAAGCATTTACGTGCTTGCTCCCTTCATTATGGTTCAGTCAATTCCCCTTGGCGTTATCAACGTTATTTCATACGCAATGATCTGCGACAGCCTTGACTATATGGAGCTTACAACGGGCCACAGAGAAAACGGTCTCGGTTCAGCTTGTCAGGGATTCATCAACAAAATCGGCAATGCATTCTCAACCTGCGGCATCATCGTGCTTTATATGGCAATCGATATGGATCCTGCCGCAATGCTTTCAAAGGAAGCAATTATGGTTGCAACAGACGTTGCATTCAACCAGAGATTTGCAATGTTCACCCTTGTTTCGCTTCTCCCCGGTATCAGTATGCTTCTTTGCTCAATTCCTATGTTCTTCTACAAGATTGCAGGCAAGGAAAAGGAGAAAATGCTCTCTGCTCTTGCAGAAAAGCGCGCAAACGAAGGCTTTGTTGTTGCGGAATAATAATGAATTGCCTTGCGCCGTGAATTGAATTGCAACAGCAATTCAATTCATGGCGAAGCCAAATTATCCAGAAAAAGGTGACTATATTTGTCCAATAAAAAAGATTTAAGAAACATAGCTATCATCGCTCACGTTGACCACGGAAAGACTACTCTCGTTGACGAAATGCTCAAGCAGAGCGGTACTTTCCGAGATAACGAGCAGGTTGCGGACAGAGTTATGGACTCCAACGACCTTGAGCGTGAAAGAGGAATCACAATTCTCTCAAAAAACACGTCCGTGCACTACAAAAGCACAAAAATCAACGTTGTTGACACTCCGGGTCACGCTGATTTCGGCGGCGAGGTTGAGCGTATTCTGATGATGGTTGACGGCGTGCTTCTGCTTGTTGATGCCTTTGAGGGCTGTATGCCCCAGACCAGATTCGTTCTCAAAAAGGCACTTAATCTCAAAAAGAAGGTGCTTGTTGTCATCAATAAGATTGACCGTCCCAATGCCCGACCCTACGAGGTTGTGGACGAGGTGCTGGATTTGTTCATCGACCTTGGTGCGGACGAAGATCAGCTTGAATTCCCCGTTATCTATGCCAGCGGCAGAGACGGCTATTCGAGCACAGACCCCAACGCCAGAAGCGGCAATATGCAGCCCCTTTTCGAGGCTATTCTTGAAAACATCGACGCTCCCGAGGGCAATCCCGATGAGCCTCTTCAGGTGCTTTTCTCAAGCCTTGATTATGACGATTACGTGGGCAGAATCGGTGTCGGCAGAGTTGAAAGAGGCAGAATCAAGAGGAATCAGCAGATTACTCTTTGTAAAACAGACGGCACAACCCAGAACGTCAAGGTTTCAAGACTTTATCAGTTTGAGGGTCTTGCCCGTGTTGAATGCGAAGAGGCTGAAGCAGGCGATATCATCTGCGTATCAGGTATTGAAGATATCAATATCGGTGAAACAGCCTGCGCACCCGATTGCGTTGAGGCTCTTCCCTTCATCAAGATTGACGAACCCACAATTTCAATGAACTTTATCGTTAACGACAGCCCCTTTGCAGGCAAGGAAGGCAAGTTTGTTACAACAAGAAACATCCGTGACAGACTTTTCAAAGAGGTTGAAACCAACGTAAGTATGAGAGTTGAGGAAACCGAGTCAACGGATACCTTCAAGGTTTCGGGCAGAGGTGAGCTTCACCTTTCAATCCTCATTGAAACAATGCGCCGTCAGGGCTATGAATTCCAGGTTTCAAGACCCAAGGTTATCTTCAAGGAAATCGACGGCGAGATTATGGAGCCTATGGAATTGCTCATTGTTGAAGTGCCCGAGCAATACGTCGGTGCAGTTATCGAAAAGCTTGGCTCACGCAAGGGTGAGCTTGAAAATATGGGTGCCCGTGAGGGCGGCTCAACTCACCTTGAGTTCAAGATTCCTTCAAGAGGTCTTATCGGCTACCGTGCGGAATTCCTGACGGATACCAACGGCAACGGCATTATGAATCAGCTTTTTGACGGCTATGCACCCTACAAGGGTGAAATCCAGACCCGTGAAAGAGGCTCGATTGTTGTTCACGAAACAGGTGTCAGCACCGCTTACGGTCTTTTCAACACTCAGGACAGAGGCAGACTCTTCATTCCTGCAGGCGTTGACGTTTATGAAGGTATGATTGTTGGCGAATGTGCAAAGAATGAAGATATAGTATGCAACGTCTGCAAGACGAAGCATCTCACAAATACCCGTGCATCAGGCTCGGACGATGCGCTCAGGCTTGTGCCTCACAGCGTGCTCAGCCTTGAGCAATGTATGGAATTCATAAAGGACGATGAATTGCTGGAGGTAACTCCCTTCTCCCTCAGACTCCGTAAGAGAATCCTTTCCAAGGAATTGAGAATGAAGCAGCAATTCAAGAAGAAATAAAATGTGCGAAAAGAAAACAGCCGTCACGCTGGGCAGCTTTGACGGCTTACACAAGGGACATATGACGGTTATTGCCTGTGCTTTTGAAATGCAGCAAAAGTACGGGCTTTTGCCCCTTGTTCTTCTTTTTGACAAGCATCCGATGGTTGCCCTTTCGGGAAAAGCGCCCGACAAAGTGCTTCAATCCAACCTGCGTGACGGAATTATTGCCGCAACGGGTGCGGAAAAAAGAATTGTTCCCTTTGATCTGGTCAAGGATATGACCTGCAGGGAATTTTTCGAGAAAATTCTCATAGGAAAGCTGAATGCAGGCGGTGTCTGCTGCGGCTGGAATTACCGTTTCGGCAAAAACAATGAGGGCGGAGTTGAAACGCTCCGCATTCTTTGCGAAGAATACGGTGTGAAGCTGAAAGTCAGCGAGCCCGTTGATTATCAGGGAAGTCCCGTCAGCTCAACGAGAATCAGGCAGGCGGTTGAGCTGGGAGATATCCCCCTTGCAAACGCTTTGCTGGGCAGAGAATTCTGTTACAAGCAGACCGTTGTTGACGGTCAGCACAGAGGCAGACTCATCGGTGCGCCTACCATAAATCAGCGGTTTGACGACGGTTTTGTGAAGCCGAAAAAAGGCGTTTATGCATCCGTAACCGTTGTTGACGGCAAGGAATACCCTTCCGTTACGAATATCGGATTGCGACCCTCTTTTGAGAACGAAGATTTCCGCAGCGAAACCTGTATTTTAGGCTTCAGCGGCAATCTTTACGGTCTTGAAATCGAGGTTAAGCTGCTTGAATACCTCCGTGATGAGGTTAAATTTGATTCAATGGAAGCTCTTTCCGCCCAGATTCACGCTGATGCGGAAAAAGCAGAAAAAATATTTGAAATCCGAGGTGAAAAAGGCAATGTATGAAAGTTGGGAACAGCTGAAAGCTGACTGTATGCAATGCAGAAAATGCGGGCTTTGCGAAACGAGAACAAACCTTGTTTTCGGTGTGGGCAAAGAGGATGCCGAGGTAATGTTTATCGGTGAAGGTCCCGGCGAAAACGAGGATTTGCAGGGTGAACCTTTCGTTGGCAGAGGCGGCAAGCTTCTTGATAAATTCCTTGAGGCAATCGACCTTGACCGCAAAAAGAATATTTATATTGCCAATATGGTAAAATGCCGACCTCCCAAAAACAGAGATCCTCTCCCCGAGGAGCAGGATTGCTGCATCGAATGGCTCAGGGAGCAGACAAGGCTTATGAGACCCAAAATTATCGTTTGTCTTGGCAGAATTTCGGCACAGAGACTCATTTCAAAGGATTTCAAGGTCACTCAGCAGCACGGTGAATTCATTGAAAAGGGCGGAATCCTTTTTATGGGTACTTTCCATCCTGCCGCACTTCTGCGTAACCCCAACCAGAAACCCGAAGCCCTCGAGGATTTCCTGGCGCTTCAGAGAAAAATCAAAGAAATATGTACTCATACATATTAAAAAAGACACCCGTGAGGGTGTCTTTTTTTGTGCAAAGCAGGGGCAACCTGTGGTCGCCCCTGCAAAAATTCAACGTATTGCCAATCAAAAATTAAAAATGTCCGCCTCTGATTGCAACAACAACCTCGTCTATTCTCATATAGACAAGTCCCAGAATTTCAACCGCCTTGTAAAGAGCTGAACGGATAAATTTGCTTACGGGCTTGTTGCTGAAGCCTTTGGTTTTTTCAATTGTGATGCTGTCAAGAAGTTCGCTGTTGTCTCCTCTGAAGGTTTTGACGGTCATTGTTGAATCGGTGAATTCAACGGTTGAATATGTTGTAACATCCGCATTTTCAAAGGCATAGGCTGTGTGAGGCCATGCGCTCATATTTTCCATTGAACCCTGATCGCAGCAAGCGTTTGTGTTGAGATAAATAATGCCTTTGGGGTCGGTGTAAGTTTTTCCGCTTTCCGCTTTGCCAACAACGATGCCGTCGCTGATAAAGTGGCTTCTGCCCTGCATATGAGTGTGACCCGTGAACACGATATCAACGTCATACATCATAAATATGGGCTGGAAAACTGCGTTGAGCAAAAGTCCCGTTTCAGGCTCAAGAGCCGCAATGCCGGGTGCATAGGGTGCCTGATGCATAACGGCTATGCGCCATTTTGCGTCGGGATTTGCGCTGACAGCTTCTTCTGCCATTGCCTTGTGGTCTGCCGCTGAGCCTGAGCAAGCGTCAAAAACAAGGTAAAGCACGTCGCCGTAGCGGAACCAGAAATCACGGTCAAGACCTGTGAAATATTTGCCGAAATATTCGTTGGGCATATGTGTGTAGTAATCGTACATCATACCCTTTTTGTCGTGGTTGCCGATTGCAAGAGCAAGGGGCAGATTTCTTGTGTATTCGGGCATCAGAAGAGTCTGCCATTCGTCAGCCGCCTTGCCTGTTGAGGTGTTGTCACCTGCAGAAAGCAGGAAGCTGATATCGGGGTTTTCGGTGAGTGCTTCGTCAAGCACGCTCTGCCACACGTAGCCGATTCTTGACTGCTCCTCGGGATTGTCCGTTGACTGACCGCCAATCTGAATGTCGCCTATAACCATCATTTTGTAGCTGTCAAAGCCCTTGGATTCATATTTGTAAGCTTCGCTCCAGCCCTTTTCGCTGAGATACTGATAATAATAAGTTGTGTTTTCTTCAATGCCCGTCATTGTGACACGGCATACGTACTGTTCGTCGTTTTCAGCAGGTGTGTTTTCGCCTGTGAATTCAACGTAGTCTGTCATTGCCGCATTCTTTGCAAGCCTGACTTTGGGCTGAGCCTTGTCTTTTGCGGCGTGCCAGCAGATGTTGAGTTGAGTCTGGTCTGCGCCGACGCAAAGCATAGGCAAAGTGTTTTCGTCACGAAGGTCAGCGTAAACTTCTTTCCATTCCGATTCCGTCATTGATTTGTCATCAAAAGCAATTGCCGTGATGCCAAGCTGAAGAATCATAATTGCCGAAAGTAAAATTGCAATGATTTTTTTCATAATATCTCCTCCTTACGTTCCGATTTTACCAAATAGAAAATAAAATGTAAAGCACAAATTTTTTGTAAACTCTTTACAAATAAAAATTTTTGATACATAATATATACTGTTATATTATAACAAAGAGGAAGTAATAAAAATGAAGGAGAAAGTGAAAAAGGAGAAGGGCAGAAATCTTAAACTTATGAAAAGATTTTTCCCGTATCTGAAAAGACATCTCGGCACGGAACTTATAGTGCTTTTCTGTGCATCGGTTTCTGCGGCGTGTGAAATCGCCCTGCCTCTGATAGTCAGAAGAATAACCGATACAGAGGTCAACGACCCTGCAAATCTGACGGTTAATCTGATTTTTATGATTGCCGCCGCTTACGTTGCGCTCAGAGCAGTGGACAGCCTTGCAAGCTTCTGCCAGTCATATCTGGGCCACAAAATGGGCACAAAAATCGAAAATGCAATGCGTGAGGATATGTTTGACCACTTGCAGACTCTGTCATTCACGTTTTTTGATAACACAAAGGTCGGTCAGCTTATGAGCAGAATGACTTCAGACCTTTTTGACGTTGCCGAATGGGCACACCATTTCCCCGAAATGCTGCTTATGACGCTGGTAAAATTCTTTGCAAGCTTCTATATTTTTGCGTCGATGGATATCCGATTTGCGGTCACGGTATTTATACTCATACCGTTTATGGTTATATTCACGAAGAAATCAAGAACAAAAATGCGTGACACCTTCAAGGAAGGTCGCCATCAGGTTGGTGAAATCAACGCAAGGCTGGAAGACAGCCTGCTGGGTGTAAAAGTTGTGCGCTCCTTCACCAACGAAAAAGTTGAACGTGAAAAGTTTGCAAAAGGCAACGTAAGATATACCGAAATCAGAAACAAGAGCCATAAGTATATGTCTCAGTTTCACGCAACGGTCAAGCTTCTTGACGGCATAACCTATATCTGCGTTATCGCAGTAGGTGCATTGCTTATGAAGGAAGGCAAGGTTTCAACGGGTGATTTTGCGGCAAGCCTTCTGCTTATTTCAACCCTTCTCGGCTCAATCCGAACAATTGTTGATTTCAGCGAGCAATTCAGCAGAGGTATAACGGGCGTTGAACGCTTTGTTGAGATTATGGACGAAGTTCCCGAGATAAAAGACAGCGAAAACGCTGTTGAAATCGGCGAGGCAGAGGGTGAAATTGAATTCAATGACGTTTCATTCAGCTACGTCAAAGGCGAAAAGCAGATTCTCAACAAGCTGAATCTCCGCATCAGAAAGGGCGGCAACGTTGCTCTTGTTGGTCCCAGCGGCGGCGGGAAAACCACTCTTTGCAACCTGATTCCCCGTTTTTACGAGGCAGAAAGCGGTGAAATTCTGCTTGACGGCAAGAACATAAAAGACATCACTCTGCGCTCGCTCCGTTCAAATATCGGTGTTGTTGCACAGGACGTTTATCTTTTCTCGGGCACAATCCGTGATAACCTTATCTACGGCAAGTCGGATGCAACCGACGAAGAAATTGCCGAAGCCGCAAAGAAAGCAGGCGCTCACGAATTCATCAGCGCCCTTCCCGACGGCTACGACACGTACGTGGGTGAAAGAGGCGTCAAACTTTCGGGTGGTCAGAAACAGAGAATTTCAATTGCCCGAGTTTTCCTCAAGGATCCCCCCATCCTGCTTCTTGACGAGGCAACCTCGGCGCTTGATAACGAGAGTGAAAAGCTTGTTCAGGAATCCCTTGAACGCCTTGCAAAGGGCAGAACAACCCTGACCATTGCCCACAGACTCACAACAATCCGCAATGCAGATGAAATTGTTGTGCTGACGGAAGACGGCATTGCAGAGCAGGGAAGTCACTCGGAGCTTATGGCAAAGGGCGGCATTTACAGCAATATGTACAGTATGTATGCAACAATGTAATTCCCGTTGCGAATTGAATTTACCCAAAATTATTTACTTTTAACTATGTTTCAGAAAGAAGGATAAAAAAATGTTAAAAAACATCTCCCCCATCATCTCACCCGAACTTCTCAAAATTCTTATGGAAATGGGTCACGGTGACGAAATCGTTATCGGTGACGGCAATTTCCCCTCAGCATCGATTGCTCAGCGTCTTGTGCGCCTTGACGGTCACGGAGTTGACGAAATTCTTGCAGCAATCCTTAAGCTGATGCCCCTCGATACATACGTTGAGGCACCCGTTGCTCTCATGGATAACGGCGATGTATCAAATCCTCCTCCCATCTGGAGCGACTATAAAAAGACAATCATCGCCGAAGAAGGCGAAAAGAATATTGAGCTTGTTGAGCGTTTTGCATTCTATGACAGAGCAAAGAAGGCATATGCCGTTATCGCAACAGGTGAAACTGCAATTTATGCAAACATCATTCTCAAGAAGGGTGTAGTTATTCAGTAATGAACAAAAAAGTTTTAGCTATTGACTTCGGTGCATCAAGCGGCAGAGCCATTGTGGGCAGCTTTGACGGCGAAAAAATCAGCCTTCAGGAAGTGCACCGTTTTTCAAACGACCCCGTAAAAGTGGGCGACACAATGTATTGGGACGTGCTTCGCCTTTTCTATGACATCAAGCAGGGAATCGTCAAGGCAAAGCTTGCAGGCGGTTTTGACAGCATCGGTATCGACACCTGGGGTGTTGACTTCGGTCTCATCGATGAATTCGGCTGTTTGCTTGAAAATCCCATTCACTACCGTGACGAAAGAACGGTGGGTCTTATTGAGGAATGCGCAAAAACCATTCCCAACAACGAGTTTTACGGTGCAACGGGCATTCAGTTTATGGAGCTTAACACAGTTTATCAGCTCTATGCGCTGAAGAAATACCGACCCCACATTCTCGAAAGAGCAGACAGACTTCTCTTTATGCCCGACCTTTTCGGCTATATGCTTACGGGCGTAAAAACAACGGAGTATTCAATCGCAACCACTTCACAGATGGTTGATATCAAAACAAAGGGCTGGGCAACAGACATTCTTGAAAAGCTGGAAATCCCCTCCCGTCTGCTTGGCGAAATCAAGCCCTCGGGCAGCATTCTGGGCAAAGTGCGCAAGGATATCTGCGAAGAGTGCGGTATTGATGAGGTTGACGTTATCAGCGTCTGCGGTCACGATACACAGAGTGCGCTCACAGCCGTGCCTGCAGAGGAAAAGGATTTTGCTTTCCTTTCAAGCGGCACCTGGTCACTTTTCGGCACAGAGCTTGACGAGCCTATCGTCAACGAAAAGACTCTTGCAATGAACGTTACAAACGAGGGCGGCTACGGCGCAACCACAGGCTTCCTCAAGAATATCATCGGTCTCTGGCTCATTCAGGAAAGCCGCCGTCATTGGAACAGACACGGCAGCGATTATTCCTATGCAGACCTTGAAAAGCTTGCTCTTGCGGCAGAGCCCTTCAAGTGCTTCATCGACCCCGATGCACCCGAGTTTGTGGCACACGGCAACATTCCTCAGAGAGTCCGTGATTACTGCAAAAAGACAGGTCAGGCAATTCCCGAAAGCGTTGGCGAGGTTATGCGATGCATCTATGAGAGCCTTGCGATGAAATACCGCCTCACTCTTGAAAACCTTGAAGATTGCACAGGCAAGACCTATCCTGCAATCCACGTTATCGGCGGTGGCACAAAGGATACTCTCCTTTGTCAGATGACCGCATCATCCTGCAACCGCAAGGTTGTTGCAGGTCCCATCGAAGCAACCGTTCTCGGCAATATTGCCGTTCAGCTTCTCTCCTGCGGTGCGCTGGAAAGCATTGAGCAGGCAAGAAAAGTTGTTAAGGCAAGCGAAAATACAGTTGAATATTCTCCCGAAAATGCCGAAGCCTGGGCAGAGGCATACGAGAGATTCAAGAAAGTTATAAAATAATTAACCTATCAATAGAAAGGAAGATTACAATGGCAAAAAGCAGACTCATCGGCGATTATCCCGTAATCGGTATTCGCCCCATTATCGACGGCAGAAGAGGTCCTCTTAACGTAAGAGGTTCACTCGAAGAGCAGACAATGAATATGGCTAAAACAGCCAAGGCTCTCTTTGAAGAAAATCTTCGCTATTCAAACGGCGAACCCGTAAAGGTTGTTATCGCTGACACAACAATCGGCCGTGTTGCAGAAGCAGCAGCTTGTGCAGCAAAGTTCAAGAAAGAGGGCGTTGATATCACTCTTTCAGTTACTCCCTGCTGGTGCTACGGCTCAGAAACAATGGATATGGACCCCACAACAATCAAGGGCGTATGGGGCTTCAACGCAACTGAAAGACCCGGCGCTGTTTATCTTGCAGCTGTTCTTGCAGCTCACGCACAGAAGGGTCTCCCTGCATTCGGTATCTACGGCAAGGACGTTCAGGATGCTGATGACACATCAGTTCCCGATGACGTTAAGGAAAAGCTCCTTCGTTTCGCTCGCTCAGCTGTTGCAGTTGCAACAATGAGAGGCAAGAGCTATCTCCAGATCGGTTCAACCTGTATGGGTATTGCAGGTTCGGTTATCGACCCCGATTTCATCGAAGAATATCTGGGTATGAGAGTTGAATCAGTTGACGAGGTTGAAGTTATCCGCCGAATGTCAGAGGGCATCTATGACGAGGCTGAATATCAGAAGGCTCTTGCATGGACAAAGGCAAAGTGCAAGGAAGGCTTCGATAAGAATCCCGACTTCGTAAAGAAGAGCGACGAGCAGAAAGAAAAGGACTGGGAATTTGTTGTTAAGATGATGTGCATCATCAAAGACCTTATGAACGGCAACGAAAATCTTCCCGAAGGCTGCGAAGAAGAGGCTGTTGGTGACAACGCTATCGCAGCAGGTTGCCAGGGTCAGAGACAGTGGACAGACTTCTATCCCAACGCTGACTTTGCAGAGGCACTTCTCAACACTTCATTTGACTGGGAAGGCGTAAGAGAGCCCTACATCCTTGCAACAGAGAACGACGTTCTCAACGGCATCGGTAT
>JAZQTC010000050.1:0-63791 GCA_045630405.1 Acutalibacteraceae bacterium
CACACAAAGTTCAAGGGTCAGGTTTACGTTCTTACTAAGGAAGAAGGCGGCCGTCATACTCCCTTCTTCAACAACTACCGTCCTCAGTTCTACTTCAGAACAACAGACGTTACAGGTGTTATCAGCCTTCCCGCAGGCACTGAAATGTGCATGCCCGGCGATAACGTTGATATGGACGTTGAACTCATCACTCCCATCGCTATTGAAAAGGGTCTCCGTTTCGCTATCCGTGAAGGCGGCAGAACTGTTGGTTCAGGCGTTGTTATCGAAATCAACGAATAATTCAAATAATAATTAAAAATCATTTTTTGGGAGCAACCCTCGGGTTGCTCCTTTTTTGTTGACAAAATTACTTATATGCAATATTATTTAATCAAAGAAAGGACGGTGTGCCTATGAATTGTAAAAGATGTGGAGCAGTAATTCAGTACAATAGCGGCTTTTGTCCGTCCTGCGGCGAAAGTATGACAGAAATTGAGTTGAATTCATTGGGAATGAAATGGTACGGATTTCAGGCGTATATCATAATGCCTTTATCTGCGTTGTTCAATTCGTTTATAGGCATATTCCTTTTTCCCGGTGTGTTAAGCAGACTTGTTAACTTGCTTGCTTCTGCAACAGTAGTCCCGAGTGAAGTAATTTCACTTGCTTTATTTATAAATTCTTACAGGGCAGCACATATGATTTTTGCAGCTCTGGAAATTGCTCTTTCTATTTACTATGCATATGTATCGTTTGCGATGATAGAATATAAGAAAACGGCGCCGAAACATATTTATATAAGTATTGTGCTCAGCCAATTGATGAGTCTTATTTATTTTGTGACAATAATGATTCTGGATTTTGAAACGGATATGCTGCTTACTTTGGCAAAAGACTTGATTTCAAGTGTTGTATCAGTCGGCTTCTTTCTGTTTGTTTATAAAAATTACTATGATAAAAGAAAGCATTTGTTTATTAAATAAAAAATAAAGACCGAAAGAGTTTAACTCTTTCGCTCAATTTTTTTATTGTTTCATCATTATTCCTTTTTCAACTGCCGTATGAGCGCAGATTTTAAGGATTTCCATTGTGCGTTTATCAACGTCGGGCAATTCAAAATGGTTTTCAAGAATACTTCTGCCGAAAATCATTTCATAGAAGCAAGCAGATGCAAGATAGCATCCCATATCGTTGCCGTGATAGCCGTCAACTGTAAGGATATCGCCGATTGTGTTTCGTGCCGTCTGCCAAGCTCTGCCGCTGGGGATTATAAGGTCAATATCCGCTTCAAGGGCGGCATCAACGTAAGCCTCGGTCAATGCGCGGTACATTTCCTGCTGGTTGTTTCCGTAGTTTGCAAATCCGCTGTGCTGACAGCCTTCTTCATATGCCCAGGTCTGATGAAGCATAATTTTTGCATCGGGTTTCATAAGTCTGCAGTATTCAGCAAGCTCGGAAAGATACGGTGTATAGCTTTCTCGGATTCCGCTGAAATGGCTGCATTGCTGAATTGTTATAACGTCCCAATCCTCATCCTCAACCGCTTCGTGGAGTGCAACCTCGTCTGCACGGGTCATTTCCGTTTCATCGGGAAGATAAATTTCATAGTCATATACCGTTTTTTCTTCTCGCCAGTTGTTCCAATGCTGTTCAAGCGAGCAACCGCCGATAAAAAGGTTGCAGAGCATTATTTCTTCGCCGTCAGCCGCTGCAATCTGTGATAAAAATTTGTGAGCGTTAGTGGAAAAACTGTTTCCGATAGATAATATGTTCATTGTTTTTCTCCGTGTTTTTTATTAAGATAAATTGCAAATACAGCTTGAGAAAGACCGAATACCATCATAAGATACTGCAAGGGTTTCAAGCCGTAGAAAAGGCAGTCTGTCATACCGCAAAGCACAAAGCCTGCAACGGACGCAAAAAATGTGACGGCATAATCTCTGCATTTGCCTTTAAGCTTGTAAAGGCGGACAATGTTTATGAAGAATACCAGAAAAATCACCGCAAGAAGAATAACGCCCAAAATGCCGTTTTCAACCCAGGCTTCAAGGAAAATATTGTGTGCGTGGGGCTGTTTTACGTTATAAACGTTGTGAAGCATTTGTCTTACGTTATCAAAACCCGTACCGTAACCGAAAACAGGTTTGTTTTTTATCATATCAAAAATTCCGTCCCAGATGGCTTTTCTTGTATTTACGGAAATGTCTTCACCGCTGAGCAGGGTGAAAATTCGTTTGATTGTGCCGCTTGCAAAAATCATTACAATTCCGCCTGCCGCAACACCTGTGCCCGCAAGCTTAAGTGCTTTTTTGCCTCCGTAAAACAGAAGAATACCGCATACTGCAACCGCAAAAAGATAAGGTCCTCTTGAATAAGAGCAGGCAATGCCTCCGACCGTAAGCATAAAGCAGAAGAATCCGATTATTCTTTTTTTGAGAGTGGGTGCGCATAAAAACATATACGCCGCAAAGGGAATGAGCATAACCTCAATTGCCGCAAAGAAAAGGGGGTTGGAGAATGTGCTGCAAGCCCTTGTGTCGAATGAATGGAACGTGGTTGAGCCCATTTTTGAAGTTATAAATTCGGGAAGAAAAACAACGAGTTTTTCTATCAGCAGGTTAAGAAAACGCCAGAAGGGATTGAATGCGTTGCTTATGCTGCTGTCAAAGTGGTTTCCGATGTGATAGAGGAACATCTGTCCTATTCCGATTGCACCCGAAATACCTGCCGTCAGGCTTCCGCAATAAACGATGCGGTCAACCTTTTCTTCGCTGTCAACAGTTTCAGTGAAGAAATAATAACCTGAAAACATCAGCACCCAGATGCCTATGCTGGCAAGAGATGAGATGATTGATGAAGAATAGACTGTGCCAACAACCATCCACGCCATATAGGCGATTATGCAGATGCCAAGGTCTCCGAAACAAGGCTTTTTCTTTTCGCTGATGCGTTTTTTCAGTATCGCAGCAAAGCCTGCAACGGTAAAAAAGGGTGCAACGTATTCAGGCGAAAGCCCTGCAAAAAGAAAAGCAATGGGCGCAAATAAATGCAGTTTATTCTTTTCGGGAATCAATGTTGTCTGCATAAGATTCAGCATCCTCTCTGTCGATGGATTCAGATGTTTTTTTGTCGCGGTTGGATGTGATTTTGTTGTAAATTGCGCCGCAAATAACGCTTAGCACAGCAGTCACAACAAAAACGATAATTGCAAGGGTGTAGTTTTTGTTTATCAACTGTTCGCCGCACCAGGTTGAGGTCAGTATTGACGGAATTCGGGCAATTCCCGTAATCAGCAGGAATTTTTTCATATCAATAATATTAACAATACTTGCGGCATATGTAAGAATATCTTTGGGTGTGCCGGGAATAAGATAGATAAAGAAAAGCGTTCCGTAAACTCTTTTGGGATTTTGCAGAAATCTGAGAGAATCGATTTTTTCAACAGGTATAAAAACGTTAACAAGTCGTCTGCCGAACACTCTTGAGAGCGCAATAATAACAAGAGAACCTATCATTGAACCTGCAAGGCACAGAAGCATACCGCCGATGGTGCCGTAAAGATATCCCGAACCGATTTCAAGGGGTTCAGCAGGAATGATTTTGATAACAGTCTGAAATGCGCGGATTGCAACGAAAACCCATCTGTCAAACCCGTGGAACTGGGAGAGAAATTGCTCCAGATGTTTCGAGTCGCTGAATATTGCCGCAATCTCTGCACCATACTTGATATAACAATATAAGAATATGCCGAGAAATATGCCGCAGACCAAAACAGCCCCTGTGATTTGCAGGAGCCGCATTTTATTTTCAAATATCTTTGTTTTTTTCAAAAAATTCACCGAGCTTTCCGCGATAATTTTTTTCGCGCCATGGCTTGTGTTTGCCGTTGAAATGGATGATAAAAGAGTTCTTTCTGACCCATTCAAGGTCAATTCTTTTTTTACCGGCTGATTTCTTTGTGTAGGTGCTGAAGGTTTTTTCGTCAAGGTTATAGAGCCTTTCGTCAATGTAAAGCATTTTATTTTCAAACATAACGTTTATGACGTCCTGATCAGCGAGAAAAAGCTTTTTTATATTTTCAGTGATGAAACGAAAAATCTGTTCCAGGGTAACGGATTTGCGCCACGTATCAAGGTCGATAAGTAAAACACCGGCGTTGATGTATCGGCTTGTTTTCTTCATTCCGAGTCTGGAGAGATTGATTTTTTCCATAAAACCAAAGAGGTGAGTGCCTGCCGCAACGGTTTTGCCCTGCATATCCAGGTTGTAAAATTCCGTGAGATCACGGTTGATAGTAATATCGGGATCAAGATAAAGCAATCTGTCAACGCTTTCGGGCAGGATATCGCCAATCAGCAGGCGATAGTAAGTTTCTTTGCTGAGTCTGCTCAATACGGGCGCACCGGCAAAAACACCGTCATCCACAAGAACTCTGTGAATAACCGCATCCGTGCCCTTGAGTGAGGATTCCATGCGTATAAAATCCTCTTCTGTCAGCGAAGAGTAAGCAACATAAATATCAAAATGCCCGTCAGGATTGGTTTTTGCAAGTGAACGGAACATCACGCACAAGGGATATATGTAATTTGAATCAAGACTTACAAGAATGTTCATAGTGTTGCCTTTTATAAAAATTATTTTTATACTATTATATCAACAACCATTTTCAAAGTCAACTAACGTTACAAGATTGTAAGATTTATAAGCTGATTTTGTGTATTTATTGTAAACTTTGGAAAAAGTACTTGATTTTTCCTCAATAAGTGTTTACAATACAAATTAGCACTCGCAATGCGTGAGTGCTAAATGAAGAATAATATAATTTGGAGGTAATAAATATGACTATTAAACCCCTTGCAGACAGAGTTGTGGTTAAGGCTGTTGAGGTTGAGGAAACAACAAGCAGCGGTATTATCCTTGCAGCGGCTGCTCAGGAAAAGCCCCAGATTGCAGAAGTAGTTGCAGTTGGTCCCGGCGGAATGGTAGACGGCAACGAAGTTGAAATGTATATCAAGGTTGGCGACAAAGTAATCACAAGCCAGTATTCAGGCACAAAGGTTAAGCTTGACAGTGAGGAATACACAATCGTCAAGCAGAGCGATATTCTTGCAATCGTAGAATAATTTAACTTTTTATAGGAGGATAAAATAATGGCAAAGCAGATTATTTACGGTGAAGAAGCCCGCAAGGCTCTTCAGGCAGGCGTTGATAAGCTTGCAAATACAGTTAAAATCACCCTTGGTCCCAAGGGCAGAAACGTTGTGCTTGACAAGAAGTACGGCGCACCCCTTATCACCAACGACGGTGTTACAATCGCAAAGGAAATCGAGCTTGAAGACCCCTTTGAGAATATGGGTGCTCAGCTTGTAAAGGAAGTTTCAACAAAGACAAACGACGTTGCAGGTGACGGTACAACAACCGCAACTCTCCTTGCTCAGGCTCTTATCAGAGAGGGTATGAAGAACGTTACTGCAGGCGCTAATCCTATGGTAGTCAAGAAGGGTATGGCAAAGGCAGTTGCAGCTGCAGTTGAGGCTGTAAAGAAAAATTCAAAGCCCGTTTCAAGCACAGAAGATATCGCAAGAATCGCAACTATTTCAGCTGCTGACGAAGAAGTCGGCAAGTTCATTGCAGACGCAATGGAAAAGGTTACTTCAGACGGCGTTATCACCGTTGAGGAATCAAAGATTGCTGTTACAGAGTCAGAAGTTGTTGAAGGTATGCAGTTTGACAGAGGCTATATCTCACCCTATATGGTAACAGATACAGACAAGATGGAAGCTGTTATTGACGACGCTCTCATTCTTATCACAGACAAGAAGATTTCAAGCATTCAGGATCTTCTTCCTCTTCTTGAGCAGATTATGCACGCAGGCGGCAAGCTTATTATCGTTGCAGAAGACGTTGAAGGTGAAGCACTTTCAACAATTCTTGTCAATAAGCTTCGTGGCGTATTCACCGTTGTTTGTGTAAAGGCACCCGGCTTTGGTGACAGAAGAAAGGAAATGCTTCAGGATATCGCTATCCTTACAGGCGGCGAAGTTATCACATCTGATCTCGGCCTTGAGCTTAAGGATACTCAGCTTGCACAGCTGGGCAGAGCACGTCAGGTCAAGGTTTCAAAGGAAAACACAATCATTGTTGACGGTGCAGGCGACAAGAATGCAATCGCATCAAGAGTTGCACAGATTAAGCTTCAGATTGAAAACACAACTTCAGATTTCGACAGAGAAAAGCTTCAGGAAAGACTTGCAAAGCTTTCAGGCGGCGTAGCAGTTATCAAGGTTGGTGCTGCAACTGAAACTGAATTGAAGGAAAAGAAGCTTCGTATTGAAGATGCTCTTGCAGCAACAAAGGCAGCCGTTGAAGAAGGTTGCGTTGCAGGCGGCGGTGTCGCACTTCTCAACGCAGTAAGCAGCGTTAAGGCTCTTATCGACACAACTGACGACGTTGATGAGCAGACAGGTGTCAAGATTGTTCTCAAGGCTCTTGAGGAGCCCGTGCGCCAGATTGCGGCTAACGCAGGTCTTGAAGGCTCAATCATCATCAATGCTATCCACGAAAGCGGCAAAATCGGCTACGGCTACGACTTTGCAAAGGACGTTTACTGCGATATGGCTTCCGCAGGTATCCTTGACCCCACAAAGGTAACTCGTTCAGCACTCCAGAATGCATCATCAGTTGCATCAATGGTGCTCACAACAGAAAGCCTTGTTACAGATAAGCCCGATCCCGCTGCAGATGCAGCACAGGCTGCAGCAATGGCAGCACAGGGCGGCGGAATGTATTAATAATACCCATAAAATCTTCGGCTGTTGCGGCAAAAGCTGCAACAGCCTTTTTTGTGTGAAATATTGTTGAAAATAAACAGATTAACTATGTGACGATTGTGCACGTATCCGAAATTACCAATCTTTGACAATTTTACTTGCTTTTATCCGTAACGAAGCGTAGAATAAGCAGAGTGGGTGACAAAGCGTCACTCCAAAGAGAGGTTGCGATAAAATGTATAAGGTTGAAGAGGAAAAGTCTGTTATTGATGATGAAGACGTCGTGCTTTACGGCATAGCTGATGAGAATTGCTTTTATTGCAGCTTCACACTCAGCAGGGATGTTGCAGACAAGGTTGCGCAGATGCTGAACAAAAACGAAGTGGCAGGATGTCACGTCAATGATATTATAGAGGATATGTTTTATTCAGGATGAATGCGGATATAACGGAAATTTTGACAAAAAACGGATTAATGTTTACTGAATATTAATATTTACCTGCTCATAATAGTTTGACATTCGTAAAAATTTGTGATAAAATGCGTTTACAAATGTAATTTTTCAAAACAGGAGGACAGAAAGATGAAAAAAGCTAAATCACTTCTTTCGCTTATTCTGGCAATTCTTATGGTTGCAGGTTGCGTTGTATCAGCAAACGCAGCATCAAAAGTTGAGACAGAGCCCAACGGCACAGTTGCAGAGGCAACCGAATTCAAAGCAGGCGAAGAAATTTCAGGCAAGCTTGAAGATTCAGATGATTACGATTATTTCAAGTTTACTGCTGCAAAGGCAGGTAATGCTACCGTAACTGTTAAGCATACAGCAAAGAGTGCAGAATCAACATATTTTACTGTTGAAATCAAGGATGCTGCAGAGAAAACTCTCACATCATTCACTTCTGCAGGTAACAAGACAGAGGCAAGTGCAGTTGTAAGCGTTGCAAAAGACGCAACATACTACGTTGTTGTAAAGCAGGGCGATATCTGCGACCCCACTCTTGAGTACACAGTATCTGTTTCAATTGCAGAGGTTGCTCTTTCAGAGTCAGAGCCCAACAACAAGGTTTCAGAGGCTGACGTTCTTGAGTATTCACCCTCAGGCAATCCCAAGGAGTATTACGGCTCAATCGGCACAGGTGACGAGGACTACTACAAGGTAGCTATCCCCTCAAACGGTGTTATCAACCTTTATCTTTACAACTATGCTGCAAACGCAGGCGATTATACCGCTACTTTCTACACCTACCTTGAAGAAGGCGGTATGCAGGTTCTCAGACCCGTAACTTCAATCCAGATTACAAAGGCAGAAACCTCAAAGACAGGTGCAAGTGTCGGTGTTGAAAAGGGTGACTATTACCTCGTAATCAATGGCACAGACGGAAGCACAGGCAGCTACAAGACAAGAGTTCTTTTCAGAGCAGCAGACTATCTTGAGACAGAATGGAATGACACAACAGCAACAGCTGACGTTATTGCTTTCAGCAAGACATACAAGTCAACTCTTGATGAAAAGGGCGATAAGGACTACTTCAAGTTCACCGTTCCTGCAACCAACAACGGCTATGACTTTGCATTTGTTTCAACAAATGCAGGTGACTGGTACTTCAGAATTCTTAATTCCGACGGTATCAACGTTATCGATCCCGTTGCTCTCAAGGCAACCAACGACAACAAGACTGCAAAGGGTGAAACAAGCACTCTTGCAGCAGGCACATATTATATCGAAGTATTTGCAGGTGACGTTCACGATGCAGGTTACTATGATATTAAGGTAACAGAGAAGGCAGAAGCTCCTGCTGATGACAAGGAAGAAGAAAAGAATCTTTTTGACCGTATTGCTGCTCTCAACTGGGGCGGTCTCTGGGAAAACTTTGCAGGTTGGATCGAAGAGATTAACTTTGTAGGTATGCTCGGCAGCATCTTTGGAAGCATCGTAAAAGTATTCACATATCTTGGCTCAATGGCATAATGACTTATGAGGAGCTGCTCGTTGAGCAGCTCCTTTAATGCTTGTAAAAAAGGAGAGTACCTATGGCATTTGATAAGAATTTTAAACCCGTGCTCAGATTTCTCGTTGTGAGTGACGTGCATTACGGAGATGAGCGTGAGGTTGAATATGAGAGAATGGAGCAGGCTTTGAAGACTGCCTATGAACTCAGCGAAAAAGAAGAATATTCAAAGCTTGATGCCCTTTACGTTGTCGGTGATTTTTCAAAAAGAGGCACGGAAAAGCAGATGCTTGCATTCAAGCAGACTCTTGATGAAAATCTTAAGGAGGGCACGGAAGTTGCCGTTTCCCTTGCCAGCCACGAATATATGACCGACGGCGAAGCTGCCGCTCTTGAAAGATTCGACAGAATTTTCGGTATGGAGCCTGATACCCACAAGGTTATCAACGGCTATCATTTCATCAGCGTCACAAGCACAAACGGCTGCCATTTTGACGCGGCAAAGCAGGCTTGGGCTGCCGCAGAGCTCAAAAAAGCTGCTGCCGATGACCCTCGCAAGCCCATTTTCTTCTTCCAGCATCCGCATATTATGGGAACTGTTTACGGAAGCGCAAACTGGGGCGAGGATGAGCTTACCGCAATCCTTATGAACTATCCTCAGGTAATCAATTTCTCGGGTCATTCACACGCTCCCATAAACGACCCCCGTTCAATCCATCAGAGACATTTCACCTGCCTCGGTACAGGTACTCTCAGCTATTTTGAACTTGATGAATTCGATAAAGTTTACGGCACGGTGCCTCCCAATGACAATATTGCTGCGCAGATGCTTATTGTTGAGGCGGATGCCGATATGAGAGTCAGAATTTATCCCTACGACCTCATTACCTCAAACTTCTTCCCCTTTACCTGGGAGATTGATTCCGCGTGGGACGTGGATTCGTTCATTTACACCGATGCACGTTACAAAACAACCCTTGCACCTTACTTTGAGGCAGATGCAAAGGCAGTTATTTCTGACGAAAAAGAGGACGGATTCACCGTTACCTTTGATCAGGCAAAGATTGAAAAAGAATACGTTAATGACTATAACGTAATTCTCAGAAACAGCGACGGTGTCACCGTGCGCAACTCCACGGTATGGAGTGAATATTACTTCTACAATATGCCCGATACCATCAGCGTTACCTTTGACGGACTTGACAAAGGCGAGGAATATCAGGTGTTTGTTTATGCCAACAGTTTCTGGAATACACGTTGTGAAAAACCTCTTATGAGCGAAAAAATAAAGCTCTGATTTTGTAAAAATCAAACAGATTTCAAGCATATTTAAGATTTTTCTTGAATATGCTTGATTTTTTTTGCAATATAAGTTAAAATACGGGATGATAAAATAGGTTTACTATGAAAAAGTGTCACTATAAGTAAGGAAGGTGATGTAATGTCAGAGGACGTAAAAACAGTTCCTGCGCCCGAAATTGAGGGCGAAGCTGTCAAACGTCAGGTTGATCAGCAGACAAAATTATACCTGAGTCCAAAGCATTATGTAGCATATATTTTGTCCGGTTTTGGCGACACAAACTGGAATTCATTCAGCAAAAGATTGTTCTTTTTTGCCACAACATTCCTTGGAATCAAGCCCACAACGTGGGGTGTGGCAGAGTCGGTAAGTATATTTATTGACACCATCGATAACGCTCTTTCGGGACTTATTATTGACCGTACAAGAACCCGTTGGGGCAGGGTGCGACCCTATATTTTGCTTACTTTACCGTTCTGGTTTTTCTCCGCATTTACCCCGTGGGTGTTGCCCGGAGGAATGTCTCAGACGGCTTTGCTGGTTTGGTTTTTCACGTTCAATTACGTGGGTTCAATAGCCAACTCCTTTTATAATACGAGCTACCAGATTCTTCTCTATAACATAACACCGAACGTAGGCGAAAGAAACAGACTTATCGCCACGGATGCCTACGCAGACCTTGCAGGTGTGTGGCTTCCGTCGCTGTTCCCTGTTTTTGTTGACCTTCTGAACGTACCGACGAGGTACGTTTATATGGGCGGCGCATTCTTCTTTATCGCTTGCGTTGTCATTTTCAGAACCTACGGTTTCTTTGCTCTCAAGGAGAGGATGCCACTCGCCTCAAGAGACGAAATGAAACAGATGGGTCTGGTGGAAACTCTCAAAACCGTCGGAACCTGCCGCCCCATGTGGGTGCTTCTTGTGAAGAATTTCTTTGCAGTCGGCAAGGGCACGGGTACAATGGTTGAAGACTTTTTCTGGCTCAACTGTATGGGCAAGTTGTCGATAGGAACAATTGCAGGTCTTTTCACGGGTCTGCCCAGCTATTTTGTTCTTCCGCTTGCTCCGAAGCTCACCAGAAAGTTCGGTCTGAGAAATCTTGCGGCAGGCAGTTATATGTTCTGCGGCGCGTGTTATTTCATAATGTGGATTGTGGGATACAAACCTTTTGGCGAAGATCATTTTATCCTTAACGTTGTGTGGATAGTCATCGCCCTCACATTCTGCGGCTCACTTAACAGTATCCAGAGATACTGCAGCACCGCCCTCAACGGCGATCTTTACGATTACGTTGAATGGAAATCCGGTGTGCGCAACGAGGCGACAATCACCGCCGCCACGGAGTATTTCAAGGTACTTTCGAATATTGCTGCAAAGCTTATCAGCGCAGCGGCAATCGGTGCGATTCACTACGTACCGCTTTTCAATGCCAACGGCATCAACATTCCTCAGACTGATCCGGGTATGCTTGCAGGCATCTGGACAGTATTTGCCCTTGCTCCGGCAATCGGCAGATTTATGAAGGGCGTAACCCTTCTCTTCTTCAACGTTCACGGAAAGACAAGAGACACAATGATGTATGAGCTTGCAAAAATCCGTGCTTCAAAAGTTATTGATTCAGGCTCATCAGAGCAATAAGCCCCTATAAAATTGCTTTCAGACAATTTCTTGTATCTATATATATAATAATTATAAAAATATACTTGAAATTCTGTAAGCGTTATGATAAAATAATTTGTACTATATGAAAGTGTCGCTTGTCGGCTTTCAAGCACTAAGGAGGAAAAAGCATATGACACACCTTAAAAAATCATTGGCATTGCTTCTTGCTATTGTCATGATTTTCAGTTCGATGTCAGTTGCCGCTTCAGCATTTTCCGCTGCAGTTGACGGCGGATTCGATCTTAACTTCACAGTTAAGTTCTTCCGTATGGAAAGAAATGAAGACGGTCTTATCATCGACGAAGACGGCAATGTAGTCGGAGACGAAAACGACAACCTTGCTCCCGGAACAAAACTCAAGGACATCAACTGGGTTGAAACAACAGTTGCAAAACCCGGTGAAGACGTAAAGGCAAGAGTATTTGTCGGAACAGACTATTACACATACTCAGCCATTATGGCTATCCTTTTCAATTCGAAGTTTCTGAGTACTCCCAAGTACGTTGACGGCGTAAACTTCAAAACTACCGTAAACACAGATTATCTTGGTGGTGCAGTTGAACTCACAGCTCAGAACGGTGTGTGGCGTTCAGATGCAACCGAATTTTCACCCAACCTTGATAATTTCCTTGTAACTGAGGGAATTATTCCTGAAACATACTTTGATAACCATGATATCATCACAAACTCAATCGGTATCAGAAGTTCTGACTACTGCACAACACTTCTTGATAACAGCGATTGGATTATCGAGTATGATTTCCAGGTTCGTGATAATGAACTCACAAGAACAGTCGGTGAAAAGGGCGATGCAAGAATTCCCAAGGAGCTTGCATTATCAACCACAAGTCCGAGACCTATGTTCATTAACTTCCCCAAGGGTCCTGCAAACACAAATGCAACAGAGGCTATGCACCTGTGGGATGCTAATATCACAACAACAGAGGGCACCATCACAACAACATCGAACGTAGTTCTCGATGCAAACGGCGGCTACTTTGTTGATGGCGAAGATTACGTTCTTCAGCAGGAACTTGCAGGCATCGTTGGTGACAGCGTAACAAATCTCGGTGATGTAGTTCCCGGAAAGTCAGGCTACATTTTCGGCGGCTGGTCAAATCTTCCCATCCCTGCAGACGGATCTTTCACAGAGGATATCAAGGCTGCGCTCGGTCTTACCGATGAGGATGCAGCTGCTCAGGGAGGTGTTCTCACAAAGGCACAGATTGAGGCTCTTACACTCAGCCCCACAGATATCGCTGCTTACAAATACGGCTACACAGACAAGACTCTCTATGCTGTATGGGAATCAAGCAACGCAGGCGATAACTTCTACACCTACAAGGTGTTCTATATGCTTCCTGACGGCACATATTCAGAAACTCCCGATTTTGTTCAGGAGATTCTTGCTGAAAACGGTGCAACAGCTACTCTTCCTCAGATCCCCGTTGAAGGCTTCACATTAGACCTTGAAGCCAGCGATGAAGCAATCATCGTTAAGGGTGACAAATCCTCAGTGCTCAAAGCTTACTACGCAAGAAATAAATATACAGTTACTTACAACTACGCAGACAATTCTGAAGTTCCTCAGGTTCAGACTCACGAAGTTTTCTATGGAGCAGACGTTCCCGAATTCGATTCACAGGAGTTCCCTGCAGGAATCCCTGCTAAAGAGGGATACAGCTTCAAGGGTTGGGAAACAGCTGACGGACAAACAGTTCCCAAGAAGATGCCTGCAGAAAATGTAGACATTGTTCCTGTTTATGAAATCAACAAGTACACATACATTTTCGACGCAACACAGGGCGGTAAGTTTGAGTCAAACAACTCAAGAACATACTCATTCCTTTATGAGTACGGCGCAACACCCGAAGATTTCACAGAAATCCCCGTGTTCCCCGGCAAGGAATTCCTTGGCTGGAGCGAAGAAATCCCTGAAAAAGTAACAAGCGACATCACATTTGTTGCAGATTTTACTGACGTTGAATATACAGCAACATTTATGAACGGAACAGAAGTTCTTGATGAATTCCCCGTATTCTACGGCGACACCATCTACGCAACAGACGTTCCCGAAGGCTACAAAACAGAAAATTCATGGTATGTTGAGGATGAAAACGGAACAAAGATAATCGTTGAATTCCCCTATACAGTAACAGGCGATACAGTTCTTTACGCAGCAGATTCAGCTAACGTTTATGATGCAGAGTTCTACGTTGACGGCGAACTTTACGCAACAGTTCCCACAGTAATCGACGAGCAGATCATTGCTCCCGAAGCTCCCGAAAAAGAGGGCTACACATTTATTATGTGGGATCCCGAAGTTGGCATTATGGACGATGACGGCGAAGTATTTGAAGCTATCTACGAAATCAAAGTTACAAAGATTACCTTTGAAAACACAGGTGAAACAGTAATTGAACCTATCGAAGGCGAATACAATTCAGATATCACTTCATATATCCCTGTTCCCGTGAGAACAGGCTACACCTTCCAGGGCTGGAACGTTCCCGTTCCCTCAAAGATGCCTGCAGAAGACATTACGATTTCCGCAATATGGGAAAAGAATTCATACACAATCACCTTTGTGAACTATGACGGCAGCGTAATCAAAGAAGTTGTTGCAGAATACGAAGCAGAAGTTGATGCTCCCGCACTTCCCGTTGAAGCAGGTTACACCTATTCCTGGGATAAAGAAATTCCCGTAACAATGCCTGCAGAGAATATGACAATTACTGCAGAGCGCTCACCTCTCAGATATTCAGCTACATTTGATACAAACGGTGGTATTCCCGAAGAAATCGATCCTCTTCTTGACGTAGATTGCGGTGCTCCCATTGAGAAGCCTGAAGATCCCAAGAAGGAAGGCTATACCTTCGGCGGATGGGCAAACGTTTCCGATCCTCTCGTTCCCATCGAGTTCCCCGAAACAATGCCTGCCGGCGGACTTGAGCTTATCGCAGTCTGGAACACCAACAAGCACGATGTTTACTTCAACGCTAACGGCGGTCGTTTCGACAACGGAAAGACCCTCTATGTTGAAAAAGGCGTAGAATACGGCTCAGATATCACAGCTCCTTCTGATCCCGCAAGAGAAGGCTACATCTTCGATGGTTGGTCACCCGTTCCTGACAAGATGATAGACGAGGATATGTATTTTGATGCTGTATGGGTACCTGCTCCCAGTGGAGAAATTGCATATACTATTAATGTAATAACAATTAACCCTGCAGATAATTCCGAAATTACAACAGCAGTTGTTACAGGTTCTGCAAAGGCTGGCGAAACAGTTGAGGTTATCCACAAGGGTGATGCTGCAACTGCAGACCACAGCTACAACTACGAAGATATCATTGATTCAGTAAGCAACGTTCTTGACGAAGAAAGAACAACAGTAACAAAGATTACTGTAGAGGCAACAAATGAAAACGTTATCAACGTATATTGCAAGCTTGCAGACGTAACCGTTAACTTCCTTGCTAACGGCGGTGAATTTGCTGACGGCACAAGCACAAAAGAAGTAACAGGCAAATACGGCGAAGCTATCGATGCTCCCGCAGATCCCACAAGAACAGGTTATACCTTCACTGGTTGGGACAAGGACGTTGAGGGTGCAACCTTTACAGAAGCTGATACTTATGTTGCTCAGTGGGAAGCAAACACCTACAACGCAATCTTCAATATCAACGGTCAGGAATATATCAAGGTTCCCTACAAGTTCGGCGAAAAGATCACAGCTCCCGATTATCAGCCTGCAGAGGATGAGACATTCAGCGGCTGGAATGTTCCCGCAAACACAGTTATGGGCCCCGGCGATATTACCTTTGACGCAACTCTCACGGTTAACGAATATACTCTCAGCTACAGCTATTCAGTTGCTCCTGCAGGAGCAGAACTTCCTGCTTCAGTTTCAGGTCTCTTCTATGAAGATACAATTGAGCTTGCAGAGGCAGATGAAATTGCAGGCTACACATTCAACGGTTGGGTATATGAAGGCGCAACATACGCTGAAGGCGCAGATTTCACAATGCCTAACGGCAACGTAACAGTAGTCGGTTCATACACAGCAATCAGCTATGATATTGATTATGACACAGGCTTCTCAGATGTAGAAGTTCCCGACAGCGCAGTTAAGTCTGCAACAGTCGGCACAGAAATCACTCTTCCTGTTCTCAGCAAAGATGGTTACACATTCGGCGGTTGGAAGAGCGGCAACGTAAGCTATGCACCCGGTGCAAGCTTCACAATGCCTGCAGACGAAGTTGAGTTCGAGGCAATCTGGGAAAAACTTCCCGAAATTCCCGAAGAATACAACGTAAGCTATTCATGGACAGGCGATATTCCCTCAGACGTAACTCTTCCTGCAAACGGAACATACGCAGCAGGCTCAACAGTAACAGTTGCAGACGTTCCTGCATCAGCAGGTTACACATTTGACGGTTGGTACTACAACGGCAAGCTCACAGAAAGCTTTGTAATGCCCGAGTCAGACGTAAGAATCACCGGTGTATGGACAAAGGATCCCGTTCCTGCAACAAAGTATGATCTTGTTGTTGATGCAAACGGCGGTAAGTTCGCAAACGGTGAAGAAGTTTACTCAACACAGCTTGAAGAAGGACAGACAGTTGCAGTTCCTGCAGGTCCCACATATGATGGCTACAAGTTCATCGGTTGGGTAGATGCACAGGGTAATGCATCAGATATTCCCGGCACAATGCCTGCAAATGCAGTTGAACTCACAGCAGTATGGTCAGAGCTTTATGACATCACATTTAACGTTGACGGTGAAGAATACGACGCCGTAACAGATGCAGGTGTTGAAGGCGATCCTCTTCCCGTTCCCTCAAAGGGTGAACCCGAGAAGGATGGTTTTGAGTTCGGTGGTTGGGCTGATGCATCAGGCAACATCGTAACAACAATTCCTGACGGCGATGCAGTTCTTGAGGCTGTATGGAATCCCATTATTCCCGATACCTATACTATTAAATATTATGACGGCTCAAATCTCCTCAAGACAGAGGAATACGAAGCCGGTGCAGATATCGCAGACTTTGCTCCCGAAGCTAAGGAAGGCTACACCTTCAACGGTTGGACAGGTATGCCTGCAGACGGTAAGATGCCTGCAGAAAACCTTGTAGTTCATGCAGATTGGGAAGTAAACAAGAACGATATCACTCTTAACGCAGGCGAAGGTGAATTCGAAGACGGCACATCAATCTTCACAGAAACTGACGTTGCTTACGGCGAAAATCTTTCAGATGTTGTACCTGCAGAGCCCACAAGAGAGGGCTACGAGTTCGCAGGTTGGGTTGATGAGCAGGGCAATCCTGCAACAATCCCCTCAACAATGCCTGATGAAGAAATCAACCTTACCGCAACTTGGGAAATCAAGTCAGCAACAGTAACTTTCGATGCAGGTGCAGGCGCATTTGCAAACGGCGAATCAACCACAACTGTAAGCGGTGACTACGGTACAGATATTACTGTTCCTGAAGATCCCACAAGAGAAGGCTTTATCTTCAAGGGTTGGTCAGGCCTCCCCGAGGACGGCAAGATTCCTGAAGAAGATATCACAGTTACAGCAATCTGGGAAGCAGAACCCACAGTTGAGACATATACACTTACAATCGATGCAGCCGGCGGTAAGATTGACGGCGCAGACAAGATTGTTAAGGAACTCAAAGCCGGCGAAGCAATCGGTGCAGTTTCAACACCCGTAAGAGATGGCTATAAGTTCACAGGCTGGGATAAGGAAATTCCTGCAACAATGCCTGCAAATGACCTTACAGTTACCGCTACATGGGAGCTTGAAAAGGTACCCACCCACACAGTAACTTACTACCTCAGCAAGGGTGACACAACACCTTATGCAACAAAGACCTTTGAGGAAGGCGAAACAATGGTTCACCCCGTTCCCGAAGCTGAAGGCATCGTCTTCAAGAACGAATGGGTAGATGCAGAGGGCAATGCTCTTCCTGCAGTAATGGGCGATAAGGACCTTGTTGCTTACGCAGTAATCGACCACCTCAAGTCATATAAGGCAACATACATTGTTGAAGGCGCAACTTACAAGGAATATGACGTAACCTACGGTGCAGAAGTTCCCGTTCCTTCAGATCCTTCAAGAGAAGGCTACCTGTTCGCAGGTTGGACACCTTCAGCTCCCGCAACAATGCCTGCTGAAGACCTTACCTTCACAGCACAGTGGGAAAAGATTCCCGTTGAAGGCGAAAAGTTTGCAGCAAAATATGTTGTAGACGGCAATACTTATGCACTCTACGTTCTTGAAGAGGGCGACAAGATTCCCGTTCCTGCAGCACCTTCAAAGTTCGGCTATGTATTTGTTGGTTGGGAGCCTGAAGTTCCCGCAACAATGCCCGGCGAGGACATCACATTTGAAGCTCAGTGGGAAATCGACAAGACCTTTGTAGCAGTTGTTGTTGGCGGCACAGTAGTTTCAGGTGCAGTTATCGGCACAGCAATCGGTCTCAACGCAGCTCTTATCACAGGTGTTGCTATTGTTGGCGGTATCCTTGTTATCGTTGGTATTTCAGAACTTGTTAAGCATACTCATACCGTAACCTTTATGGTAGACGGCGAGGTTTACAAGACCTATAAGGTAGTTGAAGGCACAAAGATTCCCGTTCCCGCAGATCCCGAAAAGGACGGCAAGTTCTTCAAGGGTTGGGATCCTGAAATCCCCGAAAAGATGGGCGACGAAGACCTTGTGTTTGAAGCACAGTGGGCAAGCGAAACAGACGTTGTAATTCCTGACACAGGTTCAGCAGCAGGTCTCGCAGCATTTGCTGCAATCTCAGGCGCAGCTGCAGCAGCGTTTGTACTTGCTTCAAGAAAAAAGAAGGATGAAGAATAATCCTTGATTAAAAATCCGAAGAGGGTTACCGAAAGGTAGCCCTCTTTTTTCTTTTATTTACAGAAACCGAGTAACAAAAATCCGTTGTCATTAATATATTGTAATTAGTAAGTGAAACGGAGGTTCAGTTATGGATAAAAGAGATCTGGAAAAATTGATGGACAAATACAAGGCGGAACTGCTCGAGTTCAGCAGACGAAACAATGTTTCGGGTTATCCGCAGGTGGAAGGGGAAGAAACAGACAAGCGGGCTGAGGCGATGAATAACGCCGTTAAAAATAACGAGCCGTTTGAAAGGGACAGAAGTGACCCTTTATCCGAAATTGCGGCAGAGTCGGGTGCAGTTGTGTCTGCAGATGCAGTGCCTGCGCAGGCAACCGTTGTAAACGTTGCGCCCGTTGCGCAGGAGGAAGTAACAGATGCCGAACAAGTATTGAGAAGAGGTTGCGCCGCGCTGAATTCGGATGCAACGCCCGAACAACGGGCAAGGTGCAGGGAAATCAATGAGTTTCTGGTGCAAAATCCCGAAAGCGGCACACTCAAAGTTGAAACATATGCTTCGGACAGAGCGTTTGGAGTCGGAAGTGCAAGAGTAATGATTTTTCTTGAGTTACCAAGCGGAAACGTTGCTGTTTATGACGGCATTACCGATATTGACGGAATCAGCGGCACTGTGAGATTGCCTGCACCGCCACGGTCATTGTCTCAATCACCTGAAAGCGGTAAAAATCCGCCAAGACCCTATTCGGTTTATTCTGTCTACGTGGAGCATCCGAATTATGTGAGAGCAGTTTTTACCAACGTGCCCGTATTTTCAGGCACAGAGTCAATCCAACCCGTGCGTATGCTTGCAAAGGCGGCAGGGCTGCAGGAGCCCGAACCTGTTGTGGTTGACGAAGGTATGACAAATATTTTGAGATAGGAGGATAATATGCCGGTAACACCAGTAATTCCAGAATATATTACCGTTCATCTGGGTACACCCAGCTCAAACGCACGCAACGTGAGAGTGCCGTTCACGGAATATATAAAAAACGTTGCTTCCAGCGAGATTTATCCTACCTGGCCCGAAAACGCTTTGAGAGCCAATATTTATGCTCAGGTTTCTTTTGCTCTTAACAGAATATTTTCTGAGTATTACCGAAGCAGAGGATATAATTTTGATATAACCAATTCAACGTCATATGACCAGGCTTACGTTGACGGGAGAGAGATATTTTCAAACGTTGCGCGGATAGTAGATGAGCTTTTCAATGATTACGTTACAAAAGGCAATCAGATTCAGCCCTATTTTACGGAGTATTGCGACGGCAGGAGCGTCACCTGCAGGGGTCTGTCACAATGGGGGACTGTTACCCTCGCTAATCAGGGCAGAACGCCCTACCAGATTCTGCAGAATTATTACGGAAATGACATAAATATTGTGAAAAATGCACCCGTAAAAAACGTTCCCGAAACATATCCGGGAGTGCTTCTCAGGCTCGGCTCTAACGGTGAAGATGTGCGTATTATTCAGCGCCAGCTTAACAGAATCAGGAGGAATTATCCGTCAATTCCGTCAATTCCTGACACAAACGGTATTTTTGATGCCGCAACAAGAGCAGCGGTTTTGCAGTTTCAAAAGATTTTTAATCTTGCGCAGGACGGAATAGTGGGAAAGGCAACCTGGTATAAAATCAAGCAGATCTACAATGCGGTTAAGAAGGTGTCTGAACTTTATTCCGAGGGTATAACCATAAGCGAAGTTGACAGAATTTTCAGCGAGGTGCTTAAACGCGGCAGCAGAGGCACCGACGTCAGAACTATTCAGTACTATCTGAACTTTATCGGATTTTTCAATGACAGATTGCAGCAGGTTTCCGTTGACGGCATTTTCGGCCCTGCAACAGAAAGTGCCGTCAGGGCTTTTCAGCGTGAATACGGTCTGACGTCAGACGGCATAGTGGGCAGAGCAACCTGGAATGCTTTGCAGGATGCATATTACGGAATACTGAATTCTCTGCCTGACGAATATCGCTCCTATTCATCCTTGCTATATCCAGGATATACTGTCACAACTGGGGCGAGCGGTAACGTTGTGACGCAGTTGCAGACCTTCCTTCGGGTTATTGCGCAGAATAACAAGTCTGTGCCGCTGGTTACCGTGGACGGTGTATACGGCAACCGCACAAAAGCGGCGGTTATTGCCGTGCAGAAACTTTCAGGTCTGCCGCAGACGGGTGCCGTGGGGCCGCTTACGTGGAATGCCATAGTTAATCTTTATAATGAATACAGATAAATAATCGGTAAAGAATAAACGGTGACGGATAAGCGTCACCGTTTTTATTTTGTATCGGGGGTTTGTTAATGGAAAAGATTCTGTCGGATAATTATTGGCTGAACATTGCAACGCTGGATTCCGAATTCAGAATAAAAGAAAGTTTTGACATTGTGGGCAGAGAGGTAAAAATAGGAAAACGAAGCACAAAACTTTATTTTGTGGACGGTTTTTGCAAGGATGAAACAATGGCAAAAACTATGGCATACTTTATGAAAGCGGATGAAAAGACGCTGAAAAGTTGTCAGACAGCAAGAGATTTTGCAAATAATTTTATTCCCTACGTTGAAACTGACGTTGTTTTGAAGATCAATGATCTGGTCACTGCCGTGCTTTCGGGTGCAATTGCGATGCTTGTTGAGGGCTTTTCCGAAGCAATCATAATAGATGCAAGGACGTATCCCGTTCGTTCTGTAGGTGAGCCTGAAAATGACAGAGTTCTGCGAGGGCCCCACGACGGTTTTGTGGAAACCCTTGTTTTTAACACGGCACTTATTCGTCGCCGCATAAGAGACACGTCATTGACAATGGAGATTCATTCGGTAGGCGAAAAATCAAAAACAGACGTTGTGATATGTTTTATGAAAGGCAGAGTCAACGAAAAAATGCTGAAGGTGTTGCGAAAAAAGATTGACGCAATATCCGTGAATTCATTGACGATGAGCCACCAGAGCCTTATTGATTGCCTTGTTCCAAAGCAATGGTTCAATCCTTTTCCGAAGGTTCGTTACACCGAGCGTCCCGATGCGGCAGCGGCAAGCGTGCTGGAGGGCAGTATGGTTGTGATTATTGATAATTCACCTGCGGCAATGATTATTCCGTCGGGGATTTTTGACTTTTTACAGGACACGAACGATTATTATATGTCACCCGTTATCGGCTCATATATGCGCATTGTGAGAATGGTTATTTTTGCGATGACAATGCTGCTTATTCCCGTATGGTTTCTTCTGGTGCAAAACCCTGATTATATTCCCGAATGGCTTTATTTTATTCGGATTGAAGAGCCAAACAGTCTGCCGATTGTGGCACAGCTTTTTATTGTTGAACTTGTTATTGATGCAATCCGACTTGCTTCAATCAACACCCCGCAATCCCTCAGCGGTTCATTCGGAGTTATCGGCGCGTTGGTGCTTGGTGAGTTTGCGGTTTCCGCAGGGTGGTTTGTGTCCGAGGTTGTGCTCTATATGGCGTTTGTGGCAATGACGAATTTTGCTCAACCCAGTTTTGAACTCGGTTATGCGTTCAAGCTCTTCCGTATGCTGCTTATAGGACTGACGGCGCTTTTCAACGTGTGGGGTTTTGCGGCAGGTATACTGATTGTGATTATCGAAATTGCAACCACGCGCACCGTTACGGGTCAATGCTATCTTTATCCTCTTATTCCTTTCAACGGCAAAGCTCTGACAAGCCTTCTGCTGAGAAAGCCGTTAAGCAAGAGCAATAATTAATCAGTTATAATAAATTATTTATATATGTAGGGGACAATCTCTGCGTCGTCCCGATAAAAGATAATAGTAGGGGCGTTATTTGAACGCCCGAATGTGGGCGACCAAGCCGCCCTGTGAAGAAAGTATATAAACAGAAATGCGGCACCGTAACAATCGGTACCGCATTAATTTTTGTTCTTTAAATATTCTTTTAAAACCTTGTTGATGTATTGAGAAAATGAACGCTCATCATCTTCTGCAAGCTGCTTTATTTTTTCAACAATATCGCTGTCAAGCGTAATGCTTACTTTTTCTTTTAACGGTTTCATGGATATCACCCTTTCAGCATATATATTGACCTAATTATAGCATTAAATGCTTTTAAATCTTGACAGATACTACAAAGTAGGATAAAATACTACTAATGCAAGGAGGCTTTAAAATGATTACATTATTCAAAAAAAGTTTATCAGTATTTTTTGCAATGATCATTGCATTTGGATGCATTAATGTACTATCTGTTTCAAAAGCAGAAGCAGTTTCAGGTATGCTCTGGCCGGTTCCGTCATCATACAGTATGAGCAGAGGCTTTTCCGGACATAACGGAATTGATATTAATAAATGTTCCGGACAGAACATTGTGGCTGCATATGACGGAACGGTTTACGCATATTACAACAAATGTCAACATATCAGTGCTTCGTGTACTGCATGTGAGCCTAACGGTTATGGAGTTGGTCTTGTTTTAAAACATAATATAGGCGGAACTGTTTATTATACACATTATGGTCATATGTTATATAATTCAATTCCTTCTAAATATGCAACCAAAGGTGTATCAGTTAAGCAAGGCGATGTTATCGGAAAGGTTGGTTCATCGGGAAATTCAACAGGACCGCATCTGCATTTTACAATATCTAAAGGCTCTCATGCTTGGGATACCTATATAAATAATAATCCTACGGACAGCCGACATAACATAACAAGTTCAAACGGTGTTTCGTATATTTATTCTTCAAATAATAACTATACTGTAACATTCTCATTTCCGACAGATTCAAACTATGCCTCTAAATATAGTGTTGGTGAAACCAATGCTGTACTTGTTAATAAAGTCGAGAGAAGCGATGGTGGAACAATAAAAAAAGTTGGAATAAATCTTTATAATTATAAAGGCGATTTAATTGGAAACAAAGAGGATAACACAAGTACAAATGCAACCCCATTCCACCTCTGGTACGATATAAACGCGGAACTTGGCGTTACTTTGACCAAAGGAACAAAATACTCATATGAATTTTATGCTGTTCATGATAAGGGAACAACCAAAAGTGATATTTATAATATGACAACGCAGGGTTATTATACTGTGACATTCAATGCAAACGGAGGAACAACTCCTACTGCAAGCTATAAAGTTTACTGTGGTCTTGCATATTCATATTTGCCAACCCCAACAAGAAGCGGATACATTTTTGATGGATGGTACACATCGGCAAGTGGCGGTACAAAGATTTTGGCATCAGATATTTATACAAGAACAAGCAATCAAACTCTCTATGCTCAATGGAAAATAAATACATACACAGTATCGTATAATGCCAACGGTGGCTCGGGTGCGCCTTCATCACAGACAAAAACCTACGGAACGGATTTGACCTTAAGCTCAACCAATCCCACGAGAACGGGATATACATTCACGGGTTGGAATACCAAGGCAGACGGAACGGGTACAAGCTATGCTTCAGGAGCAAAGTACACAGCAAATTCTGCAGTAACGCTCTATGCTCAATGGGAAAAAGTTACATATACATTAAGCTACAATGCTAATGGTGGCGTTGGCGCTCCGACAAGTCAAAGCGGAGCAACAAGCTATACGATTTCATCAATTAAGCCTACAAGAAGCGGTTATACCTTACTGGGCTGGTCTGAGAGCAGTTCTGCAACATCGGCAAGTTATGTTGCGGGTGATACAATAAATATCTCAGCAAACACAACAATTTATGCTGTGTGGCAGAAGAATTTAGTTGTTGAAGAAACACCTGCAATTATAATTCGTAACAACCCCGGCTCCAGAGCAATTAACCACGGTGAGATTCTTCACATGGTTGCCGAAACACAAAATATGCCTGAAGGCGCGAAAATCAGTTGGAGAATAAGCAATGATTCTACAGGTGTGAACGGCTATATAGACGAAGCAGATAATACCTCGTGCTATATTCAGGCAACAGGAAGCGGATCATGTACTGTTTATGCGCTTGTAGTTGATGCTGATGGCAATCCGATACTTGATAAAGACGGAAACGAAATATATGATTCTCAGAAAATAACGGTTAATTCAGGTTTATGGCAGAGAATTATTTCGTTCTTTAAAAATTTGTTTGGTATGAACAGAGTGATTGTTCAAGCATTCAAGAGCATACTTTGATTTTAAGCCTGAAAGCTATATATTGCGAGCAAAAATGCGGTGTTGCAATCTGCAACACCGCAAAATTTATATTTCACCTATGCAAAAATCGCCGTCAACAGCGGTGATTTTTGTTTTTATTATGCCGTGGAGGTTTTCGCCGCAGGCAATTTTAACGGGAGTATAGTTTGCCGTAAAGCCCTGTGCATATCCGTTATGATATTCCTCCGCAAGCACCTCAAGGGTTTTGCCTACCTGACTTTCAAGGAATTCTCTGCGGATTTTCTCTGCGGCAGCATTCATTGTTGATGCACGCTTTTCTTTTTCTGCTTTTTCAATCTGGTCGGTCATCTTTGCGGCAGGTGTGCCGGGTCTGATGGAATAGGGGAAAACGTGAACCTTTTCAAAGCCGACTTTTTTGACGAATTCCAGTGATTTTTCAAAATCTTCCTCTGTTTCGCCGGGGAAGCCGACCATAACATCCGTTGTCAGCGTTGTGCCGTCAAATGAATTTCTCAATTTCTGACAAAGTTCGTAGTATTCGCCGCTGTCATAGTGTCGGTTCATTCTTTTCAGAGTGGCATCGCAACCGCTTTGCAGAGAAATATGGAACTGAGGGCAGAATTCGGGGATTTCCGCAAGACCTTCAATGATTTCATCGGTAATATGGTCGGGCTCAAGCGAGCCGAGACGCACTCTTTTTATTCCGTCAAACGATGCCGCAAGTCTGACAGCATCAACAATGTTTTTGTCCGTGCCCATACCGTAAGCGGAAAGATTTATGCCTACAAGCACAATTTCGGAAAATCCGTTTTTCTCAAGCTCTGCAATTTCGTCTCTGAGCTCATCAATAGGCTTTGAGCGCACTCTGCCTCTTGCGTAGGGGATGATGCAATAAGAGCAGAATCGGTTGCATCCGTCCTCAATTTTAACGTTTGCTCTTGTTCTTTCGCGGAAGGTGCTGATTGTGTCGCCTGCAAAGGGGTCACCTGTTTTGTGCAGGTCAACGGCAAAAATTCTGCCGCTGCCGTTAATGAATCGGTTGATGTATTCACCCAGCAACTTGTTGCTTTTGTTGCCGATAACAATGTCCGCTTCGTCAAGTTTTTCACCGTATTCGGGGAATGCCTGGGTCATACAGCCCGTAAGCACAACGATGCTGTCGGGATGAAGTTTTTTGAATTTACGCACGGTCTGCCTTGTTTTTCTGTCGCTTTCGGCGGTTACCGTGCAGGAGTTTATGATATATACGTCGGCATTTTCAGAAGGGTCAACAATAATAAATCCTTGCTTTTCAAGGCTTTGTGCCATTGCCTGGGATTCATATTGATTAACCTTGCAGCCGAGTGTGTGGAATGCAGCTTTCATTTTATCACCCGTGCCATTATAACAGAAAAAACGGTGATAATCAATGCCGATAACAACATATATTCTTTTGAAAGGAGTGTTTGATATGAAAAAAATGTTTAAATCGGCGATTTCGGTTATGTTGTCTGCGGTGATTATTGTGTGCTGCTGCGTTTATTCACGGGCGGAGGAGCGTCTTCCTGTTGAAATAAAAGCCAAAGCGGCGGTGCTTATGGATGTCTCAACGGGCAAAGTGCTGATGAAATACAACGAAAATCAGCGTCTGTATCCCGCATCTGTTACAAAAATTATGCCTCTCTTGCTTGTTACCGAGGCGATTGACAGCGGCAAAATTGCACTCAGCGATATTGTAACCGTCTCCGCAACTGCGGCATCAAAAGGCGGCTCGCAGATATGGCTCAAGGAGGGAGAGCAGATGAGTGTTGACGACTTGCTCAAAGCAACCGCCGTTTACAGCGCAAATGATGCCTGCACCGCTTTGGGCGAATACATAGCAGGCAGCGATGACGAATTTGTCCGATTGCTCAACGAAAGGGCAAAGGAGCTGGGTATGGTGAACACGAATTTTGAAAACTGCACGGGTCTTGACGATACCACGGAAAATCACCTGACGACGGCAATGGACGTTGCGATTATGTCAAAAGAATTGCTTAAACATAATCTGATAATCAACTACACAACTATCTGGATGGATTCCTTGCGTGAGGGGCAGACAGAGCTGGTTAATACCAACAAGCTGGTGCGTTTTTATGACGGCACAACAGGTCTCAAAACAGGCACAACGTCAAAAGCAGGGTGTTGCGTTTCTGCAAGCGCAATGAGAGAAGGCACTCATCTTATTGCCGTTGTTATGGGCAGCGACAACAGCTCTGACCGCTTTGAAACCGCAAAGGCAATGCTCGATTGGGGCTTTGCAAATTATGACACCGTAACCCCTTTTGTTGACACGTCTCTTTTCCCTGACGTTGCGGTGATAAACGGTGTTGCAGACAAAATAACTCCTCAGATGGAGGAAATTCAGCCCGTCCTGATTAAGAAAGGAAAGGAAGAAGAGATAGATTGCACAATTGACTTGGCAGCATCCGTGGCAGCTCCCGTTGAGCAGGGTCAGGTGCTTGGCACGGTTACTTTTACCCTTGGCGATGAGACTCTGGGTAAGTACAGACTGACCGCTCCCGAAGAGATAAAACCGCTGACTTTTCTCATAATTTTCAAAAGAATACTTCAGGCGGTTGCTTCGTAATTCAAAATACTGTTTGCAATATACAATGAAATATGATAAAATAGAATTAATTAAAAAATAAATCTAAAAAAATTGCACCCTTTTGAAAGATTTTCTTATAAATTTTGATTTTTACTGTTGCAATCAAGTGCGGAATAGGGTAAAATATACTAAATAACTTTAAGCGTTTTATAGTAGGGGTGCAAAAAGAGATGGCATTAAAACTTAATCTCAAGTATGCAGGCGATTATGCTTGCAAAGAAAAGCTTGAAGCAATGCAGGCTGAAGTGTCAAAGGCTCACGCAATGCTTCACAACGGAACAGGTCTCGGCAACGATTTTCTTGGTTGGATTGACCTTCCCGTGAATTATGACAAAGCAGAATTTGCTCAGATTAAAGAGTGCGCAGAAAAAATCAAAAACGATTCCGAAGTGCTTGTTGTTCTCGGCATCGGCGGCTCATATCTCGGCGCAAGAGCTGCAATTGAGTTTGTTAAGTCAAATAACTATAACCTTATCAAAAAGGATACTCCCGACATCTATTTCGGCGGTAACACAATCAGCTCTGCTTCTGTTGCGGAACTCAAGCAGCTTATAGACGGTAAGGATTTTTCAATTAACGTTATTTCAAAATCAGGCACAACAACCGAAACAGCTATTGCTTTCAGAATTTTCAAAAAGCTTGCTGAAGAAAAATACGGCAAGGAAGAAGCCGCAAAGAGAATATACGTCACTACAGATAAGTCAAGAGGTGCTCTTAAGGCACTCGCTGATGCAGAGGGCTACAAAACCTTTGTTGTTCCCGATGACGTAGGCGGCAGATATTCTGTTCTGACCGCAGTAGGTCTTCTCCCCATTGCAGTTGCAGGCATAGACATTGATGCTCTTATGCAGGGCGCTGCAGATGCAAGAGAAGCTTATGCAGGTGAAGACATCTTCTCAAACGATTGCTACAGATATGCAGCAATCAGAAATATTCTTTACAGAAACGGCAAATCAGTTGAAATGCTGGCAGCTTATGAGCCTTCAATGACACTCTGGTGCGAATGGTTCAAGCAGCTTTTCGGTGAAAGCGAAGGCAAGGAAAACAAAGGTATTTTCCCTGCATCAGCTATTTTCTCAACAGATCTCCACTCACTCGGTCAGTATATTCAGGAGGGTGAGCGCAAGCTGTTTGAAACTGTAATCTGGGTTAACGAGCCCAAAACAGATGTTGAAATTGATTTTGACGATATCAACGGCGACGGTCTCAATTTCGTTGCAGGCAAAACCGTTCATTACGTTAACAGCAAGGCTTTTGCAGGCACTGTTCTTGCTCATACAGACGGCGATGCTCCCAATATCCTTCTTGAAATTGACAAGCAGGATGAGTATCATCTCGGTCAGATGATTTACTTCTTCGAAAAAGCCTGCGGAATTTCGGGTTACATTCTTGGGGTTAATCCCTTTGACCAGCCCGGCGTTGAAAGCTACAAGAAAAATATGTTCGCTCTTCTCGGCAAACCCGGCTACGAGGCGCAGAGAGAGGAACTTGAAGCAAGACTCAAATAAACACACAGGAGGACTTCAAAATGGTAAAACTTATTATCGGTAACAAAGGCTCAGGAAAAACAAAGAGGCTCATCGAACTCGTAAACGGTGCAGTTGAAAAGTCAAACGGCAACGTTGTTTGCATCGAGAAAGAAAGACTTCTTACCTATGACGTAAACTACAGAGCAAGACTTATCGAAACAGATCATTATAAAGTATCAGGCTATGATGCATTCTATGGTTTCCTTTGCGGTGTTATCGCAGGCGACCACGACATAACTGACATTCTTGTTGACGCTACTCTTAAGATTGGCGGCAGAGATTATGAAGCACTTGCAAACTTCCTTGAGAACGTTGCAGAGCTCAGCAAGCTTTCAGAGCAGGATATCACATTCACAATTTCATGTGATGAGAGCGATCTCCCCGAAAGAATTTTTACATTCTGCGAAAAAATCTGAATTTAAATCAAAAATTTAGTTGACAAATCATTCTTTAGCCTATATAATATTTTGTGCGTGATTTTCAGGTGAAATTTGATGATATTAGATTTAGAGCCTATTTTTAATAATGAGGGAATGGTGCGCGAGTTCAGCTATGAGCTGGATCTTGCAGATCAGGAGCTCAGCGGAGCAAGACCTTTCACAACTCCTGTAAAGGTCAGCGGTTCTGCGGGCAATTATACGGGCATTGTCGAGCTTAAGGCAAAGGCAGAGTTTGTTCTTGAAACAAACTGTGACCGTTGCGCAAAGGCTATCAGTGTTCCGTTGCAGATTGATATTTTCCACACCCTTGTAACTCATCTAAACGATGAAAAGAACGACGAGCTTTTGCTTGTCAACGAGCTTCGTTTTGATCTTGACCCGCTTGTAACCGAGGATATTTTCCTTGATTTGCCTGCAAAAATCCTTTGTAAGGACGATTGCAAGGGCATATGTTTCAAGTGTGGTAAGGATTTGAACACAGATTCATGCAGCTGCAAAAAGGATGTTGACCCAAGGTTGGCGGCGCTTCAGCAGCTTTTGGATAACTAAAAAAGCAAACCTCACGGTTTAATAAAGCACAAAATTAAGGAGGTGCTTAAGGCATGGCAGTACCCAAGAGAAGAGTTTCTAAGACCAGAAGAGACACAAGACGTTCCAATGTTTGGAAGATGAAGGCTCCTCAGCTTGAGAAGTGCTCAAACTGCGGTGAACTCAAGAGATCTCACAGACTTTGCCCCGAGTGCGGTTATTATAACGGCAAACAGGTAGTTGTTAAGGAAGCATAAGTCAAAATAAAGCGGCAGTGGTATTTATACCTCTGCCTTTTATTTTTATATCGTAAAAATTTGTGTGTTTTCTTATGATTCGGAAAGAAGTGAATTTGATGATAAAAGAAATGCTTGAAAAGCTTAACGTGCCTTCACCTTTGTGTGTAAACGGTGAAAAAGTGATAACTGCCGAGGAGTGGGAGAAAGTCCGCCCTCTTGTACTCAAAACAATGCTGGAGAGCGAATACGGCTACATTCCTGATGCGCCTGAAAAGGTTGAGGCAAGGTTTGTTGAAGATGACCCCAGATTTTGTGCAGGAAAGGCGATATATAACAAGTTTGACCTTGTGTGTACTGTTGGCGGAAAAGAATTTTCATTTCCTTTTGTTTACGTTTATCCTGCAAAGGGAGATAATTTCAAAACCTTTGTTCACATCAATTTCAGACCTGAAGTGCCTGATAAATATATGCCCACCGAGGAAATTATCGATAACGGTTTTGCCTGTGCATCATTCTGTTATCAGGATGTTACAAGCGATGACGGTGATTTTACAAACGGTCTTGCAGGCATTGTTTATGGCGGAAAAGAGCGTACACCCTATTCAGCGGGTAAAATTGCAATGTGGGCATGGGCGGCAATGCGTGTTATGGATTTTTTACAGACCCGTGATGAGGTCGACAAGGAAAATATCTGCGTCTGCGGTCATTCAAGGCTGGGCAAAACCGCTTTGGTAACTGCGGCTTACGACACAAGATTTGCTGTTGCTCATTCAAATTGCGCAGGTTGCAGCGGCGACTCTCTCAACAGAGGGAAGGGCGAGGGTAACGAAACAATCGGTGATATCATTGACCGCTTTGAATTCTGGTTTTGCGAGAATTATAAGACCTTTTACGGAAAAGATAATGAAACTCCATTTGAGCAGCATTTCCTTTCGGCACTTATTGCGCCCCGAAGAGTGCATATTGCATCGGCGGCCGAGGACGTGTGGGCAGGTCCGAATCTTGAATTTCTTTTCTGCGCTGCGTCATCCGAAGTGTATGAGCTTTACGGCAAAAAAGGCTTCGTTTACACCGACGACGATTACCTTGTTGCAGGAAAATATCTGAACGAGGGCAACGTGGGCTTTTGCTACAGAAACGGCAGACACTATTTCTCCCGTGACGATTGGCACGGACTTATGGACTTTATGAATAAATAATTTAAGGCAGGTCATTGACCTGCCTTTTTTATTTGCTTTTGAATTTGTTTATCAGCAATCCGATTCCCGTGCCCACAGCATATGGGATTGCAGAAAGAAAGAAGCTGAGTGCAATCTCAAAGGTGCCGTAAACAAGAAACGGCAGTATGATGTGGGACAGCAGGGCAAGAATGAAAACGGGGATTGAAAACAGGGTTTTCTTGTGTGCGAGAATGGCAGAAATAATCAATGCAGTCAGAGGCATAATGCCGTAAATAACAATCAGTCCGTAGCCCATTGCATCAACGGGGTCCATAAGAAATCCCCAGAGAAGAAAGACGGTAAATTCAGCGATAACAACGGATAATGATATTATTCCTGCTTTGTTTTTCAAAAGAATCACCTCTTACGAGAAGTAAACTGCAAGATAAATGATTATCATATGCAGGGGATAGAAAGCGTAGAAGCCGTACTGCATAATTTTGCTTGATTTGCCTTTTCTTCCGCCGTAAAGCCATATGGGAATGAGGGCAAACACGGCAAATCCCTGGGTTGCAATTTCATATGTTTTGCCAAAAAATTCTACGGGTATCTGCTGACCTTCAAAGAGAATGAGGTTCATAAGCACCATTGCAACAAGCTGTAATACCCACGCAAACGGGAAGTCGCGGAAAAGATAAAACATAACAACTGTCAGGAATCCCCAGAAACCGTAGTCGGGGAATCCGATAAATGCGCCGAGACAAATCGGAATTAAAATCAGAACGGTTTTGATTATTGTTTTTGCAGTTTTATCTTTTCTTGCTTTATCAATCAGCGCGATAGCAAGCAGACCGAGAAGCAGGGTGAAAAGCACGTTCTGATGATAGGGATAGAACCAGCTTCCGCCGTAGAAAAGGTTGAACGGAATTTCGCTTACCAGTGCAAACGCAAGCAGGCGAAGGGTATATTTTTTCAGGTTTGAGGTGTGAATGAAGCCTTCCGAAATCATAAAGGCGAATATGGGGAATGTCATTCTGCCCACGTAGGTCATCCAATCGTTTCCGGGAATAACCTTTGCCCACAGATGGTCACAAACCATAAACGCCATTGCCAGAATGCGGAGCATATTTGAGGTGAGTCCGCCGAAAGGGATTTTGATTAACGGACTGTTGGTCGGCAACTTTTTCATTTTCATCTCTCCTTTTGATTGAAAAAGGGCATACCGCAGAGGTATGCCCGATATTTTTATACGCCTGAGTAAGCCGAGAAGCCGCCGTCAACGGGAAGAACAACACCCGTCATAAAGCCTGAATACTGCTCGTCACAAAGGAAAACGAGAGCGCCTGTAAGGTCTTCAGGCACGCCGAAACGGCGCATGGGAGTGTGACTGATGATCTTGTTTGAACGCTCGGTGAGTGTGCCGTCCTCATTGTAGAGAAGCTTTGCATTCTGGATTGTTGAGAAGAATCCGGGTGCGATAGCGTTAACTCTGATGCCAACCTCTGCAAAGTGAACAGCCATCCACTGTGTGAAGTTTGAAATAGCCGCTTTTGCTGCCGAGTATGCAGGAATCTTTGTGAGGGGCTTGAATGAGTTCATTGAAGAAATGTTGAGGATTGTTGTGTTCTCTTTGCCTACCATATCCTTTGCAAAACACTGTGTTGTGAGAAGTGTGCCGAGGAAGTTGAGATTAAAAACAAAACTGATGCCTTTTGCATCGAGGTCAAAGAAGGTTTTTACGTCTTCAGCCTTTTCAGCCATATCCTTGAGATCAAGAGTTTCTTTTGTTGTTGTGCCGAGGGGGGAGTTGCCGCCTGCACCGTTGATGAGGATGTCGCAAGTGCCGAATTCTGCGTTAACCTTTGCTCTTGCTTCTTCAAGGCTTTCAGCCTCAAGAACGTTACAGCCTACTGCAAGTGCTGTGCCGCCTGCAGCTTTGATTTCGTCAACAACAGCCTGAGCAGCTTCTTCTCTGAGGTCAAGAACGGCAACCTTTACACCGAGAGATGCAAGGTCTTTTGCAAATGAACTGCAGAGAACTCCGCCGCCGCCTGTAACAACGGCTACTCTGCCTTTTAAATTTTCGTGGAACATTCTGATTAACTCCTTTCTGTTTGAACGGGGTTTCCTGATGCCGAAGATTCATATGCGGCTGCAACGATTTTTGCAGCTTTGCCGCCCTCAAAAGCATCAATTATAAATTTTTTGTCTGATTTGAGACAATCGTAAAAATCATTTATAAGGCTTCCGTGGCTGGTACCCCAGTAAGCCTGACCGTGATAAACAACCTGTGGCTTATCAATGATTTCGGTTATTTTTCCGTCAGAGCCGATTGAATAAAGCATCTCACCCTCAAGACGGAGAGTGCCTTTTTCAAAAGAAATTTCAATTATAACACCCGAGTTTTCCGCATATGCGGTTGTGGCATAGAGAATTGCCGTCACACCGCCGTCAAGCTCCATAAGCAGGCTTGCGGTGTCTTCAACTTCAATTATGCCCTTCAGGTGGTCGTTTGAAACGTGTGCAGTTACTTTTTTGCAATCACCGCCAAAATACTGAACAAGGTCAACAGTGTGAATTGCCTGATTTATCAGCACACCGCCGCATTCCTTGTCTGCGGTGCCGTGCCAATCGTCGGCATAATAATCCGCACCTCTGTCCCAGGTAACAAAAGCTCTGATTGCTTTTATTTTGCCCATTGAACAGTTTCGGATTACGTCTGCAACGTATTGCGCGCAGGCGTGATATCTGTTCTGAAAGCAGACACCAACCTGCAAACCGCTTGATTCCTGTGCCCTGCGCAGAGCATCAACTTCATCGGCATTTACGGAGCAGGGTTTTTCCGTGATAACGTTTATTCCTGCTTCAAGTGCTTTGATTGCCATTGACGTGTGCAGATAATGGGGAGTGCAGATGTGGATGCAATCGGGTTTTTCGTTTCTGATAAGTTCATCAAAATCGTAATAAGCCTTTGCACCGTACTGAGCAGCGGCGGAGTCAGCCCTTTCGGGCTTGATGTCCGCAACTGCAATAATTTCTGTTTCAGGGTTATTTTTAAGTGCTTCAAGGTGCATTTTTGATATGTTTCCGCACCCGATAACAGCAGCTTTCATAGTCCGAGTCCTTTCAATCAGAAGGTTGATGACATATCTGCCTGTACAGTGGCAACAACGTTATCCTTTTCTGCCTTGCCTGCGGCAATCTTCTTCTGAAGCTCTGCGTAGTAAACGTCTTCGTCAACGGGAAGTTCGATTTCCTTGCCGAGCCAAGCTGAAAGGTGAGCAGCGTTGGAAATTGAAAGACCTCTGATGCCTTCTTCGCCTCTTGCAACAAGTTCTTCACCGCGGAGAATTGCAGCTGCAAATTTGTTGCAGACTTCGGAGTGCTGCTTGTTGCGTCCGTCTGTTTCAACGTCAATCCATTCGCCGTCGATTGAGCCGAAGCCGTCTTTTGCGTTTGCGCAATGTTCGCTTGTCATCTCTGCCAGCTTGTAGAGACGGAGTTTGTTATCTTCACAAACGAGCTTGCCTCCGTCGAGAGTAACTTCAAAGCGGTTTGTGCCGGGGTAGTCGCCTGTTGAAGTGATGAACGTGCCTGTTGCACCGTTTGCATATTCAGCATAGATGGTAACGTCGTCTTCAACCTCGATGTCGTGCCATTTGCCTTCGTGAACGAAAGCCTTCACCTTAACGGGAAGTCCGCAAATCCACTGCCAGAGGTCAAGGTTGTGGGGGCACTGATTAAGAAGTACGCCACCGCCTTCACCCTTCCAGGTTGCGCGCCATCCGCCTGAATTGTAGTATGACTGAGTTCTGTACCAATCGGTGATAATCCAGCTTACTCGTCTGATTTCGCCGAGTTCGCCGCTCTGAATGATTTCACGCATTTTTCTGTAAACGCAGTTTGTGCGCTGGTTATACATAATACCGAATACAAGGTCTGTTTTTGCAGCTGCATCGTTCATCTCACGAACCTGCTTTGTGTAAACGCCTGCAGGTTTTTCGGTAAGAACGTTAACGCCCTTGCTGAATGCATACTGTGCGATGGGTGAGTGGTCATAGTGAGGAGTTGCGATAAGTGCAACGTCAACCTCTCCGCTGTCAATAAGAGCCTCTGCGGTGTCGTATGTCTTAAGTGAGGGCATAGCCTTCTTTGCGTTCTCAAGTCTTGTGGGGTCGATATCGGCAACTGCAGTAATGCGAAGCTCTTTGTGCTGACCCTTAAGGTGCATATTGATGTGTGACATACCCATATTACCAACACCGATGATGCCGAATCTTACGGGCTGAACTTCTTTTTCAATAATGTTGTGGATTGCCGAGCAAGCAGCCGCAAATGAGGTCATATTGTCGGGATAAACGAACTTCTTGTTCATTGCGTTTGCTGTTGCATCGTCAGGCTCGAGGTTGTCGAGACCTTCAAAGACTCTGAGGTGAGGCTCAACTGAAAGAATATAAACACGCTCTTTTTCGTCGAGCATTTTCATAATTTCAACAAGGTGACCGTCGCCTTCGCCTGCAGGAACAACTGTGTCAATTTCAGCGATGCAATCCTTAACGTGGAAATATGTAACGTAATCCTGAAGAAGCTTGAAGCCTTCAAGAGTATCTGAACCGCACTGAATGTAGTTTGAGGGGTCGAAGATGCAACCCATTCTGTCACCGAAATGCTGAGCAAGCTCAAGGCATCTTTCGGTTATATCACCGTAAATGCCTTTTTCGTTTTCGTGGCAGCAAAGGATGCCGTGCTCGTTTGCGTAGTCAACCATTGCAGTAAGTCTTGCATAAACTTCGTCTTTGTATTCTTCACGGCTCTGTCCCTTGGTGAAGAAGAAACTGAACATTCTGATATATTTGGTGTCAAGAACTTTAGCAACCTCAACGGTCTGCTTGAAAGCTTCAAAATGAGGTGCAAAATCATCGTCAATCTCAATTTTGCCGTAGTGAGAGCCGATTGATGAAACCTTAATGCCGTTGTTGTCAAGGAGCTTTTTGAGTTCTTTTGCTTCCTCAACGTTGAAGTTGGAAATATTCTTTCCGTTAACGTTTCTGAGCTCAATATACTCGATTCCGTTTGCCTTACAAGCGGAAATCTGTTCAAGGATATCAGCCGATGCTTCATCTGCAAAAGCAGAGAATAAAAACTTTGCCATAAAATTACCTCCGTAATGATAATTTGATATCAGTATAATTTTATCACCTTTTATAGATAATTCAAGTATATAATTAAAAATAATAAAAAAAGTCTGCACAGGTGTTAACCCGTGCAGACATAAAATTCAAATTATTCAGCGTCGTCAGCGTTTTCCCAGTTGTGCCATACAGCCTGAACGTCATCGTTATCCTCAAACATCTCAAGCATTTTTGCCATATTCTTGATGTCGTCGGGATTTGTGAGTGCGGTGTATGTTGAGGGAACGTATTCAACTTCTGCAGAAACGAATGCATAGCCTTTTGATTCAAGGTCTTCTCTTACTGCGCCGCAATCGTTGGGCTCAGTTCTGATTTCAAATACGCCTTCGTCATCGGTGATGAAGTCTGTTGCACCTGCTTCAAGAGCGTCTTCCATAAGCTTGTCTTCGTCAACGCCTTCTGCTTCAACAACAAGAACGCCCTGCTTTGAGAACATAAATGAAACGCAACCGCTCTGCCCCATATTTCCGCCGTATTTGTCAAAGTAATGGCGAACGTCACCTGCGGTTCTGTTACGGTTATCGGTAAGAGCTTCAACGATAACTGCAACGCCTGAGGGACCGTAGCCTTCGTATACGATTTCTTCGTAGTCAGCGCCGCCTGTTTCGCCCGCTGGCTTCTTGATGATTCTTTCGATGTTGTCGTTGGGCACGTTGTTTGCCTTTGCCTTTGCGATAACGTCCTTGAGCTTTGAGTTTGATGCGGGATCGGGACCGCCTTCGCGAACTACAACGGCAATTTCTCTGCCGATTTTGGTAAAGATTTTTGCTCTCTGATTATCTGTTTTTTCTTTTTTACGCTTGATAGTGCTCCATTTTGAATGGCCTGACATTTATAAAACCTCGCTTTTTGAAATTTCAACCTTAATATTATATAACAGCAATATATGTATTGTCAAGAATTATTCGTACAAACGCCACAGTTCAAAGGTTGTGCCGTCAACAATATCTGGCTCACTCTCGTACACCTTGACAAATTCATCGGAAAGCTCTGCATTGAATTCAAGAGCTTTTTTCTTGACGTCAAAACAATAAACGGTGCCGTCCGAGCATTCGAGCTTAAGCACTTTGTCTGAAACAGAATATACGCCTTTGCTTGCGTGGTTTGCCATTACGGTAAAGGTGAGGGAGAATGTGCCGTCTTTTCTGAGGGAAAGGCGGGGATACTGCTCATCTTCCATGCGGTAAACCGCAGGCTCAATGCTGTCTTTGCTTACGGGTGTGCAGGCAGCAAGGCAGAAAAGCATTGCTGCGGCAAGAACGAGTGATAAAATTCTTTTCATAAAAATACTCCTTTATATGGATTGAGTGAAGCCTTTGCCGAGAATTTCGTTGGCTTCGCTTATAATGGTGAACGTTTTGTCGTCAACGCTTTTTACCGTGTTGAGAATACCTGAAACTTCGTGTTTTCTTGCAACGCAGATAAGCACGTTTTTATCATTTCCCGTGTAAGCGCCTTTTGCAGGAACGATTGAAACACCTCTGGGAGACGTTGAGACGATTGCTTTGGAAACCTCATCTGCTTTGTCGGTTACAATCATCAGCATTTTGCCGTTGCCCGTACCGTAAATCATTGTATCGATAACCTTGGTGCTGACGTAGATAATGATGATTGCGTAAAGACCGCTTTCAATTGTTCCGAACACGAGCATACCTGCCGTTACAACAATGGCGTCTGCCGCGAGAACAACCTTGCCCACCGTGATGTGATGGAACTTTTTGTGAACAAGTCTTGCAACAATGTCTGTGCCGCCGCTGGTTGCGCCCGTTATCATAATCATACCCAGACCTGCGCCCTGAAAAAGACCGCAGAATATGGCGGCGAGGAGCTTATCGCCCGTGTATTGCGGAACACCGATAAGGGCAAGCACGTCGAGTGCGGTTGAAAGCACAATCGTGACCCACAGAGTTCTTGCTACAAGCTGTTTGCCGAGATAAATCCACATCAGTATGAGCAACGGAATGTTGAGCACAAGGTTTGCCGTGCCCACGGGAAAATCAAAAAGATAATTAAGAATAACCGCAATGCCCGTTACACCGCTTTGCGCAATTTCGTTGGGCACGGAAAAACTGTTGACACCTATGGAATAAAGAATACAGCCCACAAGCCATATTCCGTTGTTTTTCAAAAGCGTGATAGCTTTTTCTTTTTTCATATAATCTCTCCGTTATTCGCTTTTCATTGCATTGTAAAGTTCAACTATTCTTTCGTTTTCTCCCTTGAGATAAAGCCAGCCGAAAAGGCTTTCGAGCCCCGTTGCATAGTGGTAATCCGCACTTGATGCATTCTTGGGAATACCGCCCGTATGGGCATTTCTGCCTCTTTTGAAAACGGCTGTTTCGTCTTCTGTGAGAATCGGAAGAATTTTTCGGATGCTTTCTGCCTGAGCCGCCGCACAGACCTTTTTGCTTGCCATATTGTGAAGGGCATTGACGGGTCTGTTGGCTTCGCAGACAAGCTCGCTTCTTGTGAGCAGGTCAAACACCGTGTCACCTATGAAAGCAAGGGTCAGAGGGCTGAGCGATGCGACGTCTGCCTTTTTTTCGATCAGTAAATTCAAGATAATACCCCGCAATCAGTTAACAAAATCAAATTCAAGGTCGTAAATGGAAACGGTGTCGCCTTCATTTATGCCTTTTTCTCGCAGGGCATCAATTATGCCGCTTGAAATAAGAATTCTCTGGAAATACTGCAGGGATTCGTAGTCGTCAAGGTCTGTACATTGGAGAATTTTGAGAAGCCATTGAGCCTCAACAAAGTAAATGTCACCCTCAACTCGGATTGTGAAGCCTTTGTCTGATTGCTTTTCAAACATTTCAAGAGGAATTGCTTCCGCTTCGTACTGCTTGATGGGTGGCAGGGTCTGAAGCTTGTTCCACACAGCGCTGATGAGCTCGTTTGTGCCCTCAAGAATAGGTGCACACATTTTGTGATATTCATAGCCTCTTTCGGTGAAATATTTTTCAAGTCTTTCAAGCTGTTCGTCATCGGCAAGGTCGATTTTGTTGGCGCAGACAATCTGAGGACGCTTTGCAAGTTCGGGATCGAATTTTTCAAGTTCTTTGTTGATGATTTCGAAATCTTCAATGGGGTCTCTGCCTTCGCTTCCTGCGGCGTCAACGATATGAACCAGCAATCTGCAACGGTCAACGTGACGCAGGAATTCGTGACCGAGACCGACTCCGTCACCTGCACCCTCAATAAGACCGGGGATGTCTGCCATAACAAATGAACTGCCTTCACCGAGAGAAACAACACCGAGAACGGGTGTTATGGTTGTGAAATGGTAGTTGGCGATAATGGGCTTTGCCTGACTTACAACCGAAACAAGAGTTGACTTGCCTACGTTGGGGAAGCCCAGCAGACCTACGTCTGCAAGAAGCTTCAATTCAAGGCTGACTTCCCATTCTTCACCGGGAGTACCGTTTTTTGCAAAACGGGGCACCTGTCTTGTGGGAGTTGCAAAGTGGGGGTTACCCCAACCGCCTCTGCCACCCTTTGCGGCAATGAAAGGCTCGCTGCCTGACATATCAGCCATAACAGCACCGCTTTCAACTTCTCTGATTATTGTGCCGCGGGGAACCTTGATTATGAGGTCTTCGCCACCTTTGCCGTTTTTGCGTCCGCTTGCGCCGTTTTCGCCATTGGGAGCTGTGTATTTTCTTTTGTAGCGGAAGTCCGCAAGGGTTGCAAGATTGTCGTCAACCTGGAAAACAATGTTGCCGCCTTTGCCGCCGTCACCACCGTCGGGACCGCCTGCAGCAACGTACTTTTCTCTGCGGAAGCTTACTGCGCCGTTACCGCCGTTACCGGCTTTTATTTTTATTTTCGCAATATCTACAAACATTTTATTGATCCTTTTTCCTTTTTGAATTTCGAGCATAAAACTACATTCTATATTATACCTCACAAAATTGCATTTTACAATATATTTTTGATTAACTTATTTAAAATATAATAAAATATTATATTATTTACAAATAATTCACTACCATTTTCTGAAAAAGTGTGTTATACTGTAGAATGAATTAAAATCGGGTACTTTTCGGAACAAACGGCAGGTGAGAAAATGGCAGTAGTAATCAGCAAAATTGTTAAAGGCAGCTTTGCAGAGAAAAAGAGAATAAATTCAGGGGACAAGCTTATCAGCATAAACGGTAACCCCATTAACGACGTGCTGGATTACCGTTTTTATCTCAACGAAACAAAGCTTGTGCTTGCCCTTGAAACGGCAGAGGGAAAATCAAAACTTGTGCTTATCAAAAAGGGTGAGTTTGAGGATATCGGTCTTGATTTTGAAACGTACCTTATGGACAAGCAGAGAAGCTGCAAAAACAAATGCATTTTCTGCTTTATAGACCAACTTCCCAAAGGGTTGAGAAAGAGCCTCTATTTCAAAGATGATGACTCAAGGCTTTCGTTCCTTTTCGGTAATTATATCACTCTTACCAATCTTACGGATGCTGAGGCAGAGCGCATAATCAGAATGCACATCAGTCCCGTCAACGTTTCGGTACAGACGGTGAATCCTGAATTGAGGGTTAAAATGATGGCAAATCCCAAGGCAGGTGAGGCGCTGAAATATCTGAAGCAGTTTGCCGATGCAGGAATTTCGCTGAACACACAGCTTGTGCTTTGTCCCGGAATAAACGACGGTGCGGAGCTTGAAAGAAGCCTTAGAGAGCTTTCGGAGCTTTATCCTGCCGTGCAGAGCATAGCGGCTGTGCCCGTCGGTCTTTCGGACCACAGAGAGGGTCTTTATCCTCTTGAACCTTACACAGCGGAAACCGCAGGAGAGGTTATTGACATTATCGACCGATTCAATGCGGAATTTGAAAAAACTCACGGTGAAATAATCGCATATGCGGCGGATGAATTCTATCTGAAGGCGCAGAGAGAAATTCCCGATGAGGATTACTATAACGGCTTCCCTCAGCTTGAGAACGGCGTGGGAATGTGGGCGCTTCTCAAATCCGAATTTGAGGCGGCGCTGAATGAATGCACGGTAAAAAAACTTGACCGTAAGGTAACTGTTGTTACGGGCGAAGCGGCATATCCGCTGATAAAATCCCTTGCGGAAAGTGCAGAAAATAAAATCAAAGGTCTCACAGTTCAGGTTGTTGCTGCAAAGAACCGTCTGCTGGGCAGTATGATAACAGTTTCGGGTCTGCTCTGCGGTGCGGATATTGCGGCATCGGTTGAAGGACTTGAGCTTGGCGAGGAGCTTATAATTCCGCCAAACTGTTTGCGAAGCGAAGGGGATATGTTCCTCGATGATATGACGGTTGAAGACCTTTCGGATAAATTAGGAATCAGAATCACACAAAACGGCAGCAGCGGAGAGGATTTGCTCTCTGCATTGACAGGAGGGAAATGAAATGTCTAATGTTGTGGCTATTGTCGGCAGACCCAACGTCGGCAAATCAACGCTTTTCAATAAGCTTGTAGGCGCAAGACTTTCAATCGTTGACGATACTCCCGGTGTTACAAGGGACAGAATCTACGGTGAATGTGAATGGCTTAATAAGCACTTTTTGCTTATTGATACAGGCGGTATCGAGCCTTATTCGGATGATATCATCCTTAAGCAGATGAGAAGGCAGGCTCAGCTTGCCATTGACAGCGCAAACGTAATTATTCTTGTTACGGACATCCGTTCAGGTGTTGTTGCAACGGACAGCGAGGTTGCGGCAATGCTGCAGAAAAGCGGAAAGCCCGTTGTACTTTGCGTTAACAAATGTGACACTCCGGGTGAATTACCCGCCGACTTTTATGAGTTCTATAATCTCGGTCTCGGTGATCCCATCCCCGTTTCATCGGTTCACGGTATGGGTACGGGCGATTTGCTTGACGAAGTGCTTAAGTATCTTCCCGATGACGGTGAGGACAGCGAAGAAAACGAAGCAATCAAGGTTGCTGTTATCGGCAAACCCAATGCAGGCAAATCATCGCTTGTAAATGCTGTTCTCGGCGAGGACAGAATGATTGTTTCCGATATCGCAGGTACGACAAGAGATGCAACAGACTCAATCGTTGAGAATGAGCACGGCAAGTTTGTGTTTATTGATACGGCAGGTCTGCGCCGCAAAAGCAAGGTTTATGACCAGATTGAAAAATATTCGGTTATCAGAGCAAGAATGGCGGTTGAGAGAGCGCACGTCTGCGTAATTATGATTGATGCAACCGAGGGCTTTACCGAGCAGGATTCAAAGGTTGCAGGTATTGCTCACGAAATGGGCAAAGGTTGTATCATTGCCGTCAACAAATGGGATGCCGTAGAAAAAGACGGCAAAACAATGGACTCAATGAGAAAGCAGCTTATGAAAGATTTCTCATTTATGTCCTATGCGCCCATCATCTTTATTTCTGCAAAAGAGAAAATCAGACTTGACCGTCTGTTTGAACTTATCAAGTTTGTTGATACCCAGAATGCAATGAGAATTTCAACAGGTAAGCTTAACGACGTGCTTGCAGATGCAACTGCGAGGGTTCAGCCTCCCACAGACAAGGGCAAGCGCCTCAAAATTTACTATATGACTCAGGCTTCCACCAGACCGCCGACATTCGTTTGCTTTGTCAATAACGCTGAACTTTTCCATTACAGCTATCAGCGTTATCTTGACAATCAGATAAGAGAGGTTTTCGGCCTTGAGGGAACACCCACAAGAATGGTAGTGCGCGAAAGAGAGTCAAACAAGAAATGATAGTTTTGGGAATTGACCCCGGCTATGCCATAGTCGGTTACGGAGTTGTTGAATACCGCAACAACCGTTTCAGAGTCCTCGATTACGGTGCAATAACCACCGAGGCACACACGCCTTTCAATGAAAGATTGGAACGGATTTATGATTGCGCCTGTATGCTTATCGAGAGATACAAGCCCGATGCAATGGCGATTGAAAAGCTGTTTTTCAACACAAACCAAAAAACCGCTATTGACGTTGCCCAGGCAAGGGGTACTCTTGTGCTTGCGGCGCAGAAGGCAAAAATGCCGATTTATGAATACACACCTTTGCAGGTGAAGCAGAGCGTTGTAGGCTACGGCAGAGCAGAGAAAAAACAGGTGCAGGAAATGACAAGGGTAATGCTTAATCTTGAAAAGATTCCCAAGCCTGACGATGCTGCCGATGCCCTTGCAATGGCAATCTGTCATTGTCACAGCTCAGGCTCGCTGATAGGTCAGCTTAACAGAAGATAAACAAAGGAGCAGCCTTATGTTTTACAGCTTAACAGGCAAAATAATATTTATGGACGAAAGCAGCGTTGCCCTTGAATGCAGCGGCGTTGCATTCAGACTTTTTGCAACGGGCAATACCCTGCGCAAATGCACCGTCGGTGAAGTGCAGACTCTTTTTACTCATCTCAACGTGAGAGAGGATGCTCTTGACCTTTTCGGTTTTGCGGATAAAAATGAGCTTGACTGCTTCAAAATGCTTACGGGCGTTTCGGGTGTTGGACCCAAAGCGGCGCTTGCCATTCTTTCTCAGCTTACCCCCGATATGCTTGCAGTCAGCGTTGCAGGCGGCGACGTAAAAGCCATTACCGCCGCACAGGGTGTAGGCCCCAAGATTGCGCAGAGAGTTGTGCTTGAACTCAAAGGCAAGCTTGACGGCTTTGCAACAAGCTCTGAAACACTCGGTAACATTGCGGCGGCTCAGAAAGCAACCGTCAGCTATGCGGGCGAGGATGCCGTCAATGCGCTTGTTATGCTGGGTTACAGCAAGTCCGAGGCAAGCATTGCCGTCGGCAGACTTGACGGGAATCTTTCAACGGAAGAAATGATAAAGCAGGCACTCAAATTGCTTGCAAAGAATTTTTAAAGGAGGATGAATTATGGATTTTGATATGGAAAACAGAATCGTATCTGCCGAATACTCATCCTCGGAAGATAACGATATAGAAGTTTCCCTTCGCCCCAAATCACTTGATGAATATATCGGTCAGGATAAGGCAAAGGAAAATCTTTCGATTTATATTGAAGCGGCTCGCCGCAGAAACGAGCCTCTTGACCACGTTTTGCTCTACGGACCTCCGGGTCTGGGCAAAACAACTCTTGCAGGAATCATTGCCAACGAAATGGGCGTTAATTTCCGTGTAACAAGCGGTCCTGCAATTGAAAAGCCCGGTGACCTTGCGGCTTTGCTGACAAATCTCAACGAGGGTGACGTGCTTTTCATTGACGAAATTCACCGCCTTTCAAGAGCTGTTGAAGAAGTGCTTTACCCTGCAATGGAAGATAACGTGCTGGATATTATTATCGGCAAAGGACCTTCAGCCCGTTCAATCCGTCTTGACCTGCACAAATTCACTCTTGTAGGCGCAACCACAAGAGCAGGTCAGCTCAGCGCACCTCTGCGCGACAGATTCGGTGTTATTCTCCGTCTGGAGCTTTACACCCCCGAGCAGCTTTCAAGCATTGTCAACAGAAGTGCGGGAATTCTGGATATCGATATCGACCCCGACGGCTCTCTTGAAATTGCATCGCGCTCAAGAGGCACACCCCGAATTGCAAACCGCCTGCTCAAAAGAGCAAGAGACTTTGCTCAGGTTGTGTGTGACGGTGCAATCACAAAAGAAGCTTCGTCACTTGCTCTTGATAGAATGGAAATTGACCAACTGGGTCTTGATTCCATTGACAGACTTATACTCAAAACAATGATAAAGAACTATAACGGCGGTCCCGTGGGACTTGAAACCATTGCCGCGGCAATCGGTGAAGAAGCCGTTACCATAGAAGACGTTTATGAGCCTTACCTTATGCAGATCGGCTTCCTGAGCCGTACACCCCGAGGCAGAATGGTAACCCCTGCAGGCTATGCCCATCTGGGTATTCCTATGTCGGGTCAGCAGAGATTGGATGTGTAAATTATGAGAAAAGCAGATAACTGGCTTGATTATGAGCTTATAGATTGTTCCGACGGAGAAAGACTTGAAAGATGGGGCGATATTATTCTTGTGCGTCCCGACCCTCAGGTTATCTGGAAAACACCAAAGGAAAATCCTCTTTGGTTCACTCCTCACGCTGTTTATAACCGTTCAAATACAGGCGGCGGAAGCTGGAGAGTGTGCAAAAAGATGCCCGAAGTGTGGCAGATTGGTCTTGACGAACTTAAATTCAACATAAAGACTATGGGTTTCAAGCACACAGGTCTTTTCCCCGAGCAAGCTGTTAACTGGCAGATGACGGCGGATATAATAAAGAATGCAGGCAGACCCGTCAAGGTGCTGAATCTCTTTGCCTATACGGGCGGTGCAACTGTTGCAGCACTCAGAGCAGGAGCAAGTGTAACTCACGTTGACGCTTCAAAGGGTATGACCCTCTGGGCAAAGGAAAATGCGGCGGCAAGCCATCTTTCCGATGCTCCCGTGCGCTGGCTTGTTGACGACTGCATCAAATTTGTTCAGCGTGAAATCAGACGCGGTAACAAATACGATATTATCATTATGGACCCTCCCTCATACGGCAGAGGCCCGGGCGGAGAGGTCTGGAAGCTTGAAAACGAGGTTTATGATTTCGTTGACCTTTGTTCACAGCTTCTTTACGAAGATTCACTTATGGTGCTGATTAATTCATATACAACGGGTCTTTCACCCAGCGTTATGGAATATATTCTCGGTGAAACCGTGCAGAAGCAGTTTGGCGGCACAACCGAGAGCGACGAAATCGGCATTCCCGTTTCATCTAAACCCGGCAGAGTTCTTCCCTGCGGCGCAAGCGCAATATGGAAAGGAAAGAATGTAAAATAAAAACCGACAGGATTTTACTATGAGCGAAAAAATTATTGAATTTGACAACGTAACGTTTATATATGATGCGGATGACGAGGATGCGCAGGTGCAGGCATATCCTGCTCTGACAGACGTCAGCCTTGCAATCAACAAAGGTGAGTTTGTTGCCGTACTGGGTCATAACGGCTCGGGCAAAAGCACTCTCGCCAAGCTTTGCAATGCTATCCTTGAGCCTACAAAGGGCACCGTTTCCGTTAAAGGCATTGTGCCTGATACGGAAGAAAAAGCGGACGAAGTGCGCCGTATCGTTGGTATGGTTTTTCAGAATCCCGATAATCAGATTGTTGCAACAATCGTTGAGGATGACGTTGCTTTCGGCCCCGAAAATCTCGGCATCGAGCCTGCGGAAATCCGCAGAAGGGTTGACGATGCTCTTAAATGCGTCAATATGTATGACTTCCGCCACAGAGAGCCTCACAAGCTTTCGGGCGGTCAGAAGCAGAGAGTTGCCATTGCAGGCGTAATCGCAATGCAGACCGAATGCATTGTGCTTGATGAGCCAACAGCAATGCTTGACCCTATGGGCAGAGACGAAGTTATGCAGACGGTAAAACGTCTTAACAAAGAAATGGGCATCACCGTTGTGCTTGTCACTCACTTTATGGACGAAGCGGTGCAGGCAGACAGAGTTATTGTTATGGACGGAGGCAGACCCGTTATGGACGGCACTCCCAAAGAGGTTTTCACTCAGGTTGAAAAACTTCGCAGATGCGGTCTCGACGTGCCTCAGTCAACAGAGCTTTGCCACGACCTTGGTATCAAAGAGGGCGTGCTTGATATTGACGAATGTGTGGACGAAATTGTCCGTGTGCTGGGAGGTGCCGTATGAGTTACGCAATTGAAACGGTAAATCTTACACATTATTATTCAAAAGGCACCGTACAGCAGGTTGCCGCAATCAATGACGTCAATCTTCAGATAGAAAAAGGGGAGCTTGTGGGTATTATCGGTCACACAGGCTCAGGCAAAAGCACTTTGATTTCCCATTTCAACGGACTTCTTAAGCCCGACAGCGGCAAGGTGCTTGTTGACGGAGTTGATATCTGGAAAGACAAGGAAACGTTAAGACAGTCCCGTTTCAAGGTGGGACTTTGCTTCCAGTATCCCGAGTATCAGCTTTTTGAAGAAACAGTTTATAAGGATATCGCTTTCGGCCCCAAGAATATGAAACTTTCCGAGGCTGAAATAAAAGAAAGAGTGCTTCGTGCCGCTGAGTTTACGGGCGTTAAGGCGGAGCATCTCAATAAATCACCATTTGACCTTTCGGGCGGTGAAAAAAGGCGAGCTGCCATTGCAGGTGTTATGTCAATGGAGCCTGAAGTGCTTATCTTTGACGAGCCTGCCGCAGGTCTTGACCCCCGAGGCAGAAAAGACCTTGTGGAGCTTATCAAAAATTACAGAAAACAGACGGGCAGCACGGTAATCGTTGTTTCCCACAGTATGGAAGATATTGCAGGAATGGCGGACAGAATTATTGTTATGAATAACGCTTCCGTCGCAATGCAGGGCGGAGTTGATGAAGTTTTTTCAAGAGGCGATGAGCTTCGCAAAATGGGACTCAACGTGCCCGAAATCACGGAGATTTTTGCAAAACTCAGAGCAAAGGGCATTGACGTGCCTGCAAACGTTTATACCGTTGAGCAGGGCAGAAAAATTCTCCGCACCCTCATTGAAAGGGGGAGCGCAGAATGATAAGAGATATTACAATCGGTCAGTATTACCCGGGCAAATCCGTTTTGCACAGACTTGACCCAAGAATGAAGCTGATTCTCACGTTTCTGCTTATTATCACAATTTTTCTTTGCAAAAGCTTCTTTTCATTGGGGCTGATTGCCCTTGTTGCGGTGATATCTGCCGCAATATCAAGCGTGCCTGCAAAAATGATGCTCAAAAGCCTTAAACCCATTGTGATTATACTTGTTTTCACGGCTGTGCTGAACATCATTTACACCGAGGGCGGCACGGTTTACTTTGAAAAATGGGGCATTGCAATAACGGAAAAAGGCGTTAACACCGCCATTTTTACTATGATAAGAATTGTGACCCTTGTTGTTATCAGCTCGTTGCTGACTTACACAACAACTCCCACAATGCTTACGGATGCTATAGAAAGGGTGCTTTCACCCCTCAAAATATTCAAAATCAAAGTTCACACTCTGGCTATGATGATGACTCTTGCACTCAGATTTATTCCCACTCTCATTGAGGAAATAGACCGCATTATGAATGCGCAGAAGGCAAGGGGCGCAGACCTTGAAAGCGGCGGAATTGTTCAGCGTGCAAAAGCGCTTGTGCCTATCTTCATTCCTCTTATGGTTTCATCATTCAGAAGAGCATATGAGCTTGCCTTTGCAATGACTTGCCGTTGCTACACAGGCGGCGAGGGCAGAACAAGAATGAAGCAGATGAAGCTTTCCTTCAGAGATTTTGCGGCACTTATTTTCTGCATTGCCGTTACGGCAGGCGTCGTAGTATTAAACCACTTTTTTGAGGCAGTAATATGAGAAACCTACTTCTTACAATTTCATTTGACGGCACGGCGTATCACGGATGGCAGGTGCAGGAAAATGCAGTTACCGTTCAGCAGACTCTGCAGGATGCTCTTGAACGCATCTGCTCAAAGCGTGACAACGTTGTGGGCTGTTCAAGAACGGATTCGGGCGTTCACGCAAATATGTATTGCTGCAATATCCGAACCGAAAGCGCAATAGACTGCAAAAAGCTTGTGGGTGCGCTCAATGCGGTTTTACCCCGTGACATTGCCGCACTTGATTGCTGTGAAGTTGATTATGACTTCCACGCAAGGTATGATTGCAAGTCAAAGGAATATATTTATAAAATATGGAACTCACCAAACAAAAATCCGTTCCTTTACGAATACTCGCTTCATTACAAATACCCTCTTGATGAAAAATTCCTCAACGAGCAGGCAAAGGCATATATAGGCACTCATTATTTTGATTCGTTCTGCGCCGCAGGCAGCAGCGTTGAGGATACAAAAAGAACGGTGAAGAATGCCTCTGTTGAGCGTGAGGGGGATATGGTTATTTTCAGAGTAGAAGCTGACGGATTTCTCTACAATATGGTGAGAATTATGACGGGTACCCTGATTGATATTGCAAGAGGCAGAATTCCTGCAGATTCAATAGATAAAATCATAGATTCCCGTAACCGTGAGGCGGCAGGCTACACCGCCCCTGCTCACGGACTCTATCTTAACAAGATACATTATTGATAAAGGAGGCGGCTGAATGGCAGATAAAAAAATCATTGACCTTTCAAAGCAGCGCAACAAGAAATTGCTGAAGAAAATTTTCAGAATTATCCGTATTCCCATAGTTATTCTTGTTGTCGGCTGTGCCCTTTTCCTCAGTGCAAGACTTCTGGGTAACGTTGCAATGTCCAACGTGACGGATACTGTCAGAGAGGTGAAAACCTGGTTCCACAAAGGTAACGGATATCCTCACGAACTCGATTCATTTGAATTCCGCAAGGTTACGGATATCGGCGGCAAGCCTCTTGTTATTTACGATGAATCCACTCAGGTGCTCAGCTCATCGGCAGGAGAAATATTCTCCCTTAAGTTTGACTCTGCAGACACCAAGGTGATTTCAAAAAACGGCAGAGCATTGGTTTACAGCAGCTCGTCCAACAAGGTTGTCCTCCAGAGCAGAACGGAGGAACTCGGCAAAATTGATGAAAGTCGCACTGTTGTTGCCGTCGGACTTTCCAAAAACGGATGCATTGCAACATCTCATTCATCGGATGAAGCACAGAGTGTTCTGACGGTTTATGACAGATATTTTGAAAAGTCGTTTCAATGGAATTGCTCCCAGGAACGAATTTCTGACATAGGACTTTCCAAGAACGGAAAAAATCTTGTGATTACGGCGGTTGGCACCGAAAACGCGGAAATTTACACAAGAATTATTATTTTCAACATAAACTCCTCGGAGCCGAAGGCTGATCTGAGATACAGAGGAACTCTTTTCCTTGAAGCGGTTTATACGGATTCCAACCGAATTGTTGCCGTTGGTGACAACAGAACCGTTGTGCTTGATAAAAACGGCGACACGATAGAGGAACTTGTTTATTCAGAAAACAGCATATCCGCAGTCTGCGTTGACGATTCAGGCAACGTGGTTGTCTGCTACGAAGAGTTCGGCGGAGCAAAAACTGCCATTGTCAGATTTGCCAAAAGCGGCAAAAAGACTGCACATTTCACCGTTGACGGTACTCCCGATTGTGTTGCAATCAGCGGCGGAAAAATCGCTGTTTCAAGCGGTGCTGATATAACTGTTTACACCTCAAGCGGAAAAGAAAGCAAAAAAATTGATGCAGAGCACACGGTGACAGACCTTTTCTGGAGCTCGGGTACTCTTTATACGGTTGAAAACAGCAGTATCTATAAGTATTAAGGGGGGATGACCGTGGATTTTTTACCTTTGATTCTTGACGGCATACTGATATTGATTTTTGCCTCTTTTATATTTACAGGCAGGAAAAAAGGTTTTATAAAAACTGTTTTTTCTTTGATTGTAACGGTTATCAGCATAATTATTGCAAAGGAATATTCACCTGCCGCGGCTCAATGGCTCAATGATAATTTTATTCACGAAATGGGCGTTGAGTGGCTGACAAAGGTGATTTCGGATAACATAAGCAGCGGCACTCAGGCGGTTGCCAATGCAATTCCTCAGGCTGTTTCGGATGCGGTTGCAACTTTCACAAACACCTCTGTTGAGGCTTTGCTTTCGGGTGTTGCCGCAAACACGGAAATTGCAGAGGTTGCAGAAAAAATCTACACAGCTGCGGAAAATGCATTTATTCTCACAGTTATATCAGCAATAGCATTCCTTGCTATATTCATAATTTCCAACGTGATTCTTTCCTTGGGAGTTTCCGTGATAAACATTATTGCCAAGCTTCCCGTAATAAAGAGCATCAACAAGCTTATGGGCGGTTTGCTCGGCGCAATAAAGGGTGCAATCGGAATCACCGTGATTTGTCAGGTGCTTGCAAGCGTTGCAAAACTGTTTGCGGATTCACCTTTGCAGGTTGCGGTTGACGGCTCGGCTATAACACAGTTTGTATGCAAAATAATATCAATCATTTAAGGGGATGAAAAAATGAAAGCTTTATTAAAGGAATATTTTACAGGATGCCTTACGGTGCCCAATCTTCTTTCACTCATCAGAATCGCTCTTATACCCGTTTTTGCCGTACTTTTCAATGACGGCAATTACCTCTGGGCGGTAATCGTGCTTGCGATTTCAGGTCTCACAGACTTTTTTGACGGCAAGATTGCCCGCAAATTCAATCAGATAAGCGCAATGGGTAAGTTGCTTGACCCTATTGCAGATAAGATGAGCCAGATTACCATTGCAGTTATGTTTTATCTCACTTTCAGCAACAGCAGCGACGAAACCGTGAAAACCTTCAGCTGGATTTTCCTTGTGTTCCTCATCAAAGAGGCTGTTATGGTTGTTGTTGCGGCAGGTATGATTGTGTTCGGTCTCAAGCCTGTTGCGGCTGAAATGCCCGGCAAAATTGCAACCTTTGCATTCTACACAATTATGTGTGTTATTATGGCATTCGGTCCTGACATCGGTATTCTCGGAAAGGTATATACACTTTCCGCAACGGTTATGCTTATACTTGTAGGCATCAGCGTTGTTCTTACTCTGATTGCATTTTTCAGCTATGTTCCCGGTGTTATCAGTCAGATTAAAGAAAAGAAAAATTCAAAATAAACAGCAAAAGGAATTGTAATAAATGAAACAAGTTTTATGTGCAAAATGCAAAAAGCGTCCTGCAATGTTCTTCGTGACAAAGGTTGAGGGCGAAAAGACCACTCAGGAGGGTCTTTGCATAAAGTGTGCAATGGAAATGAATATCGGACCCGTCAAGCAGATTATGCAGAGTATGGGTATTTCGGAGGATGAACTGGAGGACGTAAGCGAGCAGTTTGAGGCAATGTTCGGTGAGGACGGCTTTGAACCCGGCGGTGCAGGCACAATGCCTTTCCTTCAGAACTTTGGCGCAATGAATGCAGGCGATGACAAGTCACAGCCCGAAACCAAAGAAGATACCGAGGACAAAAAGAAAAAATGGGGCGGCAGAAAAGGCAAAAATGAACCTGCAGAGAAAAAGCTCAAGTATCTCAGCCAGTTTTGCACAAATCTTACCGAAAAGGCGAGAGCAGGCAAGGTTGACAGAATCATCGGCAGAGAAAACGAGATTTACAGAGCAATTCAGATTCTTTGCAGAAGACAGAAGAACAACCCTTGCTTCATCGGTGAGCCCGGCGTAGGTAAAACCGCAATTGCAGAGGGTCTTGCGCTTAAGATTGCAAACGGCGACGTTCCCGCAAAGCTGAAGGATAAGGAAATCCATATGCTTGACCTTGCAGCCCTTGTTGCAGGTACTCAGTTCAGAGGACAGTTTGAAAGCAGAATCAAGGGTCTTGTTGAAGAGGTGAGAAGTGAAGGCAACATCATTCTTTTCATTGACGAGGTTCATTCACTTGTGGGCACGGGCGATGCGGAAGGGTCGATGAACGCTGCAAATATCCTTAAGCCTTCACTTTCAAGAGGCGAAATTCAGATTATCGGTGCAACAACTTTCACCGAATACAGAAAATATATTGAAAAGGATGCTGCTCTTGAACGCAGACTTCAGCCTATCAGGGTTGAAGAGCCTTCTGTTGAGCAGACCGCAGAAATGCTCAAGGGTATCAAGGATTACTACGAGGATTTCCACAGAGTAAGAGTAACTGATACTCTCATTGAAAAAGCTGTCAGTCTTTCAGAGAGATATATCAACGACAGATTCCTGCCTGACAAGGCAATAGACCTGCTTGATGAAGCCTGCACCTGCGCAAATCTGCGCAACAAGAGCATAAGCGATTATGAGGTTGCGTTGGCTGAACTTGCGGATATGGAAACTCACGAAGCGGAGCTTATGGAAGCAAGCGAGGCGGATTACGAGGAAATCGCAAAAATCAAGGCGGAAATTCTCCAGAAGAAGGAAGAAGTCAGAAAGCTTGAAGAACTTGCATCTGATAATCACGTTACGGAAGACGACCTTGCAAGAGTGATTCAGCTCTGGACGGGTATACCTGCAAGCAAGGTTATTGAAAGCGACCTTCGCCGACTTTCACAGCTTGAGGAAAATCTCAGAGCAGGACTTATCGGTCAGGATGAAGCAATTTCGCTTGTCAGCGCCGCTGTCAGAAGAGGCAGAGTCCAGATTAATCCCAGAAGAAGACCTGCTTCATTTATCTTTGTAGGTCCTACGGGTGTGGGTAAAACCGAGCTTGTAAAGCTCCTTGCAAAGGAACTTTTTGACACTCCCGAAACCCTTATCAGACTTGATATGAGCGAGTTTATGGAGAAACATTCCGTCTCCAGAATCATTGGCTCGCCTCCCGGATATGTCGGCTATGACGAGGCAGGTCAGCTTACTGAAAAAGTCCGCCGCAAGCCCTATTCGGTTGTTCTTTTTGATGAAATCGAAAAGGCTCATCCCGACGTTATGAACATTCTGCTTCAGATTCTTGACGAGGGCAAAATCACCGATGCGCAGGGCAGAAACGTAAGCTTTGAAAATACGGTTATCGTTATGACCTCAAATGCAGGCAGCAACAGAGGCTCGGGTGCTCTCGGATTTGCAAAAACAAAGAGCGATGCATCAAAGGAAAGAGCAATGAAGGCGCTCAACGAATTCCTCCGTCCTGAATTTATCGGCAGGGTGGACGAGGTTGTTGTTTTCAATGACCTCACGCAGGAAGACTATGAGGAAATCGCTGTGCTGATGCTCAAAGAACTTGTTGATCCTATGATTGACAAGGGAATCGCCTTTACATGGGATGATGCCGCAATCAGCGCAATTGCCCGTCTTTCCGTTGACGGTCCCAGAGGTGCAAGAGATTTGCGCAACACAATCCGCAGAAACGTTGAAGACGTTATCACCGAAAAGATTGTCAACAGCTGTGAGAAGCCTGTCAAGGCGGTTAAACTCACCGCCGAGGGTGACAGAATTATCTGCAATTTTGAATAATTTTTACGGCTCCGTGCATATTTTGTACGGAGCTGATTTTTTTAGAAAAGGGTTGACAAAATTTAACAGTAATAGTATACTATGTGCAGTTAGTCGAGACTAACTTGAATGCAGCAGAAAATCAAACAAAAAGAATATTCGCAGTCGGGACTGGTTTTGGTTAACATTACAAAATTTGAAAAAACAGGTTTTTTCATTCCCGAAAACTGTTGACAAATCAAGGAAGTTTGGTTAATATTAGTTGTAGTTAGTGTGGACTAATCCAAGAAGATTGAATTTGGAGTACGGTATATGAATCTCAGAGAAGCAAAAGAAGGAATTGAATATATCATTCAGGCTATTGAAACCGACGACGAAGAGCTTGAAGCATTTCTCTTTTCTCTCGGTTGCTACAGCGGAGAGCCCATCACCGTTGTTTTCCATATAAAAGGCGGCTGCATTGTTTCGATTAAAGACGGCAGATACAATATCGACTATCAGCTCGCAGAGGCAATCATTATATAAATTACGGATAATCGGCGGAAGCGGATTATTTTTTTGGAGTGTGGGTTAGCATCGGCTAACCTCAAGGCGTTTTAAGGAGTAGATTCAATGAGAATTGCATTGGCAGGCAATCCCAACAGCGGTAAAACAACAATGTTTAATGCTCTCACCGGCAAAAACGAAAAAGTCGGCAACTGGGCGGGCGTTACCGTTGATAAAAAAGAGCATCCTATCAGAAAAAATCTTTGCGGAGGCAAAGACGGCATAATCGCCGTTGATCTTCTGGGCGCATATTCAATGTCACCTTTCACATCGGAAGAAAGCGTTACAAGGGATTATATCAAAAACGAAAATCCCGACGTTATCATAAATATTGTTGATGCAACCAACCTGAGCAGAAGCCTTTTCTTCACAACTCAGCTTATGGAAATGGGCATTCCTGTTGTTGTTGCGCTTAACAAAACCGATATCAACAAGAAAAAAGAAACAAAAATTGACACGGAAGTCCTCTCAAAAAAATTGGGATGTCCTGTTGTTGAAACAGTTTCCTCAACCGCTGAAGGAATAGATGCCGTTGTAAAAATGGCAATGAAAGTTGCGGGAAAGGGTCAGGTTGCTCCCTACGTGCAGGGTGATGTTGACCTTACGGATAAAGCATCCGTTGCCTCGGCGGACAGAAAACGCTTTGCTTTTGTGAACGGTATTGTCAAAGAGGTTGAAAGCCGCAAGGTGCTTACAAAGGATAAAAATTTTCAGGATAAAATTGATGCGCTTCTCACAAACAAATGGCTCGGCATCCCCATTTTTGCAGTTGTAATGTTCGCGGTATTCTGGATTTCTCAGGCAGGCCCCGGTGTATGGATTGCTGAGGGCTATGAAATGGCAGATGGCAGGGTTTTGCCCGGACTTGTAACTCTTCTTGAAGGTTTTCAGAGTTGGGTGGGTAGCTTCCTTGAAAACGCAAACCCCCTCCTTTATGCTCTTCTCATTGATGGTGTTATCGGCGGCGCAATTGCGGTTATCGGATTTCTTCCCCTTGTTATGGTTATGTATTTTCTCATTGCCTTGCTTGAGGATTGCGGCTATATGGCGCGTGTTTCCGTTGTTCTTGACCCCATATTCAAAAAGGTTGGTCTCAGCGGTAAATCCGTAATCCCCTTTGTTATTGGCACGGGTTGTGCAATCCCCGGTGTTATGGCTTGCCGCACAATCCGCAATGAGCGTGAGCGCAGAGCAACCGCTATGCTTGCTCCGTTTATGCCCTGCGGAGCAAAAATTCCCGTCATCAGCCTTTTTGCAGGTGCATTCTTTGAGAATGCAACATGGGTTGCACCTCTTATGTATTTTGCAGGTATAATCATTATTTTCTTCAGTGCGCTTGTTATAAATAAAATTACGGGGTATACTGCAAAAAAATCATTCTTTATTATTGAACTTCCGGAATATAAAGTTCCAAGCCTCTGGAGAGCGGTTAAATCTATGTGTAGCCGCGGTTGGGCTTACATAGTAAAAGCGGCAACAATCATTCTGATTTGCAACACGGCAATTCAGATTATGCAGAGTTTTGACTGGAGTTTTAAAATTGCCGAAAGCGCAGATACATCAATCCTCGCTTCAATCGCAGGTCCTTTTGCATATCTGCTCGTTCCCGTTGTCGGTGTTCTTTCGTGGCAGCTTGCAGCGGCAGCGGTCACGGGTTTTATCGCAAAGGAAAATGTTGTCGGCACTCTTGCAGTTTGTTTTGTAGGTCTTGAAAATCTTATTGATACAGAAGAACTTGTGCTTATGGAAGGTGCGGGCGCAGAGGTGGCAAGCGCATTTGCGATTACAAAGGCTGCGGCTCTTGCGTATCTTATGTTCAACCTCTTTACGCCTCCTTGCTTTGCGGCGATGGGCGCAATGAACAGCGAAATGAAGAGCGCAAAATGGCTCTGGGGCGGCATCGGCTTCCAGCTCGGAACAGGCTTTACGATTGGTTACCTTGTTTATCAGATCGGCACACTTATCACAACAGGTTCGTTCGGTGCAGGTTTTGTGCCCGGTCTTGTTGCGGTAGTGGTATTTGTTGCAATTCTCGTTTATCTTTCCCTGCGTTCTGACAGAAAAATCAGGGAAGCAAAAGCACTTAAAAGCAAGAAAACTCCTGTGGGAGCAAGAAAATAACAGGAGAAAAATCTATGGAAAATATTATTGTTATTGCCGTTGTTGCGGTTATCATTTGCCTTGCGGCAGGATATATATACAAGCAAAAGAAAAAAGGCAATAAATGTATCGGTTGCCCTTACGGAAAGTCCTGCGGCGGCAACTGCGGCAGTAAAAGCGAATAAACAAACAGAAAACCCGACAGATCTGTCGGGTTTTAATTATTTTATGAAGTTTTTAATCTCATCGAGCATCCTCAGTGCAACGGCTCTTCCATGGTCATAAGCCTTTTGCATAACATCAGGGTTATGTTCGATTCTTCCTATTTCAAGCGGTGCATCAGGTTGTATCACAAGAACGTCTCCCGCTTTTTCTCTTTCGGCAATGAGTGCAAGGGTTTCGTTGTATTCATTGTGGCGGTTTTCCATAACCTTTGCAACCATGGGATATTCTTTCAGAACATACTTTATGATTTTTGCCGTAGAACTGGGTTTTTTAACAAAACCGCGAGGCTGAGTGAGAATAATCACATTCTTTTTGAAACCTATGCTTTCAAAATACTGCAAAGGCACTGAATCTGCGATTCCTCCGTCAAGATATTTCTTGCCTCTGATTTCTACGGGCTTTGAAACAATGGGCATTGATGCCGATGCTCTGAAAAATTCAAGAGCATCGTTGCCCGCTTCATCGGAATTGATATAAACAGCTTCTCCTGTTTCAACATCCGTCACCACAACATAAAAATCCATGGGATTTCTGACATACGCTTCTGTGTCGAAAATGTCAATGGTGTCGGGAATGGTGTGATAGCAGAATTCGGCGCCAAAGAGGTTCCCTGTTTTGATGAGTGACCTGAAGCTGCAGAAACGGGGGTCTTTTGCAAAACGCTTGTTATAGCGGATAACCCTACCAATTTGTCTCGATTTATAGTTGCAACCGAAAGCCGCGCCTGCGGAAACACCTATTGCGGCATCAAACTCAATTCCGTTTTCCATAAAAACGTCAATAACACCTGCGCTGAAAAGACCGCGCATTCCGCCGCCTTCAAGAATAAGACCTGTTTTCATTGACCAAGCTCCTGCATAGTAACCTCTTCTTTTTCGAGATAAGAAACGTATTTGTCCTGATAGTAATTTTCCAAAGAATATTCGATCTCACCGTTTTCGTCGATTGTCATAACGGTGCAGCCTCTCTGGGAACCAAGCTTTGAAATTCCGACATATGCAAGGTAGTCAATGCTGTATGAGTAAGAAAGGTTGATGCCCTTGTAGTTGAACGAGAAATTGTTCAGGTGGTCGTGACCGCAGAATACGGTGTCTGTACTGCCCAGTTCAAGCATTGTTTCGAAGAAACTGTCGTCATGAACGCCGGGGTAAACGACGGGGTCTTTTTCGCCTGCTTCGCCATAGACAAGTTTTACGTTTTCTGTGTCTGCGTAGCCGTTGGCGGCATATTCATCCCAAGCATCTTTGTATTCGGTGAGAGGGATGTGGAGAAATACCGTTGAGGGTACTTTGAGAAGCTTGATGTTATTAATCATAGACTGTGAACTGCTTGAAGAGAGCATTTTGAGCGCATTGTGTCTGTTGTTTTCTTCAATCACGCTTTTGTACCATTCAATCTGATTTTCGTGAACGTTGTCATATTTCCACATAAGTCCGAAAATATCGCCGTCAACGTAGGAATGGGAGTCGATTGTGAAGATTGAACGGGTTATAAGACCGTCGGAATTGATGATATTGAAAACCTGATTTCCGTAGCCGTCAACATCCTTTGCACCGTCGCTGATAAGGCAATGGGGATATTGCGAATAGAAATTTGTAATGTATTCACGGTCAAAGTAGCTGTATGCTTCGGTGTCGTGGTTACCGAATGTTAAAGTCCAGTAAACCCCGAGGGTTTCCATAAGTTCAGCAAGGATTTTTGCGCCTGATTTGTTGTTGAACGTGCCTGCCTGAACGGGTACGGGATATGCCATATCGCCTGAAATAACAACAAAATCGGGCTTTTCGGCATTGATAATTGCGGCAACTGCGTTGAGTGCCATAACGTCTTTCTTGGCAGAAATCCAGCCACCACCGATATGAACGTCTGTGAGCTGAACAATTTTCAGCTCCTTGTCGGAATAAATATTCCAGACTCCGTTGCCCTTGTCTTCAAAATCCAGCTCTGTGCCTACAACGGGAAATTGATGGGCTTTTTTAATATTTGTTTTTACAACTGCCGTGTTTGTGATTGCGGCGATTCCCGTGATTGCAATGATAACCGCAAAAATAACGGCAAAAACCTTCTTGGCGATTTTTTGCTTTTCTTCCTTTGTTTTCTTTGCCATGGTTACCTCCGTAGATTTTTTAAAAAGGCGCAGCTTTTGACGGCTGCGCCCCTGAAATTAAAAGAGATTGATGATTGTATACCAGACTGTCTTGAAAAATGCAGCGACAACTGTGCCTACTGATGACTCGTTTGCATAGAGGTCATACTGAGCAAGCATTGAATCGTTATCTGCATAGAAATCAACGTATTCAACGATTTCTGTTTCATACTCTGTTGTGTTTTCGTTGATGTCAATGATTCTTACGCCTCTGCCGTAGTCACCGTATGAGCCGAAGCCTGCTGTGGGAGTGTTGACGATGTCAACACCCTTGTAGCTTACTTCGAATGTGTTCTTATGGTCGTGACCGAAGAACATTGCAACAACGTCGCCCTGAGCAACAACTGCGTCAAACTGACCGCCGTTGTATGTTGAGGGGCAGGGAACTTCGTTGATAGCGCCTGCCTTGAGGTTTTCGGGCTTGATTGCAAGATACTTGATTGAACCGTCTTCATTTTCGGTTTCAACGTATTCGTAGTTGTCCTTTTCGCTTTCGGGAACTTCAACGATAACATCAAAGATTTCGTTAACGATAATGTGCTGGAACATCATTGAGGGAACAACGTTGCCGCCGTTCTGAGCCTTGAGAGCGTTTGATGTTTCAACGTACCAGTCGATCTGATCCTGATGAACGTAGTCGTAGCCGCCTCTTTCTTCGTCATACATATTTGAGTCGATCATCCAGAGGTTGTATGCAACTTTGGTTGCGTCCTTTGATGAGTAGACAGGAAGATTGTATGTACCGCAGCCGTAGATGCCGTCGCCTTCATCGATTGCAACGCAGCAGTCGTATGAGGTGTAAACTTCCATCTGATATTCTTTTGAAACTTTTTCTTCAGCGTCGTGGTTGCCGAAAGTAACTGCAACGGGAATACCGAGTTCTTCAAAAACTGACATATAGTTGTTGATTGCAGTCTTAACGAGAAGCTTGTCAACAGCTTCTGTGCCGAGAGTTGCTGAACCTGCTGAAATGTTGTCGCCTGTGAGAACGATGAGGTCGGGCTGTTCAGCGGTAACAACTTCCTTGATGAATTTCTTTGTTGCGGGTGTGAGCAGAGTGCCGTCCTGAATGTCGGAAATCTGCATAATGCGGAAATTGCCGTCAGCGTCAAACTGAAGCTTTGTGTCTGCATTTGATGCGCCTGCAGTAACAAGCATTGCAAATGCAAGGATAACTGCCATAACGATTGAAAGTGCTTTTTTCATTTCTGAAATCTCCTTGTAATAAATTTATGACACATATTATAGCACTCTTTCTTTGTCTCAACAAGGATTAATATTAATTTTGATGTTATGCACAAAATAAAACAAAAAAATTTGTTCATTGTGCATATCGGAAAAACAGGCTATTTTATGTTAAAATAAAATGATTGGAGGTTGATATTTATGAGCCTGACCAAATGTGATTTTGCACAGCCTGTAAAAAGTCTTTCCGGCGGATATCTTTTCTGTCATTTTGTCGGTAACGATGAGGGTGAGGAGAGAATTCATTTTGCTCTCAGCAAGGACGGCTATAACTACAGACCCGTCAACGGCAACAAGCCTGTCATAATTCAGACCAAGGGCAAGCAATGCGTGCGTGACCCATACATCTTCAAAGGGCAGGACGGATTTTATTATATAATCGGCACGGATATGAAATGCGCTGAAGGATGGACGTCAAATCACGCGCTTGTTACATGGAAGTCCGAGGATCTTGTGAACTGGACGGATGAGACAATAATTGATATGCGCGACCTGGGCGGAGAATTTGCAAACACAAACCGTGCCTGGGCACCGCAAGCAATATGGGACGAAAAAGCAGGCAGATATATGGTGTACTGGGCAAACTCAACGGTTGAAAATGACGTTGCCGCTATGTATTACGCATATACCGATGATTTCAAGACCATAACAATGCCTGAAATTCTTTATGAGCGCAAAGGTATTCAGACCATTGACGGTGACATAACTTTCAAAGACGGTTGGTTTTATCTTTATTTTAAACACGATGAGGACCAGACCATTGCCTATGTAAAATCAAGAAACGTCAACGGTCCTTATGAGGACAGCCCTGTGGTTGTGTCTCTTTCGGAGCACGGAGTTGAGGGCAGTTCAATGTATCGTGTTACGGGTACGGACAGCTGGATAATGCTTATGGATGAATACGGCACGGGCAACTTTTTTATGCAGATGACCGAGGATATGGAAAATTTCAGGGCGGTTGACCCTGATAAATACAGTTTTGACGGTGTAAGACCCCGTCACGGCTCGGTTGTTGCAATCACAGACGAAGAATATGACCGCATTGCAGCCGCATACGGTGTAGCGGATTAAGTATAGTTACAGTTAAGGAGTAAAATTATGGAAAAAGTAGCAATTTACGGTGCAGGCTCTCTCGGCACGGTGCTGGGAGCTTATATGACAAAAAACGGTGTTGACGTTGAACTTGTTAACCGCAACAAGGCTCACGTTGCAGCACTTAACGAAAAAGGCGCTCACATTACGGGTACAGTTGAAATGACAGTTCCCGTCAAGGCAATCACACCTGACGAAATGAGCGGAAAATACAGCGTTATTTTCCTTATGACAAAGCAGCTTCATAACCCCGAAGTTGTGACCTTCCTCAAGCCTTTCCTCACCGATGACGGTGTTATCGTTACGCTTCAGAACGGTATTCCCGAACCCGGTATTGCTGAAATCATCGGCAAAGAGCACACAATGGGCTGTGCAGTTGAATGGGGCGCAAATCTTGCTGCTCCCGGTGAATGCGTACTTACAAGTGAGCCCGACAGCCTTTCATACCATATGGGCAAGATGGACGGCATTACCGATGCTCAGGTTAAAATGGTAACGGAGCTTCTGGAGAAAATGTGTCCCGTTCATTTTGAAGAAAACCTTATCGGCACAAGATGGTCAAAGCTTCTTATCAATGCTACCTTCTCGGGTCTCGGCACGGTTATGGGCGGAACTTTCGGTGCTGTTACGGGTGACGCTTTTGCACGCAAGGTTGCAGTTCGCTGCATGAAAGAGTGCATTGACGTCGGTCACGCTGCAGGTGCAGAGTTTGCACCCGTTCAGGGCAAGAATATCGTTGGTCTTTTCTATTACACCAATCCTATCAAGCGTGCTGTTTCACAGCTCCTTGTTCCCGTTGCAATGAAAAAACACAAGGATATCATCCCCTCAATGCTTCAGGACCTCCGCAACGGTAAGCCCTGTGAAATCGATGCAATCAACGGCGTTGTCTGCGATTGGGGCAAAAAGTGCGGAGTACCCACACCCATCAATGACAGAATCGTTGAAATCGTTAAGAAAGAACAGTCAGGCGAGCTGAAGCTTGAGGCATCAAACATCAAGCTGTTCGCAGATTTGCTTTAATTGTCCGTTAAGGAGAAACGTCTATGACTAAAAAAATAATATCTGTTGTTATGGCTCTGATTCTGGTTCTGGGTATAGTTCCCGTTGCCTTGGCAGAATCAGATGACCGTAACTATACAATCAAAACCGATTTTTACGGATATGACGAGGTGCTGGATGACTGGGTACCCGTCACAACCGCATCAGGCGGCGAAACTCTTAAGATGAGAGTTTTTGTTTCCACAAACTACGTTTCGGGCCCTGCGACTATTCTGTTTGCTTATGACAAATCTGCAATTGTTGCGGATTTGCCCACAAACGGAACGGGAGTTAATCTGAAAACAAATCCCGACAGCGAATCGTTTGCATACAACAGCGTTCAGCTTGCACGAGGAGCTTACGGTATTAATGCTGCAAATCAGCAATTCGGTCTTGGCAATATTACTCAGGCTCAGTTAGACCGATATGCATTTATTGCATGTTCGATTTCTACATACGGATGTGTTCAGTATGACGGCTCGGATTGGCTTTTTGAGATTGATATGACTGTACTTAAAGGCCAAAAAGGTGAAAGCTTTGAGTGTATTATTTTGCCCGGAACCGTTATGTCGATGAGTAATAAGAGGGGAATGGTTAACTTCCCTTACGCACCCTCGGCTTCATCTGACCTCGGAACGGTAAGCTCTGCTTTGAACTGGTATACGGGTACACCCGTTGTTGAGGCAAGCAGAATCAGCGTTATTTCAAATTCTCTGAACCCTGCTTTCTATGACGTAACCTTCAACGCAAACGGCGGTTTGTTTGATGACGGCTCGGATAAGGCTGTCATTTCCGTTGAGTCTTACGGACAAATCAATGCTCCCGATGTTCCCTCAAAACAAGGCTATGTTTTTGCAGGTTGGGCAGAGACTGAAGATGGCGTGGTTATTGAAGATCTGGGCGCAATGCCTGAACAGAGCAAGGATTTCTACGCTCAATGGATACCTGCAACAGACGTTGCTTACACCGTAGAGACCTACACAATGCAGACCGACGGTTCATACAGCGTCACAAAAACCGCACACAAAGGAACAACGGGCGAAACCGTAAGTTCAGCGTATAACGTTGCGGAAGGCTTTGAGCTGAACGAGGAAAAGAGCATTCTCAGCGGTGTTGTTGCCGCCGACGGTTCACTTGTGCTCAAGGTTTGCTATGA
>JAZQTC010000051.1:0-2390 GCA_045630405.1 Acutalibacteraceae bacterium
CATTGATACAGTAACAAAAGATTTTGAAAATGACTTGACAATACCTACATATAATGATATAATTGTTTTAATGAAGATATATAGCTTCGTATGAATGCCCGACTCAAAGCGCACACTTTGGGGCGGGTAGATTTATATAGACGAAATACGGTGACTAAAGGAGATAATATCATGGCGGAGAAAATTTATACTGATAACGCACCTGCTGCTATCGGCCCCTATTCGCAGGCGGTAGTATGCGGCGGACTTGTTTTTACCTCGGGACAGATACCCATTAATCCCAAGAGCGGAGTTGTTGAAGCACAGACCGTAACGGAGCAGACCGAGCAGGTTTGTGAAAACGTAAAAGCGGTTCTTGCTGCAGCAGGAAGCAGCCTTGCTAAGGTTGTCAAAACAACTTGCTTCCTCAAGGATATGGGCGATTTTGCCGCTTTCAATGAGGTTTATGCAAAATATTTTACAGGCAAGCCTGCACGCTCATGTGTTGCCGTAAAGGAACTTCCCAAGAATGTTCTTGTTGAAATCGACACCGTTGCAGAGGTATAAAAATCGCAAAGCCGAAATTGAATTTTTCGGAATAATTGAAATTCTTATACGGGTATGGTATAATTGTTCTCGATTCGAATAATCGGAGGTAGATATGAAACCTGTCAATTTTTATCTTGTAACAGACACACATTATTTTGAGAATGAGCTGGGTGCAGGCGGTCCCGCTTTTGAAAAAAATATGCTTACCGAGCAATATTTTATGTAGGAAGGCAGTGCAATTGTCAAAACGGTTTTTGACCGAATCAGCGTGGACAAAGATACGGATATTGTAATTATTCCCGGCGACCTCTCAAAAAACGGAGAAAAAGAAAGCCACAAGAGCTTTATCAAAGAGCTTTACAGACTCAAAGAAAACGGCAAAAAGATTTTTGTTATAACCGCCGGTCACGACTACAATGATTCGGCTTATGTGTTAAGAGGTGACGGCCGTGTTCCCGTTGAAGGCACGGATTTTGACGATTTGTGTGAAATGTACCGCGATTTCGGTTACGGAGATGCATTAGCCGTCGATGAGCCGACTCATTCATATATGGCACAGATTACCGACGGTGTCAGAATGCTCGCTGTGTGCTGTGACAGCAAAGGTCAGCCGAAAGGCGCAATGGATGAAAGACATATGGCGTGGGCTAAAGAGCAGATTGACAAAGCCAAAGAAGATAATTGCTCGGTTTTCGCAATATGCCATTACCCCGTTATTCCTTCCGTTCCCGCTTTTGATCTGGTTGGTGATGCCAAAGTCAAGGAATGGCGAAAAGTTGCTTCGTTCCTTGCTGATAACGGCGTTGAACTTATTCTGACAGGACATATGCATATCCAGAGCATAAATGAATTTTATTCCGAAAAAGGAAACAGACTGATTGATATCTGCACCGCCTGTCTTGTCGGCAGTCCTGCAAAATACAGAAAAGTCACGGTGGATGAAAACTCTGTTCTCAAAGTCAGAACAATCGATGTTGAGGATTTCGGATGGGATCTTAAAGGCTTGACGGCACAGGAATATTTCCACAATCATTTTGCCGAGGCTATTGTTAACCGTGTACGCGGTGCGCTCAGCGGAGGAGAGGGCATAGTCAAGCATTTAAAGGCATTCGGAAGAAAACGTTTTGAAAAAATTACCGTCGGCACAGTTGAGCGTTTGCTTTTTCTGAAGAAAGACGATGCTCTTAAAAACAAAAAAGTAACGGAGCTTATCGGTGAAGTCGGTGTCGGCATATTCCTCGGTGACGGCCCTCATACCGAAGGTACACCTGTTTATAACCTTATTTCAGGTATACTTAAAAGATTTTCTTTTGTACTTAAAAAGGTTGAGCCGAAGCTCTCAAAAGACGGCAACAAGGTCGATTTGAAGAATATGCTCCTCAATACTATCGGAAACAACAAGGGCTTTTCTGACAACAATGCCGAATTCAAACTTAAATAAAAAAACAGACCTCTCTGCGAAAACAGAGAGGTCTTAAATTTTGGTTTAAACCGATTCGTTTTCCTTGTGACGTTCTTCACGCATTTTTTCAAGCTCGCGATACATCTGTTCTTTCTTTTCACCCTCAATATCGTAGGAGGTTTTGAGAATGATTGATTTGAGAACGTTGCTCAGAGCATAACCGAAAACAAGGAATGCAAGAATCCACAAGCAGGTGTTGAGGTATGTAGGCTGAGCCTGCATTGTTGCAACGAGGTCGCCCTCTGCGGATGACATATAGCCTACCCATGCAATCATAAAGGGAATTGCAAGTTCTCTCAGATAGTTGAGACCGGTTGAAATCCAGCCGGGAACGATGCCCTGGATAGCTTCCATTCTTTCGCCTGTTTCCCATTCGAGATAATCGAAGAATTCAACATTA
>JAZQTC010000052.1:0-14267 GCA_045630405.1 Acutalibacteraceae bacterium
GTCATATTCTTCACTTGAAAAATTTCTTTTGCCGCCTGAATTATCTGTTCTTTTGTAATATTATTAAATCTCCCATAAAATTCATCTGAATAATCTATGGAATCTGTTTTTAAGATATGATTATAATATGCCATACTCCAATTCAAGTCGTCAGGCTTATCCAATTCCATTAGTGAATTGCTCATTTCATACTTTAAGTTTGCATCAAAATTGAACTGTCCGTTTTTTACATGATTCAAAAGGATGACAATTATTCTGACAGCATCCACAATTTTTTCTTTTCCGACCTCAAACTTAAAGTTTATATTTCCGATATTGTCATATTGCTCTAAAGTGCTTTCAAAGGAGTAAATAATCGGATTATCCTCAGAAAGATAATTATGCACTAACCCTGCATCCCCCTTGAATAAAACCGCATATATCAAAAGATACACTCCACCCGAATATTTTGAGCAGTCAATATCAAAACCAATTTTTACATAATGCCAATAATCATTTTTTATATTTACAATACCCTTTCTGTTAAAGAAATCCTTATTTACAGTAACAGCATTGGTAAAACTTACACTTTGATTGTTAATGTTAATTTTTTCAATTTTTCTATATAAAATATTCTTGTCTTCCTGTGATACATTACCCGTCACATAAACAAATAAATTGTTTTTTGAAAGCACATTTTCTCTGAAAGCTTTAATTTTTTTTATTGAAAAACCATCTATATTTTTGCAATATCCCAAAACGGTTTTTTCCGCCTCACTCCCATTCCATACAATGTTATCGAAGAAATATTCAAGAGAGTTTCGTTCATCTTTTTCTCTGATTTCAGCTTTAATTCGCTTTTTCTCTTTCAAAAAGTCAGATGATGTCAGTTTAATTTCATCAAACAAACTGCATAAAATATCTGTTGCAAAATTAAATTCATCGTGTGGTCCATTTATAGTGAAACGAATAAATTCTTTATAAGTGCAGCCTTGCAAATCCAAGCCATGCAACGCTAAAAGTTCATAAAAGTTTTCATATTTGTTTTTCAGATTTCTGAAAACAATATGTTCAAACAAGTGACTGATTCCATTATTTGTTGTGTTTTCAAACAAGCTTCCTGCTCGGATGTATAATGACAAGCAGAAACTTTTAAGTGCAGGATTCGTCATAGAATATATATCGATTCCGCTAACAGAAACCGACTGTTCATACATAATTCAATCACCTACTTTGTTTTTAAAATATATCTTGCACACATTATACACCATAATTGAATATAATTCAATATTATCCAAATCATAGGTTCGAGTCCAACAAATCCGTAAAGGGGTGTCACAAACTGCAAACATAAATTTTAGGCATAAAAATAACAGAAACCCTTGAGAAATCAAGGGTTTCTGTATGGGGTGTCATTTCGTCCCCTAAAGATGGCGCCCCAAACAGGACTCGACTCTCGGCCTGCGGGCCTCGGTCAGTCGCGGCTCTGACAGTCCACCGGACTGTCATTCACTACCGCTCCCCTTCGAGTCCTAAAAAGCAAAAAATAAAACCAATCGAAAAATTCGATTGGTTCTATTTTGGCGCCCCTGAGCATTCTATAATCGAACCGTTAATCTCTTCCAGAGTTACGGTTTCTGTTTTCTCATCTGCGTTATATGTTATCACTAATTTATCATCAAAAATATATACCGAATTGACGAATGTTTCTATCAGTATTTTTCTGTGAGCGAGTTTTGCCATATCGAGACTTCTGAATTTTCCGAGATAAAATCTTATGAATTCCTCGCTCAATTTCGGCTTCATCATCTTTTCTTCAGCTATCAGTATTTCAAGCTTTTCTTTTCGTTTTTCAAGTTCTTCCAATCGTTCTTTTGTCGATTTTGTAAGTATCCCCTGCTGTATTGCATTCAGCAAATTATCAATTGAATTTTCGGTATCCGTAAGCTCACGTTCATAATACGGAAGTTCAGAGCTGTCTTTTTCCTGCAAAGCAAGAAGCTTATTTACGATATCATCAATAACCTCATCGTTATTGAGCATTGCAATCGTTCTTCTGATTATCAGATCTTCAATCCAATCTTTCTTGACGGATTTCTTTTTGCAATCCCCTTTCAGGTTTTTGATTGTCGCGCATTTGTAATATCTGTGAACAGTTCCGTTTCTGCCTTTTCCGCTTTCACCAATCATAAACTTTCCGCAATATCCGCAGAAAAGTTTTGTTGTCAACAGATAATCGTCTTCCGCTTTCCGACGGGCGGGAGCTTTTTTATTTACCGCAATTTTATCCTGAACCTGCAGAAAAAGCTTCATCGGAACTATCGCTGGGAGTGCATCGGGAATAACCATATCCCTGAATTTTTCTTCACCGATATACCGTCTGTTTTTGAGCATATGCTCGACAGTGTTGTAGGTCATCGGATTGCCTCTCGGATTTTTCAGCTGATGTGCGTTCATCCAGTCACGGATTTCTTTCATCGTTGCACCTTCGTTGTACATCTCAAATGCTTTGAGAACAAACGGTGTGGTGAGCGGATTGGTTTTCAGATGCTGATCTTCAACTACATATCCGAACGGAATTGTACCGCCGTTGAATTTACTTTTGAGAAGATTTTCGGTCATACCTCTGACAACTTTTTCGGACAAATCCGCAGAATAATATTCTGCATAACCCTCGAGTACCGATTCAAGAATGATGCCTTCTGCACCGTCGGAAATAACCTCTGTTGCAGACACAACCTTGACTCCGTTTTTCTTGAGCGCCGATTTATATTTTGCAGAGTCATAACGGTTACGGGCAAATCTGTCGAGCTTCCAGACAAGCACAACATCGAACAACTTTTTACCGCTGTCCTTAATCATATTCTGAAACTCGGGGCGGTTATCGGTCTTTGCGGAGAATGCTCTGTCGATGTAACTTCGCAGAACAGTCATTCCGTTTTTCTCGGCAAATTCGGTACATTCACGAATCTGACCTTCAATGGATTCTTCACGCTGCTTATCCGAAGAATATCGTGCGTAAATAACTGCTTTCATTTTTCACCAACCTTCTTTTTGAATTTTATTTGCAGCCGTGGAAATATGGAAAATAAATTTCCCACATTACCACAGCACTTCTGCTACTGTAAAAAAGCCTTGATATTACGATGATTTTATTGCTTGCACTAACTTGGCAAGCAGGGCAAGTGTATACATTAACTGTGCAGAGGAACCTTTCAGAAAAAACGAGTCAGTTGACGGTATTTATTGTGTTAAACATGGTAAACTGAAAGGGTTTGAACACTTATGAAAAACAATATTAAATCTTGTGAATTCAACATCGACACCGCTTGCGTTGACTTTGTACTTGCCGATGGCGCGATGGTATCTATTGATTGCGATGTAGTTGAAGCTGAATACGCAAACAATATGTATGAATCATCGGAACTTGATTATCTTATTTACAATGAGCCTTTAAGTTATGTTGAATTACTGTTAAGCGGAAAGATAGAAGAATATTTGCGAAACAACACAGACTATACCCCATTATCCGAAATGAGATAATATTTCAGCAGGTAACTCCCGCAATTTTATGGGCGTTACCTGCTTTTCTCATTTGCGTTTCTTTTTAGTTTTACCTCTTTGACTGTATGGACTTTTCATATGCTTTGATTTTTTGAGAATATTTATTTGTGTTACAAGCTCCTCTTTTGTGAGCGAATCATAGTCGATGCCGAGGGTGTTGAGATACATTTTGACCTTCTTTTCTTCGTCGCTGCCCTCAAAACTCAACGCATCCTGCAACTGCTTTTGTGCATCTGCCGCTGATGAAATTGTATCAGCCGTTGTTCTGTCGGTTTTATGGTTTTTACGGATTGTGCTGATAATACGGTCAAGATCTTTATGTATCACATGACCGAAATATTCATCTTCATCAACCTGTGCCAACTCCAATGTTCTGACATACAAATCGTTTTCATCGGAGCATTTCTCCATTGCCGCATTTCGCACAACATCGAGAACGGCATTCAAATCGTTGATTCTCATATCGGCAATGCGGTCAACATAGATTTCAATATCGGTCAGAAATCTTCTGAAGTCCTCGTGGGTTGCAATTTCGCAAAGTAACCTTGTATTAATCTTACCGCTTTCAAGTAAATCAATCATATCGTCACTCAAATGCAGATTGTTGATATCTGTGTTTGGGTGATTTTTTTGTTCAGTCAGACCGAGCAGATAATCGGTTGAAACACCGTAGAAAGTCGCAAGTGTCACAAGGTTGAATGGACTCATATCCTTGTATTCTTCTGTTTCATATTTGCCGAGTGCAGATTTTGAAATTCCTGTTTTTTCGGCAAGTTGTTCGAGAGATAGTTTTTGTTCCACTCTCAAATCCTTTAATCTTTCTTGTATGGTTAGTTTTAAATACATATTATCACTCCTTTAACCCTATTTTACACCCTTATTTGTACGTTTTACAGTACAACGAACCGCTTTTTGAGCAAAAATCCCTGTTTTTCAGAAAATTTCCATCCTCTTGGAAATACGGGAAACAGCTAACTTTTTCGCTACAATGTAGTCAACGGGTAACGGAACAACACAACTGAATGACCGTCCGACGAGTACAAACCGCCATGACCTCTCAAAAAAGAGAGCGAGCGCAGCCGAAAGGCTGACGGCACAGCGCCCATAGAGATATGAGGAATGCCTGTCGGAACTCGAACTTCGGGTAGAACGGCGATTATTTTATGAAAGGATGTGAAAACAGCGAATCAATCAATGTTTTTGTATGGAAATCCATACGAAACAGCGATACACCCGATAGCGAATACAGTTCACGGAAATGCGTGATAATTCGCCAAATCGCAAATAAACACACGAAACAACGAATATGAACAGAACCCATATTGAACGGTGCTTCATAAATAAAAACTGAAAGGGGTGATTTAATGGATATACGAAATGAAATCAAATCTTATATAGTCAAAGAAGGAATGACAATGCGTGAACTCATTGATATGCTTGCGTATGAATATGACTGGAGCGACAGCGTTCCTAACTTTTCAGGTAAGCTCCGCCGTGGCTCTCTGCGATATTCCGAAGCAGTCGAAATGGCTGATGTTATGGGATATGATATTGTTTGGGTAAAAAGAAAATAATGTTTGATTTTTTGATATTTCTCAAACAAGAATTATTGAAAATCAGTAAATAGGGTGATATACTATTTGTGAAACATAGTTTAATATTCCCCAGAACAGGCATACTTTTGGTAAAAACGTATGCCTTGATGTCATATCCTGTTTTGGGTGAACTGTGTCGCAACAGAAGTCAGGCTGCGTTTTTCGTGCGTAGCTTTGGCTGCGCACTTTTTATTTGTGGAGGAATTGCAAATGAAAAAATCTTTTAAACGCACACTGGCAGTATTTTTTGCGGCGGTTATGGTGTTCGGTGCAGCACCGCTGAATGGGTTTGTTGGATTGAAATTACCAAGTTTGAAATCCTTGTTTTCTATTAAAGCTGAAGCAACTGAGTACGTAGAAGGTTCGTTTATAACAGAAGGTTATTATACATATAGCGTTTCATATAAGTTTTCAAACGGGAACGCTACTGCTACAATTGAAGGTGTTGATACATCAATTAGCGGTGATATAATAATTCCTTCAACATTAGGTGGTTGTCCTGTAATAGGTATCGATGACCATGCGTTTAATAATTGCGACAGCCTTACAAGTGTTACAATTGGCAACAATGTAATGTATATAGACAATGAACCGTTCGGGGGTTGTGACAACCTTACAATTATAACTGTTTGTTCTGACAACACGGAATATTCAAGCGATGAATATGGTGTTTTGTTTAATAAAGATAAAACAAAATTGATTCAATATCCCAATGGAAATTTAAGAATAAACTATACTATACCTAATGGTGTAACGAGCATAGGTGTCGGGGCGTTCAGAAGTTGTGACAGTCTTACAAACGTAACAATACCCGACAGCGTAACAAGCATAGACTATGAGGCTTTCTATAGTTGCAACAGTCTTACAAGCGTAACAATCGGCAAGGGTGTAACAAGCATAGGTGATGAAGCGTTCATATTTTGTGATAGTCTCACAAGTGTAATAATACCCGACAGCGTTACAAGCATAGGTCTCAGGGCTTTCAGAAGTTGTGACAGTCTTACAAGCGTAACAATCGGCAAGGGTATAACAAGCATCGGCTATGCAGTGTTCAGTGATTGCTACAGTCTCACAAATGTAACAATACCCGACAGCGTAACAAGCATAGGCTATGCAGCGTTCAGTGATTGCGACAGTCTTACAAGCCTAGTAATACCCGACAGCGTAACAAGCATAGGTGAAAGGGGATTTAAAAATTGTGACAGTCTTACAAGTATAGCAATCGGCAAGGGTGTAACAAGCATAGAGGAAGAAGCGTTCACTGAGTGCTACAGTCTCACAAAGATAGATGTTGATTTCTCCAATATTACATATTCAAGCGATGAATATGGTGTTTTATTTAATAAGGATAAAACAAGGTTAATCCAGTATCCAATAGGAAACACAAGAACAAACTACATTATTCCCAACAGTGTAACAAGCATAGGCGAAAAAGCATTCATCTATTGTGATAGTCTCACAAGTGTAACAATCCCTGACAGCGTAACAAGCATAGACTTTGGAGCTTTCTATGAGTGTGATGGTCTTACGAATGTAACAATTGGTCAAAATGTAACAATCATAGGTAACTCTGTGTTCTATCATTGCAACCGCTTGATAAGCATAGAAATTCCTGACGGGGTAACATCAATTGGTTCAACTGCATTTGATAATTGCTTCGCTCTTGACTTTGTTCATATTCCTGCAACAGTTACAAAAATAGGCAGCAACATTTTGGATACATCCGCATACATCTGCTCCGATACTGAGAATTGCTATGCAAAGGAATACGCCGAGACAAACGGTATCGAATTCAGGCTCTGCGATGGAAGTCATTCCAATGGTGAAAATAATGAATCACAGGAAGACTTGAGCGTTCTTAAAATTTCGTCAACGTATCCTCAAAATGCCGCAAAATCAATTTCTGCTACTGATGGTTTGATATTGAGATTCAATCAACCCATTGACGATTCGTTCTATTTTGAAACTGCAGAAAAAGAAATATCTATACGCAATTATTATACAGATGAGCCTGTCTTAGTAATAAACGATAAAAACTATCTTAATTATTGGAGTTTAATTAAATTCAGCGGAAACACTATCACCATCAATGATGTATTTCGCAAAATCTGTCCCGGTGAAAAGTATTATATAACAATTTCTCCCGGTATCATTTCGGCAGACGGCGATTTTTCAAAAACATTTGAAGGTATAACCGATAAAGACGAATGGACTTTTACATATTCCGAAGAAGCAGAGAAACAAGGATATAATTTTGAGGTTTACTCTTCAAGGTCAGCCTTCAACATGAACAAAGGCGAAACAATGAATACAAAGGTTGTGCTCACTCTGAACGGCGACAAGTGCGGTCAGGACGGTATTTCATATACAATAGGTGACAGCAATGTTGCAAAGGTCAAATCAATGACCCACGATGAAAGCGGAACAACTTTTGTAATCGATGCCTTAAATTACGGTGTTACAAACCTTGATATTATTTATGCGGCAGGTGCTTTGAGAGAGTCTTTTATAATTAAGGTTGCAGATGAAAAAACTATTTATTACCTCGATGATATCAAAGGCAGAAGTCAGGGTAACAATCCTTTCTATACCTGTGGATTGTATGTTGACGGTCTTGATTATACGGAATTGGCTGACGGTAGAGCAAGCGTAAGTTTTGATGTATATAACAATTCCAATTGTTACGGTGTCGTTGAGGTACACAATTCTTCCGGAGACCTTGTAGACTGCGAAATGATTGATATGTTTGACGGAGAATACAATACGGATTTCGTCAGTTACGGAACATATGCCTATAAGGTAGGAAGAGATACATTTAACGGAGATTTGTTTGACAATGATGTTTACAAAACAGAAGTTAAAACACAAAAAACAAGCATTAATATAAGTGTTCCCAAAGGTGGATATATTGTTATAACAAAGAATGTTTCGCAGTCAATGCCTTGTTTGCTTTATAATGTTACGTTGCTTGCAATTGAAGCATCGTCCTCTCTTGCAAAATTCACTACCAAAATAGAAACATCAAGTGATTTGATAAAAGAAATTCTTGAGGCAACAGCAGAAAAAGTTACTTGGAAAAAGATTGCGTATGAGATTACTTCGGAAGCAGCAAAAAGCACAGTAAAGGATTTTATAAAAGCAGCAAATGAAACCAACATTCTTGCTATGCTCGAAGCAACAGAAGGAATTTATAAAGATCTTGATTATATCTATGATATATTTGAAATCGACTGGGAAGACCTTGTCATTTCAACTCTGAAAAAAGTTGCGCCTAACATTGCAGTAGAATTTGTGACAGGTTTTGCTTTGGATAAGCTTGGCGGAAATATTGTTGATTATTTCTTCTTTGGACCTATCGGAATTGCAAAACATTTGGTAATGTTGGGAACTATTTGTGATTATACAGATGTTGACGGAACATATATTTACAATTCGCAGAAAGGTGAAACAAGATATTCCAACAAAGTTATTGCTAATTCAACTTCTATTCCGGATGATGTTGTGTTCCATTCTGTTCTAATAAAATCAGGAAAACTTGATGATGTCATTAACTATTATACCGGAACATACGAAGAAGCTGTTCTTTATGATATATCACTAATAAAAAACGGCAATAAAATTCAACCTAATGGAAAAGTTCAGGTATCAATTCCCATCCCGGACGGATGGAACGCAAGCGATATTACAGTTCATCACGAAGTAGCATATCAGAAATATGAAAAGTTAGAAGTTACTGTTGAAAACGGATATATCGTTTTTAATACGGACAGTTTCAGCGATTTTATTATAGCTGACGGAAATATTGAAATATTTTCACCCGAAATATCCATAAAAAACAATCCCCAAACAAGAACAATAAATTACGGTGACATTCTTCATATCAAAGCTGAAATGAATAATGTTCCGAATGGGGCAAAAATCAAGTGGTTGGTCAGCAACGATGCATCAGGAGTTAATTGTTATATAGATGAGAATGACAACAGTTCTTGTTACATTAAGGCAACGGGAAGAGGATCGTGTATTGTTTATGCACTGCTTGTTGATTCAGAGGGAAATTCCATTCTTGATTCAACTGGAAATGAAATTTATGATTCACAAACAATAAAAGTAAATTCAGGAATATTTCAAATTATTATTTCATTCTTCAAAAATCTTTTCGGATTAAATAGAACTGTTGTTCAGACAGTTCTCAAAAGAATATTCTGATTAACACTTGCCCCGTATGGCTCCGGCTATGCGGGGTTTAGTCTATCTAAATCCCGAAGGGCGCACTTCTATACATATCTTTCAGAAATGTATGTGTGCGTAGCTCCGCTAATGAAAAATCAAAGATTTTAAACAAGGGTTTTACCCTTGCGCTGCATTGCAGCTATCCCACATTTTTGTTGAAATTGAATATTTCAATCTATCCCGTTGTTTCATCTGAAGCAACGGGATTTTTGTATCCAAAAACAGAAAAGGAGATTTTATGAGTAAATCAAAAGAAGAATTAATTGAAGAAAAAATAAAAAACGAAAAGGAAATTAAAATCCTTGAACACCAGAAACAGCGACTTGAGAATCGCATCGAGTATCTCACCAATGGCGACAGAGCAAAACGCACTCACCGTCTTTGTGAAAAAGGCGGTGCGATTGAAAGTGTCTGTCCCGAAACAAAGGATATGGCTTCTACTGATTTTTATCAGCTTGCCGAATTCATTTTCGATTTACCCGAAGTGAAAAAGTTTCTTGAAAGGTTGATGCAGTAATGTCACTTTTTCATTTTCATGTAACCCAAATAAAACGGAGTTCGGGTCAGAGCGCCGTTGCTTGTGCCGCTTACCGTGCAGGCGAAAAATTGAGGAGCGAATATTACGGTGAAGTCAGCGATTACACCCGAAAAAGCGGAGTTGTTGAATCGGGAATTATGTTGCCCGATTATGTTCCGAAACATTTATCCGACAGAGAAACTCTGTGGAATGAAGTTGAGAAAATTGAAAAAGGCAAAAAGGCTCAGCTTGCGTACAGTTTCGATTTTGCATTGCAGAATGAATTTACGATGGATGAAAATATTTCTCTTGCAAAGAAATTCATAAAAGAACAGTTTGTTGAAAGAGGAATGATTGCCGACTTCGCAATTCATTCTCCCGAAACAAACGGCATTGCAAATCCGCACGTTCATGTGATGTGTCCGATAAGACCGATTGAAGAAAACGGTGAATGGGGCAATAAACAAAAACGGGTTTATGAACTTGACCGAAACGGTGAAAGAGTAAACGACCATAACGGAAATTACATATTCTCTGCCGTACCTACAACCGATTGGGGTAAACCCGAAACTCTTGAACATTGGCGTTCGGAATGGGCAAGAATGTGCAACGAAAAGTTTGAAGAAAAACAAATCGCAGAAAGAATTGATTACCGCAGTTATGAACGACAAGGCATTGATAAAATCCCGACCGTTCACGAAGGAGTTGCAGTCCGTCAGATGGAAAGCAAAGGCATAAAAACCGACAAAGGTGAAAAGAACAGATTGATAAAATCTACAAACGCTTTGCTTGCCGAAATCAAAGAGAAAATCAGAATTCTCAAAAGCTGGATTGAAGAAATCAAAGCAGAACTTGAGAAATTCAATCAACCCGAAACAACGCTTGTTGATATTCTGAATACATATCTCGATATGCGAAAAGAAGGCAGAAGTGATTGGAACAAATCTGAACAGACAAAAGGCTCTGTCACAGATTTAAAGAAAATATCGCAGGCAATTATGATTCTGCAAAACCGTAACATCTGCACTCTTGATGAACTCAACGAAATTCTGAAGCCGATTGATGAAACAAGAAAGTCAATCAAAGCAGATGAAAAGAAAATCAAACGGTTAAAACAGCACATTTCAAAGATTGAAGATTATGAAAAACTCAAACCGATTTATGATAAATACCAATCAATCTATTTTGAAAAACGAAAAGAAAAGTATTATTCCGAACACGAATCCGAAATCGAGAAATACAAAACCGCTGTGCGATATATGAAAGCAAATCCCGAATGCAAACCGAGTGCAAAAGCAGAGGTTAAATCAGAAATATCTGCATTAACGGAACATAAGAAATCATTAACCGCCAACCTATCCACCCATCAATCCGAACTCCGTGAGCTTGAAGAAATCAGATACATTGTAAATCAGGCTATGGAACATAAAGAAAACGAAAAGCCGTCTGTTCTCAAACGCCTCGAAGAAGCGAAGAAACTGACGGCTCAGAATAACCGTTCCGCTTACAAAAAGCAGGAGCAGAATATTGATTAATGAAAGGAAGATTTTTATGAAAGAAAACATTTACGAACCTATTGAATACAACTATGACCCTTATGATTTATGCGACTGCTACGAACCGATTTTCGAACCACCCGGATCTTTTATAGAAGAATGTGAGATTTATTGGTCAAACATCAGTAAAATCATGCGAAGGGTTTCACAGCACAAAATCGGTCACACTACATATATCGTAACAACCAAATTTTCAGGCACAGAAAAAATTCTCGATAAAGTTAAGAGAATGATTTTTGATGATAATGAGGAGGTTTCCGGGTGACAAACGAACATCTTTATGATATAATCGAAACGGACACAATAAAAACGTCAGCTGACTCACCCGAAAAGGAGGACAACACAATGAGTCAGCAAAAAATTACCATCCTTTATTGCCGCCTCAGTTCTGAGGATTCATTGGATGGCGAATCAAATTCAATACATAATCAAAGAGAATTCCTTACCAAGTATGCAGCTGATCACGGATTCACTAACACAAAAATTCTTGCAGATGACGGTTATACCGGAACAAATTTCAACAGACCTGCAATACAGCAGGCTTTTGATATGATTGAGCAAGGACTTGTCGGCACATTCATCGTTAAAGATATGAGCCGATTCGGCAGAGATTATCTTCAGGTCGGTCAATACACGGAGTTGTATTTCCCGAGCAAGAATATCCGTTTCATTGCAGTAAATGACGGTGTTGACAGTGCGAAAGGCGAAGATGATTTCACACCGTTCCGAAATCTGTTCAACGATTTCTATGCGAAAGATACAAGTCGAAAAATACGTGCGGCATACAAGCACAAATCAAACAGTGGCAAGCACATTTCCAATGCTCCTTACGGTTACATTGATGATCCCGATGAAAAAGGAGTATGGTTGCTCGATGAAGAAGCTGCTCCCGTTGTAAAAAGAATTTTTGATTTGGTTCTTGACGGCAAAGGCATTGAGCAGATTGCAAGAATTCTGCAGAATGACTGTGTTCCGATTCCGAAAGCATTGTATGCAAGACGAAAAGGAACACCTGAACCCGAAAATCCTTATCTGTGGTGTACCGAAACAATCAGGAATATTATCTCAAGGCAGGAATATACGGGTTGTATCTGTAATTTCAAAACCTACTCCAAGTCATACAAACTCAAAAAGCGATACAAGAATGAAACCGAAGATATGGTTATCATTCCCGATGCACAGGAAGCGATTGTTACTCAGGAACAATGGGACAGAGCGCAGGAACTTCGTCAGCACAGAAGAAGGCAGACAAGTACGGGCAGACAGAGTTTATTTGCGGGGTTACTTTTCTGCGGTGATTGCGGTCATAAGCTGAACTTTATGACTGCACGCAGATACGATGAAGACCAAAGCAGGTATATCTGTTCCGAATACAGAAGCGGCAGAGGTTCGTGCAGTTGCCACTTCATTCGAGAAATCGTAATCAAAGAGCTTGTGCATAAACATCTGAGAGAAGTGCTTGCATACATCAGAGAAGATGTCGAAGGATTCCGTGAAGAATGGATTGCTCAAAAAGAGCTTGAAAAAGGCAAAAGCATAAGTGCCGAGAAAAAGAAACTCGAGCAGACACGGAAAAGGATTAACGAAATTGACTTTCTGATGCAAAAGCTGTATGAGGATATGGCATTCGGCATAATGAGTAAGGAAAGATACGAGAAATTTGCAAAGAATTACGAGGAAGAACAGAAGAAACTGGAAAAAGAATTTTCAGTAATGCAGTCACAGATTGACAAAACCGAAGCGGTAATCAGCAACATAGATTCTTTCCTCTACTTGGTTGAGAAATATGTAGATATCCCCGAACTTACGCCGAAGATAATCAACGATTTCATAAAGAAAATCGTTGTGTTCGAAGCGGAAAAGATAGACGGAAAGAGATATCAGAGAGTTTATATTTTCTTCAACTTCGTTGATGAGATTGACATTCCTGCTTCATTCTCCCTTGACATACCGCTGATAAAAGCAAAATATGCGGTTCTTTGCCACGGTCTTGACTTGGCTTCATAAGCAAAAATTCACCAATGGTTCCTAAAGAGTGTAAATATATACACACTTTGCAAATTCTGCTCGCAAAACCGTTCGGGTTTTCACCCATTCACTAACTTTGCAAGCAGGGCAAATGGTTACCCAAATTTGAAAAATCAAATTTTTTCACCACTCTTTTTGCCGCTTGTTGGGGACAACCCCAATCCCCGGAATTGAAAAATTTTTTGCAAAAAATTTTTCAAGCAGCGCTTCTGCGAAGCTTATGTTTTTCTAAAAATTAAAAATCTCTGTTTCGCAAAAAGAACAATTGTTCGGTCAATAAAATTATACTTGTGACCAACTTTTTTGTCAAGGATAGTGTTGGACACAAGTTGATTGTTAACAGAAAGTTTACAATTAAATCTTTTGCTTTTACAAAAAAATTCCCGTTGTATCAAACGAAACAACGGGATAATTTGTTTGGATAGCTGCAATGCAGCACAAGGGTAAAACCCTTGTTTAAAATCTTTAATTTTTCATTAGCGGAGCTACGCACGATACATTTCTGAAAGATATGTATAGAAGTGCGCCATTCGGATTTTAGATAGACTAAACCCTGTACAGTTTAACTATACAGGGTAAATAGTTATAAAAGTATTAATTTGGAAATAAAAATATTTTTAGAGAGCAACATCTTACATGAAACTCAATTAATACCATAAGAAACCTAAGAAAAGGATACGGATAATCCATTGCCACCATGCATACTGCACATTTATCGAATACGATGTTGATGCATTGCCATAGTGTACTGTAATAGTTTGAGTTCCTATCTTTTGGGACTCATGACCTTCACAGATG
>JAZQTC010000053.1:0-7901 GCA_045630405.1 Acutalibacteraceae bacterium
AAGATTTTTTATCGTGAGGATTTTTGGCTTGTCAAGGCACAAAACGTAGCAAATCCTTGACGGATTTGCGAGTATTTTAACGAAGAAAAGGCGGAAATCATCCGATAAAAAACACAGTTCGGGTTACTCCCGCCACTCTAACGAGTCAAAGTTTATCACGGATATTGCCGACCTGATCGGAGCAGAGCTTGTTCATTTGCCTCTTGAAGTTACTGAAACCGACTTTCGCAAAGGTATCGGCAGATTTGTAAAAACGCTCCCCTCCGAAACAGGAACAGAGGTTCTGCTTTTCTGCATTTGCGCCGCCTCCGTCTGCGGCAGTATTTCACCGTTAAAAAGAATATTGCTGATGGATATTTTCGATTCAATAAAGAAAAAATCATAAAAATTCAGGAGTGAGTCACGCAATGACCCACTCCTGTTTATTTTAATCGTGTGTTATTCTGAATTCGCTGAACATTACGCCTGACTGAGGCTCGCTGAATTCAAGATCAATGCATCCGTTGCAGATAAGCTCCTTGGGGATAACGTAGGTTGCGGTTTCAAATCCGTTGCAGAGCATTGCAGAGTCAAACTCTTCATCCTTTTCGCCGCCGTACTGCGTACCCTCATAAATCGCAACACCGTTAACAGCGATTCTGTGGGCGGTTGTTGTTTCGTCCTTACGGCTTGTAAAGGTGATTTTGAGGCGATAGTCACCGTCAAAATCGAGACCGCCAACCTTGCATTTAAAGGTGAAATTATCATAAACCTTGAACATACAAACAGGCATTGCGCCCGTATTCACATTGGGTCTGTCGCCCTGAAAATTCATATAAATTTCGCCCGTCTGGAGTGCACCGCATTCCTCAAGACCGTTAAGGGCAACGGAGAAATAATATTCATCACTGCGCACCTTGTTGCGGGTGATGATTTTTTTCATATACGCCGCAGGATCAGCGGTTTCCGCCGCCGCTTCAATTCTGCCCAAAAGCCATTTTCTGTCCGTCACGGGCAGGTCGATTGTTTCAAGAATCGCACCTCTCTCCCAACCGTCTGCACAGTAATTTTCAATATCCGTCTGCAAGCCGATAAGGTCAAACAGAATCCCGCAAAGGTCGCTGATATCTTCACGCTGCTTTTTGTAGCTATCGTCAAAGTCGGTATCGAGGATTTTCTTTGCGTTATCAAGGTTACCCCTTGCAATTTCTTTTTCCGCAAGGCTGATAAGATTAAGCTCAAAAAGCCTTCTGCGGCGGATAACCCAGTCGCATTTTGCCCTCAGAAGAAGCTGCAGAAATCTCCAGTTTTCTTCAAGAAAAGGATATTCCGCCTGCATATTTTCAAAGGCAGCAAGGGTTGTGTCGATAGTGGGATTCTCTGCAGGGTCGCATTGCCAGTTAAGCTCCAGAGCCAGAATTCCGTCGGCAATTGCCTCGGGGTCTGCTCCGTAGAAAAACAGCCTTGTATAGTCCAGCAGACTTGTTCTTAAATCACAATCAGGGAAATAATCCATATCCGCCCAGACCATCTTATTCACGTCATCAGTAACGCCCTCGGAATAGCTGACAGAGCCCACAACGTAACGTCGGGTAAGGCGATGAATGAGTCTGTATTCACGGGGTCTGGGATTTGTGCATTCACGACTGAGACCCGTTGTCAGGGCAAAATGCCAATCGTCACGGTCAAAATGCACGGGGTATTCGCATCGCACGTTATGTGTAATATCAGGATAAAGTCTTATGGGATATTTTGAGGGAAGTCTGCGACGCAGAGTATCAAGGTCAAAAGCGTGGTTAGGACCCGTGATAACGCCGTCAATCTCCTCGGGCATTTTTTCCATTTCGGCAATAAATATCTCGCCCCAATCTGCAATTGAATGAGGCTTCTGTGCCGATGGCCACATCTGGGCATTGGGATGCACCTTTTTGAGTGCCTTTGAAATCTCCTTGCATCGGAGCACGAATTCATCCGCATTGAATTCACCGGGGTCGCCTCCGGGAGGAAAAACAACGTCAAGTCTGGGGATTGTTTCATAAAGCTTACCGCGTCTTTCGGCGGCAAATTCAACGGTTTCTCCGTCATTGTTGGGATGCCACAGAGAAACGTCAAGGTCATATTCATCTGCCATTTCCGTTGCCTTGACAAGGAATTCTTCCTCGTCATATTTCATCAGGCGGTTACGTTTCGAAACACCGCCCTGATAAGGAATATGCTCAACGGTATTCGTACCGAAAAACATCATATCAAGATAATATCTGCGATAATCCTCATAGCTCCAGGCATCATAAGTGTTGGGTGTTGTGCGGTAACCTATCTGATGACCGCGGATTGCTTTGTCGGGCTTATATTCGCCCGTAATATCTTCCGTCAGCACAGGTACACCGCAAACGGGTGCAATCTTTCGCAGAAACATACCGAATGCAAAAATAAAGCCTCTTATTCCGCTTGCACAAAGGGTAACGGCATTTTTACCGCAATCAACAGTATATCCGTCACGGCATATGCCGCTGTCTTCTTGAAAAATAATATTCGCTTTGTCTGCATCGTCAGTAATTTCAGGCACATTGCCCGTGCGGAGTCTGATTTCCTCCGCAAAAAGTTCAGCCGCCTTTTTTCCGTCAGCCGATGATGCAAACACTTTAAACTTATTGAAATCAATCATTGTTATTCTCCGTTCCGATTTCCTCAAGCGCCTGTTTCTTTGCCTCTGCTCTTGCGTTTCTGTGTTCCGTCAGTTCGATGAGCATACGCTCTTTGTTCTTGCCGTGAACGTTAAAAAGGAAAAGCGCAAGGCCGTAGCCGTATCTGGCAACAGCAGGTGCAAGGCAGAATATTCCCCAGATTCCCTTGAGCACTCTTGGATTTGTGTGAGGAACGATGTTGCCGAAAGCGTCCTGCTGGGGTGTAAACTTAATCCAATCAAATACAACGCCTGAAAGCAAAGCGTGGATACTGGATGAAAGCTTGTTGACATAACTCATAACCGCATTCACAATACCCTCGTTACGGATACCGTTCTGCCATTCAAGATAGTCGTACATATCGCCTTTAAGCAAGGGGTCGCAGACACCCATAATGTGGTTGGGAAGTCCGCAAACAGTAAGCCCGATTGTTACAATAGCAAAATCCAGCCAATAGTTACCCGTAGGCTTGTATCCGATAAAATAGAGGGCGGTGTATGCCACTCCGCTGAAAACACCTGCAGAAATCGCAGTTGTTCGCAGACCGAATTTGCGGATAATAGACGGTGCTACTGGAGTGATAACGTAGTTGGGAATGCCTGTGAAAAGGCTGCAGAGAAGACGGTTTGAAAGTCTGCCCGTACAGTTGAGCCAGAAGAAGTCCTCCGATGCACCGCCAACACCCTTGATGCCGCCAAAGAAGCTTGACGCAAGCAACGCCCACAAAGGACGGCAGGTCAGAATGGACTTTGCAGACCTGAAGAAACCTACCTGCTTTATCTCGTCTTTTGACGCGATGGAAACGCGCTCTTTCATCACAAAGAAGCCGTACACGGCAGCAGCAGCCGCAACAAGCACAAAGAAAATCGAAAAACCTTTGTAGACCTCAGGCTGGGTCACCGCATTTTTCGTAACACCCGGCACAAAGTCAACAAACACGGGCACCAACGACGGTAACCACGTGAAAAGATTAACGAATTTCTGGGTGGCAATCAGCGTGCCTCTTTCACCCGTATTGGGTGTCATATTGTAGAGCAAAAGCTCCCATCCGCTGAGATATGAAAAACCGATTCCGTAAAAAATCGTTGCCGCAAGGGCATAGATAAACAATTGATTTGAGGTCATTCCGCCGGGCACGGTGTAAAAAAGGATTGAGGTTATCGCCCAAAGCGGCATTGACAGAATCAGAAACGGACGAAGTCTGCCCCATCTTGTTCTGAACCGGTCAATAACAACACCCGAAACCGGATCGTCAAGAGCATCCCAGATAGTTGAGATTGTGCCCATAAGACCGTATTGCTTACCCGTCAGACCCATAAAGCTCATCATAAAGTATTGCTTTGTTGAGCCGATAAATGAAGTAAGATTGTTGAGTCCGTATGAAGTCAGGGCATAAGCTGCAATCTCACGTGGACGGACGTATCGTTTCTCTTTTTGTTCAACAGGCACTTCGCGTTCTTTGACCGCAGTATTTTCTGCCATTTTATCATCTCTTTTCCCATAATTGTCATAATTAATTATATATAAGAATGATATCATTTTATCCAAACCCGTGTCAATCGGCATAAAAGCATAACCTTCAGCCCAAAATCTGTGCATAATGTCAAAACAAACCGCGTATAATATAAACATAAGCGGATAAACAAAAAATGTTTGATATTTTTTTCAAAAACCCCTTGACAAATCTTTAAAAGCGTGTATAATTAATAAGCACTTGCAAAACAGATATCGCGGAGTAGAGCAGTTGGTAGCTCGTCGGGCTCATAACCCGGAGGTCGCAGGTTCAAGTCCTGTCTCCGCAACCAATAAGAAACCTTGATATTCCTAGACTTTTGGAATATTGAGGTTTTCTTTTTTGTCCCAAAATCACCTGCATCTAACACAGCATCTAACACAAATCCAAGAAAGAATTGCTTATGGATTGTGCAATTGACTTTTTCCTGCCTATATCAAGATGAGCGTAGAAATTTGCTGTTGTACTGAAATCCGCATGACCTAACCAATCTTGTATATCTTTCAAAGAAAAACCTTTTGTTATTAAAAGGCTTGCACAAGAGTGTCTTAAATCGTGAAATCTTATATGCGGCAAATCATTGTTTTTTAAAATCTTGGAAAACTTACTAGTTATGTAGTCTGGGTTATATGGCATACCATTTTCCCACTTGAAGATATAATCGTTTTCGATATAACAATCAGCAAAAGTTTTTCTGTTGATTTCTTCTGTATATTTCACCTGCAGAAGAAGCTTTTCAACCTCGTCATCCATTGGATATATACGATAACTCGACGCTGTTTTTGTCGTATCTTTTCTGACTACACTATTATGTCTGACAACAGTATGCTTAATAGTGACTGTTTTATTTTGAAAATTCACACTATCCCACTTCAAACCCAGCACCTCGCTTCTTCTCAATCCATATATAACCGTTATGTATATGAGCGGGTAAAGCTTTTCGTTTCTTGATTTTTGAAAAAGCTGCTCAAGTTCGTCTTGATTATAAAAGGTCGCTTCCCTTCTAACCGCTTTAGGAAGTTTAACAAACTCACAAGGATTAACGGAAATCAGTTTTTCTTTAATCGCTTCTTTCGAAGCAAGTTGAATTATCAACTTCTGCTCTCTGATAGTTTTAGGTGCTAAACCACCCTTACCGTCTAACCTTCCATTTGCGGCTTTATAATCAATATAATCTTGAATAATTTCTCTGTTCAATTTAGAAAGACGACAAGGATTCATTTTAAAATAAGGAATAATGTGTGAATTAACAACACTGGAATAACTTTGATAAGTAATAATATCAATGTTATTTTTTACACACTCAAGCCAATGAAGCAAGTAATTGTGAAACATAATATCAGAGTTTATAACTTGGCAATCTTCATATTCTTCAAGTTTCTCTCTTAAAAGTTTTTCAGCATTTCTTTTGTTTCCTTTAACATCAAGTCCGGTGGAAATCCATTTTTGTTTTCTTTTGCCATTTGAATCAGTCAGATTCAATACTATCTGATATTTGCCATTTTTAATCTGTAAACTGCCAGTCATTTTTCTCCTTTCCGTGATTAGATAATACAACTTTACCAGTATTATATCTAATCACTATTGGTTTTGTAAACCTTGTCGTATTTCATTGATATAATCCTCTAAAAACACCTTCGGGACTAAATATTTGTTGCCAACCATAAAAGATTTTATAGTTCCTTCTTTAAGCATACTATACATTGCCTTTACACCAATATTCATTGCTTTTGCAGACTCTTTAACATCTAAAACATCAGCGTAACAATCAAACAAATAATCACCGTCCTTATAATTATTAAAATTAAAATCACAAATATAAAGCGACAAAAACGCTTCATATTTCTAAATTTAATCAACATTGCTTCATTACTCGGCTGCAGATTGCTAATCTGCACTCGTTCATTAACCCTCCGATTCACTTACGAAGCCTCTCACTCTACTCAGCTATTTAGACTTTTCACAATGGGGAGTATCCACTTCCTGCTGTCATCGCTCAATCGGTTGCAACCGATTTATCTGCCATAATATTTATCGCTCGCTTGTCAGGTCTTGGCGTATCATGCAGACGGCTATTTCAGAAAGATTGTTGCCGTGAAGCTATTCAGTTTTCAAGGTGCATTATTCTCATTTATATTGTTTCTCCTTGTGGTTGTGATGAAAGGGGTTCCTTTTCATGTTCAATGGAGGAGAAAGCAGATATCTATTTAGGTCTAGCAAAATCAATTAATATACTATGTAGTTCCGAAATGTTAGGAGGCAAACCTTTAATTATATCTCGAATGGCTTTCTCTTGCTTGTCCGATAAATGTTTATTTGCTGCATATTCACTTTTTGTGTGAAAACAATCTTTTTCAAAATAAACACCACCTGCCGGACCTCTCACAGTATAAATAGGAGAGTATTCAATCAAGATTCTAATATCTCTCATTATGGTGTATCGACTAACTCCAAACTCATCAGCCAAATTAGCAATCGTATCAAAACGTCGAATGCTTAAAATCTCAAGGATCTTCTCTTGTCGTTTTGATGAATTCGAAATAGCCATACACCTCCTCTCCTGGATTCTGTAAGAGAAACATAAACTTTATTAGTTGCAAACTTTTCAACAATTGCTGAAAAGTTAACATCTTATTCACATATTGTTTACATTTCTCAAAAAGAGAAAAAGCCAACAACAGACACCCTTCCGCACAAGAAGTCGTCTATCGCTGACTTTTAAAATCACAATACTATTTATTTGATTGGTTTGAAATCTGTCTATTCTCTGAAATTTCTGATATGATTAACATAAGTATACCCATAAAACAGTAAGGAGTAGATATTAATGGTTAATCTGTCAAAACAAATCAAAGGATATGTTGATTTCTGTGAATGTATGAAAGGTGTTTCAGAAAAAACCAAAGCTGCATACCAAACCGATTTAAAACAATTCAGAAGTTGGCACGGCAATGATTATGAATGGTGCAACAAACCGGTAATATTGGACTTTATCAGTTTTGCTTATAAAACCTATAAACCACGAACAGCAAAAAGGAAAATTGCCAGTTTAAAAGCATTCTTTCATTATTTAGAAACAGAAGAAATTATCGAGTATGATCCTTTTCACAAAATAAACTATAAAAGGAAAGAAGCTTTGATTCTTCCCAGAACATTTCCATCAAGTGTACTTTCAAAAATTTTAAACTATGCCTATGCTTCTTTTAATTCAAACACAACTAATGAATGTCAAATAAAGAATATATCAAGAGATATAGCTATATTTGAATTACTATTTGCTTCTGGAGTCAGAGTAGGAGAACTGTGTTCATTAAAGAGCTGCGATGTTGATATAAAACGTAAGTTAATCAAAGTAAACGGTAAAGGAAATAGAGAGAGATACATTCAAATAACTAATCAAAGTGTTCTGAAAGCCTTAAGGCTTTATAAAAACAACTTTTCAAAAAGTATAGATGAAACAGGATATTTCTTTATAAACAACAGAGGACGAAAACTTCAAGAACAATCTGTTCGTTGTATTATAAATAAATATGTCAACAAAACGGGTATTGAAATCCATATTACACCGCATATGTTCAGACACACCGTAGCCACTATGCTTACCGAGGAAGATGTTGATATCAGGTATATACAAGAACTTCTTGGACATAGTTCAATACAAACAACCCAGATTTATACTCATATAAGTTTATCCGCCCAGAAGAAAATACTATCCAAAAAACATC
>JAZQTC010000054.1:0-4427 GCA_045630405.1 Acutalibacteraceae bacterium
CAGACCAGGGTGCATCAGTTATGTCGTGGTCGCCTGTATGGAATTTTTTATAACCGTAGTCTCTCATCTGACCCTTACCCTTAACAGTAAGGGTGCCGTTTTTGTCAATCATCCACGCAAGGTTTTTGCCGTCACCGAAATTATCGCCGCAATATCCCGAAGCAACATAAAGACTCGGATCAAATTCGACAGTTTCACCGTCTTCATAGGGATAAACGTAATATCCGTTCCAGAGACCATCCTCATCAAAAATCCAGTTCTCTCCGTTTCCCGCATAATAATAAAGATATATATAGGGTTTCTCAAAAGAGTCTGTATAAGAAAGCACGGGCTGACCTGCCATAAAATATACGGAGCACATCGTCCTGTCTGACAAAACCACGGAAGCAAACGCATTATGCTCAATTTCATCAAGAACCGTATTTATAATAAGCTTGCCTTTGAATCCACTGAACGCATACGATTTTATAACCTTTACGGAATCGGGCAGAAAATAATTGCCCTGCTTTGTCATCGGATACTTGAAAATTATTGATTTATCTTTTGAAAAAACCACATTGTCTTCTGTGCAGAGATACGGACTATCTTTAGAAACAATGATGGATTCAAGATGATTATACGGGAAATCGTCTGAACCGATACTTTCCAGTCCACTGCCGATTTTAACAGACGTGATTAAGCAATCTTCAAACGCTCCGCTTCCGACAGACTTTACGCTGTCGGGAATAACCAGTTCACCTGTAATACCCGTACAATCCAGAAATGCATCGTCACCAATTATCTTGACACCGTTGCCGATTGCAGCGCTTTCAAGGCCTGAGCAATAACAGAACGCCTCCTTACCGATGGCTGTTACACTGTCGGGAATTAAAACATTTGTAAGATTTGTGCACCGTTCAAATGCAGAATCAGCTATAATTCTTGTTCCTTCTCTAACAGAATAAACACCCGATAAATTTCCGTTTGCTTTAATCAGGTAGTTTCCGATATAGAGCACATCGTTTTCCCAATTTGCGCTGTTATTGTAGACAGAAGTATTATTAAAAGCAAATCGTCCGATGCTTGTTATGTTATCGCCGATTGCTATGCTTTCAAGATTACCGGAATTATAAAACGCCTCTATAGCGATGGTTGTTACGCTGTCAGGGATTTCATAGCTTGTTCTTTTGTTACCGCTGGGATATATAATCAGTTCCGTTTTATCCTTATTGAACAGAACACCGTTTTCGTCACTTGAATATACAGCGTTTTCCGAATCAACGCTGAAGCCCGAAATATTCTTGCTGAAACTGAACGCATTTTTTCCAAGGAGTGTATCAAATCCTATATCTGCTACGTTCTTTCCGATTGTTACGCTTGAAAGACTATCGCAGTACTGAAACGCCCCGACTCCAATACTTGTTACACTGTCAGGAATTTCAATACTCGAAAGACTTACGCAGAATCGGAATGCGTATTCACCGATATCTGTTACTCCGTCAGGAATTTCAATATTTGACAACGACTCGCAAGTGGCGAACGCATTCGATCTGATACTTGTTACACCCTTGCCGATTGTCACACTTGTGAGAACATCAAAATTATAGAAAGCATAAGCGCCGATGTTTGTTACGCCATCACCGATTACAACGCTTTGAATTTCGCCTTCATACTCTTTCCAAGGGCGACTTGTTGAAAAATCATTCATTGAACCTGTACCGTCAATCGTCAATGTACCGGTAGTTTCATCATACTCCCATGTAAGATTTTCGCCGCAGGTTCCGCTTGCAGATTCTTCTGCCATTACAGTGAATGTAAGACCGATTACAAGCAACGCAACCAAAAATACCGATAATAATCTTTTCATTTCATTATCTCCTTTCAACTTGCATTAAGGTTCAACAATATTAAAGAACGAAACATTCTCAGCAGAAAGTTCATTCAGATTTTCTGCAATGAATGAAAGTTTTTCAACATCGCCTTCAACCTTTGCGGTTTTGATAAAAGCTTCTGCATTTCCCTGAAGAAGATAAAGCAGAACAGCTCTCGGGCAGGTCACGGAAACATCCGCATCATCCGAAAGCGTTCCGTTCTGCACAAGCAGAACACCGTTTCTGAAATTGAGAACATATTTTTCATTCAGGTCCGAAACAGTTATATTTAACACTATGTTTTCTTTTTCAACCGCATATTTGTCAAGAATAATGCCCATATACCTGAAAATCATTTCGGGGGTCATTTTCTGAATCATTGCCCCACCCTTTGCCTGAACAACATTTCCTGCCTGATTACCCTCACGGAGTTCAAGTGAAGCGGAAAGATAGGCGTTGCGCCATATTCCCGATTCGGATTGATATCCGAGCTGTTCGAGAGCATCTGCACACAGAAGCCTTGCCGCTTCGTTTTCGGGATCGGCATAGACAAGAACATTTGTGACCTCAGCAACCCAGCGGTATTCTCCCTTGTCAAAATCCGCCTTTGCTTTGCGGAGAACTTCATCCGTATCACCGAGATATTCGACCCATTTTTTTGCGCTTTCCGTAGGTTCAAGAGGGTCAAGATGAACGGGATTTGCATCGTACCATCCCATGTATTTTTGATAAACCGCTTGAGAATTATGCTTGAGCGTTCCGTAATACTGACGTGTATACCATACCTTTTCAAGCTCTTCGGGAAGTCTTATCATATTTGATATTTCATCTGCGGTATATCCTTGGTTGATATATGTAAGGGTCTGGTCATTGATGAACTGATAAATCGAAGCATTATCCATAAGATATTTATTTACGGTTTCATTTCCCCAATGAGGCCAGTTATGAGACTGGAAAGTAACCTCTGCTTCGCTTCCGTAGAGAGAAATCGTTTCCATAATATATTTTGCCCAGGCGGAACCGTCACGAATCTGTGCTCCACGGAGAGTATAAAGATTATGGAGCGTTCCCGTACAGTTTTCCGCAACCCAGAGAGCCTTGAACTGTGGGAACCACGTGTTCATTTCGGAAGGCGCTTCTGTACCGGGTGTGAGTTGAAATTCCATTTCGATTCCGTCTATAACAAGAGGTTCGCCCGTTTCTTTTACTTCATATGTAGGCGATATATACGATCCAGTTCCCGTTGATTGACCCATACCGATTCCGATAGCAAGTTTACCTGTTTCACCCGGATCAAGCATTACTCCGTACTGATAATTCGCTCTTCTTCCCATAGCTTTTCCGGCATAAACATTTTCTTCAACAGCGTGTTTTTCAAAGCCTTCGGGAACAATTATCGGAATTTTTCCACTTGCAAGCTGTTCATCAATGGAAAGATTCATATCTGCGGCTTTCTCATTTGAGATAACGCCCGCTATTCCGCCGTAGTGGTCAACGTGAGAGTGAGAAATAATAACAGCCTTGATGGGGCGTTCACCGAGATTATCGTTGACAAGCTGCATTGCGGCGGCTGAGCATTCAACTCCCATAAGAGGGTCAAAAACAATCCAACCCGTTTCACCCTCAATAACAGTCAGGTTTGCCATATCGTAACCTCTGACCTGATATATGCCCTCCACAACCTCAAAAAGGCCGTAGGCATGATTGTTCTTTGTGTTTTCCCAAAGGCTCGGATTTACCGTATCGGGAGCTTTTTCATAATTATCAACAAAGCTGTACGCTTTCTGACTCCAGACAATATTTCCGTCGGCATCTTTTAATTCAAGCGTCTCGGGAGCCGCAATAAGCCCCTTTGTGGCATTTTCATATTCCGATGTATCTTCAAAATCAAGTTTTGAATATAATGCAGAATTAACCTCAACCGTATGCTGAGTTGCTTCTTTGATTTCAGCATTGAGACCGAGCTCTGCAACCATATCGGTTTCACTCTGTGTGCCGCACGCAGAAAGTGTAAATAATATTATTGATACAAGAATCAAAGCTGTTTTCTTTTTCATATCGCCTTTACGCCTTCTTTATATTAAGATTTATCCAAAAACAATTATCCATAATTATTTTATCATATAAATTTCCGCTTTGCAATTATGAATACTGAAAAAATTCCTTCTGCTGTTTATAAAAATTAAATACAGTAATATTTTCATTGCAGGAGCATTACTCTGTATATTTTCACAAATTTTGTATGTTCGGATTTAATTTGAAAATTTCAAACAAAAAGCCGACGGGGGTTTAATCCGTCGGCTTTAGTAATTATTTGATTATCAGAACATTGCCACTATTCAGTTGAAGATAAACACATTGCCGGATGAAAGCCAGCGAAGAGCATCCCATACAAAGTAGAACAGACGCATCGAGAAATACTTTGCAGGAGTGTTGATAATCTCAATAAGGTTATCACACTGTGCTTTGTATTCACCCAGCTTTGCTTTTTCAGTTTCACCCATATTCTCATCTGCAAGGAGTTCGTCAATCTTTGCTTTAAGAACTTCAATTTCATCTTCGTGGAAGATTGTCACT